>QAMM01000009.1 GCA_003150405.1 Clostridiales bacterium
TTTGTAGATTAAAAATCACTTTAATTAGCAAAAAAAATTTTTTCTTTTTCTCGCAAACTAGTTATGGATAATAGTCTGCACAGAACATCGACTTCACCAGTTTTAAATTCATTGACATTTTCAATTTTATTTTTAAGGCCTTGATAAGTAATATTAAGCTCAGATGCAATAAACTGGTATTTTAATCCGCTGCTCTTTATTAATTCTTTTAATGCAATCGTATCTGTCAAGTTATCACCTCCTATCTATAATGTTGATTTTTAATCTACAATCATAGTGTATCACCTTGGAGATTATTTGTCAACATATTTTTTCAAAAAAATAAAAAAATGTTGACTTTAAATCTTGCTTAATATATTATAAAGTTATTAATAAGGGGGGATTGAGTTGAGTATTGGGCAACGCATAAAACAGCAACGCGAAGCAATTGGTATGTCACAGGAAGAACTAGCACAAAAATTAGGTTATAGATCTCGTTCTACTATAAATAAAATCGAATCAGGTATAAATGATATAACGCAGTCTAAAGTTATAGAATTTGCCCAAGCCCTTGGGACGACTCCTGCTTACCTTATGGGCTGGGAAGATGAAACCGAAAAACAGACAAAATCCAATGCAACACTGGAAAATAATATTGCCAAAGAATTGGTGGAAAAGCTGCAAGCCGGTCAAGGCATGGTGCTTCGTAAAGGTATGGATAAAGTTGATATTATCTATGTGACTGATGCGGAACAGGAAGCGATGCTCGTGATGCTTGAGGCAATGCGGAAAGCGCAGGAAGTATCACAAAAGGACAAAAACAAAGCCGAAAAGTAATTTCTCTTAAATTTTAGCAGTGAAATATTGGCGCTGATATAGTATTGTATAATTACACAAATATTTAAAAGGGAAGTGTGATTAAAATGGGCAATACAAACATTATTCGGCTTGCCAATGAGTTTATTTTGGAAAAGGAGATCTTAAATTATCCCCTTAAACTGGAAAATCTGCGTGAATTGGTTAAAAGCATGGGGTTCTATCTTTTTGACTACAGGGAGGCCCACGGCTTTATTCAAACATTTGGTTTGGAAAAATACACAACAGCACCGGCTTTTACTTTTTTGAAAAAGAACGAAAAAGACCAGCCCATCCATGCCATCATGTACAAAAACGAGCTTTCCTATGGAGAGAAGCTATTTTGTATTTTGCATGAAATTGGTCATATCTATTTAAATCATACCTACGACGGTGTGCTCGGCAAATCCCCGGATGAGAACATTGCTAACCGGCAGGAACAAGAGGCCGATGCTTTCGCCTACCAAGTGGCAGCGCCCATCTGCCTGTTGGAAGCTATGGATTTAGATAGTATTGAGGCGATTGAAAGCAAAACACTGCTGGACGGTATCCGTGCAGAACATGTTTTTGTATTGCTGGCGCGGCACAAAGAGAATGACGAAATTGAGCAAAAGCTGATAACTAATTATGCCCGTTATCAATTAAAGACAAATCCACAGCCAGTTTACCAAAGAGAAGTCCCTAAGCCCGCCACCGAGAGGGAAAATAGCATTGCATTACCTGCGAAACAAGGCCTTCTAAAGCGGTTTTCTGAGCAGTTGAAAGAGTTTACAAGATTACACCCTATAGCGTGCACCGTAGCTGTTCTTTTGGTTTTGGTGGGCACTATCACTACATATCAGGTTGTTCAACAACAAAATCCGCCGGTTTCATTTATTTCGGCCATACAGACAACACCCGACGCACCGACAAAACAGACGCAAAGCGACGGCAAAGTATTAATTGGAAAAAGCGGTGAACGTTATCATCTGCCGGGATGCCAGTATGTGAATCTTAACATGGATGAAGTGACCGTTGAAGAAGCAGAGGAACGGGGCTATATGCCATGTAAACGGTGCTTCGGAGAGAATTAAAAAATTTTTCGTTACAATGAAAGGAATGGTAATCATGATTTGCGCATTATGCGGAAAAAAGCAATCCGCGTTTTCAAACTTGCCGAAAAGGCAGATAAGCTTGGCGCCAATGCGCTCATTGGTATGAATTTTAATTATGTCAATTTTACTGGGAATATAATTGGTGTTGTTATTAATGCCACCGCTGTAGTTGTGCAACCCGTGTCGTACATGGCAAGCAATAAACTTAAATAAAGGAGACGGAAGGTTATGAAAAAAGTAGTTGCGTGTACGCTTTTCCTCCTTTTGCTGTTGTGTGGATGTTCTGCGCAAAGCTCCCAACTTTCTTATGAAGATGTAGAAAGCGCCGGATATCAGGCCATTGATGCCGCAAAACAGTATATGGAAGGTGAAATTAATCAATCAGAAGCGCAGAAAACCGTGTTAGAAAGCATAAAAATCACAAAAGAATTTGTAAAGCAAAACGCTGTTCTTGACGGTGAAGATGCTTCGCTGAAATATTTAAAACGGCTGCGAGCAGAAAAAATAACCGACGAACTTTCAGAGCTTAATTCAAATATTGAATCAGATAACATATCCGGCATAAAAGATAACGTAAAGGCTTTGAATGATTTAATACAACAGCGTGGTGGTGCTTCTTCCGCAGAGGATACGGAAAGTACAGCATCTGACACTTCAGATACAGCCTCAGAAGCTTCTGATTCCGGCGCAGCCTCTCAAACACAAAGCCAGTCCTCAGCGCCGCAGACCTCGCAGCCAGCCGCGTCACAGGCTCCGCAGCAATCCGCGCCGCAAAGTTCCAGTTCACAGGCGCAGGCTTCTGAGCCACAGTCTGTCGCCCCCTCCCAGCCGTCAGATGGCACAACAACTGGGCAGAGGAACGCACTGCAGCAGGCCAAAAGTTACCTGAAATATTCCGCATTTTCTTACAACGGTCTAATCAAGCAATTAAAATACGAGAAATTCACCTCTTCCCAAGCCCAATACGGTGCTGATAACTGCGGCGCAAATTGGAACGAACAAGCGGCCAAATGCGCCGAACAATATTTAAAATATTCTGCTTTTTCCCGTGAGAGATTAATTTCCCAGCTAGAATATGAAGGCTTTACCCATGAGCAGGCTGTTTATGGTGCCTCTCAGAATGGCTATTAAACAACCCCCTCCCCCTGCTGGGACTGGCACAGGAGGAGCATTTACACCATGGCTGCTGCAGGTTTGCAGTGGCCTTTTTTTCAGGAAAGGAGTGCGGCTATGCCCATTTACAAAATGAAAGGCACCAAAAATGGTCTGCAAAAATACCGGGTACGGGTGAATTACACCGATTCCACCGGGCAGCCGCGACAGACGGAACGAGTGGTTTACGGCTCCCAGGAAGCAAAAGACTTGGAAAAGGCCCTAATGCAGCAGGTAAAAGAACAGTCCATTGCCCACCGCATGACGCTGCAGGAGCTTTATGACCAATACATGAAGGTGAAAAAGCATGAGGTGCGCGAAACTACCTACGACAAAACCAGGCGGGTTTTATCCGGCTTTGTCCTCCCCACTCTTGGAAACTGTAAAATTGACAAGCTGAACAACCCGGTGCTGCAAAAGTGGAAAACGTCGGTATCCGAGGCCGGGCTTTCCATCCGGACAAAGCAAAATATTTTTTCTGAATTTCGCACCATGCTCAATTATGCGGTCAGGATGGAGTACCTGCCCCGGAACCCGCTGCACAACATCGGCAACTTTAAAGAGGTCTACTTTGAGATGCAGCCGGACAAGCTCCAATACTACACGCCGGAGCAGTTCTTAAAATACATCGCCGCAGCCCGCGAAAATTGCGCCACATTGACCGACTGGGGTTACTATGTATTCTTTTCCATTGCTTATTACACCGGCATGCGCAAGGGCGAAATCAATGCGCTGAAATGGACAGATATTGAGGGGGATACCATCCATGTACGGCGCAGCGTTGCGCAGAAACTAAGGGGCGGCGATGTGGAAACGCCGCCGAAGAACAAGTCCTCCTACCGCGACCTGCAAATGCCGGAGCCGCTGGCCGTTCTACTGGACGAGCACAGAGCGCGGCAGCAACAGGCGGATGGATTCACAGCGGACTGGCGGGTTTGCGGAGGGCCCCAATGCCTGCGGGACACCAGCCTGGACCACAAAAACCGCCTCTTTGCAGAAAAAGCCGGTCTGCCGCGGATACGCATCCACGACTTCCGGCACTCCCACGCTTCCCTGCTGGCGAACGAAGGAATTAACATCCAGGAGATTGCGCGGCGGCTTGGGCACTCCAAAATTGAGATTACCTGGAACACCTACAGCCATTTATACCCCCGTGAAGAAGAACGGGCAGTGGCCGTGCTAAACAAAATCCACTGAAAATTCGTGGATAAATCGTGTATAAAAGTGCAAGAACCGCCTAAAATAGGCGGTTCTTGCACTTTTGGTGGAGGCGGGGGGAGTCGAACCCCCGTCCGAAAATTCGTCCTCAAGGCTTTCTACGGGTGTAGTTTATCTACAAAATTTCCCGTATCGACAAGCCGATAAACAGGCCGTCAACACGGTAGCCTTCTGTACATCCAACCGGTTACAGGCTCGCCGGCAGGACGTTCACCACTCATGTGCGCCCAAGATAAGCCGTGGTACTCAAATCGAGGACGAGCCGCAATTATGCAGCGTATGCTAAAGTTCTAGTATTTGATTTAGCGTTTATATTTAGGTGCGACTTTTAAAGAGTTTTCGCCCACTCTACCCGCTTACCAAGATTCAAAATCCCCGTCGAAACCTTTACGCCCCCATATTCAAACAGGCACATGCCTGCTTTTTATCTTATGCTTTTGGCCGGATTATATGCGGTTGCGCTCCTTCAGCGCCCGGTCAATTTCCCGCTTTGCATCGCGTTTTGCCATGTCCGCACGTTTGTCATGCAGCTTTTTGCCCTTGCAAAGCCCAAGTTCAACCTTAACACGGGAACCCTTAAAATAGAGTGACAGCGGTATTAAGGTATAACTGTCCTGCTTGACCATGCCAAACAGCCGCATAATCTCCTTTTTGTGCATCAAGAGCTTGCGGACACGCAGCGGATCGCGGTTGAAGATGTTTCCCTTTTCATAAGGACTGATATGCATTCCCAAAATGAACAGCTCGCCATTGTCAATGCTGCACCAGCTATCCTTCAGGTTGACCGTACCCGCCCGCAGCGATTTGACCTCGGTCCCGAACAATTCAATGCCGGTCTCGTAGGTTTCCATCACAAAATAGTCATGCCGCGCTTTGCGGTTGACCGTAATGACTTTCCCCGGCATAAAATGTCCTCCCTTTTGTCAAATTTCGTTGCGGTTTTCCAGCGCCTTAAACAAGGTCACTTCATCTGCGAACTCCAGTTCACCGCCAACCGGTATCCCGTACGCAAGCCGTGTGACCCTAACGCCAAGCGGCTTAATAAGCCGTGAAAGATACATAGCGGTCGCCTCGCCCTCTACGGTCGGGTTGGTTGCCATGATAACCTCTTTCACCATCCCATCGCCAAGGCGTGCCAAAAGTTCCTTCAAAGTAAGCTGATCCGGCCCAACACCGTCCATCGGCGAAATAAGGCCGTTGAGCACATGGTAGGTTCCCTTGTATTCACGGGTGCGTTCAAACGCCACAACGTCCTTGGGCCCCTCCACCACACAAATGATGGAATGATCGCGCTCCTCCGAAGAGCAGATGCTGCACACCGGCTGGTCGGTAAAATTTTGGCAGACCGCACACCGCTTAATTTTTTCATGCGCTTCCACCACTGCATTGGCAAACGCCTCCGTCTGCTCTTTGGTCAAAGTCAGCATATAAAAGGCGAGCCGCTGGGCCGTTTTAATGCCAATTCCCGGCAGCGAAGCAAACTGCTCAATCAGTTTGGTCAGCGGAAGCGGATTGTATTCAGCCGCCATTGTTAAAACAGCCCCGGAATAGACGCACCACCGCTGCCGGTAATCTTCTCCATTTCGCTGTTGGTGGTATCTTCAATCTGACGCATGACTTCATTGACCGCGCTGAGGACCAGATCCTGCAGCATTTCAATGTCCTCCGGATCGACGACCTCCGGTTTGATGGTCAGGGATTTCAACTCTTTTTTGCCGTTTGCAACCACTTCAACTGCACCGCCGCCAACCGCAGCGGTAAATTCGCGCTCTTCAAGTTCGGCCTGAAGGGCGGTCATATCTGCCTGCATCTTCTGTGCCTGCTTCATCAAAGCATTCATATTGGAAGGGCCACCGCCCATTCCCTTTGGCAAACGTGATTTCATAATGGTACCTCCGCATATTTTTTACTTTTTTATGGTTCAGGCGCTATACAGAAAAACGGTTTCTTCTGCCACAGCGCAAAGATACTTCTACTTGATATGAACCTGCACGCCAGATTCCTCCGCTGCATGCAACAGTTTGGCAAGTTCATCCTGTTTGGACGTTTGCGGCGCCTGCGCTTCAACCGAACGGACTCGCAAGCGGTACTTCTTCCCAAGCTGGGCAGTAATCGCCTCGCTCAGCCGCCCTGCCGCACCGTCCCGCCGGAGCATGGAAGAGAGCATCCCGCTGTTGGACGTAATGCAGACCGCCGGGCCGATAATCTGCGCTGTAGAGCCTGCAAGCAGGCCACACAAAGGCGGATCGGTCTTAGCCAGGCGCTCCAGAATTTCTGGCCAGCAATCAATAGGAACGGGCATGTCCCCCTGTTCCGGAATAATCCGTGCCTCTTGGGTTGATGCGGCAGGCTCCGGAAGATCCGGAAGCGTCCCCTGCGCATCCGCTACAATGGCACTTGTCATGGTGTTCATCCCCTGCGGCTCCGCAACGCCGACCGGCGATTCCGCCTGTCGGGAAACAGGTTCCGAGCCGCTTTGAGAAGCCGGTGGCTCCAACGTTCTAGGTTCAGCCGCAACGGCGTTTGCTTCAGGTTCCGCCTCGGGCGGAACCGCTTTTGCGCGGTTTGTCGTGTCTGCCGGTACAGGAGCCGCCGGGAATCCAGAACGGATCCGGGTTTCCAACTGATCCAACCGCGCAAGGACGGCGGCATTGCTACTGTTGAGCTCCGGGGAGCAAAGGCGGATCATACACATTTCAAATTCAGTTCGCTTTCCAGCCGCAACCGAAATCCGGTCCAAACAGCCCTGAAGCTCTGAAAGGCAATACAAAAGGGTGGGCAGCGAGACCGTCGCCGCACGCCTGCGCAGCTCCTCGAGCTCCGACGGCATACATAGCACCAGCGGTTCTGGTTTCTGCACCGTCTTTACAACCATCAGGTTGCGGTAATAGGTGATAAGCTCCTCGCACAGCCGGGTCAAATCGCGGGACTGACGGTACAATTCATCCACCATTTCAAGCGCCGCAGAGGCATCTTTTGCTGCAATCACATCTGCAAACCGGGTAAGATAGCTCCGATCGGCAAGACCTGCCGCCAGGCTGACCGTCGCCACGTCAATCTCGTTTTGATAAGCAACGCACTGATCCAAAAGCGAGAGGGCGTCGCGCATCCCTCCATCGGCGAGTTTTGCAATGAGCTCCGCCGCCTCTTCAGTAACGGTAAAATCCTCCTGAGAAGCAATGTATTGAACCCGGCTGGAAATATCCTCCGCCGTTACACGGTGAAAATCGAACCGCTGGCAACGGGAAAGAATAGTTGCCGGAACTTTATGTACCTCGGTCGTCGCCAAAATAAAGATAACATGCGCAGGTGGTTCCTCCATAATTTTCAAAAGCGCGTTGAAGGCACTGCCGCTGAGCATGTGTACCTCATCAATGATATAAACGCGGTATTTGCAGACCGCAGGGGTAAACCCCGCTTCCTCCCGCAGCTTGCGAATGTCCTCAACGCCGTTGTTGCTTGCCGCGTCAATTTCCGAAACATCCAGCAGCGAACCCTGCTCAATGCCAGTACAGGCGGTGCATTCCAGGCAGGGTGAACCATCCTCATGCGGATGTTCGCAGTTGACCGCCATGGCAAAAATACGCGCACAGGTGGTTTTTCCGGTGCCGCGCGACCCGGTAAAAAGGTAAGCATGGCCAATGCGGCCCGTTTTAATTTCATTCTGCAGTGTTTTGGTAACATGCGGCTGGGACAATACATCTGCAAACACTCTGGGCCGCCATTTGCGGTACAACGCCTGATACATTTCATGCCACCTCCTACACGCGGGAATAACAAAAGGCAGAAGCGCTGGCAGAAAACCTCCCCGCCAGATTTCATTATACAGCCTGACATACGGAACAACAGGAAAACCTGCGGCGCACAGGTAAATCCGCTTAATGCTGCTCGGTTCCCCGCCTGACATGGTTCACGGCAACCCGCCGCACAGGACCCGCTGTTCCGCATGCCGCGCTGTACACTTCATGCTCTGCCTTTAATGCCGGTATCATCCGGTTTCAGCTATTTATTATACAACATATCTAAAAAAAAAACAACACCTTTTCTGTAAGAAAATAGTGGGTTATCCTGCCCGCCTACAGACATTTACAGAATCAACCGCCCCCTTTCTTTTCGTGATTCCCCCCGCGCTCTCAGCAAAAAAAAGCGCGCCGCCAGCAGGCAGCGCGCGAAACGGTATGAAAATGCAACCTTCATTCTTCACCCATAAACATTTGGGCCCTCGTGAATTGCCATTTAAAGAAGTTCCCGCTTTTTTTGGCGCCATACATAGAACAGACAAACAGCCACTCCAAAAAACAGAAGAATACCGGAAACCAACAGCTCCGCCCCCGGAATCCTCGTTAAATAACCAAGGCTTCCAATGGGATAAAAAATATACGGTGAATCCGCCAGATTGCTGCCTGCCAGATAAAACGCCAGTACAACCAGCGGAACAAACAGCAGGAGCTGTTTAAGCAGCATGGGAACATAGCTCTTGCTGCATTGGGATACCCAAAACACCCAGGCCGCCGTTCCAAGAGAAACCACGTAACAAAGCAGGATACCGCAAACAATCCATTGGAGCAGGGTGAGATTTCCAAACACGTAAAAATCTGACATAAAACCCATCACCGGGCAATGCAGGAAAACAGCCATGCTGCTTTGAAAAAGACGGATGATACAAGGGGCTAAAACAACTGTTGTCAATCCAAACGCCGAAAGAAGCGCCGCCCCAAGCTGGTAAAGCGGCAGCCTGCGGCCCGTTCTGCTCGTCCAAAGAACAGAGTGAAGGTTTTGGGTGCGGTCGCGCACCGGATAAGGTGCCAGCAAAAGAAAAATACCAAGCACCGGGAGAATAATCAGGTAGGTAAACAGCATTTGCAGGTTTCTCACAATCGAGCTGGGCATCAATCCCCGCAAAGCGTCCTGTTCTTTGAACCGATCCACCCGCTCATACCACGCCAGTTTAACCGCGTTTTCATCGCCGTACCGCTCAAAGGGTTCGTTGCGAGTGTCATAGCTATAATACAAACTTTGCATATCCTGATAACGAAAGCCCAAGTTCGTCTCATTTTCAAAGAACAGCAAATTATCCAACACATCCATCTGTTCCTGCCATTCCTGAGACTGCCAGTCCATTCCGGAAAATTTCCCGGCCGTGTTGCGGTAATCGTCCCAGTCGTTGTGATCAAAAATGCCGGCAGCGGCAAATTCCGGGGTAGAGGCAATAAAAGTATCCAGCTCATCTACAACCGCTTCCCAATCCTTTTCCGCATCCTTCCGTTCGTCCTCCTCCAATGTTGGACCGTAACGTTCCAGCCATGTTTTGGCTGTTGTGTACTCAACCTCGGCCCATCCTTTTTCCTCTTCATAATCAAGCCATACAAGCTGGTTTTCCACAAAAAGGAAGTATCCAAGGACAAGTACCGCCGCAGTTGCAAGCAAAATCCAAAGGCGCCATATTTTTTTGAGTTCCCATAAAAAAACACGCATCAGACAACATCCTTTCTGTGGTACCATTTATAAGCCGCAATCAAGAGCAACGCCAAAACCAGGCATGAAAGGAACACACCTGAGACCTCCCACCATGCCCAAAGAGAATTGGAGCCCAAGTCGGTAAACCAGCTGTTTTGCAGGCTCCAAATTTGAAAAGGCGAAAGCAAAAATGCAAACATAGCCCAAAACCAGCGCAGGGCGCTAAACCAGCCCGGCAACAGCAGCAACAGCATTCCCGCTGCCACAACCGCCACAAAAGCGGCGTAGGTATTCCGTACCAACAGTCCTACCAGCACCCCAATCAGACAAAATACCAGCACCAGCGCGGCACCCAGGGCGAGCTGCATCCAGAAATATTGGCCCACCGTCATTTCCGTCCAGGTTAAAAACGGCCTTGGCACCAAATAATCCGGGGACATATGAAAGCTTGTGGAGATACTGGAATTCCAAAAACCAGTGTAATCCCACTGCAAAAAATAAAACGGAAGGGAAACAGCGTTGAGCAGAAAATAAAAACCAAGCCCGCACAGGGTTCCCGCGCCCGCCTTTGTCAAAGCAATCCTCCGGCCGATTCGGCTGCTGAGAACCAGTGCGCTGGTCCGGTGCAGCGCTTCGGAACCCATAGACAAGAGAACCGATAAAAACGCCAGCAAAATTCCTTCGGTCAAAAGAGCGTGCAATAAAGCATCAAACAACTGGCGGAACAGCTCGTTTGACAAATCCGCCGCGTAAAGGTCAGCGTCTGCACCCTCTGCGGCAAGCCGGTCAATTACCGGTTGAAGCGCATCGTATTTCGCGGTGAACAAATCGGCTATTGGCCCGCTCATCCCCAGCCCCTTTATAAAAGCCTCTGCATAATCGGCAGTGTCAATTTTCCCAAAGGAGCCCTTCACCTGCCCGTTTACATCCACATAAAGGGTGCTTCCCAGCATTTGCAGCAGGCGCTCCCGTTCCTCAGACTGCGGCGCCTGCTTCAGTTTTTCAAGAAATTCCGCATCCACCCGGGTACCGAGCTGTGTGGCTGTTTTGCTGACGAACCGCGCGTAATCCCGGTCGTAGGTGCTGGTGAAAATTAAAATGCTGTTGATGAGAAGGCAGGCTGCCAAAAACACCCACAACGCAGGCGTTTCAACTATTTTCCGAACCTCCCAGCGAAAAACCCGCATTACAATCCCACCTTTTCATCACGGTAAACATAGAGGAAAACATCCTCAAGGTTTGCCTTGACCGGTTCTGCCTCCTCACCCGGAGATTCGCTGATAAACCGCAGACGGGTGCCGTTCCCATCCTGCCGTTCCGAGAGAAGGTAGTCCCCGGCCTTCAAGGCGCTGCCCGCCGGCATTTCAAACAGCTTTCCGTCCAGCATGGAACAGACTTCCGCAGGCGGCTTGCAGCAATAGACCTTATGATCGCGCAGCATAATAATTTTGTTAGCAATGGTCTCGATATCCGAGACAATATGGGTTGACAGAATGACAATCCGGTCCTTCGCAAGGGAGTGAATAATATTGCGGAACCGCACCCGCTCCTTGGGGTCCAGCCCGGCGGTTGGTTCATCCAGCACCAGCAGCTTGGGGTCGCCCAGCATCGCCTGCGCAATGCCCACGCGCTGAAGCATGCCGCCAGAAAACTTCCGCATCTTCTTCCCCGCTACGTCAGACAGTCCCACCATGTTCAGCAAGGTTTCAATCCGTTCCCTAGTGGTTTCCTTTGGGATTGCCTTCAACGCGGCAAGGTAGTTTAAGTACTGGCGCGGGGTATAACCCTTGTAGTAGCCAAAATCCTGCGGCAGATAGCCAATGACGTCCCGGTAATCGGCGTCCAGTGTGCGAATGTCCACTCCATCCCACATAATAATGCCTTGCGTTGGGAACAGCAAAGTCATCATCATTTTAATCAGGGTGGTTTTTCCTGCGCCATTAGGGGCTAAAAGGCCGTAAACGCCGTTTTCAAAGTCCAGCGTAATATCCTCAAGCACCGAAAAGTTTCCAAATTTTTTTGATACCCCATTAACCGACAGCATAGGTTGTCTCCTCCTTGTTTTTTCCGTAATAACCGTGCAGCTCTGCCAAAAAAACTGCACAGAAGCAGCCGGCAAACAGCAGCAGCACCCCGCTCGGGATCATGAAAACGAACTGCATGCCACCATCCCGCAGCAAAAAGTGAAGCCCAGTAATTACCAACAGCCATACCGCCGGAGGCACTGCCAGCTGCAACAGTGTACGGCGAAACCGGATTAAGCAGAAAATGGTCCAAGAGGCATACAGAAACAGGGCGCTGAGGGACAGTCCAAGCATTTGCAGAAAGGATTCCTTGAGCGATTGCGCCGCCAGCAACGCAACAACCGCATTTACCGCAACGCCAAATCCACCAAAATAGAGCATCCGCATAGCGGTGAGATGCCGTTGGGTGTAGCGGCAGGTCATTGGAATTTCCCGCGTATTTTCCTGAAGTTCCCGAACGGTAGTCAGGCAGTGCAGCAAAAAGTACAGAGCCGGCGAAAAAAGGAACAAGAGCATCCCGGAATAGGTGCGGTTAAACGCAGCGTTTGCCAAAATTGCAGCGCCGGCAAACACCGCAAAAAGGAAAGAGACAAACAAACAATCGCCTACGCCAAAAAACAGAACCTTGGGACTCAGAGAACGAAACATGGCCAAAAAGTCATTTTTGCGTCGTACAGGCAGCCCTTGCTTTACAATCTGCGCAATGGCTGTGTCACGTTCTTCAGGCCCCGGCATGGGTATATTCATCTTCAAACTCCTTTCTCAGCACGTTCAGCAGCCGGTAATAACGCGACTTTACCGCCGCTTCTTCCCGGCCCAGCATACGGGCAATCTCCGGAAAGCTGTACTCCCCGTAGAGGTGAAGCCGGTAAATTTGCTGGGTATCGTAGTCCAAACCGCTGACATACCGTTCAATCTTTTCCAGCAGTCCGCGCTGCTCAACCGCTCGAACCAGTATTTCACGTTCATCTGCCAATTCGGTTTCTTCCAGCGGGACGCTCAGTACCGAGGATCTTCGCCGGCTGTCAATGATCTTGTTGGTCGCAATCCGGTAAAGCCAGGCGCGGAAGCTACCTTTGTGATGATCGTACCGCCCAATGGACTGAAGTGCCGCAATAAAAATTTCCTGGGTCAGATCCATTGCGACCTCCTTGCCGCCAAGCTGACGGTAGGAATAAACGTAGATTTCGTTATAATACCGCGAAACCAGCTGGTTTGCCGCATGTGCATTCTGCCGTTTCTGAACCTGCCGGATCCAGTGGCGTTCCTGTTCCACACCGTCACCTCTTTCCCTCTATCTTATAATTCGTTTTGGATTGCCCAATCGTTTCACTATTTTTAAAAATTTTTTAAGCATTTCCCATCTCGTTGCTTACAGGCGGGCGCAGTACTTTTGTTTAGCATAGCACAGAACCAGGTACCGGTTCAATGGCATGTTCCGGAAGCCCAAAACAAAAGGCAGATGGTTTTCGTAACCATCTGCCTTTTGTTTTGGACATTGCCGACACGCACTGATCCACACCATTTGCAAAAACACCTGCACGCCGTCACAGCAGGCGTTCCCGGAGTGCAGCGAGGATCTTCTTTTCCCGCCGGGAAACCTGTACCTGGGTCATTCCAAGCATCTGCGCTGTCTCCGATTGGGTTTTTCCTTTAAAATAGCGCAGGACAATGAGCATGCGATCCTTTGGTTCCAGTTGACCAATGACCTCCTTAAGGGAAATGGAGTCGGCAAGCTGTTCCTCCAGTGTTTCCACACGGACGTCAATCTGCCCGCCGCCCTCCTCCTCGCTCTCGGTGAGCGAAACGGTGGGAGTACCAGCGTTAACCGCCTCCACAACCTCATCTGGGTCTACGCCGAGCGCATCGGCAATTTCAGAAACCGCAGGCTCCCTTCCCGTCTTTTGAAGGATACGCTCCCGTTCGCGCGTTACCTTCATGGAAAGCTCCTTTAAGCTTCTGCTCACCTTGACCGAGCCGCCGTCGCGGAACAAGCGGCGCATCTCCCCCAAAATCACTGGGACGGCATAGGTGGAAAAGCGGACGCCGCGTTGGTCATCAAACGCGTCAAACGCTTTGACAAGCCCCATGCATCCGGCGGAAAAAAGGTCGTCGTATTCAATCCCCTTGCCCCGGAAGCGGTTGGCACAGGCATGTACTAGGCCCATGTTTTCCTCAACAAAGCGGTCACGTTCCGCGGGTGCTTTAACCATTGCGGCTACGGGAGTTCAGTTTTTTGCGCAGAAGTACTGTTGTGCCTTTTCCGGGTTTAGAGCTTACATGGAGCGAATCCATAAAGCTCTCCATCACTGCAAACCCCAAACCGGCGCGTTCCTCCTCCGGTGCGGTTGTAAACATGGGTTCCATCGCCTTTTTCACATCCTCAATGCCGCAACCGCGGTCTTTGATTTTTATGTAGGCGGTTCCCCCCTCCAGCACTCGTGCCGTAATGGCAATGGGGCCGATGGTATCCCGGTAGGCGTGAACAATGCAGTTAGTCACCGCCTCCGATACTGCTGTTTTAATATCGGTCAGCTCATCCAGCGTGGGGTCGAGCTGGGTGAAAAAGGAGGCTACCGCGCTGCGCGCAAACGCCTCGTTGACCGAATTGCTTTGAAACGTCAGTTTCATCTCATTTTGAACCTTCATGTCCTGCCCCTCCACTACTCGATTGTCGCCAGCTTGTCCAGTCCTGCAAGCCGCATCACTTTTTTTATGTGGTTCGGCGTATGTAAAATCTTTACTTCGCCGTCCATTGTCTGCATCAGCTTGTACCGTCCCATAACAAGGCCAATTCCGCTGCTGTCCATAAATCCCACGTTTTTAAAGTCCATCACCAGGGTGCGCGGCCGGTTGCTCTCAATGCTCCGGTCAATTTCTTCGCGGATTTCCCTGGCGCTGTGATGGTCAATTTCCCCTGTCAGATAAACAGTGACGAGTTCATCCGACACATTTATTTGCAGATTCACCTAATATTCCTCCCATCTTCCGCCGCATATTATCGTTTACGGCAAAAAAACAAGCCTGTATCAAATATGATACAGGCTTAGCGTAAAAAAGATTGTCAGTTCTTGTATGCCAAAGCAATTTCGCGGATATCCGCCGCAAGGTAAAGCGAGCCGCAGATGATCACAATGCCATCCTCACCCACCGCTTCGGCGGCCAACCGGATTGCTTCTATATAATCCGAGGCGGAACGGCAATCCGCACAGTAGGCGCTTGCCTCCGTACAAAGAGCGTCCCGTCCCAACGCGCGGGGGTTGTCAATATCCACCGCAATCATCCGGGTGCAGAGCGGCCCAATCTCGCTGAGTAAGGTGTCCACCGCTTTTTCGGCGAGCATGCCAACCACCGCCGCTATCCGCACCTTTCCCAGCGAATGGAGCGCCGCAGCCAACGCTTTTGCTCCGTCAGGGTTGTGCGCGCCGTCAAGGATAATCATCGGGCGCTCGTGCAGCACCTCAAACCGGGCGGGAAATTTTGCGTTTGCAAGGCCGTTTTTGAGTTGCTCCTCCCGCACGGCAAATCCCTTGTTTTGCAGGACGCGGATGGTCTCAATCGCCGAAAGGGCATTGTAAACCTGGTGTTCCCCCGCCAGGCGGATGTGGTACTCCTCCCCGCCGTAGGCAAAATCCGAACCGAACGCCGTAAGGGATTTGATTTCCACCGAACCGGCGCTGGGCAGGATGAGCCGGCTTCCGGTTTCGGCGCAGTGCTGCATTAGGACGGCAAGAGCCCCCGGGTCCTGCTTCGCATAGCAGACAACATCGGTGTTCCGCTTGATGATCCCCGCCTTTTCGACGGCAATCTGTTCCACCGTATCCCCTAACATCTGGGTGTGGTCGAGCGATATGGCGGTAATTACCGCCGCAAGCGGCGGCGCAATGACGTTGGTGGAATCAAACCGCCCACCAATGCCAACCTCCAGACAGACAATGTCGCACCGCTGCTGCTCAAAATAGCACATCGCCAAAGCGGTGACCAGCTCAAATTCCGCAACGATTTCACCGCCTGCGCGCATCTGCTCCACAAGCGGCCTTACCCGCTCCACCAACTGAGTGAGATCGGCTTCGGAAATCATCTCCCGGTCAACCTGCATCCGTTCGCGGAAATCCAGAACATAAGGAGAGATAAACACGCCAGTCTTGTAGCCCGCCTCCTGAAGCACCGAAGCGGTCATCACCGTGGTCGAACCCTTGCCGTTGGTGCCCGCCACATGGACAAACCGCAGCCGATCCTGTGGGTTTCCCAGCAAGGAGAGCAGCTTTTGAATCCGCTCTAGGCCCGGCTTAGGCCCAAACCGCTTTTGGGAATGGATGTATTCCAACGCTTGTCGGTAATTCATCGAACGACCTCCCTTCCAATCCGAAATATCCGCGTCAACGCGGTTTTGACAGAACAGCAGAGCTTCCGCACGCGGCGCACAGGTTGGGGGCTTCGGGCATGTTAGCCAGTGCCATGCTCACCAAAGCGTGTGTAAAAGCAACCCACATGCCCTTTTTCTGCTTCAAAGTCTCCACCGGTTTCTTACTCCAAAGCTCCTATCGCTCCACTTATTGCAGAGCTTTTAGGCTTTCCTCAATTTTAGCAAGGCGCTCTTCGGCGCGAACGAGCTTTTCACGCTCCTGCGCGACTACCTGCTCCGGCGCCTTTGCAACAAAGCGCTCATTGCCGAGTTTACCGCTGATGATGGAAATATCCTTCTGGCAGGCGGCAAGCTCTTTGTTCAGACGCGCAAGCTCCTTTTCCCGGTCGATGAGATCGGCAAGCGGGATAAAAATGCGTGCACTGTCGGTCACAGCGGAAACAGCACCCTCTAAATGGTATTCCGGCGCAATTTCCACCTCAGAAGCCCCGGCAAGGCGCTTGATGAACGGCTCGCCAGCTGCAAAGGTATCCGCATGCTGGGTTTCAATATACACCTTCGCTTTGCGGGACGGCGGCACGTTCATTTCAGCCCGCGCGTTGCGGATGGCCTTGATAGCGTCCACCACGCGGCCGAACTCCCGTTCCTCCTCTGCAAAAGCAAAGGCTTCGCTGTATTCCGGGAATTTGGCAATCATAATGCTCTCGCCGGTATGCGGGAGCGCCTGCCAAATTTCCTCGGTAATAAACGGCATAAACGGGTGCAGCAGCTTGAGAGTATTGCTCATCACGTAGACCAGCACCCGCTGCGCGTTCATTGACTGTTCGCCGCCCGCCTGCAAACGGGCCTTGCAGAGCTCAATGTACCAGTCGCAGAAAACGTCCCAAATAAAGTCGTAGAGTTTGGCGACCGCAATGCCAAGCTCAAACTTATCAAGGTTCTCAGTCACCTGCCGCACAAGCTCGTTGTACTGCGCGAGCACCCACTTGTCCTCGGCGGTAAGGGTTTCCGGCAGGGATTCGTCGGTGACTTCCTCCGAGAGATTCATCAGGATAAACCGGGATGCGTTCCACAGCTTGTTTGCGAAGTTGCGGCTGGCACGGACCTTATCGTCAGAATAACGCATATCGTTTCCGGGGCTGTTGCCGGTGGCGAGCATAAAGCGCAGAGCATCCGCGCCGAACTCGTCAATGACCACCAGCGGGTCAATGCCGTTGCCAAGGGATTTAGACATCTTTCTGCCCTGCGCGTCGCGCACAATCCCGTGGATGAACACGGTGTCAAACGGGGTTTCCCCGGTTTGCTCAATGGCGGAAAAGATCATCCGCGCCACCCAGAAAAAGATGATATCGTAACCGGTGACCAGCGTTGAAGTCGGGTAGAAGTATTTGAAATCCTCGGTCTCCTTCGGCCAGCCAAGGGTCGAAAAGGGCCAGAGGGCAGAGGAAAACCAAGTGTCCAGCGTATCCTCGTCCTGCCGCATTTTCGCGCCGCATTTTGGACAGACGTCCACATGGTCTTTGGAAACCACCATTTCTCCGCAGGCGTCGCAGTAATACGCCGGAATGCGGTGCCCCCACCAGAGCTGACGGGAGATACACCAGTCTTTGATGTTCTCCATCCAATGGAAATAAATTTTTTCAAACCGCTCCGGGATAAACCGGGTCTTACCATCCCGCACCGCCTCAATGGCAGGCTTTGCAAGCGGTTCCATTTTAACAAACCACTGCTTGGAAACCCGCGGCTCAACGGTGGTGTTACAACGGTAGCAGCTTCCAACGTTGTGGGCATGATCGCGGACCTTGACCAAAACGCCCTCTTTTTCCAAATCGGCCACAATGGCTTTGCGGGCCTCGTAACGGTCCATCCCCTCGTATTTACCGCCGTTTTGGTTGATGTGCGCGTCGTCGGTCATGACGTTGATCACCGGCAGGTTGTGGCGCAGGCCAACCTCAAAGTCATTCGGGTCGTGCGCCGGAGTAATTTTCACCGCACCGGTTCCAAATTCCATATCGACATAGCTGTCAGCCACCACCGGGATTTCACGCCCAACCAGCGGCAGAATGAGCATTTTGCCGACCATATCCTTATAACGCGGGTCGTCTGGATGAACCGCAACGGCGGTATCACCGAGCAGGGTTTCCGGGCGGGTGGTGGCAATCTCGATAAAGCCGCTGCCGTCGGCAAACGGGTAGTTGATGTGCCAGAAATGCCCAGCCTGTTCGCTGTACTCCACCTCGGCATCCGAAATTGAGGTGCAGCAGTGCGGGCACCAGTTAATGATACGCTCACCGCGGTAAATAAGCCCCTTATTATAGAGTTTAACAAACACCTCTTTCACCGCTTCGGAGCAGCCTTCATCCAGGGTAAAACGTTCCCGGCTCCAGTCGCAGGAGGTGCCGAGCTTTTTGAGCTGTTCCACAATGCGGCCGCCGTACTGCTCCTTCCAGGCCCAGGCGCGTTCCAGAAATTTTTCGCGGCCCAAATCAGCCTTGGAAAGCCCTTCTTTGCGCATGGCTTCCACAATCTTCGCCTCGGTTGCAATCGAGGCGTGGTCGGTGCCGGGAATCCAAAGGGCAGCATAGCCCTGCATTCGCTTGTAGCGGATGAGGATATCCTGCAGCGTTTCATCCAGCGCGTGCCCCATGTGGAGCTGCCCTGTGATGTTCGGCGGCGGGATGACAATGGTATACGGCTTTTTCTCCGGATCCGGCTTGGCGGTAAAGTAGCCGCCGTTCATCCAGAACTGGTACGTCCTGTCCTCAACCTCTTTGGGATTGTAGAGCTTTTCAAGTTGTTTCGCCATAACTTCCTCCTTAAAACAATGGTTTGCCTGCATGCGGGCAAACAAAAAACCCGCCGCAAGCACATTCGTGCCTGGGGCGGGTTTTATAAACCCGTGGTACCACCCAACTTCGGAGCCAAACTGCTCCGCGCTCATCCAGTACGGGAATTTCCGATACTGCGCCCGGATAACGGCGGGCAGCCGTTGAAGCCTACTTGGAAACCAAACAACAGAGCCGCCGGCTGCACGGCGCCGTCCCTGTCAAAGCTTCCGTTGGGTTCAAGGCTCAGGGGCTACTTCCATACGCTCCTCACGAAAGCTCACACCAACCGCCTTCTCTCTTGGCTTCGGGCACGCATGTACTCCTCCCCGTCACAGCCTGTGACGATATCTACCAGTAGTATACCCAGAATTACAGGATTTGTCAACTTTTCTGCATAGTACGCACCACATGATTCTGCGGCTGGTTTTTGCCAAACCTGCGGTAAAGGTAAAACGCCAGGCATGTCACAAGCACCGACGCCACCAGCGTCAACACTTCAGCCAGCCATACATTTGTCACAATTCCCGTTTGATACAGCCCCGCTGGTGAGTTGCTAACCGCATGCAGCAGTACGGCAAACGCATACCAAACCGTTGAGAGACGGCCAGTAACCGCCATCCAAATGATAACCGAAAGTGCAATATGCAGAAGGATGGCGACAATCCGCTCAAATCCAACAAGGAAAAATTCCCCCGCCGGAGTTTGTGTCAGGGTACCAATCATCTGGTTGACATTGTCAAGCTGTTCGCCGGAAAGCCCCTCGGTGAAATAAGAAGCGCCGTTTGCGTTGAGGTTGGATGCCGTGATGAGATTTCCCGTACAAGCAATGCCCGCAAGCAGAATGGCCTCAATACCGCCGTGGCCGGAACCGTACATCATGGCGTCGTACACCTCCGGCACCTTCTGCTTGCGGTTGAGCAGCCAAATCCCGAAAAAGCGGCCGGTCTCCTCAAATACACCGGCGGCAAGGCAGGAATAAACAATGCGAAACGCCGGGTCGTTAAATGCCGCCGCCATTGAAGCAGAAACAAACGCATGCAGCATCTGCTCCAACATTAAGGCAAATACAATAAACAGCCCTGCGCCGACAAACGCGGTGCTGACATACGCCCCTTTCCAACGCTTAAAATAAACCACCAAGAACACCGGAAGCCCCACCGCAATACACAGTGAGACAATCATTCCGGAAATTGCCAGCGACGATACCATCTTTTCAAACTCCTTCCTGCGGCTTAACGCCTGTCAACCGATTATGTCCCCCTTGCAGAGCGCCTTATTGTGCCAGGCGTTCGACAAGGGCTTGGTCCGGCGTAATGTACGCCGTTTGATAATTTTCAAAAATCACCATGCCGGGCTTGGCGCCATTCGGCTTGTGCACGTTTCGGATTTCGGTATAATCTACCGGAACCTGCCGGGATTCCGCCGCCTTGCTGTGGGTGGCGGCAATCACCGCCGCCTCTTCCACGGTTCGATCTGGCACGGCCTCGCCGTTGGTCACAATAATAACGTGAGAGCCTGGAATATTATGGGTATGCAGCCAAATATCATGGTTCCGCGCCTCCTTCATGGAAAGACGATCATTCTGCTTGTTGTTGCGCCCACAAAGGATGGTAAAACCGTCTGACGAACGGAACCGCAGCGGCGGTTTGGGCTTGAGCTGCTTTAAATTTTTGCGGTGGTAGTTGCGCAAATATCCGCCGTCGATAAGCTCTTTGCGGATTTCAAGCAGCTCGCTTTCTCCAGTGGTGCGGGTAACTTCATCAAAAACCGAATCGAGATAAACAAGCTCTTGCTCCGCCTGGGCAATGAGGTCGGTGAGCATTTTTTCCGCCGTCGCCGCCTTGCGGTATTCATTGTAATATCTCTGCGCATTCTGAGAGGGGCTAAGCGCCGGGTCAAGCCGAATGGTCACCGGCCGGTTCTGGTCATAGTAATTTTCCACTGTGACCAATTCCATTCCCTTTTCCATCCGGTAAAGGCTGGAATTGAGCAAATCCCCATAGACCTTCAGGGTATCCCGCTCCCCGCATTCGGCAAGCTCCTGCCGCTGGGCATCCAGCTTGCGCTGGGTGCGCTCGGTGCGGTTGACAATGAGCTTGAGCAGGTCGTTGGAACGCTGCTTCATCCGGGAAATCTGGTCGCGGCGGGAATAAAAATCATCCAGCAGTTCGCTTGCCGTTTCGTAGGGCTTTGTCAGCATCGCCGCCCCATATTGGTGGATTTCGGTAAAACAGAAATCCTTTGGCGTTCCGTTTAAATCCAGCGCCATAGTCATGTGCGGCGTTCCGGCACGCAAATCTTCCCGCACGCGGTTTAGGAAAAAGGAAAGCCGTTCCTTCTGCGCTTCGGTCAACTCACTGCGCAGCACCTCTGCCCCCCGGCAGGCGTAAAAAACCGCCTCACGCGCAAAAACAGGGGAAATTCCCTGCAAAATCCCCACCAGCACTTTGGAAAGCTCCTGATCCTTCGGATAAGCCTCCACTGCGGCTAGTACCGCCTGATTGTCAGCTTCCAATAAGCTCAGCTTATCCTGCACCGGGGGCAGCACATAAGGCATTTGCGGAAGAACCGGCCTCACGCTGGACATTTCCGGGTCAACCCGTTTAATCGCGTCGATGATCCTGCCGTCCTGCCCCACCACAATCAAATTGCTGTGGCGGCCCATAATTTCCACCGCAAGGGTGACCGTAACAAGATCCCCCAGTTCGTTGATGGTTTCAAAGTCCAGATACAGCACTCGGTCCAGGCCGAGCTGCCGCACCGCAGTTAGTTTGCCAGAGCCCAAATACTTGCGCAACAGCATGCAGAACATCGGAGGCGCCTTAGGGTTTTCCAGCGTGACCTTGGTAAAATGAAGCCGCGGGCTCCCGGCTCCCGTACTAATGAGCAGCTTTGCGCTGCCGCTGCGGTGCCGCAGGGTCAAAACCACCTCTTCGCGGGAGGGCTGATGGATTTTGTCAATCCGCGACCCTACCGCGTCCTGAAGCTCCGCTTTTATAAACGATAAAAAAACACCATCCAGTGCCAATGATTTCACCTACAAACAACAAAATTCCGGATACAAGCGCTTTCTCGCATTGAGAAACCCCGGGGTAAAATACAATCTTAAACCAATCAAGCTATGCATAATCAACACAAAACAGATAAACGCCCTACGTCCCAAAAACAAGCGTGCCTGCACCTACACCGGCAAGCTGCCAAAAACGGCGGGCCGCATATTCCAAAACCAGGCTGTTGGTGGGGTCGTACCGCGCAGGATCACCCACTAGCCTGTCGATGGATTTGCACTTCGCCGGAATCCCACGCAGTTACTCACACTGCGTAACAGCCGCGTTTGGCCGTACAGCCGCGCACTACAGAGGTATGATCCCATAAAAGGCGCGCAAACACCCACAGCAAAACCGTGCATTGCCGCGGTTTTGCATGGAACAATGTTCTCGTCGCGGTCAAAATCTTTGATTTTGGGCACCGCAGAGGTTATTATACCACACTATACCCTTTGCTGCAAAGCAACAGATTACAACCACTCCATCAGCGGCTGATTGGCCTCTGGTTGAAAAAAGCGAATATCCGGGAAAGCGGCGGATAACCGCCGGATCAGTTCCGGCACCACCACGGTTTCGGTCTCGAAATGTCCGGCGTCCACAAGGGTGAGTCCTGCATGCCGGGCGGCAACCGCTTCATGATGCTTGACCTCACCGGTCAGCAACGCATCTGCGCCCTCCGCAACCGCCTGTTCCACAAAGGAACCGCCGGCGCCGGAACAAACCATAACCGTTCGTACCGGCCGGTTTCCAAGCACCGCGCGAATCCCCTTGCTTCCCAGCCGTTCTTTGCACAGCCGCGCGAACGCGCGGGGTCCCGCCGGTTTTGACAAAACACCTCTGCGGAGCAGGCCGTCGTCCGCCGTGCAAACCTCCTGCAATCCAATACAGGCGCAGAGCACATCGTTGACGCCGCCCGGCGCTTTGTCGAGGCAGGTGTGGCTGGAGATAACCGCCATTCCACGGCGGAGGCAGCCGTAAACAACGGTGCCGTCCAGCACGCTCCGAAGAGGATTAAACACAACCGGATGATGGGTGATGATCAGCTGCGCTCCCGCTTCGGCGGCCTCCTGCAAAACCTGATCCGTCACATCCAGCGCCACAGCACAGGCGGATACCTGCTGCTCCCCGCTGCCGAGCAGTAGGCCGCAGTTGTCATAATTCTCCGCCAAAGCAAACGGATAGGCCTCATCCATCCAACGCAGCAGTTCCGTAACCTTTGCCATCCGGTATTTCCCCCTTAATTTGGTTTATCAGTGTTTCCAGCTTCGCAATTTCAACCGGATCCGGCCGTCTGGTCTGAAGCAAGCCGTCCCGCTGTTTGCCCAAGCGGCCGGCCACCCGACGCAGATAGCTTACCGCCTCTGTGCCGGTTTGCCCCAGCAGCAGGCCGGTATACGAAAACAAATCCCCTGCCTGCCGTGCCCGCCCGGTATATGCAGCCGTTAAAACAGAATAGACAAAACGGCCGTCCGCAACCGCCGTTTCTGAAAGCAGCTCAAAGCCCGCCTGGCATAATCCGCGCCGGAGCACTTCGGGCTTGGTCATGGGCTGCAGCACCAAACGCTTCTCCGGGCAGTACAGGCGGGCGTCCTGCAAAATCGAAACGATTAAATCACCGCCCATTCCGGCGATGACAACATCGGAAATTTCGTCGAGCGGAAGCGCCTTCACCCCATCGGACAAAACAGGAAAGACCCGATTTTCCAACCCGTATTGGCGGATGGTTTTCACCGCCTGCTCCAACGGACCGTGGTTAATATCCGACGCGTAGACCTTACCGCATCTGCCCATCTGAACAAGGGCGCAGGCGAGATAACCATGGTCGGTGCCGACATCAGCGGCAACCGAACCAGAGCGCACAGCAAGCGCAGCCGTTTGCAGGCGCGGGCTAAGCCTGAGCGGATTCTGCATTGTCGGATAAAGCCTCCTCATCTGCTTTTGCAAGTAGTTTCGTGGTGTGTCGGCCAAGCCCAACCGTAATAAATTGGGTCAGGGTCAACACAATAACGGCAATCACATACCCCATCTGTTCTTTGGGGAAGGCCAGCAAAATAAAAATACCGAGAATACGCCCAAAGTTAAGGAAAACCTCTTTGATGGAGAAATATTCCTCACGGGCGTTGGGTTCCGCCTTTTTCTGGATCAGCAAAAAGAAAATGCTGCTGGACGGATTGACAATAAAGGTGTTAAAAAAGGCGTTGAGAAACGCAAACGCAATGATCAACTCCGGACTCATCCCCCAAACGAGCAGCAGCGCGGCAACAAGCAAAACGGTGGTTGCCGTAAACATGAGCTTAATGCGGTTGCTCGGCCGCGATATTCTCCCAACCACCCAAAAGGAAATGATCGTTCCCACGCCGGTCAGCAGGGTGTTAAATCCCATCAGGGTTTCGCTCTTGACCGTTTCAAACAACAGGATATTGAGTAAAAAGTTAAAGGTACCCTCACGGACGCCGCGAATCATTTCGGTGGACATGCCGCACCGCCAGCAGGGATCCAAAACAATCTTTTTCAGTGCACGCCGGTAATAGGTATTGGTCTCCTTTTTCTCCGCTGGGACAACATGCTTCGGCAAACGGAGCGAAAGCAGAATTGTCACCACCGCAATGCCAAAGGAAAGCCCGAACACCACCGTATAACCGAGAAATCCGCCAATCTGTTCAATGACAAATCCGGAAAGGGCCGGCATGGTCAGGGTGATAATCCCATTGACAAAGCCAATAAACGCCAGGGCAACGTCCCGCCTGCTGTCCAGCGTAAATGCAGAAACATAGGTGGAATAGGTCAGCCAGTAAAAACCGTTGGAAAAGCCGGTGAGGATACCGAAAACCGGCATCATTTTATCGGCGCTGTTCATGGTGAACAGCAGGGTGGTATATAGCACAATAAACCCCATAATGCCAATACGAGTCACCAGGTTGGTGTTCTTTTTCCGCATAACAAACACCGCGAGGATCATCATAATCCCGGTGAATAGAAAATTAAGCATGTTATACCATTTAACAATATCACCGTCGCCGGAGACACGCATAAGCAGCGTGGTGATATAGACACTGACCAACCCCTGAAACAGGTTGTAGGTACAGTGCATGGTGGCAAATTTTTTAAATTCCGCCGTCATCTGGTTGAGGCCGAGGCTGTCTTCCAGAAAGGCACCTACCCGTTTCATAAAATACTTCATTTTGCATACCGCCAATCCTTGAGCAAAATAAGAAAGACCTCTTTGAGACAACACCGGGCAGCAAAAGCGGGCAGGCGTTTATTCGTTGGTTGCTTCTGCTGAAAGCTCCGGCGCAGGGGACGCTTCCATCCGACTTAAAAGCGTGGTGCAGTGCTTATCCAAAGCACTCGTGACGAATTGGGAAAGGGTGAGCACAACAATGGCAATGACATAGCCATACTGTACCCGCGGAAACGCAAGCAGTATACAGACGCCAATCATCCGCCCGGCAACCAGAAAAATGTCCCGGAGCGAAAAATATTCATCCACCATTTTCGGTTCCGCTTTTCTCTGGACAATCAAAAACATAATGCTGTTGGAAGGGTTGATGATAAAGGTATTAAAAAAAGAATTGACCACCGCAAAGATCATAATGGTGGCCGGGCTCAAGCCAAATGCCGGCAGACCGGCCGCAAGCAGCAGCACCGTAGTCGCCGCGAACATAAATTTTACCCGATTGTGCGGCTTAATAATCCGCCCCGCAACCCAGTAGGAAACAATGGCGGCAATGGAGGTCAGCAGGCTGTTAATCCCCATAAGCGTTTCACTGCTGATGACCTCAAACAACAGCAGATTCAGCAAAAAGCCAAAGGTGCCGTCGCGCACACCGCGCAGCGTCTCGGTCACCATGCCGCAGCGGACACAGGAATCCCGTACAATGACTTTGAGCACCTGCCGGAAGTAGGTCTTTTTGACCTCCGGCGGATTGACCTGCTTCGGCAGACGGAACGAAAGCAGAATGGTTACTACTGCAATGCCGAACGAAATGCCAAACACCACGGTGTAACCGGTAAACCCGCCGATTTGCTCAATCAGAAAACCGGAGAGCGTGGGCATAATCAAGGTGATAACCCCGTTTACAAACCCCATAAAGCCCAGCGCAATATCCCGCTTGCTGTCTACCGTAAAGGCGGAAAAATAGGTGGCGTATGTTAACCAATAAAAGCCGTTTGACATACCAGTTAACAAGCCAAACAGCGGCATAAACCTGTCGGCGCTGCTCATGGTGAACAGCAAAACCGTATATAGGATAATAAACCCCATTATGCCACAGCGGGTCGCCAGGTTCACGCTGCCTTTGCGCATAATAACCACCGCAATGGTCAGCGAACAGCCGTGAAAAAAGAAATTAACCAAATTATACCAAATGACAATATCCCCGTTGCCGGATACACGCATAAGCAGCGTGGTTATGTAAACGCTGACCAAACCCTGGAAAATGTTGTAGGCACAGTGCATGGTAGCAAACTTCTTAAATTCGGGGCTCAAATAGTTGAGTCCAAGGCTTACTTCAAGAAAGGCGCTAATTCTCATGAAAAAGTGCTTCATTGTACATTCCGCCCATTCTAAAATAATTTGTGAATTGTTTGGTAGGATGATTGATGCAACGCAAAATTTGCACTAAAAGGGTGTGCGAACCGAAAAATCCGCACACCCTTCGGCAGGATACAGGCTATTATTTGTTGGCCAAGTGCTCGTTGAGCTTGCGCACCAGCTCGTCACAGTTATTTCCGTGAACCATGCAGGCCTGCTCAATGGTTTCACCGCGCGAAGACGGGCAACCGAGGCAGTGCATGCCAATGTCCAGAAAAAACTCCGCCGTGGTACGGTCAAAATCCAGCACGTCGCCGATGATGGAATCCTTCGTAACAACCATTGGTACTTCCTCCGCTTTTCTCTAGATTCTACCTGTATTATATCCGCATTCAACCATTTATGCAAGGGGGTATTTTTCGGTTTTGGACAGGAATTTTGACAAATTTCACCACAGGCAAGACCATATAAAAATTCAACAAAAAACAGACAGCCGGGAATTCCCGGCCGTCTGCCTGCCTCAATTTATTTTGCCAGAAAATTAATGCTCGAACTACTGTTGAACTGTGTATGACACAATCAAAACAAACTCCTTGCTTTAACAACCGGCCAGCAAATGAGCAAAAATGGGACCTTAATTATTCCTGTCTCATTTTCGCGTAGCACTCGCTGCAGTAAACCGGGCGGTCCTCACGCGGCTGGAACGGAACCCTAGCCTCTGCACCACAAGAAGCGCAGATAGCAGTGAACATTTCTCTCTCCTGTCTGGAAGCGTTTTTGCGCGCGTCACGGCAGGGTTTACATCTCTGCGGCTCGTTCACGAAGCCTTTTTCAGCGTAGAACTCCTGCTCACCAGCAGTAAAAACAAATTCCGCGCCACAGTCTTTGCAAGTAAGGGTTTTGTCTTGATACATTTTGAACTCTCCTAATGGAAAAATTTTTCGGCCCGCGCCGGACTTCCACCGGCATCTTTGCTACCAACGCTCTGTATTTGAGCTAACAGGCCATATATCAAAAACGGCATTACCCGTTTTGATTCACATCCAACATACACTTTAACTTTACGCGCACCCGAGACAAAGCATTGTAAACCGACTTAACAGCCATATACATCTTTTCCGCAATTTGAGAAGGCTCATAACCCTCTAAATAAAGAAGAAGGACACTCCGTTCCCGTGCAGATAACAGTTCCCCTATTCCTTTGGAAAACCACCGAATTGTCTCCTGCTCTTCCACAATTTTTTCCGGATTCGCCTCCCGGCCGGATAAGACAACTTCTGCCTGATCCAAATCAACGGCGTTGGACAAAACGGAATACTTATTGGTATGAACAAAACGCACCGTCTTTTTCAGCCGGTTGAGTACACATACACGGGCATAAGTATTAAAACTGCAATTATGGGTGCCGCGGTATGTTTTGACGGCGCTTAAAAAGCCCACCAAACCTTCCTGCACAAAGTCCTCATGCTCAATGCCGTCTGCACTGAAACGGGCAGCAATTTTATGCACTACGCCGAGATAACGCATAATAAGAATCGCCGTTGCTTCCTCACTGCCCTGTCTGCTGAGAGCGGCAAGGCGCTCGTCAGACTCGGCGGACAAACCACTGCCAGACTGAGGCTCTTGCATGACACCACTCCGAACATCTATTGAGAATTGTCTCCATTATACTATCCGTTTTTGGACGCGTCAAGGTGTTTTTTCACAATTTGTTAAAATTCACATTACATTTGATTAAAATTTAAAGACAATGCCCAAAAGTTCAGTAATTCCGCCAAAATCCACCATTTTTATTGGATATAAAACACATCCTCCCATCTGCTGCAGTTTTAAAAAACAATCAACGCGGGAATACCTTCCTGATTGCAACGGGCCATATTTCAGACGATCCTCGCTTCCGCTGAAACATCTGCAGTGCTGGATGCGCGTCCCTTTTTCAGCTTGAAGTATCGCCTCTTTCTACGTTGGGATATTGATCCGGCCATCCAATCACTGAAGTGTTATTTCTAACCCTGACGAATATCTGCAAAATCCATATTGAGCCGCCGTCCCTAACTCTACCGTCTCAACCCATTCTTCAGCTTTTCATACCACTAAAAAACACCGTACAGAACAAACCTGTACGGTGCTTTTTATTTTCTTATGTAATCTTATTTCCCAAAGTAACGGTTCAGCAGGCCTTCAAAAGCACATCCGTGCCGGGCCTCATCCTTTGCCATTTCGTGAACAGTGTCATGGATTGCATCCAGGCCCAGCTCTTTCGCTTTGGCAGCAAGGTCTTTTTTGCCCTTGCAGGCGCCGTTTTCAGCAGCAACGCGCATTTCAAGGTTTTTCTTGGTGGAGTCGGTAACAACTTCGCCGAGCAGTTCTGCAAACTTCGCTGCATGCTCTGCCTCTTCATAAGCCGCTTTTTCCCAGTAAAGGCCAATTTCCGGGTAGCCTTCGCGGTGTGCGACACGAGCCATTGCAAGGTACATGCCAACCTCAGAGCACTCGCCCTCAAAGTTCATTTTCAGGCCTTCAATGATCTCCGGATCAACATCTTTCGCAACGCCAACGCGGTGCTCATCCGCCCACTCCATGCCGCCTTTCTGCTCAACAAATTTCGAAGCCGGCGCTTTGCAAACCGGGCAAGCCTCCGGCGGGGTGTTGCCTTCATGAACATAACCACAAATGGTACATACAAACTTTTTCATTTCCATGTCCTCCATTTCAATTTTCATTCTTATGATTTCTTTGCTGTATCTAAATTATACCATAATCGTATAGTTTGTCAACCCATTTTCCCATTTTTTTCAAAAAATATTTTCTGCGAATAAAAAAACGGCTTTTCCGGCTCAAAGAATTTTCTGCCCATTGATAATCAGCTCAAATTTTGTAGACAGCATATCTGCCGCCTTGGTACAGAGCAGCATTCGGTCCATAAAAATTTCAAAATAGTTGAGAACCGGTGAAATGCTGGTATCAATGCTCAGCTCCAGGCGCACAGTTTTCATATCCGGCACCGAAAGCACCGAGCGTTCAACCGCATAGTTGACCCGGTCGTGAATATCAAAGCTGGCAATGTCAGTGTTGCGAACACGAGTACGCCGAACGTCGCACTTGTCGGCGAGGATCAGCGCCGCCGCAACCGGGCTGACCGGAAAGGCAGTGCCTTCGTCGTGGTTGCCAACCGCACTGGTAATGGCCGCCACCTCATCCGCCGGCATCCCCATTTTATCCAGCAGGCGGAAGCACATCACCGCACCGCTGAGCGCATGGTTGCAGCGGTTGACCACATTGCCGATGTCATGCATATATCCAGCAATCCAGGCAAGCTCGGCTTCCCGTTCCGGATACCCCAGAATGTTCATGATGTTCTTTGCCTGTGCGGCGACATAGCTCACGTGGGCAAAGCTGTGTTCGGTGTAACCGATGACGTTCAGCGATTCATCCGCCTTCTGAATATAGGTATTGATTTCCGGGTTGTTCCGGATCTGTTCGCAGGTGATCATATTCACACTCCTTTTATCGGCAGCATGCAACTGAAATCCGCCGGATTGCGCAGTAACAGCAGGCTGTTTGAAACCGCACCGTTTTCTCCGGCGCAGAACAAAGCCAGAGACCGGGGACATTTCGCCTTTGCACATCCAGCGCCTGTCCACTCAAATGGTCTGGAGAAAATTGCGGAACTCCTCCGCTTTTTGCTGCGGCATGGAAAGGATTTTGGCAAGCTCCTCGGCCGTGGCCTGCTGTAATGCTGTTTTGGTTTTAAATGCTTTGAGCAGTTTTTCCGCCTTTTTGGGGCCAACGCCCTTAAATTCGGTAATCCGCATGGAAAAGGCGCTCTTTTTACGCACGTTGCGCTGGTAGGAAATGGCGAACCGGTGAACCTCATCCTGGATAGCAGATACCAAACGAAACGCCGACTTAAAGGTGGTAATGGAAATCTCGCCGCCGTTTTTGGCAATGGCACGGGTACGATGGCGGTCGTCCTTAACCATACCGTAAAGCGGCACCGCAATCCCCATTTCATCCAACACCTCCTGTACGGCGGATACGTGCCCTTTGCCGCCGTCGAGCAGGATAAGGTCAGGCATTCGCCCAAAGCCCTTTCCGGTTTCCTTCTGCTCAAAATAGCGGTTGAAACGGCGGCGGAGCACCTCCTGCATGCAGGCATAGTCATTCTGCCCCACGACCTCTTTCATGGAAAAACGCTTGTAGGCGCTGCGCAGCGGCTGCGCGTTTTCAAAAACGACCATCCCGGCAACAATGCCGCTGTCCCCCAGGTTTGAAATATCATAAGACTCAATATAATTCGGGATGGACTCCAGCCCCAGCAGCTTGCCCAATTCGTCCAGCGCCGCAATTTCTTTGGCGGAATAGGTGGTTTTCTGGGAAAGCTGCTCGGTGGCATTGTGGTAGGCCATTTCCAAAAGCTGGCGCTGTTCCCCGCGCTGCGGGGTAAACAGCCGCACCTTTTTTCCCGCTGTCTGTTCCAGCAGGCTGGCAATCAGCTCGGCGTCCTCTGGGAGTTCATCTACAGCGATCACTCTGGGAATATCCGACCGGCCGAGGTAATACCGTGACAGAAACTCCTGCCGGACAGCGGAAACCTCTCCTGCATCTGAAAACAGGTGGGTGTCTTTATCCACGAGGCGGCCGCCCCGGAATTTCAGCACAACACAGCAAATGTACTTTTCCCCGCCCGCAAAGGCGATGATATCCTGCTCCACCTCGCTGGAGCGGATGATTTTCTGGGACTCCGCAATTTTCTGAATGGCGCGGATTCGGTCCCGTAACCGTGCAGCGCGTTCAAAATCCATCGCCTCGGCGGCGGCCTCCATCTGTTCAGTGAGGTGCTTGACCGAATCCGCACTGCCGCTGCGGATGTAACGGACGGCCTGATCGACAATCTCCCGGTACTCCTCTTTGGAAATCCGTCCGCGGCAAACGCCCATGCACTGTTTGATGTAATAGTTAAGACAGGGGCGCCCTTTGCGGAACTCCTGCGGAAATTTCCGGTTGCAGGTGGGCAGCAGAAAGACGCGGTTTGCCTCGTCTACCGACTGCTTGACTGCAAACGAACTGGTGTAAGGACCAAGGTATTCGCCGTTTTCTACCTTTTGTTTCTGAGCCGAGATTTTTGGAAAATCCCCCGCCGAAATCATCACATAATGGTAGCCCTTGTCATCCTTTAACAGGATGTTGTACTTCGGCGTATGCTGTTTGATGAGGCTGCACTCCAGCACCAGCGCCTCAAACTCGCTGTCGGTGACAATATAATCAAAGTCGTAAACATGGGAAACCATTTTACGCACCTTTTCATCATGGTTCGCATTCTCCCTGAAATAGCTACTGACCCGCTTTTTCAGGGATTTTGCCTTGCCCACATATATAATTTCGCCGGATTTGTCCTTCATTAGATAGACGCCGGGGTCAAAGGTAAGGTTGTGTACCCTTTGCTTCAGATATGGAAGACGTGGATTCTGAATCAAGCTGAGACACTCCTTTTCGATGAGTAAAACAATCCCCCCGCCGGACTTGCCGGAAGGGGGAGAAACTTGTACCCGATTGGTTTTTTACGAAAACTTACTCTGCAAAACCAGACTCTACCAGTTTGACAAGATTTTCCACTGCATCTTTTTCATCTGCGCCGTCCGCAATGATTTTGATGCCTGTCCCCCCGACGATGCCGAGAGAAAGGACACCCAGAAGGCTTTTGGCATTAACCCTGCGTTCTTCTTTTTCTACCCAGACAGAAGACTTGTATTCGTTTGCTTTCTGGATAAAGAAAGTAGCCGGACGAGCGTGCAAACCAACCTGATTCTGAACCTGGACCTCTTTTACGTACATGCGTACTAACCTCCAATAGATAAGTATCCCTATATGTTTCTCAAAACAATAACCATTATAAGCGGCAAAGAGCAGAAACGTCAACTTTTCTTTGCCGAAAACCCAGCAATTTTAGGATTTTTCTGCTATTAGCTCATAAAAGGTCAATTCCAAAATTGCGGCTTTGTGCATTTTCACTACAATTATTTCCACAACATTAGGCACATAATACACCGCCCTATGAACCGTTTATTTCTTTTCCATATAGGCATGGTACAAATCCGGGCGTTTTTGCCGGGTGCGTTCCAGGCTTTGCTCCGAACGCCACTTAGCAATGTTGGCGTGGTGCCCGGTGAGCAAAACAGGCGGTACGCTTTTATTGTGCCATGTTTCCGGCCGGGTATACTGCGGGTATTCCAAAAGCCCGTGAAAATGGCTTTCTTCCTCAAAGCAGGACTGGTCAGAAAGCACACCGTTGCAGAGACGGATCACTGCGTCAGCCAGAACCAGAGCGGGAAGCTCCCCCCCGGTGAGAACATAGTCGCCAATGGAGATCTCCATGTCGACAATTTCTTCCAGCACCCGCTCGTCCACCCCTTCGTAATGGCCACAGAGCAGGACCAAGTGTTCCCGTTTTGAAAAATCCACCGCCATCTGCTGGGAAAACACCCTCCCCTGTGGTGAGAGGTAGATGGTAAGCGGCTTCTCTGCACAATCCGCAGTAATGGCCTGATAACAGCGGTAAATCGGCTCCGCCTGCATCACCATGCCCATGCCTCCGCCGTAGGGGGTATCGTCCACCCGGTTATGCTTGTCCAGCGTATAGTCGCGGATGTTATGGCAGCGCACTTCAACCAGGCCGTTTTTGATTGCCCGGCCGATGATGCTCTCCTGCAGGACCGCTTCACACATGACGGGAAACAGGGTCATAAGATCAATCTTCATCGTCAAACAGTCCTTTAAGCGGGCGGATGCGCATAACGCCGCCGTCCACATCAGTTTCCAGCACCACATCGGCAATGGCCGGGATGAGCACTTCCTTCCCGTCCTCCCCCTTGATGTGGTACACGTCGTTCGCACCGGTCTGAGTCACGTCTGAGATAATGCCGTAGCGTTTGCCGCTGTCAGCATCCAGCACCTCAAGGCCAAGCAGATCCTGGATAAAGTAAGTGCCCTCCTCCAGTTCAAAATCCTCCCGCGCCGCAAACAGAATCCGGTTGCGGAGCTTTTGGGCGTCATCCATTGTGTTGACGCCTTGCAGCTTTAGAACCACAACATTTTTGTGTACGCGGGCGCGCTCAATGAATACAGCCTGCCTGCCGCCGTCAAAGAACAGCCGGTCAAATGCACAGAGCAGCTCCGGAGCGTCGCACCAAGGTTTGACGCGGACCTCGCCTGCAATACCATGGGTGGTGACAATCTGACCGATTTCAAGATATTGCTTTCTCATTGGTTCACCTCACTGGGTTCGGTTCAAAAGTATGGGCCTAAAAACAGCTTTCCCATATACATAGTAAATAGACAGCAGCCCCGCCATCTTTCAAAAGCGGGGCTGTACTTGCCTTAGTCAATCTCGACCATGATTTTCTGGTTTATACGGTTCGCACCGGCGCGCATTACAATGCGAAGCGCTTTTGCAATACGGCCCTGCTTACCAATAACCCTTCCCATGTCATCCGGAGCAACATGCAGGTGGTAAACCACCACGCCCTCCTCGTTTGGTTCGTCAACAACAACGCTGACTGCGTCCTTGTCCTCAACCAAACCGGAAGCGATTGCAACAAGTAAATCTTTCATGACCTTCTCCTCCGGTTAGAGCGCACCATTGTCTTTGAGAATCTTCTTAACCGTGTCGGTTGGCTGAGCGCCGTTTGCAATCCAGGCTTTTGCCTTGTCCGCATCCACTTTCACAACCGACGGCTCTTTGGTCGGATCATAATAACCAATCTCCTCAATGAACCGGCCGTCGCGCGGGTAACGGGAATCCGCTACAACAATGCGGTAGAACGGAGCCTTCTTTGCGCCCATGCGGCGAAGTCTAATTTTAACAGCCACAACTGTCACCTCCTGTAATCTTTGTTCCTTATTCTATCAAGACATAGTCTTAATAAACTGTGTTAAAAGCCGCCCATCGGGGGCATTGCCATCCGGCGGCGTCCACGTTTGCCGCCCATTTTGCCAAACTGCTTCATCATTTTCTGCATTTGCTCAAACTGTTTGAGCAGGCGGTTGACATCTTCCACCCTCATCCCACAGCCCGCGGCAATCCGCCGTTTGCGGCTTGGATTGATGATCGACGGTTTTTCCCGTTCCCGTGGCGTCATAGAATAAATAATAGCTTCGGTTTTATGGAGCTGGCTGTCGTCAATGTCGGCGTCCTTAATCTGGCTGCCGACGCCCGGCAGCATACCGAGCACCTGTTTGAGCGGACCCATTTTTTGAATCTGCTTCAGTTGATCCAGCAGGTCGTTCAAATCAAAACTGTTTTCTTTCATTTTCTGGGCGAGCTGCTTGGCCTGATCCTCATCAATGGTGGTCTGCGCTTTTTCAATGAGGGTGAGTACATCGCCCATGCCGAGGATACGGGAGGCCATCCGCTCCGGATGGAACACCTCCAAATCGCCCAGCTTTTCGCCGGTACCGACAAATTTGACCGATTTCCCGGTCACGGCAAGCACCGAAAGCGCCGCGCCGCCGCGGGTATCGCCGTCGAGCTTTGTGAGAATCACGCCGCTGATTTCAAGCTGATCGTTAAAGGATTTCGCCACATTGACGGCATCCTGGCCGGTCATGGCATCTACAACAAGCAAAATTTCATTTGGCTCGACCTCTTTTTTGATGTCGGCAAGCTCTTTCATGAGCGCCTCGTCAATATGGAGACGGCCAGCGGTATCAATGATGAGCAGGTCGTGGCCATAATCTTTTGCGTGTGCAACCGCGTGTTTCGCAATCTGCACCGGGTCACCCTGCCCATCCTCGAACACCGGAACACCAGCGCGCTCACCAACAACTTTGAGCTGTTCAATCGCCGCCGGACGGTAAACGTCACAGGCCGCAAGCAGAGGACGATGACCCTGCTCCTTAAAATGGAGCGCGAGCTTTGCTGCATGGGTGGTTTTACCAGCGCCCTGCAAACCCGCCATCATCACAATGCAGGGGCCTTTGGACGGAAAACGAATTTTGTTCTGCTCGCCGCCCATAAGGGCACAAAGTTCCTCATTTACAATTTTAATAACCTGCTGCGCCGGGGTCAAGCTCTTTAAAACCTCTTCTCCCACAGCACGCTCGCTTACCTTTGCAACAAAGTCCTTAACAACTTTGTAGTTGACATCCGCCTCAAGAAGCGCAAGACGGACCTCCCGCATAGCTTCTTTGACGTCGGTTTCACTTAATTTGCCTTTGGAACGCAGCTTTTTGAACGCCGCGTTTAGTTTATCGGAAAGCCCTTCAAACGCCATCAGCTCTCCTCCTCTTCCCCGTAGCGTTCCACAAGTTTACATATCTGGAGCGAAAGCTCCTTAATGCGATTGTCGTAAACATATTTATCATTGACCGTATAAATGGCGCCTGCAAGCTCGTTTACCTCAGAGAGCATCCGGCGCAAAGCGCGGTCGTTTTCCACAAAATGCAGTTTTTCCTCAAGCTCCAGCAGGTAGGATTCTCCGCGCTTGATGTTGTCCCGCACACCCTGGCGGGAAATACCTTCATGCTCGGCAATTTCCGCAAGGGAAAGGTCCTCGTTGTAATACAGGTCGATGACGTCCTTCTGTTTGTCGGTAAGCATTTCACCGTAGAAGTCGAACAGCAGCGCAATATTCAAATCCTTGCCCTTCATCGTTTCACCACCTGCATGTAAAGTGTTTTTCTTTACAGTTGATATTATACTATACCCACATAGAGGCTGTCAAGGCAAAAATAAATTTTTTCCGACGAAAAAAACCAAAACTTAGGCGGAAGTTTTCGTGTATCCTGACAAAAACAGCTCTGTTTCAAATGGCAGAAAAACACCGCACCGGCATCCCTGTTCCATGCCGTCGGCACCCGATTCCTTATAGGCAGCGCCAACCACCGGATAGACCGTGTGAGCACCTATCCCTTTGCTGTCTTCGGTGGTGCCTGGGTTGATCGGGTTCCGACACATTTGGAACAGCTTCCCCGCAAGGGGAAAACTATTGTTGGGAATGATGCATGGTTCGGCCGGGAATGCCTGATTCTGCCGAGCGTTCACATTGGAGACGGAGCCATTATCGCCGCATATTTGGTGGTCGCGTGGGATGTAGAACCCTATATCATCGTCGGCGGGAATCCGGCAAAATCAATCCGCAAGCGTTTTGACGATGACCTCATTCACCTTTTGCTTGCGTTCCGCTGGTAGGATTTATCCCCGGGACGGCTAACCGAATTGTTGCCCTTATTGTGCAGCAAAGACCTGGAACAGGTTCGGCAGGCGCTTTCCTGCCAATTAAAAAGAAGCCCCTCGGGGCTTCTTTTTGTTTGTATATTCCGACTTTATACCGCTTTGTCAAACGCCTTATTGCGAATGGCAGGAACCGCCATAATGAGCACTGCGCCGACAACGGTGATGATGGTTTCCGGCACCATATACATGGCGTTGTAGATAACCGAGTACACCCAGGACAACGCCGTACCGGAGAAGGAGCTGAGAATAGACGCGCCCATGTCGGTGGGGAAACCGCCTTCGGTAAAATACCATTCCGCATAGGAACCAAAGAGAATGGCGCCTGAAAGAACATGGACGACATAGCGAAGCAGGCAGACCACAAAAGTGCCAACGCCAACCGCAAGAAAAGGATTGGAGATGCGGTTTTTAAACATCGGTGCAAGACCAATCACCGCATAGGCGGCAAGGTAATCCAGCAGGATGGAAAAGACGACGACGTAAAGCTCCGCGCCGGCAAAAACACCGGTCGTGGCGCCAATGGCCATTTGCAGTACACCAAAGACAATGCCGGAGAAAAAGCCCCAGCGGATGCCGTAGCGGAAGGCCAGAATGATGAGCGGCACCATTGAAAAAATAGTGATGGAACCGCCGTACGGGAGGTTCAGAAACGGAAGATAGTTGGTGAGCAGCGCGAGCACGGTGCCAAGTGCGATGAGAAGCGCGCTTTCTGTGAGTCTGCGGGTTTTCGGATTCATTTGTGCATTTTCCTTTCTTTTTAAAAAAGTCAGGACACACCAACGAAAAAACCGCATGGCTTGCCATGCGGTCACAGATTGATTTAACGAATTGTGAAACGTAAATCTTTCCTACGATGGCATTATCCATATCAGGTCAAAGGGACTCAGGCCGATTTCATGCCATCTCTCAGCCGCAATTTCATGCAGCACCCCCGATTACGTTAAAACAATAACACATTTGTCACAAATTGTCAACATTTCCCGAAGCGAACTCGAATCCAACGGTTAATAGTACATATAGTACTGGCAGCGGAGCATGCCGTTGTAGAGCTTGCGGCGCTTAACCGCCTTCCGCCCGAAATATCGTTCAAATTCTTCATCCGGGGAGATGATATAGTAACGCCCATCCCCGGTAAACCGCTCGCCCATGCTGCGGTAGATGGCCTGCGCCTGCTTGATTTCCAGCATCCGCTCGCCATAGGGCGGATTTGTGACCACAACGGTGCGCTCCCCCGGCGGAGTAAATTCCGCAATAGGGGCGCATTTCAGGCGGATACGAGCAGAAATTCCCGCCTTTTTGGCATTGGCGCGGGTAAGCTCTACCGCCTGCTCGTCGGCGTCCATGCCAAACGCTTCAAAGGATGCATCCCGGCGGATGAGATCAAAAGCACGGGCACGCTCCTGCTCAAAGACCGATGATCTCAAAAGCCCCCACTTTTCCACCGCAAAGGTACGCTTAAGCCCCGGCGCGATGTTAAGCGCCTTGGTCGTTGCCTCAATGACAAAGGTGCCGGAACCGCAGAACGGATCGCAGAAGCAGGTGTCCGGGTAGATGCGCGCAAGGTCCAGCATACCGGCGGCAAGGGTTTCCTTAATGGGCGCTTCACCCGCCTGCTGGCGGTAGCCGCGCTTGTGCAGCGGTACGCCGGAGGTATCCAGCATGATGGTAGCGATATCCTTAAAAATCGAAAAGCGGATTTGATGGGTCGGGCCGGTCTCTTCGAACCAGGACACGCCGTAAGCGCGTTTCAGCGCCTCTACCGCCGCTTTTTTGACGATGCTCTGGCAGTCCGGTACGCTTTTGAGCTGGGAGTTGAGGGAGTAGCCCTTGACCGGAAAGGCGTCTGCAGCACCGATGAAGTCCTCAAAGCCCAGCGCCTTGGTGCCTTCAAACAGCTCGTCAAAGGTGCGGGCCGGAAACTCGCCAAGTTTGATGAGCACCCTCTCGGCAGTGCGGAGGGTGAGGTTTGCCCGCGCGAGCAGATCCTCTCCGCCCTCAAAGGCAACCTTGCCGTCGGTCACAGAAATTTCTTCACCGCCCATCCGTTTAATTTCCCCGGAAAGAACGCTCTCAAGGCCAAAATGGCAGGGGCAAATATAAGTCAGTTTCATTTTATTCTTCTTTCTGATAATTCGGTTCCAACCGTCTGCGGGAATGAAATTTCCACCAGACGGCAGGCCATTCGCTGATTCAGGCGCAATCCTGCGCTTCTGCACACAACCTGCCGAAAGACATGTTTTGCGGCCGCTGTCCTGCGATCACACCTGTTCAAAGCAGCGGCGACACAGCCGCCAAACAGCGTGCAGCCGCTACAGTACTGCCTCTGCGTGCCGGGTTACATGGCAGCCGATGTTGACCGCCACCGGAAGCCCGGCGATATGGGTGGGGTACTGCTCAATGTTGACCGCGAGGGCGGTTGTGTCCCCGCCGAAGCCCTGCGGGCCAATATCCAGCGCATTGATACCCGCAAGCATCTTGGCTTCCAGATCCGCATAGAACGGATCGGGGTTGCGAAGTGCGGTATCCCGGCAGAGCGCCTTTTTGGAGAGGGTGGCACAATACTCAAAATCGCCGCCGATACCAACGCCGACCACCATCGGCGGGCAGGGATTACTCCCGGCAACACGGGCACAGTCCACCACGTAATTAACGATATCCTCCGGCGTGGCGGAGGGGGTGAACATCCTGCTTTTGCTCATGTTCTCACTGCCAAAACCCTTTGGCGCCACCAGAATGCGCACCTTATCCCCCGGAACAATACGGGTGTGGATAACTGCCGGGGTGTTATCGCCGGTATTGACCCGGCGCAGAGGGTCTTTCACGATGGAACAGCGCAGCAGGCCGTCCAGATATCCCTCGCGGACACCGCGGTTGACCGCATCCTCGAAGGGTTCCCCAGTGAGATGGACCTCCTGCCCGACCTCGATGAAACAGACCGCCATGCCGGTGTCCTGGCAGATGGGAATATCCAGCTCCTTAGCGGCGTCCAAATTGCGCTCCAAATCCCCCAAAATTTCCTTGGCAAGCGGATTGCGCTCGCTTTTCTGAAACGCTGAAATGGTGTCTGCAAGGCTGCACGGCAGCACCTTGTTCGCTTCAATGCAAAGACGGCGGACCTCCTGCGCAATCAGCGCCGTATCAAGCTCTCTCATCCTACAACCTTCTTTCCGTTCACCCAAACCATAGCAGGGCGGGCACAGACGCCGAGCGGGTCGCTCCGGTACAGTGCCAAATCCGCCTGCTTGCCCGCCTTAATGGAACCGACGCGGTCCTCCAAACCAAACAGCTTCGCCGGAATGCTGGTAATGGCCGCAAGCGCATTGCGGTAGGGCAGCCCCTCTGCCGCTGCAACCGCCGCGCAGAGCGGCAGGTACTGGATCGGCGTGACCGGATGGTCGGTGCAGATGGCGTTTTCCACCCCTGCCTCCCACAAAAGCGCGGGATTTTTGGGGTCAAGCCCGGAGAGCTCCGGTTTGGAACGGTCGCACAGAAACGGCCCGGTCACCACCTTTGCCCCCCCTTCCTTGAGCAGATCAGCAATCTGGTAGCCCTCGGTGCAGTGGATGAGCACGGTATCGAGGTTGAATTCTTTGGTAATCCGCAGCGCGGTAAAAATATCGTCTGCGCGGTGGGCGTGGAAAATGGCCTTCATCTCATGGTTCAGTACCGGGATAAGCGCCTCGCACTTCATATCAAACTCCGGCTCGTCATAATCCTCACTGTTCTGCTCGGCAAGCCGTTTGTCGTTGAGGTAACGCTGCGCCTTGGTGAGCTGTTCACGGATAAGAGCGGCGGTTGCCATCCGGGTGACCGGTGTCTGGTTTTTGCCGTGGTAGACGCTTTTCGGGTTCTCCCCAAGTGCAAATTTCATGCCGACAGCCGGGTCGAGAATCATGTCGTCGACGCGGCGGCCGCAGGTCTTGACGGCGCACCAGCTTCCCGCAATGGGGTTGGCGCTCCCCGGCCCGGTGAGCACCGTGGTGACACCTGCCGCAGCCGCCTCCCGGAAGCATTTGTCCATTGGATTGACCGCGTCGATTGCACGAAGCTGCGGCGTGACCGGCTCGGTGTCCTCGTTGCCGTCATCCCCCTCAAAGCCGAGGGAATCCTCCCACATGCCGAGATGGCTGTGCGCATCAATGAATCCGGGCAGCAGCAGCGCCCCAGCGGCGTCAACCACTTCCCCGCCGGACGGCGTATAGGCGGACATATCACCGGCGGCAGCGATCATGCCGTCCTGCACGGTGACATACCCGTTTTCATAATCGACCTCTTCCATAGTCATAATTTTTGCATTGATAATATCCATTGTTCATTTCCCTTTTTCTGATGGTTTGTTACCTTCATTAAACCATATTTCGGACAAAAATACAAGAAACGGCGCAGGATTCCATTCGTCCGCTTTCGAAAGAGCGGCCCTTGTTTTCCGGGGATTGCTTTGCCAGACGATATTCCATGTTTCACCCGCACCTTTTTCCAAGCGTCCAGACAAACGATCGCAGATGGGCGTTGGAAACGGCGTTTCCTTAAAAAAACACTCCGCCGATGATGGCAGACTGCAGTACCACAACCTCACAGTGCATGGCCGCACGAGTCAAACGCGATTTATGCGAAGCACAAGTAACGATGCAGCATTCCGCGGAGTACAAATACGTCATTCGTCCGACTTGGGAGGACATTGTTCCGTGTAGAACACGGTAACGCACAATTTATTGTTGATGCTTATGCGCCGTTCATGATAACTACACGCCGCGTGCCAAAGCAAAGCTCCAGGCGGCTGAGAGAGCATTGCATCATTTGCGAAAAATAGGAACCGTTTTTCATTTAAGTTGTAGGTCTGCGGCCTGTGTGTGGTATAATAAGGTCAAATCAAAAAGGGGGGCAGCTTTGACACTTATATTCGACCTGGACGGAACCCTATACCAGACCGGAACATCCTTTTATTCTGTTCTGAAACAAGCAGCAGAAGAATTTGGGCAGCCTGTTCCACAGAAACCAACAGTCTTACAACAGATCGGCAAAACGTCGGACGCCATTATTTCGTTTCTTTTCCCCCATTTGGCTGGGCAGGAGGAGTTCAAACAGCGTCTGCGGGAACTGGAGCACGGCGCCATCCAAACTGATAGGCTTTATCCTGGCATCCCGCAGCTTTTGAGAAATTTGTCTCAACAAGGACACCAGCTGTGCATCTGTTCAAACGGCAGCATCGAATATATCCGGCTTGTACTGGACAAAACTGGGATTCACCCCTATTTCGATTTTCTTATAAGCACAAAACAATTTTCTTCTAAAACAGCAGCAATTCAAAAAATCATCGAGCGGTATGGCGGTAACTGTATCGTAATTGGCGACACCGCTTTCGATTTTAAGGCAGCCACAAAAAATCATATTCCCTCGGTCGCAGCAACCTACGGCTATGGTAGTCGGGATGCTTCTTTGGCCACCTTTCCCGCCGCTGACACAGCAGAAATTGAAAAGCAAATTTTTCTGTGCCAACTTTACCAGCGCTTATGGGAAGACATGCAAAACAAGAACGCCCGAATTGCAGGCATCAACGGCGTGGACACCTCCGGCAAAACAACATTTGCCGCGAATTTTGCCCGGTATTTGTCTGCAAAGGGCATTTCCTGTCAGGTTCTTCACCTGGACGATTACCACAACCCATCCCATATCCGAGCGACCGGCGATGATGAAATTGGTGCGTATTACCAGCACGCATTTGATATCCCACGATTGCTGGAAGAAGTGATTATCCCGCTGAAGCGGAACGGATTCCTGCACAAAACTGTATATTGCCTGAATTTGGATACCGACCGCTATGAAAATGAGCGGCATTACCGAATTGACAACGGCACTATCGTTTTGTTGGAAGGAGTTTTGTTGTTCCGCGAACCCCTCGTCGAGTATCTGGATTACCGCATTTTTCTGGAGATCGGTTTTGACGAGGTCCTGAGGCGGGCGGCTATCCGGGACGTACCGAAATACGGTTATTCTTTTTTAGAAAAGTACAAGCAGAAGTATATCCCCGTCCAGCAAAAATACATTGCTGAATGGAAGCCCGCGGAACAGGCCGATGCCGTCCTGCAAAACAAGGACTTCCTTCATCCCGCTTTAATGCTCAAAGTAAAAACCGCCGCAGATTGATTCTGCGGCGGTTTTTTAACCACTTTTTATTTATGCGCCATCTTCTGATAAACGCCGGTGCGGACAACCGCCATTTTAAGTACCGGTGCCAGCAGGGCGGCAATGATAACGCCGGTAACGATATTGATGCCGGACGTCACCATTTTGGTGGAGCAGGCTACAAGCGCCGCACTAAGGTCGCTTCCGGCGAGTACCAGTTCAATGACACTCTTGCCGATGTGGAGCACAAAATAGGTTGCGGCACCCGCAATACCACCGATGACGTTCCAAAGCGGCTGGTTTCCCTTTTTCTCACCGATACCGGAAACAACGCCGCAGACAAAACCCATCATAAAGAAGAAAATGAGGGTAAACGGTGCAGACGTAATATACGCCGGGTTGATAAGGTCAAAAATCATGGAGCCAATACCGCCCGCAAGGCCGCCGCGCAGGCCGCCGAACAACATGCCCGCCAGCAGGATAAAGGCATTTGCAAGCTTCAGGTTGGTGGGTCCTGCCGGGGTTGGAATTTCGATGCGGATAAAATAGGTCAGCGCAAAAACGATTGCTGCCATGACACCGACAACAACAATGTCATACAGGGTAAATTTCTTGGAACTGCTCACTGGGAATCCTCTCCTACATTAAATGATACCCCTTCAAAGAATGAAGCTGGGTCAGCCAAGCAAGGTTGCGTTCGAGCATTACCCCATACCGTGTGTCGGTCCCATAGCTGAAGGTCGTCTTGATGACAAGCTCCAAAAAACGGGTGGCGCGTTCCATCGCAATCGGCAGGCTGTCTCCGGAAAGAAGCGATCCGACAATGACGCTGGCGTAAATGTCGCCCGTGCCGGGATAGCTTGCGGGAACGTAGTCACAGTCAACACGCCAGAACGCACTGCGCTCACTGTCATAGCCGATGTTTGCAATTTCGCCATCCGCCATTTCGACGCCGGTAATCAGCACATATTTCGGCCCCAGCTTACACAGGCGCAGCAGCCAGGATTTCGCCATCCCCTGCGTCATGGGAGCAGTGGGAAAGGGTTCGCCCAAAAGCATGGATGCTTCGGTCGTATTGGGGGTAATCAAATCCGCTTTGGAAACAAGCTCCGCCATACGGGTGCGGATTTCGCCGGTGCAGGTGCGGTAGGCTTTGCCGTGGTCGCCCATCACCGGGTCTACTACCTTAAAAGCCTCTGGGTAAGCCGCAAGAAAGGCAAGGCAGTGGTCAATCTGCTCCACCGAGCCCAAAAAGCCGCTGTAAACGCAGTCAAACGAAAGGCCAAGCCGCTTGTAGTGTTCGAGCGCGGGGCGGATATAGTCGGTGAGGTCGCGGAATTCTACCTCCCCCAGCCCGCCGGTGTGGGAGGACAGCACCGCCGTTGGCACTGCACACACCTGAATCCCCATTGCCGAAAGGCAGGGCAGGATAACGGAAAGGGAGCACCGGCCGAAACCGGAAAGATCATGAATTGCCGCAACCAGCGATTGTTTCTGGTTCATTGATTTCCTCCATCTGTATTTATTATAAGAAAAGAAACAGCGAACTGCAAAAAGGCAAAACCATAAAACAGCCCGCCTCGTTTTTTACGAATTGACCAGAACTATTATAGTATTTTTTTGCCGTTTTGGCAATTTTCCCGGTGGGAACAGGCCCGTAAAAAACCTCGGAATTCATTGGCAGACAATATCTATAAAATCAAATATTTTTCTCCAGGTATTCTTGTGTAAAACGTAGATAAAAGGTTTCCCATACTTAAGGATGTACCGGTGCATTTGAAACTGATTTCTCTCGGAGTTCCAGCAGACGTTTCATCTGCCATTGCCTTTCGCTTTCCATCCGCGCAATCGTATCCGCTTTGCTTTTTTCCCGATTCAAGTGCTGTATGGCAGATATGGCATACATCGCCGTTCCCTCCGAATGGGTAGGCACATGACAGGTGGCCAGACAGTGGCTTGCCGCGCGGACAATCTGACAGCTAGCCTTGTCCTGCGGCTCCAATTCCCTTGCGAGCTTCAGCACTGTCCAGCAATACTTTCGCGCTTCCCACATGGGTATTTTATCGTTCATCCAGTCTTTCAAAATTTGAACCGCATGCATGGGGATTTTTTCATCCGGGTATTTTCCTTCAAAAACAGGGAGCACACGGTTCAGGCAATCCAGCGCCCATTGCGCGGCGGCCTTATGTTCGGTGGTTGCCAGCAGCTTCAATATTTCCGGGTCATGTTTTACCAGTGAAAATTGGTTCATATCCATCGTCCGATCCTCCTTTTTCGTTTCCAAAAACGCAGCGCCAAGTTCACCAAAATACAAATCCATGGACGAAAAATCCACTGGGCACTGTGCCGAGTGAACCGCGGCCTTTATGCGAAAAACGATACGGGCTGTCTGTAAAATATAAAAAATTCAACACACAAAAACAAACATTCCAAAATTTGTTTGAACACTTCACATTCCGCAAAAATCGGTATTCTTTTGACAGAATTTTATACTATAATAACATAGAGAAGTAAGCAAATGATGAATAAAGGATTTTTGTTATCCATCTTACCATTTAACGGCTGAATACCCAAAAAGTAAAATCATAAAAGTCGAATAAAAAATCATTCTACAAACACAGATTGGCAAAGAATCACAGGAATCTTTCCGGCGAGACAGGCAACAATAAAACTGCAAAAACAAAATCAAATTGAATCATAAACGCAGGAGGGATTCCCATGAACCAATTTATCAGCGCAGTGGGCAAAGGTGTAGCAATCGGTGCGGCGGTCGGTACAGCCGCCTATGTCATGAAGGCCAAGAAAAGCAGAGGCAAAATCATGAAAAAAAGCGCCGGCAAAGCCATGAAAACCATTGGAAACGTGATGGAAAACGTTGCCTACATGATGAAGTAACCAAAAAGGGCTGGGAAATTTCCCGGCCCTTTCCCTTGTAAAGCCATTAGTTTCGTCCAGCAAATACAATGCTTAAAACATATTAAAACTATTTCCGGGTACTGTTCAGCCGTTCAACAAACGCCTAGTCTTTTGCTGTAAGCTCAACCCATGCGGGTCGGAACCCGCTTTTGATTGCATTGCGGACAGAAAAAAGATTTGACCACGCAGTACAATAAAACGGCACTTTTTCCAAAGCCAGTATTTCCAGGGCCAAGCGGCTTGTCAGCGCAGATGTAATTCCCTGCCGGCGATAAGACGGAAGCACGTCAATGCCAATCTACCACATTTGCTCACAATCCGCTGAGCATGCAGCCAAACCAATTAATTTGCCGTTATGGTAAGCTCCCATTCCAAGCACGTCATCTTGCGGGCGCGCAGGAGAAAGCGCGTTGCTCCATTCAGGCGTATAAAGGTTTGAAAAATCCTCCGGCAGCAGCTTTTTTATTTTATAGTCACAATGAAGCGGACAAAGTGTCTGTATATCCGGCAAAAAAATATTCCGCCATAAAGCAAAGTGAAAGCCTATATAGCGCAAGTTTTTGTGCAAGCAGGTTGATATTTGGCGTTTCAAAACAACCTGGGATTTTATAATGGTCAATATGCCATTTGACATCCTTACTTAACAGATGTTACTGCATTCGATCCATAGGAAATAATCTGGCTGGAAAAAGGAAGCTACAAATGACTTCTTGCCTTATTAGAACAAACAGAAGAAACCAGCTTGTTCTCATTTTGGAAAAAATCTTCCGTTTTGCAGCCAAGTTCAACCGCCGACTGCTGCATGGCTATTTTGTTAATTTCTTCGGTTGTCATAGGAGCTTCCTTTACAAGTTAGAATGGAAATGAAACCCATAATATCAATGAATTGCTGAAAACAAAAAAAGAGAGCGGAAAACCCGCTCTCTTTTTCAGTTTCTCAAAAGCTTATTTGTGGTCAACGCTGTACATGTGTTTGATGAGCATCAACACTTTGTTGGAATAACCCCACTCATTGTCATACCAGGAAACGAGTTTGACAAATTTGTCGGTCAGGGCAATACCAGCGGTTGCGTCAAAGATGGAGGTTCTGGCGTCGGTGAGGAAGTCAGAAGAAACAACAGCATCTTCGGTATAGCCGAGAATGCCTTTCATCGGGCCCTCAGAAGCAGCTTTAACAGCAGCGCAGATCTCTTCATAAGAAGCAGCTTTTGCGAGGTTGACGGTGAGGTCAACAACAGAAACGTCCAAAGTCGGAACGCGGAATGCCATACCAGTCAGCTTGCCGTTGAGTTCCGGAATAACCTTGCCAACCGCTTTTGCAGCACCAGTAGAAGAAGGAATGATGTTGCCGGCAGCAGCACGTCCACCTCTCCAGTCTTTCTTGGAAGGGCCGTCAACGGTCTTTTGGGTAGCGGTGGTGGAGTGAACGGTGGTCATGAGGCCGTCGACAATGCCGAAGTTATCGTTGATAACTTTAGCAAGCGGAGCCAGGCAGTTGGTGGTGCAGGATGCGTTAGAAACAATGTTCATATCAGAGGTGTATTTGTCGTTATTAACACCCATAACGAACATCGGAGCATCTTTGGAAGGAGCAGAAATAACAACCTTCTTTGCGCCGCCTTCAAAGTGAGCAGCAGCCTTGTCCATGGTGGTGAAAACGCCGGTGGACTCTACAACGTACTCGGCGCCGCAGTCTTTCCACGGAATCTCTTTCGGATCCATGCAAGCGTAAACTTCAATGGATTTGCCGTTGACGGTGAATTTGCCGTCTTTTACTTCAACGGTGCCATCAAACTGGCCATGCATGGTGTCATACTTGGTCATGTATACCATGTAATCAACATCGATGAACGGATCGTTGATGCCAACAACCTCATAAACATCCGGCTGGCTGACAGCAGCACGGAAAACGAGGCGGCCAATTCTGCCGAAACCATTAATACCAACTTTAATAGCCATATTCAGTAACCTCCAATATGTTTTGATATTATTTTATCAAAAATCCTGCCGCTTTTCAAGGGGCAACTTCATAAATCTATGATTTTTTTTGGTGGGATATGCAATTTTTCTATAAAACCCATTAAAAGCGGACCGGCCGGCTTCATAACGCAATTTTTAAGTTTACATGTTCGACCCAATTCGATATAATAGTAATATATATTGTTAAATAACGAGGTACCATAATTTTGATGAATGATCATTCCAATATGAAACAGGGCACACTGGCTCTGATTGAGGCTCTTTACAAGGATGCTCCCAGCCCTGTTTTTGCCTGCGACGGGCACTTAAACGTCTTGTGGGAGAACGCCGCCGCTTTGGAAAAGGCCTTTTCCTTAGGGGACCGGTGCGCACCTCGCTTGAGCGCGGTATTTCCTCATGTGGATTTCAGCGATATCGCCCGGATGATTCTTGCAGGGGAAAACTGTCAAATTACCTTTGTATACGCCTCTCCGCATCAGGTGGAACTCTCCTTTCAGCCGGTGCGTGATGGAAACAGGTTTATTGCTGTGGTGTCCGCGCATCTCAGAGAAAAACCGCCTTCGGCCAATTCGACGGCTGATACCCTTTCTGCCATCAACTCGCAGACCTACCGCAGCGCGTTGTTCGGTATTTTCAACGTCATCAGCGTACTGGCTAATACCTTTGACAAAAAGGATATGTATGAGGAGCTTGTTTATCTGAACAGTCTGTCCTACAACTGCTACAGCATTATGCGCGCAAACATTAATATTGGCGAGCATTACGGGCTTACCATGGGGGTGCCTTTACAGAAAGAACGTGTATTGCTCAACAAATTTTGCCTGGCCTTGGCCGACAATATCCAGCGTTTGCTCTCCTCTTCCAGTATTGAGTTTCGCTGCAGCATTACTGAGGAGCCTGTCTACACCCAAATTGATGCCAGCAGGCTGACCGTCGCGATTCTCAACGCAATTCACAACAGCTGTGTTTTTTCAGACCTCAACAACATCATCACCTTCTCGCTCCGGAAGCAGGGAGAGTCCTTTGTCATTACCATTAGTGACAAAGGCGTTGGCATCCCGGCGAAAGAACTCCCTTATGTATTCGACCCATTTTATACAAACACCCAGAAGGCGTCTCCTTCCTATACCGGAAATGGACTGGGGCTTACTGTTGTCAGAGAGGTTGCGGAGGCGCACGGCGGCATCTGCATCATTACAAGTGAACCTTACGAGGGTACTACCCTTTCCATGCGGATTCCCATTGAGGATGATCCCAGCAAAGAGCTGACCCTTTCGGTGCCGCCCTCTCCTTACCTGACCAAACGCCTTTCCACTGAAAATATTTTTCTGGCGGAAATTGGAAAAAACAGCCCGTTTTGAGAAAATTGCAAACGGGCTGCTTTTTTCGGTTCGATCGAAGCGCCTTCCGCATTCCTGGGATACCTGCGTAAGAAAGGCTGGCTCTTTTTTTCTTGAAAACATGGGGGATTTTGCCATTTTCCGCGTTTTTCTGTCCCTGAATGAAAAAAGTTATGATTTCCAGTTGAATTACAGGCAAAAAAAAGGTAAAATAAAAACGATCATATTTTCCGCAATCAAGTTGCAACCGTAGGCTCGTCTTTCCCGGACAAGCCTATCTTATTGTGGGGACAAAATTTTAGTGGAGGTTTTTGGGAGTATGGCAGTGAAGTACATATTTGTGACCGGAGGTGTTGTATCGGGGCTGGGCAAGGGCATTACCGCCGCTTCGATTGGCCGCCTGCTCAAAGACAGGGGCTACCGCGTGACCATGCAGAAGTTTGACCCGTACATCAATGTGGACCCGGGCACCATGAGCCCATACCAGCATGGGGAAGTTTTTGTCACGGACGATGGTGCCGAGACCGACCTGGATCTTGGCCATTACGAGCGTTTCATTGACGAAAGCCTTTCGGTGAATTCCAATGTCACCACCGGCAAAATTTACTGGAATGTGCTCAACAAGGAGCGCCGCGGTGATTATTTGGGCGGTACCGTTCAGGTCATTCCGCACATTACAAACGAAATTAAAGACCGTATTTACCGGGTGGGCAAAAACGACGAGACCGACGTTGTCATTACCGAAATCGGCGGAACGGTCGGCGATATTGAAAGCCTTCCGTTTCTTGAAGCCATCCGCCAGGCGTCTACCGAGCTTGGCCGCGACAATGCCATTTTCGTCCATGTAACACTGGTCCCTTATATCTCCGGTTCCAACGAACTGAAATCCAAGCCGACCCAGCACTCGGTTAAGGAGTTGCTCTCTCTCGGCATTCAGCCAAACCTCATTATCTGCCGTTCCGAAATGGAACTGCCGGAGGATATGGTGAAAAAAATTGCACTGTTCTGCAACGTCCGCAAAGAGGACGTCATCCAGAATCTAACGGCGCCCAGCCTTTACGAAGTCCCGCTCATGCTGGAGAACGAAGGCATTGCTGACGCCGTCTGCTATCACCTCCGTTTGGAAAACCGCAAGCCGGATCACACCGAGTGGGTTACCATGGTGGAAAAGGTCAAAGCAGCAACCAAAAAGGTCACCATTGGTCTGGTTGGCAAATATGTCGAGCTGCCGGACGCCTACCTCTCGGTTGCAGAATCGCTCCGCCACGGCGGTATTCCGAACGACGCGGAAGTGGACATCCGCTGGATCAGCTCTGAGGAGATTGATCCTTCCAACGTCGCGGAAAAGCTGGCGGGCTGTGACGGCATTATTGTACCGGGCGGTTTCGGTGAACGCGGCATTGAAGGAATGGTCAGCACCATCGGCTATGCAAGGGAGCATAAAATTCCTCTCTTCGGCATCTGCCTTGGTATGCAGATGTCGGTTGTCGAATTTGCGCGCGGTGTTGTCGGTTACACCGACGCCAATTCCAGTGAGTTCGACGAAAGCGGCACCCATTCGGTCATCGACATTATGCCGGAGCAGAAAGAAATCACCGAAAAGGGCGGTACCATGCGCCTTGGCCTCTACCCCTGCAAGCTGGCAGAGGGGTCCCGCGTCAAGGCCATCTACAATGCAGACTTGATTTATGAACGTCACCGCCATCGTTATGAATTCAACAATGAATACCGCAAGACCATACAGGCTGCCGGTCTGGTCCTCTCTGGGCTTTCGCCGGACGAGCGGCTTGTGGAAATTGTGGAACTGCCGGATCATCCATGGTTCATTGGGGTTCAGTTCCATCCGGAATTTAAGTCCCGCCCCAACCGTCCGCATCCGCTGTTTGCGGATTTCATCCGCGCTTCATTGGAAAACCAGGCAAAATAATAGTTTTGCATCAAAGCAAAAGCCACTTCCCTTTTTGGGAAGTGGCTTTTTGTATTCCAAAACAAAAAGGAAGAATTCCCGCATCGACACAGCGGCTTCTAATACGGCTCTCAACAATCTATTGCGGTGAACCGTCAATAGCGCCGTATTCTGCAACCGAAAACAACAAATGCCTGTAAATTATTTGCCTAACGCTGAAAAGGGCTGATACCCGGATATTTTGCCTGTTTGCCAAGCTCCTGCTCAATTCGAAGCAGTCGGTTGTATTTGGCGACCCGTTCGCTTCTGGAAGGCGCACCGGTTTTAATCTGTCCAGCGTTGAGTGCAACCGCAAGATCGGCAATGGTGGTATCTTCGGTTTCACCGCTGCGGTGGGAGATGACGGCGTTATAGCCTTTGCGCTGCGCCAGACGAACGGCGGCGATGGTCTCGGTGAGGGAGCCAATTTGATTGGGTTTGATCAGAATTGCATTCGCTGCGCCGGAATCAATGCCCTTTTGCAGCCGTTTGGTGTTGGTGACAAAAAGATCGTCTCCAACGATTTGGACATTTGCACCCACCCGTTTGGTCATTTCCTCAAAGCCGGTGAAATCCTCTTCGGCAAGCGGATCTTCCATGGAAACGATGGGATAGCGTTCACACAGGCCGGCAAAATAATCAATGAGCTCCTGTTGGGTGACCTTACGGTTCTTTTTGGGAAAACAGTAGTGCCCGTCTTTGTACCACTCGCTTGCCGCGGCATCCAAAGCGATGCGGACGTCGGCCATCGGCTGATACCCGGCTGACGTAATAGCCTCCACCAGCAGCATAATGGCCTGCTCGTCAGTCTCCAGATTCGGCGCATAGCCGCCCTCATCGCCAACCGAGGTCGAAAGCCCCATCGAAGCGAGGTTTTTGCCGAGTGCGTGAAAAATTTCTGCACACATCCGCAGGCCCTCAGCAAAATTTGGCGCGCCGACCGGCATAATCATGAATTCTTGAATGTCAATGTTGTTCTTGGCATGCGCACCGCCGTTTAAGATATTCATCATCGGAACCGGAAGGGTATCCGCCGAAACGCCGCCGAGATAACGGTACAGCGGTAGGCCAACCGCTTTGGCACCCGCCTTTGCCATTGCAAGAGATACCGCAAGAATGGCGTTTGCCCCAAGCGCTTTTTTGTTTTCAGTGCCGTCCAGGTCGAGCATAATCTGGTCGTTCCCCTGCTGGTCCAGCACGCACTTTCCGGCAAGGGCGCCGGCAATTTCGTTGTTAACATGGGAAACCGCGTTTTGGACACCTTTGCCCTGGTAACGCTTTTGGTCGCCGTCGCGCAGTTCGCACGCTTCAAACATGCCGGTTGAAGCGCCGGACGGAACGCTTGCAGACGCTGAAAGCCCATTTTTCAGCCGCACCTCGGCACTGACGGTCGGATTGCCGCGGGAATCCAAAATCTCACGGCCGGTAATGGTTTCAATTTGAAATTCATACTTCATGAAAAAGCCCCCTTTTTTCCTTTTTAGTATGGGTGGAAACATTGAAATAAATTCCACCAGCGGTAAAAGAAATTACTCATAACTGCGGTGAAACCGTACAAAATAAAGGTGCGGGCCAGTTTCGGCACCGCAATCTTATTGTTTGGAGGTTTTCACGCCCATGAAACGGCTTGCTCTCATCGGCCTTGTCCTTGCACTGAGCTTTAGCTTCACCGCATGTGACAACGGCAAAAACAACGACTCTTCCAGTTCGAATTCCAGTGATTCCAATTCTATTTCCGGCGATATCAGCGACGGCATCAGCGATCTGGAGCCCAGCAGCTCGGATTCATCGGAATCCAGCTCCAGCGACTCCGCCCCCAGCTCCCAGACCGCCAATACCAAGCCTGCGGATTTAGACACTGCCGTACTCAACAGCCTGGACAACACTAAGAAAGGCTGGGGTCAGGGCGTCAATAAAGATGAAAGCAACCGTCCAACCGGATGTCTTCAGTACCAGGACTTATACGGAAAATACGATGCCTATTTCATTGAAAAGCAGGAAAAGGTCATCTACTTAACCTTTGACGAAGGTTATGAAAACGGCTATACCAGCCAGATTTTAGACGCGTTAAAAGAAAAAGAATGCCCGGCTGTCTTTTTTGTCACCTATGACTATGTCAACCGCAACCCGGAGCTGGTTCAGCGGATGATCGATGAAGGCCATGTAGTCGGCAACCACAGTTGGTCGCATCCTTCCATGCCAACTGTCTCCATCGACGAGGCAAAGGATGAAATTATGAAGCTACATGAATTTGTCAAAACCAATTTTGGCTACGAAATGACCCTGTTCCGTCCGCCAATGGGTGAATTTTCAGAGCGTACCCTCGCACTGACTCAACAGCTCGGCTACAAATCCGTTTTTTGGAGCTACGCCTACGCCGACTGGGATCCGGATAACCAAATCGGTACGCAGCAGGCCTACGAAAAGGTAACCAGCGCGGAGCATGAAGGCGCTATCTACCTGCTCCATGCAGTGTCTAAGGACAATGCCGAAATACTAGGCCGGGTCATCGACGATATGAGAGCGAACGGATACACACTGAAGGCCCTTCAGTAACAAAAAAGAGGTGCCCCGGCACCTCTTTTTTTACATTTACATAGTAAAAGCGCGATTTTGTTTTTCGAACTTCTTTGTCAGCTGAATAGATTGCCGAAGATAGCCAAAATTTTCCTGCCAAAACCGCAAAAACCCGTATCCGCCGACTTGATAGATTTTATGAAAGCGCAGCCAAAGCAGCAAGGATACGCCACACATCAATGTCTTTCTCCAAAGATGGCTCACAGCATTGTTTTTAAAATGCCCCAATGTGTAGGATTGAAACACAATATGGGGCAGTTCATCGTGAAGCATTTGAGCACAAATGCTTTTCAGAGCAGAAGAGGCCGTACAATTTGCCAGCGCATTATAAAAGGTGAGCGCAATCATCTCCGCAGTGACAAGAACATTCACCTCGCACTTCAAACCGCCCAGCCGACGCAGTTTTTGAAAGGCGCCTTGAAGCCGAGAACCATCTGCCGCATTTACCTTGTGAAAGTCCATATACTTCTTCAAATAAGCGGAATGCCAATTTTCCTCTTTTATGAACTCTTTCACAGTCTCCGGATAATCCGGTTGGCCAAATGCATTTGCAAACGCTTCCGCTGTTTTCAACAGGTGTTTTCCCTCTGAGCTTTCTCCAACCTGAAAGAGCCGGATGGCAGGGAAAACAAGGGCATGCAAAGGCTGAGGCAGCTCTTGTTCCTGTGAAAAATCAATGCAAAGCCGTTGTTCACCATTTTTTACAAAATACGCCGTCCAATCCTGGTAGGTAAAACCATCCATTTTCAAATTGTTTAAATTATGCACAATACCTTCCTCATTCGCACTACTGTTGGGTCAAACTCCAAGCGCAGACAGGTAGGCGTCAACCTGCCTCTGGTTTTTGAACACCTTTATTTTCTGCGGATACCGATGGATAACTTCCCGATAGTAATTCCGGCATTTCCGGCTGCGCCCATCGTGCAGAATCCATTTGGCAAACGCAAAATCGAACTTCTCCTCACACCCAGGCGCCATACAGTCACGCACCCGCCCTTTGTTGACCCGGAACCGGCGGTAAGCACGCCGGAAACAGGTAAAGCGGTTCAATGCAAGATAAAAAATCTGGTCAGCCTGTTCCAGCCGCTCCTCCTGACAAAAAGACGGATAATTTCCATCAATGACCCAGCCTTGGTTCTCATCCAAAAACTGCCGGGCAAGCTGCCGTGCTTCGGCTTTATCCGTTCCTTCCAGCCAGGCTCAAACTGGATTTGATCCAGGAACAGAGCCGGGCAACGATAATATCCGGACAGCATTTGGGTCAGCGTGGATTTGCCCGCACCGCTGTAACCAAGGATTGCAATTCTCATAACTGGGGTTCCTTCCTCATGTTTTAGAGAGAACAAATACCGGTACAGCAATGCTGTACCGGTATTAAAATGCATTTATGGCTTATTTGTTCAGGCGAGCTTCAAGTTCATCCAACTCTTTGGTCATTTCCTTCGGCAACTTGTCGCCAAACTTGCCAAAGAACTCGCGGATGCCCTTGGCTTCCTCTTTCCAGAGATCCTTGTCAACATCCAGCAGGCCTTTTACAACATCAACATCAATGTCAAGACCCTCAAGGTTAATATCTTCCGGTTTTGGCTCGTAACCAATCGGGGTCTCAACTGCGTCGACCTTGCCCTCGCAGCGGTCAAGAATCCACATCAGGACACGCATGTTGTCGCCAAAGCCCGGCCAGATGAAGTGGCCTTCATCGTCAAGACGGAACCAGTTGACGTTGAAGATTTTCGGTGCTTTGTCGCCGAGCTTCTCGCCCATATCGAGCCAGTGCTGGAAGTAGTCGCCCATATGGTAACCGCAGAACGGCAGCATTGCCATCGGGTCACGGCGGACAACGCCAACTGCGCCGGCAGCGGCAGCGGTGGTTTCAGAAGCCATAGTTGCGCCGACGAACACGCCGTGGGTCCAGTCAAAGGACTGGTAAACCAGCGGAGCGGTCTTTGCACGGCGGCCACCGAAGATCATAGCGGAAATCGGCACACCGTTCGGGTTGTCAAATTCCGGGCTGATGCACGGGCAGTTCTTTGCCGGAGCGGTGAAGCGGCTGTTCGGATGAGCGCCTTTTTCAGCAGACTCTTTGCCGTTCCAGGGATTTCCTTTCCAGTCAAGCGCATTTTCCGGCGGATTCTTATCGAGACCTTCCCACCAAACCGTATTGGTGTCTTTGTTGAGGACAACGTTGGTGAAGATGGTGCCCTTCTTAGTCGAAGCAAGCGCATTCGGATTGGATTTTGCGTTGGTGCCCGGTGCAACACCGAAGAAGCCGTTCTCCGGATTGATAGCATACAGACGGCCGTCCGGACCCTGTTTCAGCCAAGCAATGTCGTCGCCAACAGTCCAAACCTTATAACCGTCTTTGGAATAAACCTCCGGCGGAACCAGCATGGCCAGGTTTGTTTTACCACACGCAGACGGGAACGCAGCGGTAATGTATTTGACTTCGCCTTTCGGGTTCTGAATACCGAGGATAAGCATATGCTCTGCCATCCAGCCCTCATTTTTGCCCTGATAGGAAGCAATACGGAGCGCAAAGCACTTTTTGCCGAGGAGGACGTTTCCGCCGTAACCGGAGTTGATGGACCAAATGGTGTTGTCCTCCGGGAAATGGACAATGTAGCGTTTCTCCTGATCAATGTCTGCTTTGGAATGCAGGCCGCGTACGAAGTCATTGGAAGTATCGCCGAGGTTGACAAACGCGTCTTTGCCCATACGGGTCATGATGTCCATGTTCAGGACAACATAGATCGAGTCGGTCAGTTCAACACCGACTTTTGCAAGCGGAGAACCAATCGGACCCATCGAGTACGGGATGACGTACATGGTACGGCCTTTCATGACGCCGTCATACATCGGGGTAAGTTTTGCATACATTTCTTTCGGGTCGCACCAGTTGTTGGTCGGGCCCGCGTCTTCTTTCTTTCTGGAGCAGATGAAGGTTCTGTCCTCTACACGCGCAACGTCGTTGACAGCGGTACGGTGCAGGTAGCAGCCCGGCAGCTCTTCTTCGTTAAGCGGGATCATCTCGCCGGTTTTGGTAGCTTCTGCGCGCAGTTCATTGAGCTGCTCCTCGCTGCCATCAATCCAGACGACTTTATCCGGTTTGCACAGAGCAACCATTTCGTCGACCCAGTTGAGTACGTTTTTGTTGTTTGTCAGCATTTAAGGGGTCTCCTTTCAATTCTTGAAATGAAAAACTGAAAATTTCCACAGCTATAAGTATAGACCAAATGGTACTTTTTTGCAAGGCAGAATCGTTAAAAAATCATCAATTTTCATTTTTTTCATAACTTGTCCGCCTGTGGTATACAAACAGCATCAACTGTCCGTCAAAGCAGCGGCATCTATGGGCAGAGAAGCCACTGCATTCAGCTCAAATCCTGCTGTATGGCCCGCTAAAAATTCGTAATATCCCTGCGAAGCGATCATGGCGGCATTGTCGCCGCACAGCGCAAGCGGCGGTACATAAAGGGTGTAGCCGCGCTCCCTGCAATCCTGTTCTACCCGGGTGCGCAGACCGGAGTTTGCCGAAACCCCGCCGGCCAGCACGATGGTCTTGTAACCGTACTCCTCCGCCGCACGCATAAGCCGCGGAGAAAGGATGCCGCAGACCGTTTGCTGAAACGAGGCGGCAAGGTCGTTCACCGAAAGCTCCTGCCCTTTCTGGGAGGCATTGTGAACCAGGTTGACCACCGCAGTTTTCAGGCCGGAGAAACTGAAGTCGTACGGGCAGCCGTCCACCACCGGACGCGGCAGCTTGTACGCCGCCGGATTTCCCTTTGCCGCGGCCCTATCCATATACACCCCGCCGGGATAAGGAAAGCCCAGGGTACGGGCCGCTTTGTCATACGCTTCACCGACTGCGTCATCATGGGTTCGGCCGATGACGTGAAAGCGGGTATAATCCTGCACCTCGATGATATGGCTGTGCCCGCCCGAGACAACCAGGCAGAGAAACGGTGGTTTCAAGTCTGGATGCGCCAGATAATTCGCCGCAATATGCCCACGAATATGATGCACCGGGACAAGCAGTTTATGCGTGGCCGCCGCAAGGCCCTTGGCAAAATTGACTCCGACAAGCAGCGCGCCGATAAGCCCTGGCGCATAGGTAACGGCAACCGCATCTAGTTCCGGCAGGGTGAGCTTTGCCTGTTTCAGCGCCTCATTCACCACGCCGACAATATCCTCGCAATGGCGGCGGGAGGCAATCTCCGGCACAACGCCGCCGTATTTTTTGTGTTCTTCCACCTGCGACGCCACGACCGAGGACAGGATGGTGCGTCCATCCGCCACAACCGAAGCGGCGGTTTCATCGCAGGAGGATTCAATCCCCAGTATTTTTATCATAAACCGCTCAGCTCCTTTTTCAGTATCAAAGCGTCCTCCACCGGATTCCGGTAGAAGTGCTTCCGCAGGCCAACCTGTGCAAACCCGCATTTGCGGTAAAGAGATACAGCCACCTCATTGCCCCGCCGCACCTCCAGCGTAATTTCCAGCGCGCCCATGCCCTCGGCATAACCGATAAGCCACTGCAAAAGGGCAAGACCAATTCCCTGCCTGCGCCGCTGAGGTGCGACGCAGAAAGTGTTGATATGTACGTTTTCCAGCACATGATGCGCATTCAAATACCCGGCAACCCCGTCCTGCTCCGCCACCAGTGTAATACCGTAAGGATTGTTCAGCTCTTCGGCAAACGCCTTCTCGCTCCAGGGATCGCTGAACGCGCTCTGTTCCAGCGAAACAAGCACTGGGATATCCTCCGGCTGCATAGGGCGTATCAAGACCGGCATAACGGGTGCTCCTCAAAATAACGACTAAACCAATCCTTTATCTGTGCAAAACAGGCACGGTAGACCTCCATATCTCCGCCGAAGGGATCCGGCACCTGCATAACCGTAATTTTTTCCGCCGCATCCGACACGGCCGAGGCAAGCAGCCGCCGCTGATCCTCCGACATGACAAAAATGTGTTCCGCCGCAGCAACATCCTCTAGAGTAATGCGTTTGGACTGGTGCCCGGACAGGTCAAGGCCGTTTTCTTTTGCCGCCGCAATGGCATTTTCCGCCGCAGGCTGGTGATCAAAAGCCGCCACTCCTGCGCTGTGGGCAAAATACTGCCCATCAAGGCCCTGTTCCTGCAAAATATGGTTCAAAATGGCAGCCGCCATCGGGCTGCGGCAGGTGTTGCCGGTACAGACCACCAGCAGTTGTTTTCGCATTTCGTTTTCCATAAAAGAATCCTTTCTTAGTAAAAAATCCACCTGCTGGAGCCGTAAAACAACACACCGGTTCCGGCTGAGAAAACCTGTCGGAACCAGCAGATCTCCGGCAATTCAACAAACGGTTTCGCCGGAAGGCATACTCTATTCTTTGGCGTCGTACCAGGTTTTGCCCTGTGAAACATCTACCAGCAGCTTGACGTTCAAATCCGCCGCGTGCTCCATCTCGTCGCACAGGTACCCGCCGGCACGCTCTGCATCCCGCTCGGCGACCTCGAGGATGAGCTCGTCGTGCACCTGCAAAATCAGCCGGCCGTCTACCCCCTCTTTTTTCAGGCGGTCATAAACCCTGATCATGGCAATTTTGATAATATCCGCCGCCGTTCCCTGAATGGGTGCGTTCATGGCGGCGCGCTCCCCAAAATTGCGGATGTTTTTGTTGTGGGATTTAAGCTCGTCCAAAATCCGGCGGCGGCCGAACATGGTGGTGACATATCCTTTTTCTTTGGAAGCCTCCACCGTCTGTTTCATAAAGCGGGCGACGCCGTCGTAGGTTGCCAGGTATTCATTGATGTAATCCGACGCCTGTGCCACCGTCACACCGATATCCTGCGAAAGCGAGAATGCCCCGATGCCGTAGACAATGCCAAAGTTAATGGCTTTGGCGCGGGTGCGCATCTCATGGGTGACAAGCTCCAGCGGAACGCCGAACACCTCCGACGCAGTGATGGCATGGATATCCGCACCCTCGTTAAACGCTTGAAGCATCCGCTTATCATCCGCAAGATGAGCGAGGATGCGCAGCTCTATCTGGGAATAATCGGCGTCCACCAGGACATAACCCTCCCTGGCGACGAAAAACCGCCGCATCTGACGGCCCAGCTCGGTGCGCGCCGGAATGTTCTGCATATTCGGCTCGGTAGAACTGATGCGCCCGGTGCGGGTTTCGGTCTGCTTGAAGGTGGAATGCACCCGCCCGCCCGCGTCCACTACCTTGAGCAGGCCGACCACATAGGTAGAATACAGCTTGGTGAGCTTGCGGTATTCGAGCAGGGTTGGGATGATGGCATGCTCCCCGCGGATAGCCTCCAGCGCATCCACATTGGTGGAATAGCCGCTCTTAGTTTTCTTTTTGGGAGTCAGCCCCATCTTTTCAAACAGGATGACGTTGAGCTCCTTGGTGGAGTTGGGGTTGAACTCCTCCCCCGCCAGCTCAAACATTTGGCGTTTGAGCACCTCAATCTGTTCGGACAGCGCCGCGCCAAACTCCTGAATCCCCTGGATGTTGACGGCAAAGCCCTCGTACTCCATTGAGGCAAGCACTAGTGCCAACGGCATTTCAATGGTTTCAAACAGCGAAAGCATCTCCTGCGCGGAAAGCTCCTCCTTCAGCTTGGCGCTGAGTTCCGGCAGCACCGCTGCGGCAAGGTAGGGTTCCTCCAGCGAAGGGAGAACAATTTCATAATGGCGCGCAAGGGAAACCGGGTCATAGCTGCGGCCGCCCGCATCCAGCAGATAGGCGGCGAGCATGCCGTCAAACACCACATTTTCCAGTACAACCCCTTGCTCCATGCAGCGGCGGTAAAGCGGTTTGACATCAAAGGTGCGTTTGGGCAGCGGAGATTTGCAGACCAGCTCAAAAAACGCCCGCTCTGCACCGAAGCGGAAGTCGTAGAGCGTTTCACCCACCGGAATTTGCAGGACATTGATACCTCCGTTTTCAACCGCCGCGTAAAAATCAAGCACCTGCTCCTGTTGAAGCGCTGCACGCACCGCTTCATAATCCGGCTCCGAAACCACCTTGCTGGGCGCATCGGATTCCAGAATAATTTGGGGTTTGGGCGAATCTTCTGTGTTCAAATGCAGTCTGGTAATATAGGAATACATCTCAAAGCGATTCAAAAGCTCGACGAGCACCGCGTCCTCCCGCTTTCGCGGAAGATAATGTGAAAGCTCTGTATCAATCAGCGCCTCTTTACAAATCGTCGCAAGTTCTTTGCTCATAAAGGCGGATTCCTTTCCGTCGGCGAGCAGTTTTTTAATTCGCGGCGTTGCTTCAATGGCGTCAACATCGGCGTAAATGGTTTCAATCGACCCATATTTCTGGATGAGGGAAAACGCCGTTTTCTCCCCAATCCCCTTAACACCGGGGATATTGTCGGAGGAATCGCCCATCAACGCCTTGACGTCGACAAGCTGTTCCGGTTCAATGCCGTACTCATCAAAATATTTCTGCGGAGTGTAAAGAATGGCCTCCCTCGTTGTGGCAAGACGCACCTGCACTTCATCGGTAATAAGCTGAAGGCAGTCCCGATCCCCGGTGGCAACAACGCACTGATTGCCGGATTTGACACAGAGATCCGCAAGGGTGCCGACAATGTCATCCGCTTCGTAGCCTTCTTTTTCTACTACCGCGTAGCCAAGCGCCCGGATCATTTTTTTGGCCACCGGCATCTGCATGAGCAACTCCTCCGGCGTACCCTTGCGGGTGCCCTTGTAAGCGTCGTACATTTTGTGGCGGAAGGTCGGCGCGTGGACATCAAACGCCACAACGACCGCATCCGGCGAAAGTTCACTTTGCATCTTCATTAAAATATTGAGAAAGCCGACCAGGGCGTTGGTAAAAAAGCCGTCTTTGGTCGTCAGCAGCTTGACCCCGTAAAAAGAGCGATTCAGGATGCTGTTGCCATCAATCGCGAGCAATTTCATAGATGCACCTCATTTACAGTTTTCATCAATCTTATATTGACGAATTTCGGCCGATATATTACAATTTTATTCCGGATATGAATTAGGATACCATGAGCATAGCAGGCTCATGGTATCAGCCGGAAAATTTCGTATTTTTGCCCGCCGCAGGAACACCGGGCGCTGCAAAATTTACAACAAATTACATCTTACGGATTATTCTAGTGAACGGCGTTGCAAACGTCTGTAACAACAAACCGCATAAACGGCAGGCCGCATTTTCCAAAGCCAGACCGTTGGTGAATTCATACCCCGCAGGATTTCCGCGCCGTTATCCGCACCTTGTATGAAGCGCGAATTGCCCAGCCGTGCGATGAACGGCGCATAAACGCCCACAGCCAAGCCATGCATTGCCGCAGTTCTGCAATGGAATAGCGTTCTCCCGAACCGGAGAAATAAAGTACGCACATCTCGCGGCAATCCCACACAGTTACCTGTACCGCTTATCATGCGCGTTTGGCCCGTGCGACCACCCACCGTGCAGTTATGATAACATTTCCGTGGGATACTGGAGTATTGCAAGGTTCTCTCACAGGGCTCGGAAATCTTCGATTTCTGCTCAGTCCGTGAGGTTATTATACCATAACAGCCGGTTGGATTCAACCAACCCCAAAAGGAGAAAACGTGAATACCATACAAGTTGGCAATGTGACAGTGGAGCAGACAGCAAGCCTTGCGCCAATGGCCTCGGTGGCTGACCGCACCTTCCGCACCCTCTGCCGCAGCTACGGCGCGGCAATGGTCACCGGTGAAATGGCGAGCGCCAAAGGCATGATGTACTCAGACAAAAAAACAGCGGAGCTTCTGGAGGTCACCGAGGCCGAACGCCCGATGGCGGTGCAGCTTTTTGGAGACGATCCGCATTTTATGGCGTTGGCGGCTGAAAAGGCCATGCGCTGGCAACCGGATTTCATTGACATCAACATGGGATGCCCGGTGCCAAAGGTGGTGGCCAATAACAGCGGGAGCGCACTGATGAAAAACCCGCGGCTTGCAGGACAGATTCTGCGGGCGGTGGCAAATGCTGTGGACATTCCGGTGACGGCAAAAATCCGCGCTGGGTGGGACAACACCTCCCTCAACGCGGTTGAGGTCGCCAAAATTCTGGAACAGAACGGCGCCGCGGCAATCGCCGTACACGGGCGCACCCGCCAGCAGATGTACCATCCGCCGGTAAGCCTGGATATCATCCGGGCGGTCAAGCAGGCGGTTTCGGTACCGGTCATTGGCAATGGGGATATCGAAACCCCGGAGGACGCCAAACGGATGTATGAACAGACTGGCTGCGACCTCGTCATGATCGGGCGCGGTTCCTACGGGCGGCCGTGGCTGTTTGCACAGGTGCGGGATTACCTGGCAACCGGGCATTACCAGCCCGATCCTCCCCTGCCGGAGCGGATGGAAATCATGAAGCGGCACATCACCCTGCTGTGCGAACACAAGGGGGAAAAAATGGGAATGCGGGAAGCGCGCAAGCATGCGGCATGGTACCTCAAGGGGCTGCACGGCGCGGCCTCCTTCCGCAAAGCCTGCGGAGAGCTCACCCTGCTTTCCGACGTGGATGTACTGATTGAACAGGTCTTGAAGCAAAACAGCGGCATGTAAGCAGCGCCCCGCCTCCTTCAAACGGACAGCGGGGCGCTGCCATTTTTCAGCGAACCGATCACCCCTAAACAAATGCATCAACTGGCAGAAGCAAGGGACAAACGGCGGTCATCTCTGAACCAAGAGAGGCTGACCGACGGTTCCCCGTTCAATTTTCCGGTAATCATTGACAATTCTATACGAGCCGCCAGTTTGTATGACAACCCTTTCAAGCCGTGTGGTAAAAAGCGCCATTCCGCTCCCAAGATGATTCAGGGGGAGTCGATTTCCCGCCCGGGGTTCGACACGCCCGTTGACAGAGCGCAGAAAACGACGTAAAATAAAGTTACTTTGACCTGTTAAAGTGAACAACAAACAAAGGTGGTATAAAATATGAAGAGTGACGCAGTGACAAAAGGGGTAAAAAGCGCAACTCACCGCGCTTTGTTCAACGCCCTCGGCATGACCCGTGAAGAGATGGAACGGCCGCTCGTCGGCATTGTCAGTTCCTACAACGAAATTGTGCCGGGGCACATGAACATTGATAAAATTGTAGATGCAGTCAAAACCGGCGTTTCCATGGCGGGCGGCACCCCCATTGTCTTTCCGGCCATTGCGGTCTGTGACGGTATCGCAATGGGACACCAGGGGATGAAGTACTCCCTTGTCACCCGCGACCTGATCGCTGATTCCACCGAGGCGATGGCAATGGCGCACGCGTTCGACGCGCTCGTCATGGTGCCAAACTGCGACAAAAACGTCCCCGGCCTGCTGATGGCAGCGGCGCGGCTCAATATTCCAACAATATTTGTGAGCGGCGGGCCGATGCTCGCCGGCAAGGTGGATGGCTGCAAGACCAGTTTTTCCAGCATTTCCGAAGCAGTAGGCGCCTTTAACGGCGGAAAAATCACCCGGGAAAAGCTGGATGAATACGAAGAAAAAACCTGCCCAACCTGCGGTTCCTGCTCCGGTATGTACACCGCAAACAGCATGAACTGCTTAACCGAGGTGCTCGGCATGGGGCTCCCCGGCAACGGCACCATCCCGGCGGTTTATTCGGCAAGACTTCGCCTTGCCAAGCACGCAGGCATGAAAATTATGGAACTGATAGAGAAAAACATCCGTCCGCGGGACATCATGACCAAAGACGCATTTGTCAACGCCCTCACCATGGACATGGCGCTCGGCTGTTCCACCAACAGCATGCTCCATCTCCCCGCCATCGCGCACGAGGCGGGCATTGAGCTCAACGTGGACATGGCAAATGAAATCAGCGAAAAGACGCCGAACCTCTGCCATCTGGCGCCTGCGGGCCACCATTATGTGGAGGAGCTCAACGAAGCAGGCGGCATCCCGGCTGTAATGAACGAAATTAACAAGCTCGGCCTGCTCAAGACCGACCTCATCACCTGCACCGGCAAGACCATTGCGGAAAACATTGCAGGCTGTGAAAACCTCAACCCGGAAATCATTCGCCCCGTGGAGAATCCGTACAGCAAGACCGGCGGTATTGCAGTGCTGCGCGGCAACCTTGCGCCGGATTCCTGCGTAGTCAAACGCTCTGCCGTCGCCCCGGAAATGCTCAAACACTCCGGCCCGGCGCGTGTATTTGACTGCGAAGAGGACGCGCAGAATGCTATCAACGAAGGTAAAATTGTGGCCGGCGACGTTGTCATTATCCGTTACGAAGGGCCAAAGGGCGGCCCAGGAATGCGCGAAATGCTCAACCCAACCTCCGCCATTGTTGGACGCGGGCTTGGCAGCACGGTGGCGCTCATCACCGACGGGCGCTTTTCCGGTGCAACAAGGGGCGCGGCCATTGGCCATGTATCGCCTGAAGCGGCGGTGGGCGGCAACATTGCCCTGATTGAAGAGGGCGATATCATCGACATTGATATCAACGCGAACAGCATCAACATCCGTATCAGCGAGGAAGAGCTTGCCAAACGCCGGGCCGCGTGGAAACCGCGCCAGCCCAAAATTACAACCGGCTACCTGGCCCGTTACGCGGCGCTGGTCACCTCCGGCAACCGCGGTGCCATTCTGGAGGTGCCCAAAGCATAGAAAAATAAAGGAGAAGGCATATGAACCGATCCAAGCACCGCAGTTTTCTTTTGGGCATTGTTGCCTTTGCACTTTTTTTGTTTTCCGGATGCAGCTTTGCCGGCCAAATGATCTCAGAGATCCTCAGCGTGCCTGCTGAACCGCAAACCTACACCATAAGTAATTACGGCATTGAAGTTCCCGCCCCGCAGGGCTGGGAAGAGACCGGAGCCGAAAACCTGGACTTACAGCTCTACAACTCCTCGATTGGAATGTATATGAGCATTTACGGCTATACGGACGATGAATTTGACGAGGGCACATCGCCAGAAGATGTATTAGAGCTTCAAAGCTGTTTTATCCTGGACCGAAGGGACCAGGTGCAGGAAATTGAGGGACTCGAAACAAAAGAGTACGGGGATAAAACGGTTTACACTGTTCTTTATTCCGCAGAAAAAGATGGCCACCAAAATTACTACCGCTTTTCCCTGTTGGATTTTAAATCCTCCGATAAAATGGCCTGGGTTTTATTTACCGCCATGCCTTCGGATATAATCGCTTATTCTGACACCATCAGCGAACTCATTGCAAACATAACTGTGACGAGTGAGGTTACGTCGTTCTAACCGGCTGGAATTCCGGCGCCGGATTTTACGAAAAAGCTTTGCTTGCTCCGTATATTTCTGTCAAGAAATCCCCCAGATGCGATTCGCATCTGGGGGATTCTTCTTACGCCTTTTCAGTGTGTCTCCTTCTTTGGCGCAACCACTTTATAAATGCTGCAAAATCCACCGAATAAGACACCAACTACCGGCCAAACCACCCAACTGATTTCCCAGCTACCGCTGATAAAACTCCACAACAGATAAACACAGGTGGCTAACGGCCAGACCACAGCGGCTACTGCCTCAATAAATTTATCTTGCTTTTTTTCTGCCGGGCTATACGCTTCCTGCTGAAGAAGAATCTTATAGGAATCCCCGCGAACACCCGCCAATATGAACAGGAAAACCGCTATCGCTGCGATAGTCAAAAAAAGCACTACGCTGTAACCTTCATAAGCGTTGAGTTCCGGCAGGGCTGCAACCAGAAGAATTGGCAGCGGAGAAAGAATGCAAATTACCACCCCCACCGCTATCATAAGCGTTTGGAGTCCGCGAAAAGCGTTTTGCTGTTCCACCGCATACCTCTGTGCCGACGGCGCCAACACAAAATCGTCTTGCAAATATAGGTACGGCCGCATCTTTGCATTGGCGTAAATGAACAGCAGAACAGCTATGGCAACCATAACCAACAGTATAACAAGACCCACTATGGAAGCGCCGTCGTCAGAGAGTTTAAAGCTCCCCAACATTGACCAAACTGTTAAACCGGAAGTGCTGAACAAAATGAGCGCCGCCGCGCCCAAAATACAAAGCACAACACCAAGCGCAATTCGTTTAGAGCTCTTTATCCGCGCTGCAAGATAATTTTGCGCTTCCTCCAATTCAACAACGGGGCATTCATTTCGCCGCGAAGGACAAACGCCAAGCGCCTCCACCAGTTCATCAATATTGCCAAAATCGGCAATCACCATGCCTATGGCTTCGTTTTCAGTCCGTCCCTCCATTTTGAGTTCGTTGTATTTATCCACCATATTGCTGAGAATCTCCCGTTTCATCTGCAATAATTCGCGCGTCTGCGGGTATCCTGAAAACATATTTTCCAAATAGCTTTGAATGGTCTCCATTTACTTCGCCTCCTTAATAAATTTGCTCACGACCTCTTTGGTTTCCTGCCACTCTAAGCATTTTTCCCGGTAATAATCCTTGCCTGCCTGGGTGACACGGTAGTACGTCCTCTGCCGTCCAAAGGTTTCGCTTCCGAGGTAAGATGCGATAAACCCGTTTTTTTCCAGCCGTGTAAAAGCAGAATACAAGGTTGTTTCCTTCATGACATACCTTTCCCCCGTTATTTCGCGGATCTGCTTGGATATTTCATAACCGTAGGAGTCATGTTCCAACAGTAAAGAGAGGATAATCGTATCGTTATAACCGCGGATAACATCACTCCCTATCATAGCTTCCCTCCTCTCAAACTACTTCATCAGATACAGTAGTATTACTATATCACAATTACTACGACTGGTCAAGTAGTTAAACAAAAAAGGAAGTCATGCTTTTTTGCATGACTTCCTTTTTCGCTTCTCTTATTCGCCTTTTCCACCGGTAAAATTATCTCGCAAGGTTTCAAAGAAGTTTTTCTTTTTTACATGCTGCTTGTCGTTGAGCATATTGTCAAAGTTTCGCAGAGCTTCCTTTTGCTGCTTGTTGAGGTCTTTCGGGACTTCAACCAACACCTTGACATACTGGTCGCCTCGACCTCTTGCATTGATGCGCTGCACGCCCTTTCCGCGCAAACGCACCACCGTTTCCGGCTGGAATCCCTCCGGGATGGTGTATTTCACCTTGCCGTCAATGGTCGGCACGGTAATTTCATCCCCCAAAACCGCCTGGGCATAGGTAATGGGAATATCGCACCAAATGTCATAGCCGCGCCGGGTGAAAATCGGATCCGGACGAACGTTGACGTTGACAATCAAATCTCCAGCCGGTCCGCCATTAAGGCCATGATCACCGCGGCCTGACATAGAAAACGCCTGGCCGTCATCAATCCCAGCCGGGATGGTCACATGCACAGTGCTGCTGGTACGCATCCGTCCGCCGCCATGACATTTTGGGCATGGATTACTGATAATTTTTCCTTTTCCGCCGCATCGCGAACAGGTTCGGGCGGTCTGAACCACACCAAACGGAGTACGCTGGCTGACCCGCACCTGTCCTCTGCCGCCGCAGTCCGGGCAGGTCTGCGGGCTGCTTCCCTTCGCCGCACCGGTGCCGTGGCACTCACTGCATTCCGACATAGAGGAGACGGTCAGGTCCTTTTCACAGCCCTTGCAGGCTTCCAGAAAGCTGATGGTTACCGAGGCTTCTACATCGGCGCCGCGTCTTGGGGCGTTTGGGTTACTGCGCGCAGAACCACCAAAGCCGCCGCCAAAAAAGCCCTCAAAAATATCGCCTAGGTCGCCGAAATCAAAACCGCCGAACCCCGCTCCCCCGGCGCCTCCGGCGCCAGCGCCATAGTTCGGGTCAACCCCTGCATGGCCAAATTGGTCGTAACGTGCTTTTTTGGTGCTGTCCGACAGCACTTCATACGCCTCGTTGACCTCTTTGAACTTGGCTTCTGCCTCTTTATCACCGGGATTCAGATCCGGATGGTACTTCTTGGCCATCTGCCGGTACGCTTTTTTAATCTCGTCATCGCTGGCGCTTTTGGAAACGCCCAGCACTTCGTAATAATCTCGTTTATCCGCCAAAATTTGCCCACCCTTTATCGCTTATGTATCCGGCCGCCTGCCGGACCGTTAAAACCGCCGGAGCACCCCTGCCCAAGCCGGACAGAGGTGCACACAGAAACGGTATTCGCTTATTTTTTGTCTTCGTCATCCGCCTCGGTGAAGTCAGCGTCCACAACATTGTCCTGCGGTGCGCTGTCCGCCCCTGCACTGCCGCCCTGCTGAGCTGCCTGCGCCTGGGCCTCTGCCTGTGCCGCCTGGTACAGCTTTTCAGAAATCTTGTAGAACGCCTGCTGCGCCTCTTCGGTTTTCGCCTTAATGGCATCGGTATCCGTTCCCTTGAGAGCTTCCTTCAGCTCGTCGATTTTCGCCTGAACCTCTTTCTTCTCATCCTCGGAAACCTTGTCGCCAATATCCTTCAGCGTTTTCTCGCTCTGGTAAACAAGCTGGTCAGCGTTGTTGCGGATGTCAACGCCCTCACGGTTTTTCTTATCCTCAGCTGCATACTGCTCCGCCTCTTTCACCGCGCGGTCAATGTCGTCCTTCGACATATTGGTCGAAGCGGTGATCGTGATATTCTGCTCCTTGCCGGTGCCCAAATCCTTTGCAGAAACATGGACAATGCCGTTGGCGTCGATGTCAAAGGTGACCTCAATCTGCGGGACGCCGCGCGGAGCCGCCGGAATACCGTCAAGATGGAACATGCCAAGGGACTTGTTGTCCCGTGCAAACTCACGCTCACCCTGGAGGACATTGACCTCAACCGAGGTCTGACCATCTGCAGCGGTGGAGAAAATCTGGGATTTCTTGGTCGGGATGGTGGTGTTGCGCTCAATGATCTTGGTGCAGACGCCGCCCATCGTTTCAATGCCGAGAGACAGCGGAGTGACGTCGAGCAGGAGCAGGCCCTTGACGTCGCCGGTCAAGACACCGCCCTGAATGGCCGCACCAATAGCAACGCACTCATCCGGATTAATGCCCTTGAACGGCTCTTTGCCGGTGTGGTTCTTGACCGCGTCCTGAACTGCCGGAATACGGGTGGAGCCACCGACAAGCAACACCTTGTCAAGCTGGGACGGCTGGAGACCAGCGTCGGAGAGTGCCTGACGTACCGGGCCCATGGTCGCCTCAACCAAATCCGCGGTGATTTCATTGAATTTCGCGCGGGTCAGCGTCAAGTCAAGGTGTTTTGGGCCAGTGGCGTCTGCCGTAATGAACGGCAGGTTGATCTGGGTCTGCGCCATGCCGGAAAGCTCAATTTTCGCCTTCTCCGCCGCTTCTTTGAGACGCTGCATTGCCATTTTATCGGTGGAGAGATCAACACCGCTGTCACGCTTGAACTCTGCAATCAGCCAATCAATGACGCGCTGGTCAAAATCGTCGCCACCGAGGCGGTTGTTGCCGGCAGTTGCAAGAACCTCCTGTACGCCGTCGCCCATCTCAATGATAGATACGTCGAAGGTACCGCCGCCAAGGTCGTAAACCATGATTTTCTGGTCGTTCTCTTTGTCAATGCCATAAGCAAGCGCAGCCGCGGTCGGCTCATTGATGATACGCTTGACGTCGAGGCCGGCAATTTTACCGGCATCCTTGGTCGCCTGGCGCTGCGCATCGGTGAAATACGCCGGAACGGTGATGACCGCCTCGGAAATGGTCTCACCGAGGTAGGCCTCCGCGTCGGATTTCAGCTTCTGAAGAATCATGGCCGAGATTTCCTGCGGAGAGTATTTTTTGTCGTCAATAGCAACACTGTAATCGGTGCCCATGTGGCGTTTAATCGAGCTTACGGTTTTATCCGGGTTGGTGATCGCCTGACGTTTTGCAACTTGGCCTACCATACGCTCACCGGTTTTGGAGAATGCAACGACCGACGGGGTCGTCCGCGCTCCTTCCGGGTTCGGGATGACGACAGCTTCACCGCCCTCCATCACTGCAACACAAGAGTTGGTTGTACCCAAGTCAATACCAATAATTTTGCCCATAATGAATTTCCTCCGTTCTAGAACCTTTGTCTGAAAAAACCTTATTTATGAATTTGCAACGACTACCATTGCATGCCGAATGACCTTATCCTTGAGTTTAAAGCCCTTCTGGTATACCTGGCAGACGGTGTTTTCTCCAAAATTTTCATCCTCTACCCGGCTGACTGCATTGTGCAACTCCGGATCAAAGGGCTTACCCACTGCCTCTATTTCAGTGACACCCATTTTGCCCAGCGTTTGCATCAGCTGGTCAAAAATCATCTGAACGCCTTTTTTAAACTCCTCGCCGCCGTCACAGGGGCTTGCGAGCGCACGCTCGAAGTTATCCACAACAGCGACAATTTCCGCCACGCATTTTGCTGTGGCGTCGTCATAAAGCTCACCTTTTTCCTTTGCGGTTCGCTTGCGGAAGTTGTCAAACTCCGCCATCTGCCGCAGCAGCTTATCCTGAAGCTCTTTGTTTTCCGCCGCTAGGCGTTCAACCTCCTGCTCCAGTCCGGCAGAGGTGTTCTCCGGTGTTTCAGCCGTTTCCGGTGTAGCCTGCTGCTCCGCCGTTTTCACAGTTTCTTCCACAGTCTTATCCTTTTTCTTCTTTTCGCTCATGTTGTTCTCCTTCCTCCAGAAGCTCCTCGCTGCCGGAAAGCATACGGGTCACGCTGTCTGAAAAGTACTGGATATATGGAATCATCTTGGCATAATCCAGCCGCACCGGGCCGATGACGCCAAGCGCACCGGCATTGATGCTGCCAAGATTATACTTTGACAGGATGACGCTGGAATTGGTAATGGCAAGGGTGTTGGTCTCTTTGCCAAACACCACATGGATGCCGTCGAATACCGAGGAAAGCAGCGCCGACAAATCATCCTTATGGGAGAGGAAGCGCAGCACCTCGTTCGGGTCAAACTCACTGCTCGCAAGTAGTTGGGTTTCCCCGCGCAGATTGACGTTGGACGCCGTAAATTCACTGGAAAGCTCGTATACGGCGTAGAGAAGCGGCGTCAGGGTCATCATGTAGCTACCCATTGCCGCCGCAAGATTCTGCATCATAGAAGGATTGAGCTGGTCAACCTTCAACCCGTGCAGGTTCTCGTTCAAGAATTTGTCAAAAAACGCCAGTTGCTCATCGGAAAGGTCAAATTCCATCCGGCAAATGCGGTTTTTAATAGCGCCGGAGGAGGTGAGGATGAGCAGTGCATAAAGCCGTCTGCCCGCCGGGATAACCTCCACCCGGGTAATCACCGAAATCTGCGGCATATTCTTGGTGTTGAAGGTCGCACAGCCGGTAAGCTGCGCCAGCGCTTCGGTTGCCGTTTCCACTACCGATTCTGCCGTCGCCGTCTGATCGCGGCCGAGCATGTCGTCAATCATATTCCGCTCTTTTAAAGAAAGCGGCGCAGGCTTCATCAGACGTTCAATATAGTAACGGTAACCCTGGTAGGTCGGCACCCTTCCGGCGGAAGTATGCGGCTGTTCAAGCAGCCCCATTGCTTCAAGCGCCGCCATGTCGTTTCGTATGGTGGCCGATGAAACAGAAAGCCCCTCCAGGTCGACGAGAGACTTGGAACCAACCGGCTCGCCGGTTTTAATATACTCGTCTACAACAGCCGCCAGAACCCTGAGCTTTCGGTCATCCAGTTTCACTTGACTCACCCCTGTTTCTGGAATCTTGCAAACCACAGGTGTCACATTTTAAATTTAGCACTCTGCTTTCCTGAGTGCTAATATTAGGTTATCACTTATTCTGGCCAGTGTCAAGTGGAGCCATTCAAAAGTTAAAAGATTATTCAAAAATTCAGTCAAAATACAAATGGACATCTTAAGGGAAACGCGTTATACTGAACGTAATCCCCAAAGGGAGCCCGGGCTGGAACCTGTACCAGACGGCATTCATACAACAACACCATAAAAAGGAGACTGTACAATGGAAAACTTTAATTTCTACGCACCCACACAGGTCGTTTTCGGGAAAAATGCAGAAGCGCAGGTTGGCGAACTGGTCAAGGCGCAGCACTGCAAAAAGGTTCTTGTCCACTTCGGCGGGAACAGCGCCAAAAAATCCGGGCTGCTGGACCGCGTTTGCGCTTCGCTGGACAAAGCGGGCATTCAGTATGTAACACTGGGCGGCGTTGTGCCGAACCCGCGTCTTTCCAAGGTTCGCGAAGGCATTGAACTCTGCCAAAAAGAAGGGGTTGACTTTTTGCTGGCGGTCGGCGGCGGCAGCGTTATTGACTCCTGTAAGGCGATTGGCTACGGCCTTGCAAACGACTGCGATGTTTGGGATCTCTACGAGGGCAAAGCCGCCCCGACCGGCTGCTACCCGGTGGGCGCTGTGCTGACCATTGCGGCGGCGGGCAGCGAGATGAGCAATTCCTCGGTTATCACCAACGAAGAAGGCTGGCTCAAAATGTCTTGCAACACCGATTACGGCCGCTGCAAATTTGCCGTGATGAACCCCGAGTTGACCTATACCCTGCCCCAGTACCAGACCATGAGCGGCTGCACCGATATTCTGATGCACACCATGGAGCGTTATTTCACCAATGTGGAGACAATGGAGCTTACCGACGTTATTGCAGAAGCTCTGATGCGCAACGTCATCCGCAATGCTAAAATTCTAATGAAGGATCCGGAGAACTATGAGGCGCGCGCACAGGTTATGTGGGCGAGCAGCCTTGCGCACAACGACCTGACCGGCTGCGGCGCAGTTGGCGATTATGCGAGCCACCAGATTGAGCATGAGCTCGGCGGCCTGTTCGACGTTACCCACGGCGCCGGCCTTGCAGCGGTTTGGGGGAGCTGGGCGCGTTACGTTTACAAACACAACGTCAACCGTTTTGCTCAGTTTGCCGTCAACGTCCTCGGCGTTTACAACCACTTCGATAATCCGGAACGCACCGCCCTGGAAGGTATTGAGGCTATGGAGAAGTTCTACCGGGAAATCGAGATGCCGATTTCCATTAAAGAGCTGTTAAACGGCAAAGAAATTACCGATGCAGAGATCGACGAAATGGCGGAGAAGTGCACCCGCAGCGGCAAAAAAATTGTCGGCCACTTTGTGGAACTCAAGAAAGAGGATATCATTAAAATTTACGAAATGGCGCGGTAAGTCCTCCGGCCGCATATGCCCGCCTTACTGTATGTATCAATCAAAAAAGCCGCGGAATACTCCGCGGCTTTTCGCTTTAAAACGTCACTGATTCGATCAATCGGGGACGCTTTTTTGTTTATACCGGCCCTTCCTCTTTGTGGTTGCGGCGGTACTGCATATAGCTTTCCAAAATGATGGTCGCCGCAACCGTGTCGATAACCGCTTTGCGCTTTTTGCCGCGGGTGTTGGTCTCGTTTAGGATATTGACCGCAGAGACGGTGGTGGAACGCTCATCCCACAAACGCACCGGAATCTGCACCATACCGGCAAGCCGTTCAGCAAATTCTTCACACTTTTTGGCACGGTCTCCAACCGTCCCGTTCATGTTGACCGGATGCCCCACCACAATCTCCTTGACGTCGTACTCCACCGAAGCGATGGCGACCTGCCGCAGGATTTCATCAAAATCGGTCTCATGGATGGTCCCGATAGGGGACGCAAGGAACTCGGTCCGGTCACAGCAGGCAAGCCCAGTGCGGGCGTCGCCCAAATCAACTGCCATTATCTTCATTCTATTCTCCATTCCGCCGCAGACTTTATGCGTAGCGCCGCGGCCGGGTTGTACCGCCGAATCCGGCGTTATGCATCCCCTGTTTTGGGTTCAAACTGCTCCCACCAGCGCTGGCGGGCAAAGGTTTTGGTCTCCTCGGCAAGATGTTCCGTGCGGTTCGCAAACACAAGGGTTGGATGCAGCTCTGCATCAAAGGTAATTTTGGAAATTGCCGTATTGTCGCACCAGCCCACCTGAGAGATACCCTCTACCGGAAGTCCCTTCGCAAAGGTGAGAAAATTCCGAATTGCACAGCCATGCGAGACGATTGCAACCGTTTTTCCAGGGTTTTCCCTGACGATTTCCAGCACCGTTTTTACAATCCGGTCATACACCTGCCTCATGGTCTCACCGTTTGGTGCCTCAAACAGCCAGGGAAATTGCTCCCAGTTTCGATTCTGTTCCGGGTAGTCCACCGGGAAGCAATCCCAGGGCTTTCCTTCCCAGTCGCCGCCGTTGATTTCAATCAGCCCATCCCGCAGCTGGAGCGGCAAACCATGATAACGGTTGACCGCCTTTGCCGTTTCAACCGCACGGGTCAGCGGGCTGGAATAGACCGCTCCCAGCGGCAAATCCCGGCAATACTCCGCAAGCTGATCGAGCTGCCGCCAGCCCATTTCACTGACAGCACCATTGTAATGTCCTTGAAACAGTCGTTTTTCGTTTCCTTCCGCCTGCGCATGGCGGATGAGATAAACGGTTGTCACCATGGCTGCACCGTCCCGACAATTTCGCTGACGCTGGCAATGCCGTTTTCATCCAGGTACTGGTTTAACCCGTCAATGATCTCAACCGGCGCATAGGGATTGGTAAACAACGCCGCACCGACCTGGATGGCCGAAGCCCCCGCCATCATCATTTCAACGGCGTCCTTCCAGGTGGCAATACCGCCCATTCCCACAACCGGTATGCGCACCGCGTTTGCAACCTGCCAGACCATCCGCACCGCAACCGGGAACACCGCCGGGCCGGAAAGGCCGCCTACATTGTTTTTAAGGATGGGCCGCCTAGTCTTAATGTCAATCCGCATACCAAGCAGGGTGTTGATGAGCGAAACCGCATCCGCCCCCTCCGCTTCAACCGCTTTTGCCATGAGAGCAATGTCGGTGACATTTGGGGTGAGCTTGACCATCACCGGCTTGCTGGTCGCGTCCTTCACCAGCCGGGTAATGCCTCCTGCGACCTTTGGATCGGTGCCGAACGCGGCTCCGCCGCATTTGACGTTGGGGCAGGAGATGTTGAGTTCAATCATATCCACATCGGTGCCGTCTAAGCGGCGTGCCATCTCGGCGTAATCCTCCGGGGTGGAACCGGCGATGTTCGCAATGATGCGCGTCCCCGCCTGCTTGATGTATGGGATTTCCTCTTTGATAAAATGCTCTACACCGGGGTTTTGCAACCCGACCGAATTGAGCATTCCCGAGGGCGTCTCTGCCACGCGCGGCGGCGGGTTGCCCTCGCGCCGCTCCAGCGTGGTGCCCTTGACCGAGATCCCCCCCAGCCGGCCGATATCATAAAATTTTGCGTATTCCCTGCCGTACCCAAAGGTGCCGGAAGCCGGGATCACCGGGTTTTGAAAGGATACGCCTGCAATATTGACCGATAAATCTGCCATGGTATCCCTCCTTACAAAACGACCTGTTTGGAATCAAACACCGGGCCGTCCTTGCAGACATGCCCGTAATATTCTTTGCCGTCCATTACAAGACGGCAGGCACAGACATAGCAGGCGCCTACGCCGCAGGCCATCCGCTGTTCCAGCGAGACCTCGCAGGCAATCCCCTGTGCATCCGCAAGGGCGATGATGTTTTTGAGCATCACTTCTGGGCCGCAGGCGTAAATTACATCCGGTGTCTCACGTGCAAGCAATGCTTTGAGCCCATCGGTGACAAAGCCCTTGTTTCCCTTGGTGCCGTTGTCGGTATACAGCAGCACTTCACGGCAATGGCGTTTAAAATCCTCCTCAAGGATGCAGGCGGATTCATCCCGGAAGCCAAGAATGGCCACAGCCTCCCCGCCGTACTGCTTGGCGAGCTCCAGCATCGGCGGTACGCCAATCCCCCCGCCAATGACAACCGCCTTTTTCCCCGGGCGGATGGTAAACCCGTTTCCGAGGGGGGCGAGCATGTCAACGGATTCTCCTTGCTGAACAGCGGCAAGCCGCTCGGTACCATCCCCGCGGATTTCAAAAACCAGCCGCAGGGTACCAGCCGCTTTGTCCACCTCGCAGATCGAGATAGGTCGGCGGAGCGAGCATTCCGGTACCTTGAGGTTGACAAACTGCCCCGGAACCGCCTCTTCGGCGATTTCCGGACAGCAAATGGTAAACGAATAGAAGCCTTTGGCAAGCTCCTGCTTTTTGGTAAGCGGGTAGCTTCCTACATGCAAAGCCATTGTGTTTCCTCCGTTATATTTTGGTGATGTCCACAAGCTCAACGTCGCCCACCGTTTTGCCGAGCAGCAGGCTGTCTGCAACCGCATTTGCGGTATCCAGCGAGGTCAGGCTTGCAATGGAGCGTTCTACCGCCTTACGGCGGATTTTCACGCTGTCTTTGGCCGGTTCACGGCCTTTTTCCGAAGTGGAGATGATATAGTCAATCTTCCCGCTGTCCAGCAGGGTGATGACGTTGTTTTTGCCGTCCTTGTGTTTTGGTACCACATTGGTCGGAATCATGTTCTTGTTAAGGGTGTTCGCCGTACCCGGGGTTGCATAAAGGTCAAATCCAAGAGTGTTAAATTTATCCGCAATTTTAATAAGCTCCTGCTTGTCGGAATCACGGACGGTCATCAGCACGCCGCCGGAGCGTTTCATTTTGTATCCGGCCGCGGTCAGGCCCTTGAGCAGGGCCTCCTCAAAGGTGTGGGCAATGCCCAAAACCTCGCCGGTGGATTTCATCTCCGGCCCCAGATGGGTATCAACATCGTGCAGCTTTTCAAAGCTGAAAACCGGCACCTTGACGGCGACATAATCGCCCTCCGGGTACAGGCCGGTGCCCCAGCCCAGCTCTTTGAGGGAGGCGCCGAGCATAATTTTGGTCGCCATATCCACCATCGGCACGCCGGTGACCTTGCTGATGTAAGGCACCGTTCTGGAGGAACGGGGATTGACCTCAATGACATAGACCGTGTCATTGTAAACCACATACTGCACATTGACAAGCCCAATAACGTTCAGCGCCTTTGCAAGCCTGCCGGTGTAGTCCACAATGGTCTCGCGGATGCGCTTGGAGAGATTCTGCGCCGGATAAATGGAAATTGAGTCGCCGGAATGAACACCCGCACGCTCTACATGTTCCATGATACCGGGAATGAGGTAATCCTTGCCGTCGCAGATGGCGTCGACCTCGACCTCAACGCCCATGAGGTATTTATCAATGAGCACCGGGTTTTCAATGTTGTTGCCGAGGATGATTTCCATGTACTCGACAATGTCTTTGTCCGAGTGGGCGATGATCATGTTCTGGCCGCCGAGGACATAGGACGGACGCATCAGAACCGGGTAACCCAGCTCATTTGCCGCCTTGATGGCCTCTTCGGTGGTAAAGACGGTGTGGCCCTGCGGGCGCGGAATGCCGCACTGCTCCAGCAGTTCGTCAAAACGCTCGCGGTCCTCAGCAGCGTCGACGCTGTCCGCCGAGGTTCCGAGGATATTCGCTCCCAGCTCGTCGAGATACTTCGCGAGCTTAATGGCAGTTTGGCCGCCAAACTGGACGACAACGCCGTATGGCTTCTCGGTCTCGAGAATACTGCGGACGTCCTCCTTGGTCAGCGGGTCAAAATAGAGGCGGTCACCGGTGTCAAAGTCGGTGGAAACGGTCTCCGGGTTGTTGTTGCAGATAACCGCTTCATACCCTTCTTCCTTGAGCGCCCAGACACAGTGAACCGAGCAGTAGTCAAACTCAATGCCCTGCCCAATGCGGATTGGGCCGGAACCGAATACCACCACCTTTTTCTTGCCGGTGTTATGTTCATTGATAAACAGCTCCGCCTCGTTCTCATCATCGTAGGTGGAATAAAAATACGGGGTTTCTGCCGCAAATTCGGCGGCACAGGTATCAACCATCTTGTAGGCGGCAAAGCGCGGATTTTTGATGGTCTGCCCGGAGAGCTGCTCAATGGTTTCGTCGAGGAAACCATATTTTTTGGCAGCCAGGTATTTTTCGTCGGTTAGTTCACCGTCTGCAAGACTGCGCTCCATTTTGATGAGGTTGAGCAGTTTGTAAAGGAACCAGTTGTCAATTTTAGTGATGGAGTGGATTTCCTCCGGCGCAATGCCGCGTTTAAGCGCCTCATAAATTACAAAGGAACGCTCGTCATCGCAGTTGTAGAGCCGGTTGTGGATTTCTTCATCCGAAAGATCCGCGAGCTTTTTTAGGTTCATGGTGGAAAGGCCAAGCTCCGCGCCGCGGACCGCCTTCATCATAGCCTGTTCAAAGGAGGTGCCAATGGCCATAACCTCGCCGGTCGCCATCATCTGGGTGCCGAGGGTGCGTTTGGCGTAGACGAACTTTTCAAACGGCCATTTCGGGAACTTGATGACAACATAGTCTATGGAAGGCTCAAAGCAGGCATAGGTTTTACCGGTGACCGCATTAATGATTTCATCCAGCGTATAGCCAATGGCAATGCGGGTTGCAACCTTTGCAATCGGGTAGCCGGTGGCCTTGGAAGCGAGTGCCGAGGAACGCGACACACGGGGGTTGACCTCGATTACCGCATATTCAAACGAGGTGGGGTGCAGGGCAAACTGAACGTTGCAGCCGCCTTCCACCCGCAGCTCCGACACAATGTTGAGCGCAGCGGTGCGGAGCATTTGGTACTCCTTGTCGCTCAGGGTAACCGCCGGTGCAATTACAATGCTGTCACCGGTGTGGACGCCGACCGGGTCGAAATTTTCCATTGAACAGACGGTGATGACGTTACCCTTGCGGTCACGGATGACCTCAAACTCAATCTCCTTCCAGCCGGAGATGCATTTTTCCACCAGGATCTGGGTAATTGGGGACAAACGCAGGCCGTTTTCGGCAATATCCCGCAGCTCTTCCTCGTTGTTTACAATACCGCCGCCGGTGCCGCCCAAGGTAAACGCCGGGCGGATAATGAGCGGGTAGCCAATCCCCCGTTCGTTTGCAAACGCCACCGCATCCTCAATGGTGGTGACAACCTTGGAGGGGATGCACGGTTCGCCAATGGCTTCCATGGTATCCTTAAAGGCCTGGCGATCCTCTGCCTTGTGGATGGTTTCTGGGTTCGCGCCGAGCAGCTTAACACCGTGTTCCTCCAGGAACCCCTCCTCCGCAAGCTGCATGGAAAGGGTGAGGCCGGTCTGCCCACCCAGGGTGGAAAGCACGCTGTCCGGTTTCTCAATTTCAATGACCCGCTTAACCACATCAAGGGTCAGCGGCTCAATGTAAATTTCGTCAGCCATGGTTTTGTCGGTCATAATGGTGGCCGGGTTGGAGTTGATGAGGACGACCTCAAGCCCCTCCTGCTTGAGCGCGCGGCAGGCCTGTGCACCGGCGTAGTCAAACTCCGCTGCCTGCCCAATGACGATAGGACCAGAGCCAATGACGAGTACCTTCTTAATATCGTGTCTAAGCGGCATTATTTGCGTCCTCCTTTTTCCATCATTTCAATAAAGCGGTCGAACAGGAACGCAGTGTCCTCCGGCCCGCCGCAGGCCTCCGGGTGAAACTGCACCGTTACGGTCGGGTGCTTGAGGTAACGGACCCCTTCACAGGTGCCGTCATTTGCGTTTTTATAGTTCACCACGCCCACCGAGGCTTTAATGCTGTCCGAATCCACCGCGTAGCCATGGTTTTGGCTGGTGACAAAGGTGCGGTCGTTGTCAAGATCCACCACCGGCTGGTTTTCTCCGCGGTGCCCATATTTGAGCTTGCGGGTGGAGGCGCCGTTTGCAAGCGCCATGAGCTGGTGCCCAAGACAGATGCCAAAGGTCGGGATTTTTAACTTCAGCATTTCCCGCAGGTTTAAAATGGTCTCAATGTTGTCTTTCGGATCTCCAGGGCCGTTGGAAAGCATAACGCCGTCCGGGTTCATCTCCTTAATCTGGTCGGCCGTAGTGTTGTACGGCACAACCGTAACATCGCATCCGCGTTTTAACAGCTCCCGTTCAATGTTGCGTTTATAGCCAAAGTCAAACAGTACCACACGGTATTTGGTTTCGCCCTCCGCCTTATAGGTGCGGATTTCCGGTGTAGAGACGTTTTTAACCGCATCTTTGATGTAAAATGCGCGGATTTTTTCCAGCGCCGCAGCTTTATCGGCAATTGGCTCGTTTGTAATCATACCGTTCATTACACCAAATTCGCGGATTTTACGAGTAAGGCTGCGGGTATCAATACCGTACAGACCAACCACGCCTTTTTCCTTTAAGTAACTGTCAATATCGTCCTCACAGCGAAAATTGGACGGATGCTCACACCATTCCCGTACAATATAGCCGCTCAGGTGGCAGCGGGCGGACTCACCGTCAAGGCTGTTGGTGCCGTAATTCCCCACAAGAGGAAACGTCTGAGTGACAATATGGCCGTAATAGCTGGGGTCGGTCAGCGTCTCTTGGTAGCCGGTCATACCGGTTGAAAAGACAATTTCACCAATGACTGTTCCCTTGGCCCCAAAGCTGTACCCTTCGTAAACACTGCCGTCTGCCAGCAGCAAAGTTGCTTTTTCCATGTAAACCTCCACTGTATCTGATGAAGATGAAACGGTTAACCGATCCGGATTTCCCCAATTTGGGAAAGGATATCCTCTTTCATGCGGAACGCTTCCCGGCGGGCCGCACGCGCATAATCCTCCTCCGGACAGCCTTCTTTTTGATAAGCGCACATGATCCCGCGGGAGGAATTGACAATGGCGCCGAGGCCGTTTTTGTCAAATGCGGGAGCAACGTCGGCTGCTCCCCCGCCCTGCGCGCCGTAACCGGGCACAAGGAAGAAGGTATGCGGTAGTTTTGCACGCAGCTCTTCCAGCTGTTTGGGGTAGGTCGCACCAACTACTGCGCCAACCGCGCTGTACCCGTATTTGCCAACAAGGTCTGCGCCCCAGCCTTCGCACATCTCGCCCATAATTTCATAAACGGGCTTGCTGTCAATCAGACGGTCCTGCAATTCGCCGGAGGAAGGGTTGGAGGTCTTAACCAGCACAAAGATACCTTTTTTCCGCTCCTTGCATACCTTGAGCAGCGGGCGGATGCCGTCGCTTCCCAAATAGCCGTTGACGGTCAGCGCATCCGCACCGAACGGCTCCACAAATTCACCGCCAAGCTCAAACCCGCCGAGATGGGCGGAGGCGTAAGCTTCCATCGTGGTGCCAATGTCGTTGCGCTTGCCGTCGGTAATCACCAGCATCCCGCGCTTTTTGGCGTAGGAAATGGTTTTGTAAAGCGTTTTTACACCTTGGTATCCATACATTTCATAATAAGCGGCCTGCGGCTTTATGGCGGGCACAATGTCGCAGAGCGCGTCAATTAAGCCCTTATTGAAGGTGAGCAGTGCTTTTGCAGCGCCTTTCAGGGTTTCTCCATACTGCTCAAACGCTGCCGTCTTGATATAGGCCGGCACATAGTCGAGCTTGGGGTCAAGCCCTGCCACCGTTGGATTCTGGGTTTTCACAATCTGCTTGATGAGCTTGTCCATCATCATTCCGCATCCGCCTTTCTCTCTAAACCATTGTCCTTATATACCAGCCTGCCGTTCAGCAGGGTGTATTTGATTTTCCCTTGCAGCGTCATCCCTTTGAAAACGCTGTTGCGGCTCTTGGAGTGAAGCCTGTCCACATCCACCGCCCAGCGCTCGTTGAGGTCTGCCGCCGCAATATCCGCCGGCATACCAACCGCGAGCGAACCCGCCCGAATACCGAGCAGCCTGGCCGGATTCAGCGACATCCGCTCAATCAGCCCGCTGATGGAGAGCTTACCGGTCTGCACCAGCGCCGTCATGCAAGCGGCAAAGGAGGTTTCCAGCCCTACAACACCATTTGGCGCCTTTTCAAAATCCGCCTTCTCCTCCGGTGCATGCGGCGCATGGTCGGTGACAATGCAGTCGAGCGTCCCGTCCAACACCCCTTCCAGCACCGCATCACAATCCTCCTGCTCCCGCAGCGGCGGATTCATGCGGTAGTCCGCATCCCGCTTGAAAAGCAGCTCGTCGGTGAGCATAAAGTAATGGGGAGCGGTTTCCGCCGTCACCCGCACGCCGCGCGCTTTGGCGTCCCGAATCAGGGCGACCGATCCTTTGGTGCTGACGTGGGCAATATGGATTGCCGTACCCGTCGCAGCTGCCAGCGCAATTTCCCTGGCCGTTACACTGTCCTCAGAGGAACGGTGCATCCCTTTGACCCCCAGTGCGCGGGAAATTTTGCCCTCATTGACTATCCCGCCGTCTATAATCGCCAAATCCTCACAGTGAGAAATAATCTTCATCTGGCTGCGGTCGGCGAGCTCCAGCGCGCGCTGCATCATCGCCGCGTTTTCCACCGGGCGCCCGTCGTCCGAAACGCCGACGGCTCCCGCAGCCTTCAGCGCGGCAAAATCGGTCATCTCTACGCCGGAAAGCCCTTTGGTAATCGCAGCCACCGGGTAAACATGGGCATCCGCATGGCTTGCTTTGTCCACAATATAACGAACCGTCTCCGGTGTATCAACCGTTGGTCTGGTATTGGGCATACAGGCGACCGAGGTCACACCGCCAGCCGCCGCCGCACGGCAGCCGGAAAAAATGTCCTCTTTATAGGTAAGGCCAGGGTCGCGGAAATGTACATGCATATCCACAAGGCCCGGAAACACTGCCAGTCCGGTGAGATCCAGCTCCTGTTCGCCGTGAAGCCCCGTGCCGATTTCAGCAACCAAACCGTTTTCAATCCGGATATCTGCAATCTGCTTCAAGTTCTGGGAGGGGTCTATCACCAACCCGTTTTTGAGTACCATTCTGCTCATCTGCCGTCCTCCTCTGCAATCACAACCTGGTCCTGTCCGTCCACCTCTTTAACCGCAACAACCACCTTTTCCTCACGGGAGGTCGGCACGTTTTTGCCGATGAAATCCGCCCGGATAGGCAGTTCCCGGTGTCCGCGGTCAATCAGCACCGCAAGCTGAATGGTCTGCGGGCGGCCCTTGGCCATCAGCGCATCAATCGCCGCACGGACGCTGCGTCCAGTATAAATGACATCGTCCACCAGCACAATCTTTTTGGATTCCACCGCAAACGGCAGGCTCGTCTGGTCTGTGCACTCGGAAGGGCCGCGCCGATCGTCCCGGTAAGCCGTAATGTCCAGCATGCCAAGCGGCACCGTAACGCCCTCCACCTCCTGTATTTTATCAGCGATCCGCTGGGCAAGATTAACGCCGCGCCGCATAATGCCGACAATGCACAGCCCGCTTACACCTTTGTTGCGTTCAATAATCTCATAGGAAATCCGCGCAACTGCGCGCTGCATGGCTTTTGCATCCAGAATAACTGCTTTTTGTGTCACGCACTCCACCCTTCCCATGTTGTTTTAAAAATAAAAAAACCAAACTGCCTGTACTGACAGCTTGGTTGCTCAACTCGTTGCAGTGTGCCCCTTTCCCCAGGACGCACAAGATTCAGCAGACCGCCTTGTCAGCCTCACAGGACCAACTTAAAGGTTGTCAAATTTTTTTATATTATAACCCATCCGGGCGGTTTTGTCCAGACCTAAATCCTGGAACCTGCAAAAACATTTCACATGCGGTTACGCCGCAGGCGGTCAATATATTTTGGTTTAAACCAGTGGATATAAGCACCGATGACGCGGGTAAGCGCCAGGTCGTACACCAGAAAAACCACATTTGCAGCAAGCCAGAACACCAGGAAGGTAAACTTTCCAAATATATGAATATCCGGCATGACCTCAGTTAGACCAAGGAACCACCGGGCCAGAAAAAACAAAAGGATCAGCGCCGCATTGGCAAGCAAAAACTTCATTGCCCATTCCAGCATCCGTTTGCGAATGCGCTCAATCGAAGCCTTTGCAATGGGGTAAATGCCAAAAAAGAAAACAAACATCAGCATGGCAGATTTATCCGGCGTGAGAAAAAACGAAACAACAGCCACTACACCATACGCAAGATAAGCCCATTTGACACCAAATTCAATCACCAGCGACACCATCAGCAAGCCTGCAAGCGCAGGGAGCGCTACGGTTGCAAATGGGAACAGGCCAGTACAGAGCATAAGCACAATGCAGAGCGCGCAGATGATTCCACCAAAAGCAATGCGAAACGCCTTGTTCAACGGGGACGCCTCCTTAACAGCATGGGATACAGTCGCCGCCCATACATTCGCAGCAACAGTCGGTACAAATCAGGCCAGAACAGCAGTCGCAGGCAGAACAGCCGCCTACCTGCTGATTGGGGGTGCGGTACTGGCCGTTGGGACTGCCACCCATGTTTCCCTGCCTCTGCCACATCATACGCTGATATGCCGCCCGGTATTCCGGGTTGTTTGGGTTCATCTGGCAGGCAGAGGAAAAATGGGCCATTGCGTCATCCAACCAACCGCGGGAATAATAGACGCTTCCCTTTAAGAAATACCACTCCGCATCCCGTTTTTGCGCCGGGACACCATCCAACAAAACCTCTGCTTCATCAAAACGGTTCTGCATAATCAGACGGCGAATGTCCGGATAAGACGAATTCGCATTGTTGTACTGCTGCCCGCCGGCACTTTGACCGGTGCCGGAACGCTCTGAAGAGCGGCGCTCATTCATAATCTGGTCGTACGCTTCGTTGATTTCAGCCATCTTTTCATTTGCAATTTCTTCAAGAGGGCTGGCGGCATAATTATCCGGGTGATATTTTTTTGCAAGCTGCTTATATGCATTTTTAATCTCTTCGGTTGAAGCAGATGGCGAAACGCCAAGCACCTTATAAGGGTCTGTCATTGGGCTTTTTCCTCCTGTTGGACAACACCTGGTTTTTCATAGCAGGCAGTCCAAGATAAATAATATTATCTAAAATCGTTTTATAACGGTTGAGTTCCACCAACTCATAGGCGAGCGCCATCTCGCCGTGGGTCACATTGATCATCGCTTCGGCCTGCCGTTTGACCTCCTGATCCGGATGCTCCGCACCTGCGGCACGGGTCTTTTCCCAGCGCAAAAGCGGGTTAAAGCTTCCAGACTTTCGGTCGTCCTCCAGGTCGTCAAGCGCATCCATCAAATAAATCCAGCGTCCAAGCAGAAAACCAAACCGATGCAGCACTTTTTTTTGCGTTTCTCCCGCTGCCAACTGCTCAAAAATAAGCGCCAACGCCCGCGATGAGGACTCTGCCGCCATATCCACCGTGCAGCCGGGGGCTGCTTCAACCTGCTGCTGCCGGGCCAGTGTATTCTGCATAACTGCGTCCAGCTCAGGATACCGTTTGACCGCCTTTTTATAGGAACGACGGACCGAAGGACCAAGCACCCGGTAACCGCAGCGTTTGAAAAAACCGCTGTCTGCAATGTTGTCTTTCCACTTGTAGTAAAGCATCATCATGGCGCAGGCCGCAACGTAGGAAAGATCGTCATTTGCACACATGCAGGGCCGTTTGGTAAAAGGATGTGCAATGCAGGTTTCTCGTTTAAACTGCACCCGCTCGCCGTGGGTGCCCATTGAGAGCATGGCGAGGAACGCAAAATCATAACTCAAGGTCATTCGGGCAAGCAGGCCGTAATCCCGGCCAAGCTGCTTGCAAAGGCCGCAGTACATCCCCTTGTAGGTGTCGAATTCATTTATTTTCAGTTCCGGCTTAAACGGCCGAACATAACCAAACAACGAATCCCTCTTTTCCTGATCGCGTTAATCTATATTTTACCCGATACAATAGTAAAAATGATGAAGTAAATGTAAACTTACATTCGACAAAACCCGTATTTCCAGCTCTTTCTCATTCAGCAGGCACAGTCGTTCTCTTTTTTCATGTAAAACAAAAATGCCGCAGGCTTAACCCACAGCATTTTTCTCAAAAACAAAACGAAAAGTTACAACACCTACAGCCCTAACGGGAGCCGCGGCGGGAATAAGAACCGCGCTTGCCGTCCATTGTCCGCTTCAGGTCGGACATTTTTTCGTCGCTGGACTGTTTGAACTTATTCATCATTTCTTCAAACGAAAGGTTTTCCGGAGCCTTCTTTGGCGTCCATTCATTCGCACCACGGCCACCCCTAAAATCCTGACGCGGAGCCGGGCGCCCCTGCGCAGGCTGCGGTTTCGGCTGCGCGCGTTTTATGGACAGCGCAATCTTACCGTCGTCCGCAATGTTTAAAACCATGACCTTGACAACATCGTTTTCCTTGACAAAGTCGGTAATTTCCTTAACATAGCTGGTTGCTACTTCAGAAATATGGACCATGCCAGTCTTGCCTTCGCCCAAATCGACAAATGCGCCGAACTTTGTAATCCCGGTCACCTTGCCCTCGACGATTTTTCCAACTTCAAGCTGCATAAAAAAATGTTATCCTCCTTGAAACTCAATCAGCTACCGGAAACATCAATGAAGACGCGCTCATCGGGGTACACATAACCCAATTTTTCCCGGGCAATCCGCGCAATGTATTCGCTGTAATCGCTCTGCCCCAGCATGGTCTTAAGTTCTTCGTTGGTCTGCTGCTGCGAAACAATTTTTTTATTAATAACATCAAGCTCTTCATTTTTCTGCGCCAAATCCATTTGCAGCATAACAAGCGAAGTCAGCCCATAACACAGGAATGCGGCTAAAAGCAGCTTTAAGAAAATACCTCTACGCTTCCGGGCCTTTTGCTTCTTCAAGAGCGGCGTCCTCCTTTTTTGGTTTTTTTCGGTATAGTTTGAATAAATTATACACCACATGCCGCTTGGGTTGCAAGCCGTTTTCCGGAATTTTTTTATGTTTTTTCCGATTCTCAAGGGCTTGCTGCCGTCTTTTTTGTATCTTTTTTCCAACAAACCGCCCAAATTTGACAAATGGACGTGCAAGGGCGCCCCAAAAACGCCGTATCCATTTGACCACCCAAACCGCCAGATGCATAAACAGGACGCTGATCGAAAAATGGCAGATCAAAAAACCCAGCAACGCACCGACAAGAACATAGACCCGCACCTGTCCGGAACAATAGCGGACAAAGAACAGGTAAACAATCAGGGTGGAGGAAAGAAAATACAACAGGTCACAGACAAAGGTCACCAGCTTGGGGTTGCCCAGCACCAGACGGATCACCCGGAAAATATCCAAATACAGGCTCAACCCCACGCCAAGCACGCAGGAATACAGAAAAATAAGGGTCTGTTGGGACATTGTAATCGTCATATTCCCGCCACCTTAACGGAACAGTTTTGACAGCATGCCTCCGCCCTTCTTCTGAACTTCGGTGTAGTTCATCGACCAGATTTCCCCATCCATCGTAAGTTCCCCAGTCTCTACATTGAGTTTGTTGACATGCAGGTCGTACCCTTTTATGGTCAGTTCGCCCATTTGGGTGTAGACCACTGCGGTCTGTTCATCAAAGTTGTCAATATCCATGACGCCTGAAATGCTTAGGTGTTTTCTGTCCTCCAAAACGACATTGTGCGGAAGTTTGATTTGGTTTTTTTCTTCCACCGCTGACACCACCTTACCGATTACTTGTTCTATAATCTATTCAGTGTACAGCGGGTTTATGCCGGAAAGGCAGCCGTTAAACCACCTCATAGTGGGTAGCGGCATCCTCTTTTTTGACGTATTCGCTCACCTTAAGCACCTTCACCCTTAATGGAGTGGCGCCCATATTGATCTCAATAACGTCGCCGATCTTTACGTCGTAAGACGCGCGGGCCACCTTGCCGTTTACTACAATTTTCCCTGCGTCGCAGGCTTCATTCGCAACGGTGCGTCGCTTAATTAGCCGTACAATTTTCAAATATTTATCCAGTCTCATAGCAACCTCTTTTTTGATATAAAAACAACAAAAAGGGCTGTGCACATTCTGCACGGCCCTTTGGATACCGGAACTGTCTTATTTTGCGACAGCGTCTTTCAGAGCTTTACCAGCTTTGAATGCCGGAACTTTGGTAGCAGCAATGGTGATCTTCTCGCCAGTTGCAGGGTTTTTACCCTCTCTTGCAGCACGGTCACGCACTTCAAAGGTGCCAAAGCCAACAAGCTGAACCTTCTCGCCGGCAACCAAGGAGTCGGAAATAGCAGAAATAACAGCGCTAACTGCTTTATCAGCATCTTTCTTAGAAATTTCGGCTTTTGCAGCCACGGCACTAATCAAATCGGTTTTTGTCATTTTTTAGAACCTCCGTAATTTTATTATCCAATAGGCAGATAAGCCTATGAATGAACTCTTGTTTTTGCCTCCGCCCAAAGCCGGTTGAGCTCGTCCAGCGGGGCATCTTTCATTTGAATTCCTTGCTCTCCCGCAAGCTTTTCCACCTCGGCGAACCGCCGGATGAATTTTTCGGTGGCAAAGGAAAGGGCCTCCTCAGCGTCCAGATGCAGAAAGCGGGATACATTGACACAGCTAAACAGCAGATCGCCGAACTCCTCGGCAACCGCTTCCCGGTTCCCGGAGGTAACCGCCTCTTTGAGCTCACACAGCTCGGAATCCAAATCCTTCATACTGTCGTCCAATGCAGGGTAGTCAAACCCTGTTTTAGCGGCGCGCTGCTGAACCTTTGCGCTTCGCATCAGCGCCGGAAGGACTTTGGGAACCGAAAGCACTGCGTCAGTCTGGGTTTTCTGCCCCTTTTCCTGTTTCTTGATTTCATCCCAGTTGCGCAGAACCTCCTCCGAGGTGCTGGCAACCACATCGCCGAAGATATGGGGATGACGCAGAATCAGCTTTTTGCAGATACCGTCACAGACGTCATCAAAATCGAAGGCACCCTCTTCCGCCTCCATCTGAGCATGAAACACCACCTGGAGCAGCACATCACCCAGCTCTTCTTCGAGCAGCGCCTTATCCCGGTTGTCAATGGCCTCGACAACTTCGTAGGTCTCCTCAATGAAATTGCGGCGGATACTCTCATGGGTCTGTTCCCTGTCCCACGGACAGCCGTTTTCACTGCGGAGCACCCTCATAATCTCCAAAAGATCCTCCACCCGGTACCGTTCTTTCCGCTTAAAATCCATGCATAAACCCTATCTTTCAACATCCTCTGAAAAACTCATGTTCTTATATTAACGCATCAATCCCATTTTTTCAAGTACTTTTGCTACTTTTTTCCCGCCTGGAATCATCTCAAAATCGCTCTTTTCAACAGCTTTGAGGCAAACAGCGGTAATCAGGTAAAAAATTGCGGCCGCCAATATAGCAGTGGAAAGAGAGAGCTGTATGCTGCAAACGCGGGAGCAAAGGGAAAAAGCAGTTGCTGCGGCAATTCCGCAGAGAATACTGGCAATGAGCGGCCGCACAAAAATACTGGAGTAGTGAAATTTCATTCCGGTAATTTTTACCAACGCCGTCAACTCCAGAATTAAGATAACAACATAGCATAAAACCGAAGCCAACGCGGCGCCATGGACGTTGACCGCCGGGATTGACATCAGCACCATGTTGAACAGCAGCTTGACACACCCGCCAATGACCATGTGCTTCACCGGCAGCTTTGCATAACCCAGCGCCTGCAAAACGCTGAACAGCAGCATGGATCCCGCCTGAAAAATCACCCCTATTCCCATGATTGCCAAAACAGGGGTGGCAATATACACTTCTGCCGGGCGGGAGGAAAATAATGCGGACAAAATGGGTTCTGCCAGTACCGTAATTCCAATTCCACAGGGGATGGACACCAGCATAGTAATGCGGATCACCAGTTCCATGTTGCGGCGGGTATAATCCCGGTTGCCGCGCGCCCAGCTCGACGCAATGTTGGGCAGGGCGCTTTTGGCAAATACCCCGGCAATGGCGGGGATAATGCCATAAATAGAAACGGCCAGGCCGGTATAACATCCGTACAAATAGTTTGGCACATCGGTGAGCGCCATATCCGCCGGAATTGCAGAACCGTAAACTGCAAGCAATTCCGACGCATGCTCCCGCACAAGAAAATTCAACCGGTTCATCATGGACAGCAGGTCGGCAAATGAAGTGATGTTGAGCACAAACCCACCCAGACAGATGGGAAACGCAATGGATACAAGCTGCCGAAACAACGCACGTCGGCCTTGCGGAGTTGGGGATGCCTTGCGTTCCAAATCGGTAATACTGTCGTTGTGGTGATAGCGAATCATCAAATAAAGAGCGCCGACCAGGTTACTGATGCTGACGCCGATGATTGAAGCCGCCGCCGCGTAGGGCACTGCGGCGGCGCCAACCTGGGAGGCTTCCTCTACATAGGTGCCGAAAACAAAACCGGTCGCCTCAAACTGGCTCTGCGCGTAGGACATGACCCAAATTGCAAGTCCCAGCCCCGCCGCGAGCTTGGAAACCATCTCCACCACCTGGGAAACGGCAGTGGGGCGCATATCACACAGGCCCTCAAAGTAACCGCGGTAAGCGGAAATGATACAGCCGAACAGGATGGTCGGCGCAATAGCGGCCACCGACCAGTAGGCATTGGGATTTTTCACCGCGTGGACAAAGAAATCCGAAACACCAAGCATCAGCGCCGTGCCGGCAATCCCGGTCGCGAGGTAAAAGAGCATGGAAATCCGAAAAATCCGGCGTACATCGCGGTAGCGCCCAAGCACTGAATTTTCAGCGATCATTTTGGAGACCGCCGCCGGAAGGCCGCCCACTGCTAAGGAGTAGATGGGCGAAAACAGCATAAAAGAGGTGTTGTAGTACCCCATGCCAACACCGCCCAGGATGTTGGTGAGCGGTATTTTAAACACCAGTCCGAGGATCTTGACGATTATAAGCGAAACGGCAAGAATAGCCGCGCCGTGGATAAAACTCTGCCGGTTCGATTTCATGTCCTGCCCTCCAGGGGCGGAAAAAACCGCCCGTGTTGTCATACCACATTGTATGAACAAGCAGGGGCGGTTATACGCTAGATTTTTGTAAGGATGCCGCACAGCAGGCGGATAAAATCCTCTGAGCGCCGGGCAGCGGTTTCGGTCACATCGTCGTCCGAAAGCGGGGTGAGTGAAATTCCGGCCGCCGGGTTGGTGATACAGGAAATACCGAGTGTCCGCATACCGCACTGGGCCGCAGCAATCGCCTCCGCAACGGTGGACATTCCCACCGCGTCGGCGCCAAGTGCGCGCAGCGCGCGGATCTCCGCAGGCGTTTCGTACTGCGGGCCTGGCATATAGGCGTAAACGCCTTCGCGCGGCGGCAGGTGCAGCTCCTTTATCACCGCAAGAGCGGTTTGACGTAAACTCTTGTCATAGGCGTTTGACATATCGAAAAAGCGCGGGCCAAACGCCGGAAGGTGCGGACCACGTACCGGGCTGTCGTCAAAAAAGTAGAGGTGGTCGGAAATACACATAAAATCCCCGACCGAAAGCTCCGGCGCAATGCCGCCCGCCGCATTGGTGAGGATGAGGTTTTTCACCCCGAGCAGGTGGAGCACCCGGACAAAAAAGGCGGTATCCGCAAGCGAATACCCCTCGTAAGCGTGTACCCGCCCCGATAGGATGTACACCGGCCTGCCCTCAACCCGACCGCACAGTAATTCCCCCTTATGCGCTTGGTTGGTGGTGCCCGGCGCATGCGGGATATCGCAGTACGGCACCGCATACCCCTCCCGCACCCGGGCTGTGAACCCGTCAAGGCCGGAGCCGAGCACCACAGCGGTATCCGCCCCATTTGGAAAACGGCCGCGGAGAAAATCCGCGGCCTGTTTGTACTGTTCCATCGTCAAAGCGTTCATCAGCCCTCCGCATCCATCAGACGGCTGCCGCATTTGACGCAGTAAACCGCCTCCTGCGGGTTTTTGGCGCCGCAGGTATCACAAACCACCTGGTTCTTCAATGCAGCGAGCTTCGCCTCGGTTGAAGCACGCTCCTCCACAAAGCCGTCAATCTCTTCTACAACCGAAGAAATCAGGTCGGCGTCCTCGTAATTTGCCTTTTTCATGTTATAAACAGCGCTGCCGAGCTTTTCATACGCCCTGCGAATGTCCGAATTAATTTGAGAAACCTGTAGCTTGAGCCTGGAAATTTCCACAACCCGCTCCGCCTTTTTTCCCGCAGTTTCTGCAAAATCCTTCGCTTTATCCACAACATCATCGAACGTAGCCATTCTACTGCCCCTTTCCGGTAAACCGTTTTCTTCTAGTGCTATTATAATCCCCCAAACGCAGGAATTCAACCAATAAACTCCTGTAAAAGCGATTTTACAGGTACCCTTTTCACTGGGATTTCCCCAAAGTGAAGCAGCTTCCGGTAAAGCTGCAGCGCCTCCGGGCCATAGGCCTCATGCTCGGTCAGTGCCATGAGCAGCGGAGTCAGCAGCGGCTTGTAAACCAACGGTTCATAGCTGTAAACCGTGTTAAGCATTGCATCGGCATAAGGGTAAAACGGCCTGATATACAGATCCTCCCCCTCACAGACACCCGGCCACATGCCAAAAGTCACATCCACTGAAGCCCCGCGGTGTCGGTAATCCCGGATGGCGCGCCGCACAAACCGCACCTCACGGGAGGTGAGGACGGTCTCGTCCCCATCGACGAAGGCGCTGTCCACATCCATACAAATTTTGAAGAACGCTCCATAATCCAACCCGTAGGTGAGCAGCGGATTGAGTGCGTGAAGGCCCTCAATGAGCACAACGCTGTCCCTGTCAAGCTTTAAAAGCTCGCTTTTTTCGCTGGCGCGGGCGGTGAGAAAATCATAATGCGGCAAAACGGCCTCCCCGTGGTACATCAGTGACCAAAGGGTACGGTTGACCGCACTGAGGTTGATGGAATGCACCGAATCATACCGGATAGAGCCATCCGGATTCCGCCGCATCTCAGAGGGCTGCTTGAAAAAATTATCCAGCGAAAGCACAACCGGGTTTAACCCATGCTGTTTCAGCTCGTCGGTCAGCCGGTAGCTCGTTGTGGTTTTGCCGGAACCGGACGGGCCGGAAATGAGGATCATTTTATGGAGCTTCCAGCCATCGAGGTAACGCTCCACGGTGCTTCTGATTGTTTCCAGATAAGCGTTTTCGGCCGCGTCAATCAGCCCCGCCATATCCTGTTCGCACAGCCGGTTAATGGCGGACGCATCCAGCCGTTTATTCTGTTTTGCAAAATCCTTCCCGCTCATAAAACGCTTTCACCTTACCTTTCCGTTCCAGCATTTCCCCAAACTGCCCAATGTATTCATACGGAAATTTATAATTGAAAATGCGTTCAATGTATCCGCTTTGTTGGTCGACCAGCTTGCTCACCGCACCTGCTCCAAACGCGAGGACGGTCTCAAGCTCCTCCATCATATAAATGTTGTAAATTCCTTCATATCCCGGCTTGCAGAAGCCGACGTTTTCCAGGTTTTGCAGCGTGTTTTTCTGCCGGTAAAGATAATAAGGCAGGTACCCTGCCTCCCCAAGCATTTGCTGGGCGGCGTCTGCCATTTCCGCAGTGGGATTGCGCCGGACCTCAGCAATCGCTTCTGCGTCGTTGTAAAGGTTTGACGAACGCTTGACCGACAGGGTGTGCACCGTAATGTTTTCCGGCGCAAGGGAAAGGGCGGTCTGCATGGTTGCATGGAAGCCCTCAAGAGTATCCCCTTTCAGGCCTGCAATGAAGTCCATATTGATGTTGTCAAAACCGAGCTCCCGTGCGAGCTGGTAACATTCCACCACCTGCGCAGCAGTGTGCTTCCGCCCAATCTTCCGCAGAACCTCGTCATCAAAGCTCTGTGGGTTAATGCTGATGCGTGTCGCCCCCGCCGCCCGGATAGCCTCCAGCTTTTCCCGGGTGATGGTATCCGCACGTCCGGCTTCTACGGTATATTCCAGCAGGCCGGACAGATCAAACGCTTCCTCCAGCGTGCCAAACAATCGGGCAAGCTGTTCCGCCTCCAGCACTGTCGGGGTGCCGCCGCCAAAATAAACCGTTTTGGGCACAAGCCCAAGCTGCTTTGTCAGCTTGGCCGTTTCGCGGATTTCATCACAAAGGCGATCCAGGTAATCCGGGATGAGCTTTTTTGCCTGCTCGACCGAATGGGAAACAAAGGAGCAGTACTGGCAGCGGGACGGGCAGAACGGAATGGAGACATAAATGCTGAAATCCCGCTTCCGGATGGCAGAAGCCACCGGACGCTGGATGCGCGCAATATCAATCAGCAGCCTTGTTTTTTGCGGCGTGACCTTTAAGTCCCGCTCAAATGCTGTTACAATCTGCTCCTCGCTCTGCTCCGCAAGGCGCTGGGACACCAGCTTTACCGGCCGGATGCCAGTGAGGATTCCCCATTTTGGGTGCAGTCCGGTGAATTCCTCCAGAATTTCATAAATCATCACGGCAAAAACCCGCTCACATTCTGCCGAATAATCGGCTCTGGAACGGTCTACCGTCTGAATACAGCTCATTACCTCGCCGTGGTAATGCACCGTCACAGTGAGGCGCGCTTCATTTTCTTCTTCGGTACGGGTCGTTACAACAGCATTTTCGTCGTCCCCCGCACCGTCGTAAACAATGCCGAGCTTGATGAGGGGAAAAAACATCTTGATCAGATGTTCCAGCTCATATTTATAGGTATGTCCGTTGAGGTATAGCGTCATAAGTCTGCTCCCAAAAAAGGATTGGTGCGCCGTTCGGTTTCCAGCGTGGTTTCCGGCCCATGGCCTGGCAGGACGCGGTAGTCCCCGTCAAGCCCCGCAAGGGTTTGCAAAGAGACCGACAGCGCACGGATATCGCCGCCGTAAAAATCGGTGCGGCCCATAGAACCGGCAAACAGGGTGTCGCCGGAAAACAGCAGATCCCCGCAAATATAAACACAGGAGCCTTTGGTGTGCCCGGGCGTATGCAATACCTGAAACGGCATGCCGCCTGCGGTGAACTGTTCACCGTCGGTCAAAATGTGGTCTGCGGACACCGGCGGTACCGTTATGCCAACCTCGGCGGCAACATTCTTTTCCGGGTCAGACAGCAGTTCTTCATCCAACGCGTGTATCCAGACCTTGGCGCCATACTGCCCTTTAAGCTCCGCCACAGCTCCAATGTGATCAAAATGGCCGTGGGTAAGCAAAATATCGGTCAAGGTCAGCCCATTCTGCTCCAATGCCTCGGCTATTTTCTCCGGAGACGCGCCCGGATCAACGGCGACTGCCGCTTCGGTGCGCTCCCAGACCAGGTAGCAGTTGACGGCAAGCGGGCCGACGGTTAGCTGTTTTATCTTCATAGGGTACTCCTTCAACGTTTTGTGAGAAAATCCGTGTCAAGAAGAATGGTCACCGGGCCGTCATTGACCAGAGAAACCTTCATATCTGCGCCGAATTTCCCGGTGATTACCCGGCCAGCGCAGAGTTCGCGCATCCGGGCGACAAAATGCTCATAAAGCGGCTCTGCCTCCTGCGGCGCAGCGCTCCGGTCAAAGGAAGGACGGCGGCCTTTTTTGCAGTCTGCTCCAAGCGTAAAGTTGGAAACTATGAGCAAATCTCCATCAATGTCGTTGACCGAACGGTTCATCTTATCGTTTTCATCGGTAAAAATGCGGAGACTCGCGGCTTTTTCCGCAAGGATGTCCGCCTGCACCTCTGTATCGCCCTGCATCACGCCAAGCAGCAGCACAAGCCCTGGCCCAATCGCGCCGCCGTCCACCCCATCAATGATAATGGACGCTTCCGCCGCGCGCTGTAATACCGCCTTCATTTCGACTCCCCTTTATTGTTTTCCCGAACGCTCCACCGAAATCACGTCTTTGATTTTGGTGAGCTTGGTAATAATGTTTTTCAGCTGTTCCACCCCGGCAATGCCGATGGTGACGACAATGTTGGCGTTGCCGTTTTTCAGTTCGCGTGCAAATACCTCATGCACCGGCACACGGAAATTTGCAAGCTCCACCGTCACATCGGCAAGCAGACCGTTGCGGTCATGTGCCACAATGTCAAGGGTACAGCGGTAATATTTCTCAGCGGAATCCGCCCAGTGCACCGCAATCCAGCGGTCGCGTTGTTCGGCGTTTCGCATAGAGGCAAGCACATTTACGCAATCCTGTTTGTGGATGGAAACCCCGTGTCCACGGGTGATAAACCCAATGATAGGGTCGCCCGGAAGCGGTGTACAGCACTGGGAGAATTTTACCAGGCAGTTGTCAATGCCCTCCACCAAAACGCCGCTGCTGCCCTTGTAGGGAGCCTTTGGAATATCCGGTGCCACCGGTATTTCACTTTCCGGTTTCGGCTTGTAGTTTTTCACATAATCGTCTTTGATCCGTGCAATGATCTTGGAAAGCAGAATCCCCCCATAGCCAATAGCTGCGTAAAAATCATCCAGACTGTTACAATGGTACCGCTTGGCAATGGCGAGCAAAAACTCCTCCATTTCCTTTTCCGGCAGCACAATCTGGTTGCGCTTGAACTCACGCTCAACCTCTGTTTTTCCCTCCTGCACATTTTCGGTGCGGCGCTCTTTTTTAAACCATGCACGGATTTTATTGCGCGCCTCGCCGGTTTTGACGATATTTAACCACGCGCGGTTCGGCCCGTGATTGGGCGAGTTGCTGGTGATGATATCCACAACGTCTCCGGTTTTCACCTTGTAGTCAATCGGCACAATGCGTCCGTCCACCTTTGCCCCGGTCATCCGGTTGCCGACCGCACTGTGGATGGCGTATGCAAAATCAATCACAGTGGAACCCACCGGCAGGCTTTTTACATCACCCTTTGGCGTAAAGACAAAGACGTCCTCCGCGCCGAGGTCGTTTTTAATGCTGTATACAATTTCCTCAGGGTTTTCATTTTCCTGCTGGGCTTCTACCAGCCGGCGGATCCAGGCGAACCGCTCCTCCTGCTTGTCCTTGCCCTGAATACCGAGCTTGTATTTCCAGTGGGCGGCAATGCCGTATTCTGCCGTGTAGTGCATATCCCAGGTGCGGATTTGAATCTCAAACGGGATGCCTTCCTTGCTCAGCACCGTCGTGTGCAGCGACTGATACATGTTCGCCTTGGGGGTGGAAATGTAGTCCTTAAAGCGGTTCGGAATCGGGGTGAACATATCGTGCATAATGCCCAAAATGTTATAGCACTCAATGACGGTTGAAGTGATGATACGCACCGCGTAGATGTCATAGACCTCATCAAAATCCCGGCCCGCCATATAAACCTTGCGGTAAATACCGTACAGGCTCTTGACCCGCCCTTCAATATGGGGCTTCATGTCGTATTCTTCCAGACGGTCGCTGATGCGCTCAATAATACTTGGAATGAAAAACTTGCGGGTGGCATCCTTGAGCTGCAATGTATCCTCAATTTCTTTCAGCGCAACCGGATCCAGGTACTGGAGCGCCAAATCCTCCAGCTCCTCCTTGACCGCACGGATGCCGAGCCGGTGCGCAATCGGCGCGTAAATCTCCATTGTTTCCAGCGAGGTGTCCCGCTGTTTCTGCGCCGGGCGGAAAGAAAGGGTGCGCATGTTGTGCAGCCGGTCCGCCAGCTTGATGATGATAACCCGGATGTCCTGCGACATGGCAAACAGCATTTTCCGCACATTTTCCGCCTGCTGTTCCTCGCGAGTGGAAAGCGGTATTTTGCTCAGCTTGGTGACGCCGTCCACAAGATTTGAAATTTCTTCGCCGAACTCAGACGCAAGCTCCTCTTTGGTGACTGGGGTATCCTCCACAACGTCGTGCAGAAGCGCCGCGCATATGCTCGCCTCGTCCATGCCCAGCTCGACCAGAATGCAGGAAACCGCCAGCGGATGGGTGATATAAGGCTCGCCGGAGTCGCGGCGCTGCCCTTCATGGGCAGTGCGCGCAAACTCGTACGCCTTGACAATCAAATCCTTGTCATAGGTACGCCCGCTTTCATCAATCGCGTTGATTAAATTGTGCAGTAATGCCGACATAAATCCATTCCCCAATCCTGATTTAAGCATCCAATTTTTGCAGCATGCAAAACCGTTCCGACGCGGTGAGCGCAACCTGCGGCGGATGCTGTACCACAGAGACCCGCCCATCGGCCCGCGAACGATGAATCAACCCCAGTTCACTCAGCACATCAAGCGCCGCGCAAAACCGGACATAATTTATTTTGGGATAAAACGCCGTAAGATACAGCCGTTCCAGCCCACCCTGAAAGCGCCCAAGCTGTTTGATCCCATTGTAAACCCGCACAAGATCCTCCCGGCAGAGGTTCGCTTGCTCCAGCTCCTCCGGGGCCAGCAGAGCACCGGCGTCTATTTTACGGCAGACCAATTCCCAGTGTTCCCACTGTTTTTCTTCCAATCCGGCGGGACGTATATCCTCCACCCGCACCGACGGAGAGCGCCTTCCGGCAAACTCGTTAACTTCAAGGGTGACCAGCAAATCCACAACGCTGCCCGGCGCAAAACCAAACCATTCGGTCTCTTCCCCAAAACAGAGTGCCTGAAACGGCACACCGTTCTGAAGGAGTGAAAGTTTGGTGTGCTTCCCGCCAGACAGCGGCTGAACCGCCGTAATCTCCGCACCTTCCATACAAAAAAGAGGCACGGGGTTGGAAGCTCCAAACGGTTCCAACCGGCTGAGGACGTCAATCAAGTTCAACGAAATTTCCGAAGCGGCCAGCATCCGGTCAATGCGGCAGCTCTCCCGCGGGGCAGATTCCAGCCAATCCTCCGCAATCCGGTTGAGGGCGGCCAAAAGCAAAGGGATATTTTCCCTTCGCATGGTCAGCCCGGCCGCTTGCGTATGCCCGCCAAACCGCTCCAGCAGCTCCGAGCAGGAGGACAGCGCCTTGTGGAGCGGAAATTCCGGCATGCTGCGCGCTGAACCAACGGCGGTATCCCCATCCAGGCTCAGCAGGACGACCGGCTTGCCGAACCGCTCCAGCATCCGGGCGCTGACAATGCCGATGACACCGGCGTCCCAGCCCTCGCCCGCAAGCACCAGCACCCGGTTGTTTAACTGTAATTCATCCGCGCGGAGCTGCTCCATGCAGTCCTCTAAAATCGTTTGCTCCGCTGCCTTGCGGCGCCGGTTGAGTGCATCCACCTGCTGTGCAAGCCGGACGGCCTCTGCCGCATCACGGGCAGCAAGCAAATCCGCTGCAAGGGAGGCACTGCCCATCCGCCCCGCCGCATTGATGCGCGGCACCAATCCAAACGCCACCGAGCGCGCGTTTAATTTTTTCAGGTTTACGCCAGCCTCTTCTGCCAGCGCAAGCAGTCCGGGATTGCTGCACTTTGCCGCCTGTTTCAGGCCGCTTTGCACCAGCACCCGGTTTTCCCCGGTTAAGGGCACCACATCCCCAATGGTGGCGACCATGGTCAGGACAAGCAGCTCCCGTATCTCTTCCGGCGGTAAAGCCTGCCCCTGGCTGAGGGCGCGCGCAAGCTGGTAAGCAACGCCAACCCCTGCATAATCACGGTATGCACAGGCACAGTCCTTGCGGTGTGGATCCACCACCGCAGCCGCCCGCGGCAAAGTCTCTCCCGGCTGGTGATGATCGGTAATCACCAAATCCAGCCCCAATTCCGCAGCATATTCTGCTTCGGCAACGGCAGAAATTCCATTATCCACCGTAACAACCAGGCCAATGCCCTGTTCTGCCAGTGCCTTTAAAGCCTCGGCATTCAGTCCATAGCCTTCGTTTTCCCGCGACGGGATGTAAACCATCACATCGCCGCCCTGCTGCCGCAGGTAACGGCAGAGCACGGTAGAAGCACAGACGCCGTCACAATCATAATCCCCGTAAACTGCAATTCGTTCTCCGCTGTCCAGTGCAGCGCGGATTCGCTCCACCGCCGCCGGCATATCCGGCAGGGTAAACGGGTCGGAAAGTTTTATCGTTGTTTCCAGCCAGTCCCCGGCAGTGGCAGGGGAATCATACCCGCGCGCGGTCAGAATATCCGCCAATACCTGCGGAATATGGTATTCCGCAGCGAGTACCGCCGCGAGTTCTGTACGTTCAGCGGGACGAACCCAACGTTTCAATGCCATACTGCCAGTTCCTTTTCTCATTCAGAAGTATCTTTGACACTATTTTATCATTATTTCGGTGAAAATACAAATCCTTGGTGCAGAAAGGGCCGCCGCATTGGATGCGGCGGCCCCTGGTAACCGGTCGTCAGGATTCATCTGTGGTTTTAACTCCATTGACCACATTGGTGAGAAGCTCAACCGCATGGTCATAGTTCTCCGGGTGGCTGCCCGCATGATTCTCGGTGCGGATTACAAACGCCAGCTCCTCCGGAATGTTTTTGGCGCCAATAGTCTCTTCCAGCACTGTTCCTTTCAGAAAATAGCGCTGCCCATCCACGTTGGGGTTCCCTGGGAACAGCTCGGAAAGATCCATAAACATATCCGGCTCCTGGCCGACAAGCTCTTCGTAAATCCCCTCGTCCACCAAATAAATCATGGTATTGGCGTCATTAATGTAGCTTATCATCTTCGGGCGCGACGTGGTATCCGAGGAATTGCCCAGACTGACGCCAATAATCTCGGCGCTGGACTGACCGTTGCCGTCCAAATCCACTACATACTCGTTGAGCGCGCCCGCAAGCTGCTCCATGTTTACCTCACTGGAGGAATAAAGCGTTAATATTTTAATATCGTACTTTGGCTTCTGAATCAAATTGACAAGCAGGAATACACCGGCAATGAGCACCGCAATTCCCAAAAGAATGCGCCATTTGTAATAATACAGAAAATTGGTGACCTTTTCCCCAGTCGTCTGAACATGCTGCGCCTGTTCAGCTGCAATTTCCCGCTGGCGTTCTTCGTCACTTTTTGGTTTCATGGTCTGCTTGACCTGGCGGATATAAGCCAGTTCACGCTGCCGGTTTTGGTCTTTTTTAATACTGCTGGCCATTTTGGACCCCTTCCCTGTTCTTTGTACTGCCGCATTGATAGGAGCGCATAACTGCCGCCGTATAAACTGCCCTTCCGTCAGCTTTACATTGCAAAGCAGCGCCCGGCTGTTCCCGCTCTTATCGGCCCAGCGGCTTCATTGTGGGGAACAGCAGTACGTCGCGGATCGACGCGCTATTAGTAAGCAGCATGACCAGACGATCCAAACCGAAGCCAAGGCCACCCGTCGGCGGCATGCCGTATTCCAGCGCAGTGACGAAATCCTCGTCAATGTCAGCATGGATTCCCTGCGCGCGCTTTGCTTCAACCTGCTTTGCAAACCGCTCCCGCTGGTCAATCGGATCGTTGAGCTCCGAGAACGCGTTGCCCATTTCACGGTTGTAAATAAAATACTCAAACCGCTCGGTAAAGGCGGGATTCGACGGTTTGCGCTTGGCAAGCGGCGAATTTTCCACCGGATAATCGTAAATAATAGTCGGCTGCACCAGCTTGTCCTCAACAAACGCCTCAAAAAAGGCGATGAGCACATGTCCTTTGGTCGCGGAGTCACCTTCTTCAACCTCAATATGATGCTCTTTTGCACAGGCGCGGGCATCCTCATCAGTCGCCCATTCATTATAATCAACGCCCGCATACTTCTGAACCGCTTCCACCATTGTCAGCCGTGTCCACGGGGCGCCCATGTTGATTTCAACCCCTTGGTATTCAATGACGTCGGTGCCGCAGACCTTGCGGGTGATGGTCTTATACATGTCCTCAATGAGGTCCATCATACCAAAATAATCGGTGTAAGCCTGGTACATTTCCACCGAGGTAAACTCCGGGTTGTGCGAGGTGTCCATTCCTTCGTTGCGGAAGATGCGGCCAACCTCGTACACACGGTCAAAACCGCCAACAATCAAGCGCTTTAAGTACAGCTCGGTCTCAATGCGGAGGTACATGTCAATGTCCAATGCATTGTGGTGGGTAACAAACGGACGCGCCGCAGCGCCAATTTCCAACGTATGCAGAACCGGTGTGTCCACCTCCAAATAGCCAATCCCATCCAAATAAGCGCGCACTTCCTTGAGAATCTGGCTGCGTTTGTAAAAGGTGTCCCGCACCTCCGGGTTCATGATAAGATCCACATAGCGCTGGCGGTACCGCATCTCGGTATCGGTCAGGCCGTGGAACTTCTCCGGCAGCGGCAAAAGGGCTTTGGAAAGCAGGACAATTTCGGTTGCGTGAATCGAAATTTCTCCGCTCTTGGTTTTAAATACCGTTCCTTTCAACCCAATGATGTCGCCAATATCCCATTTTTTAAACGCATTATAGCTGTCCTCGCCCACATCGTCAATGCGAACATAGGACTGCATCCGGTCGGTATGGTCACGCAGATCAATAAAGCTCGCCTTGCCCATCCGGCGGCGGCTCATCATACGCCCTGCAAGAGAAACGGATTTCCCCTCCAGCTCCTCATAATGGTCACGTACCTCTTTCGCTGTATGGGTGACCTTGTAACTGGTAATCTGGAATGGATCATTTCCAGCGGCCTGAAGCTCTGCCAGCTTTTCGCGGCGTACCCGCCGCTGCTCGCTCAGCTCCTGCAATTGAGCTGCGTCGTTCATCGGTTCGCTCATATCGTTTCGTACCTCCTGCAAAAACAGCTTGGTGCTGTTTTCATCATACAATTTACTTGTTTCCTGTTTTTGAATAAGTGGTAAACAAACAAAGGGCTTTCGCCCTTTGTTTTAAAAATACTATCTCTGAATTTCCAAAATTTCAAACTGGACCATGCCAGAAGGGGTCTCCGCTTCCACCATTTCACCGACACGGTGGCCAAGAATGGCTTTGCCAACCGGGGATTCATCCGAAATTTTGCCGTTCATCGGATCTGCCTCGGTGGAACCAACCAGATGATATTCCATAATCTCGTCAAACTCCACATCGCGGATTTTTACCTTGGAACCGAGATTAACAAGGTCGGTGTCCATTTCATCGTTATCCAGCACCTTTGCATTTTTGAGGATAGCCTCAAGCTGAACAATACGCGCTTCCACCATTGCCTGCTCATTTTTGGCTTCATCGTATTCGCTGTTTTCCGAAAGGTCGCCAAAAGACAGCGCGACCTTAATTTTCTCCGCGACCTCTTTGCGTTTTATGGTTTTCAGTTCTTCAAGCTCATCCTCCAGGCGTTTGAGGCCGTCAGCGGTAAGCATTACCTGTTTTGCAGACATTAAAACTCCTCCTAAAAACAAAAGTTCCCGATGGCTACGGAAACCCTTGTCAGTTTGCAATGTACCTATTATATTAAATCTTCCCAGCGGTGTCAAGCGAGAATCGCTCTTCCAGTATATTTTGCAGCGTCCTGCGCTCATTATCCAACAGACAGCTTTCCGGCAGCAGCGTGCGCATTTGAAGCTGGCTGCCAATCCCGTAAAGAGCGGCGGAAAGCTGTAAGGGTTCCACCCGTTCGGGTGGCTCCAGCTTAAAATCATCAAACCGCTCCCGTGAAAAACCGTGGATTACCGTTGCGCCCTTGAACTGGTCCGGCTCCAATGTGACCACCGGTGCCGTAACAGCCCCCGCCAAATCAACACCGAACCCTTTGGGTGAAACAAGCATAAGATTGTCGTTGGGATGATCCAGTACATCGGTCACCTGAAGCACTGCGCCGAATTCTGCACGCAGGTCCACCGCCAGATGTTCATAGCTGTCCCGGTGCAGCGTCACCACCTTGAGCAAGGCGCATTCCTTTGCCATTGCGCGGGCAAGATCGTGATAAACCCCGCGCAGATCAATCAGGGTTGCGCGCCGTTTCTGGAGCGGTACGTCTGATTCCGCCAGCCAAAATGAAACGGCATTTTTTAGAAAGACGTAACCAATTTCCGCCGTGTCAATCGGCCGGATGCCGCAGTCCTCCGGCAATTCAATCCCGGTGCAGAACACTGCGCGGGAAGCGGTATCCCCCAAAAGGGCCGTCAATTTTTTTAGTTTAACCTTGTGCGCGGTAAGCTCCACCAATAAATAAGAGCCGCCCTGGTAGGACACCATCTGGGTGCGGTACCCGCTGCGGAACAGGCCGCCGGAAACATACCGCCCCGCTTTCCCGGAAATGACAGCAAACATAAACAATAACCACCCTATTCCATCATTGATGCCGTTTGCACGGTGATCAATATATATGAACAGGGTGGTTCAAATAAGACAAATTATTTTGCGGCCTCCAAAACCTCAACCGCTTTGGAGAGCTGCGTATCGTTCGCCGGAAGTAGCTGGTCGTACAAGAGCTTCTTTTCATCGTCTACCGAAAGAGCAGTCTCGTAGTCCGGAACCAAGCCGACACCGTTGAAATTTGCGCTGACCGCCGGCATGAACTGCGCATTGCTCAGCACAACACAGCTGCCATCCTTAAGCTGGTATTCCTCCTGCATCAAACCCTGCCCATAGGTATTAACACCCACCAGCTTGGATTTGCCGTAATCCCGCAGGTCTGCCGCAAACAGCTCCGCCGCGTACTGGGTCTTACTGTTTATTATGGTTACCATCGGAAGAGTAACCTCATTGGTATCCGACCGGCGCAGTAACTCGGTCGTGCCGTCCTTATACGAGGCACTGTAAAGATCGCCCGCCGGAAGTAGCATATCCAAAATATCGCTCGCGCTGTCCAAATCACCTGAACGGGTATTGCGCACATCAAAAACAATGCCGGTAACCGCTTCTCCTTCCGCCGCAATGTCGTTCATAATTTTTTGGAACTGCTCCACTGCTGCCGGTGAAAAATCAGTAATACGGATATAGGCGTTGGAATCCATCATGGTCATTGTCACAACCGGAACTTCAAAGCTCTTGCGCAGAACCGTAACATCGCTGTCCACACTGTCCCGCCGGATGGTCACGACCACCGATGTCCCCGGCTCTCCCATGAGAAGCTCGGCCGTTTTGGTATATCCAGCCGTCTTGGCGTCCTGCCCTTCCACCGCAACAATCAAATCATTTTGCAGCAGCCCGGCCTGCTCCGCCGGAGAACCGGCATAAACTTCGTTTACGCGGTAGTAACCGCTTTCATCCCGCGAAAGTCCGGCGCCAATGCCAACAAGCTTGCCCTCACGAATGGACTGAAGACGGCTGTAGGTCGCCGCATCATAGTAGGCCGCATAAGGGTCATCCGAACCATTGACAAAACCATTGGAAACCTGGTCCAGCAGGTGGGATTCATCCAACTCGCCTACATAATTCTGACGGATCAAATGGTCAATTTCCGCGACCTTTTTATAAAGCTCCTCCCGTTCCTTCACGTTATACACCTTGTCGTTAAAAATATTCTGCGAAAAAATCATGGTGATGGTAAAGGTAATGGCCGCAACAACCGCCATAAAGCTGATAGCCGCACCAAGGGATATTCTCCTGTTCATGCACCGCTTCCTCCAAATGTTCGTTTTTCAGGTATCCGGCGTTAGCCGGCGGCGACAACGTACTGAAGCGGATTGGTCACAACGCCGTTGACACGCACTTCAAAATGACAGTGAACACCGTAGGAGTCTCCTGTATTACCGGCGTACGCAATAACATCGCCCTGGTTTACCGTCTGCCCGTACACGACATTCAGGCTGTTGTTGTGGGCATACACTGTGGAATATCCGCCGCCGTGGTCAATAATGACAATATTGCCGTAGGAGCTGCTGGTATTCGCACGGATAACCGTACCGCCCTTTGATGCCCGTATAGGGGTGTTCAAGCCGCATGGAATGTCAATGCCCTTGTGAAACTGCTGTTTTCCATACAAATCACGCCAGCCGTAACCATCAGAAATACGGTAATGCCCACTGACCGGCCAGAGCCATCCGCCCGGCGACAGCGGTGTATCAGTGCTCTGGTTCTGTTTCAGCCACTCTTCAATTTCACGGTCGGCAGCCTCAAGGTCGGCCGCAATCTGGTCACGATCCTTCTGGGTCTTTTTCTCCAGTGCTTTCAGCTCGTCCAGCGTATCCTGAGACTGAGACAGTGCAGTGTTAAGCTCCTGGTTCTTGGCCATAACCTCTGCCTTGCTGGCCTCAATCTGCTGTTTTGAAGCCTCAATTTCAGCCTTATCGGCTTCAATCTGCTGTTTTTGTGCCGTCATTTCCTTAATGAGCTTATCGTCGTGATCCGCCACACGCTGGGTGGTTTCCGCCGCCGACAAAAACTCCGCAAAGGTCGAGCTGCCGAACAGCACGCTCAGCACCGTAGCGTCATCGGCCATATACATGGCGCGCAGGCGTTTTTTAAACAGATCGTAGTTTTCATCTATCCTTGCCTGCATTTCCTCAATTTCCTGGTTTTTCTGGCTGATCTGCCCTTCCAGCGTATTGATTTGGCTGCTGAGCACCGAAATCTGATTCTGAATGTTTTGAATTTGGTAGCTGATCTGGGTCTGAACGGCTTTCTGATCGTCTACCTTTCCCTGAGCCTCTTTCAGCGCTTGATCAATCTTCTTTTTTTCTTCTTCCAGGCGTTTTTTTTCATCCACCAGATCGTCATAACTGCTTGCCGCCTGTACCTGTGTTGACGGCGCCGACAGCAAACAGCCAAACGCAACGGCACACAGTACAAGAATGGCAATGAATTTTGACAAAACTTTGTTGCGAACCACGGTTCCGTCCTCCTCGCTTTTACACTTTCAGGTGATTGCGTACACTAAAGGTACAACCAACCGTACCAACAATAATCCCTGCCCCTAGGAAGCATCCAACCAATTCCCACGCAATCTGTTGGAACGGAATCACGCTGGACAGCAAATCCTGCAGCCACACCGAGGCATTGTCAACCATATAGCTGAACAGGAGCTCATAAACACCCCAAATAAGGAAAAAGGCAAGTACAGCCGAAATTGTGCCAATCACTACACCCTCTACAAAGAAAGGAATTCGAATAAAGTTGTTGGTCGCTCCAACATATTTCATAATGTTGATTTCTTTTCTCCGGCTGAACACCGAAGCGCGGATGGTGTTCGCAATAATCACCAGCGATACAACAACCAGCGCGGCAATCAAAATAATCGCAAAGACATTGATCATATCCTTGATGTTGGTAATGGTATCTGCAACATCGGTCGGCGCATTGATTTTCTCCTTGATTGGGTTGCTTTCAAATTCTGAAACAATTGCAGAAGTCTGAGAAAGGTCGACAATCTTGAAACGGAAGGAAGCCGGAACAGGATTTTCCTCTCCCTCTAATCCGTCCAACAGAACCGCATCCTCTCCCATCGTCCTTTTTAATCCTTCTAGCGCCTGCTCTTTGTTGACATATTCCACCTCAAACAGGCGGGAATCCGACTCAAGCGCTGCAAGGTTTGCCTGTATCTCCTCTTCCGAAGCATCGTCCCTGATGAAAAATACGACTTCATTCTGGTCGCCGATGGAGGTCACCATACTGTTGATGTTCGCCGAAAGCAGCCAGGAAAAACCAATCAGCAGCAGACAGGTCGTCAGCACACCAATCGAAGCAAAGGACATCAGCCGGTTGAGCCATACGTTTTTGCCGCCTTCTTTAACGAGGTATTTGAAGCTGCTGGCTTTCATTGTCCCCTCCTATATAATCATCAAAAATAATGCTGCCATTTTCAATCGTAATCGTCCTGCCGCCAAAATAACGCACCAGGTCGTGTTCATGGGTCACCATTAAAATAGTAGTTCCACATTTGTTAATTTCCCGCAGAAGCTCTACAATTTCGTAAGAGAGTTCCGGGTCAATATTGCCGGTTGGCTCGTCCGCAATAATCAGCGGAGGGTCATTCACCAAAGCGCGCGCCAAAGCAACCCTCTGCTGTTCACCGCCGGAGAGTTCGTTTGGGTAGCTCTTTGCTTTATGTACCAGCCCCATCAGGTCAAGCACATACGGAACCTGGTTGCGGATAAACCGCTTAGAAGCGTCGGTCACCCGCAGGCTGAACGCAACATTATCAAAGACGTTCATGGTTGGAATCAAGCGGAAATCCTGGAACACTACACCAATCGAGCGGCGGAACCTTGGAATTTCCCGCTTCTTCAGCTTTTTCAGGTCGTAGCCATTGACAACAACAGACCCTTTGCTCGGAAGGGTTTCCCGCAGGATCAGCCGGAACATCGAGCTTTTTCCCGCGCCGGATGAACCCACAACAAAAGCAAACTCACCTGCATCAATATTCAGGTTGATGTCTTTCAGTACCGTATTGCCGTTGCCGTATGCAAACGAAACATCCTTAAAATTAATCATAGACTGCACCACAATTCAAAAGAGTATCGATCCTTCATTCGTTCCACCGTCAAACGGCATCCGGTTAAAATTTAACCGGATTCGAGGTCAGGTATTTCTTTACCATCAACGCAATTTTAAAGATGATGGCATGGTCAAACTCACGCAGATCAAGCCCGGTCAGCTTTTTAATCTTTTCCAGGCGGTAGACCAGCGTGTTTCTGTGTACAAACAGCTTTCTGGAGGTCTCAGACACATTCAGGTTGTTTTCAAAGAATTTCTGAATGGTAAACAATGTCTCATAATCCAACGACTCAATCGAACCCCGCTTAAAGACTTCCTTTAAAAAGGTTTCGCAAAGGGTCGTCGGAAGCTGGTAAATCAAGCGGGCAATCCCCAGGTTGTCATAACTAACAATAGCCTTGTCGGTATCAAACACTTTTCCGACTTCAAGGGCAATCTGCGCCTCCTTAAAGGAATGCGCCAGATCTTTGACCCCAACAACCGGCGTGCCAATACCCACAACCGCTTTGGTGTAAAATTCACTGGAGAGAGTGTCCACAATTGAACAAGCCAGCTTTTCCAAATCTTTGGACTCAATGGTTGGTTTAATTTCCTTAATCAGCACAATTTCAGTTTCACTAATGTTGAAAACAAAATCCTTCTGTTTATCCGGAAAGAGGTTCTGAATTACATCGTAGGCCGAAACATCATGCGACGAAGTAATACGGATTAGCAATGCAACGCGGCTGACATCGGTGTTAAAATGCAGCTCACGTGCCTTGACATAGATGTCACCCGGCAGGATGTTATCCAAAACAACATTTTTGATAAAGTTGTTGCGATCGTACTTTTCGTCATAATACTGCTTAATACTGGAAAGCGTCACCGCAAGAATCTGCGCGTATTTAGCAGCGGCATCGTCAATTCCCTCCACAAAAACCGCATAATCCGGTTTAATATGGGAACCAAACGGTTTATAGGTATAGCCGTCCCGGATGAAAACATCGTGCCCATCGGTAATATCCAGAGAAATATATTCATTGGTAATGCCTATTCTGGACAGTTCGCTGCATGCAATAACCGTCGCTTGGTCGTCTACTACACCGATCACGCGGTCAATGGTATCCCGCATTTGATGGACAATCCCTTGAAACAACCGATTCGACATAATCTATCCCCTCTTATTTCTAAAAAATATTTACAGATCAAATTCTATTTTACATAAGTTTTTAACATTTTGCAACATATTGCGAAAAAATTCAGGGCTAATTTTGTAAATATTTCAAAACAAAATACCAAACCGGCCGAATGTATTACAAATTGTAACACATTTCAATTGGTCGATTGTTAATAAACTATGAAAAAGCAAATGCCAGATCATTCCAACAAAAAACCGCTGCACATATTGTGCAGCGGTTTATCCGTTTGGAGTTACACGAAATTATGGCAAACTTAGTTACAAATGACCTGCTCGGTTTCTTTGTCAAAAATGTTGACACGGTTGAGGTCGATTGCAACCTGAATCTTGTCACCCGGACGAGCTTTGGTGCGGGATACGCGAGCAGTAATATTATTGCCTTCGCAATCCAGATACAGGTAGGTCTCAGCGCCCATCAACTCAACAACATCTACATTGGCTTCAACAACACCGTCGGTTACTGCGGAGAGGTACATCTCTTCGTCATGAATGCATTCCGGACGGATACCGATGATAACTTCTTTGCCAACAGCAGCTTTAACAGCTTCGTTGTCTGCTTTTGCAGCCGGAAGCGGAATCTTATACTGGCCGAATGCGAAGCAGATTTTGCCGCCTTCTTCAACAAGAGTAGCGTCGATGAAGTTCATCTGCGGAGAACCAATGAAGCCTGCAACGAAGACGTTGCACGGTTTGTCGTACAGGTTCTGCGGGGTATCAACCTGCTGAATGAAACCGTCTTTCATAACAACGATTCTGTCAGCCATGGTCATAGCCTCAGTCTGGTCATGAGTAACGTAAATGAAGGTGGTGCCCAGACGATAATGCAGCTTGGTCAGCTCGGTACGCATCTGCGCACGAAGTTTTGCGTCCAAGTTGGAGAGCGGTTCGTCAAGGAGGAAGACCTTCGGGTCACGGACGATTGCACGGCCCAGCGCAACACGCTGTCTCTGACCACCGGAAAGAGCCTTCGGTTTACGGTCGAGCAGGTGAGAAATATCGAGGATACGAGCAGCTTCTTCAACGCGGCGTTTGATCTCATCCTTCGGGGTTTTACGGAGTTTCAGACCGAATGCCATGTTGTCAAATACAGTCATATGCGGGTACAGAGCGTAGTTCTGGAAAACCATTGCAATATCGCGGTCTTTCGGAGCAACGTCGTTCATCAGGGTCTCGCCAATGTAGAGCTGACCACCAGTGATTTCTTCCAGACCTGCAATCATACGCAGCGTGGTGGATTTACCACAGCCGGAAGGGCCAACAAGTACTAAGAACTCCTTGTCTTCAATTTCCAGGTTAAAGTCAGAAACAGCCTGAACGCCGCCAGCATAAACTTTTTGAATATTGCGTAATGATACGTTTGCCATTATATGTACCTCCTAATTATTTGTAGCAACATTACATGTATACTATAACAAATTCGCCCTCAAAAAAGCAATAAGGTTATTAGCCAAAGATTCAAAATCCAGTTTATATATATTTACTAAAATTGGCTCCGAGGACAAAATTTGTTCATTTTTGGCTCAAATTACTGCCTAAAATCAACCCACATTCTTTGTGCAACATTTCCCGGCACTCTCCCGGCAACAAATTTGGGTCCAGTTCCAATTCGCCGATTTTTATACGCTTCAAACGTTCTACATGGTTGCCAACCGCCTCAAACATCCGCTTAATCTGGTGGTATTTCCCTTCGTACAGCACAACCTCAGCCAGCGGATTGTCCCCCTCTTGCACAATCCTGCACTGAGCAGGCAGGCATTTCGTTCCATCCGAAAGGACAATGCCGCCGCAAAACACTTTTATTTCTTCGCTGCTGATGGGATGCTCCAGCACCGCCTGGTAAGTTTTTGGAACATGGTGCTTCGGCGAAAGCATCCGGTGGGCAAAATCGCCATCGTCGGTCAGCAGGACAAACCCTTCGGTATCAATATCGAGCCGGCCCGCCGGCGCCATTCCGCGACGGTACAGCTCCGGCGGAACCAAATCCAATACCGTTTGATGCCTGCCGTCCTCGGTCGCACAAATGACCCCCTGCGGTTTATTGAGCATTACATACAAGTGTTCTTTGAACTCCACTGGCACTCCGCGCAGCAACACCATATCGGCAGCGGGGTCAATATTCATTGACGCATCCCTTACCGGCTCGCCGTTGACGCGGACAAGCCCTGCCCTGCACAACTCCTTTGCCTCGCGGCGGGTCGCCGCATTCTGGCTGGTTAAAAAACGGTCAAGGCGCATACTTTTCATCCTCCGGCATAAAAACAAGGCCCCGCTCACTGCGCAGGGCCTTTTCAGCGATTATTCCCATTGTACCCGATCTCAAACCGGAATGCAACGCTACGGCTGCATAAAACCGTGCATAAAACCATCCAGCTCGCTGGAACAGACGTCGCCCCCGACAATCCTGTTTTCAAAGACAAGGATATGCGCATAGACGTTGCTCTTCCCCTCTGGGTAATTGGTGATAAGATAGGTATAGCGCGTAACGGTCTGACCCTTACACGCCTCCAAATCCAGCCCCTGCTGTTTTTGAATGGCATTGTAGTTCTGGTAAACGTCGTCAAACTCTGCCGGGATAGTCACCTCTGCCACCTCGGTCGGATCCGCAACGACTTCCCAGCCAAAATAGGTCAAAAACGCCACCCGCTGCTCCCCGGTTTCTGCTGCCATCATCTCCTCCGGCGGCAGGGATTCCGGGGGCTTGCTCCCGGAATTTGCATTGGTGATGACAATAATAGCCGTAATCCCTGCGGCAAGAATCATTGCAAAAATGGCAAAAATCTTCAGTTTAGACATGCGAACAGAACACAGAAACATCTACATTACCCCCTATTGCTGACACAATAGTAATGTATATGCCCCTATGTTCTGGTTCAGTCTTATTTGCCGAAAATTTCAGCCGCTTTTGCAATAACTGCGCCCTGCATCTGCTCCGGCAGTGGTTCGTAGCGCTCAAACGCCAGTGTAAAGCTGCCGTCGCCTTGGGTCATCTGGCGCAGGACATTCGCAAAATCCTGCATCTCCGCCATCGGCACGTTGGCTTCAATAACAGTATAACCTTCTTCCTCCGGGTTCATTCCCAGCACACGGCCGCGCCGCTTGTTAAGCTCACCCATTAAATCGCCGGTCTTGTCGTCGGGAACAACCGCCTTGAGCAGTCCAATTGGCTCCAGTAAAATCGGAGATGCCTGGGCAATCCCTTCGCGGTAAGCAAGACCAGCCGCCGTCTTAAACGCCATTTCCGACGAGTCAACTGGATGATACGATCCATCCAGCAGCGTCGCCTTGACGCCGACCACCGGGTAGCCTGCCAGCACACCCTTGAGCACACTGTCGCGCAGGCCCTTTTCAACCGCCGGGAAGTAGCCCTTTGGCACCGAACCGCCAAAGACCTTTTCCTCAAAGACCAGATCCTCACAGTCCCACGGTTCAAATTCAACGACAACATGGCCGTACTGGCCGTGCCCGCCGGTTTGTTTCTTATGTTTGCCCTCCGCCTTGACCTTTTTGCGGATGGTCTCGCGGTAGGCGATGATCGGCGGTTCCAAATCCACAGCAACGCCGAATTTGCTCTTGAGTTTCGCAACTGCAACATCCAGGTGCTGCTCGCCCAAACCGCTGAGGATTTGCTGGTGCGTCTCGGTGTTCAGGGCGAACGAAAGGGTCAAATCCTCCTCCAGCAGGCGGTGAATCCCGCTGGACACCTTACTTTCATCCCCATTAGCCGCCGTTTTGACCGCCAGCGAATAGCAGGGTTCCGGGAATTCCATTTTATCGAACACAACCTGCCGCTTCGGGTCGCAGAGAGTATCCCCAGTCACCGCGCCGAGCTTGGTGATCGCCACAAGATCGCCCGCCGCAGCTTCCTTGACCTCATCCTGCCGTTTGCCGCGGATGTTAAGCAGTTTGCCAATTTTTTCCGGCTGCCCGGTTGTCATATTGACGACCGCCGCTTCGGTATTCAGCACGCCGGAAATTACCTTGACAAAGGACAGCTTGCCGACAAATGGGTCGGCAACCGTCTTAAATACATACGCGCTTAAAAGAGAGGAAGCGTCGCAGTCCACGTTGATGACCGAATCGGCGCAGACCGCCTCCCGGCCCGAAGCCTCCGCCGCAGACGGAAGCATTTTGGCAACAGCATCCAGCAGCATGTCAATGCCTGCAAGGGTTTGCTGGCTGCCGCAGAGCACCGGTGTAATCGCCCCGCTCTTAATACCGTTGTGCAGCCCGGTAATCAGCTCAAAATAAGTGAACTGCTCGCCGGAGAAAAACTTTTCAAACAGTTCTTCGTCGGTCTCGGCAATCGCTTCGCTGATAGCCTCAATCAGGCCGTCCAGCCGGTGTTCGGTGTCCGGCATATCCACTGGGGTCGCCACGCCTTTCACATCGTACTTGTAGGCGCGCATTTCCAGCAGATTAATGTAGCATTCCACCCCGCTGCCGCTGTTATATGGGACGACAATCGGGCAAACTGACGGTCCAAAAGATGCTTTCAAATTTTCCAAAACTTTATAGAAATCAGCGTTTTCGCTGTCCATTTTCCCAACAAAAAACATGGTGGCTTTTCCGCTCTTCTTAGCCAATTTATAGGCCTTTTTCGCGCCCACGGTCACGCCGGATTTCCCGGAGACCGCAATCAAAACGCTGTCCGCCGCGCTGACGCCCTCATACAGCCCTGCTACAAAATCAAACAGGCCGGGGGTGTCCAGTAAATTCAGTTTCACGTCGTTGTAGTCAAACTGCGCAAGTGAAAGGGATAACGACGCTTTGCGTTTTATCTCTTCCGGCTCAAAATCGCACACAGTATTGCCTTCGGTCACTTTTCCCAGGCGGTCAATGACTCCCGCCTTGAACATCATAGCTTCTGCAAGTGAGGTCTTACCAGACCCCGCATGACCAGCCAATGCAATATTTTTTATCCTGTCCGCCCCGAAACGGCTCATACGACCACTCCCTTTTGTTCATACTTCATATAAAAAATAAATATGATGGTTGAATTATATCACGTTTGCATAAAAGGTGCAATTCTTTTTCCTCTACTTTTGTGCTAAATATATGTTTGAATTTTTAGGATATTGCACAAAAAAGCAAAAAAGATTCACTGTATATCCGTCAAAAGCAAACAAGCCGCACGGCAAAACGCCGTGCGGCTTGTAACATTTTACCGGATATCAGCGAACCGGACTAAAGGGTTTTTAAGCGCGGGATAAGGAAGGTGGCCGCCAGCCAGACCACTTCATAAATCAGCAGGGAAAGCACCTTCATCTCGCTCATACCAGAAACCAGTGTGAGGGCAATCAGCATCAGTACGCCAAGGCCAATGGCGGCAAACTGAATAATGCTCCCCAGTAGGATAGCGCCCTTCATCCGTTTGGCGGCAATCAGAGAACCGGCAAAGGAGTGGAAACTGCCGTTGCTTAATACCGAGCTGGCGCCGCGTTCCACCGGAGCAGTCAGCGCGTCATAGGCTGCGTGAAGGCGGGCGGGCAGGATTTTAAAGAACGAGGGATCTTCGTCAAAGACCTCTGCAAGCTTTTGCTGGGTGATTACTGCGTCTACCGACTTGACAATCAGGTGAATTCCATTGTCCTCCAGCCGCCGAATGCAGGCCTTGACCTCCGGCGCAGCAAAGAACTTGGTGAGGAACACCGCTGTCAGCTCTCCCGAGGTGGAGAGGTAGATGAGGTCGTGCCCTTCATTGAGATAGCGCTCCTCATAGTCGCGCGACGGTACGCTGATGCCGTGGTTTACCATCAGGTCGCGGCTGCCAATCAGCACCCGCTTATTGTCTACCCAGGCAGAAATGCCCATACCATCCTCATATACCAGCGTGTCAACGGGGCGGAGCAGTTTGCTGTCCCCGCCGGTGATTTGGCGGAACACATTGGCAAGCACACTACCGGACGCTTCAATAACACTGGCGGCATCCATCAGCGCTTCATCAATCCGCTGTCCCGCAAAGGTCTTAATCCCATAAAGCTTGACCGCGTTACCGGGAAACAGGTCGTGCGCCGAAACGGCAGCCGCGTTGGTATAGCAAAAATCATCCACCTCGCTCGGCGAAAGGATTACCCCGCCGTGCTTGCTGTACTTGCGCACTGCGCGGGACATGGGCAGACAGACCGAAAACAGGTAGGAAAGCGGCGAAAAGACGCAAAGCACGGCTGCCGCAGTGGTGAGCGCGGTATCCGCGTTACGGGTCATGAAAAAGGAAACCGCACCAAGCAAAATCGTAAACCCAACTGCAAGCGGCGTCAGATACTTTGCATACTCGTCGGTAGCATCGGTGTCAATGGAATAACCAATAAAGTCGGTAACAAAATCTGCCTTCTGCTGAACCGCAACGGTGGGAATGTCGCTTACAACGCCGCGGGTGAGTTCCAGCGCCACACTTTCGTCCTCCACCAGGGTGGTGACATATTTATCATACCCCGAAGATACCATGCGGAAGTTGAGGATCATGCGGTTAATGGCAAAATACTTGGCAAAACTGTTGCAGAGCAGTGCCCCAATGACCACAAGGCCGTACAAGTGGACGCTAGGCGCGGTCACCGCCTCAATGCGGAAGAAGCTGACAACCATTTGCACTAGGCTGAAAAGCGCCGCAAGCGAAACCAGGCTGTCTCGGTTCGGATGCAGCCGAACAGCAGAAAGCAGCCCTTCTCCAAGACTGGAGCAGCAGACCACCATGGAGGAAACCAGCAGAACAAACTGTACCGCCAAATAGATGAGCGGCTGTTCATTGCGGCGCAGCGCCGACGGCAGCAGCTGTGGGAAAAACTCTTGGCCCAGCGCAAACACCAGAGCAAGTCCGCCAAACACTGCCAGCAGAATTATGCTGAGCAGCAATCGTTTGCGGGTTGTAAGAATTTCGGTATACACCTCACGTTCATCAGCCGGTGAACGGTATTCCACATAGTCCAATTCTTCTTCCGGTTCCGGCTCTGCGTCCTCCTCTTTTTCCTGCGGGGCAGGTGTATCAGTACGCTGTTTTGCCTTTAAAAAGGCATCCTCATCTATGTACCGGGTCGGTTCATCCACCGGGGCGCCCGCATCATCATAAGCCGCTTGTGTTTTGGGCGCAGAAACCTCCGCAGCAGCTGTTTCCGGCTGTACCACTTCTTCAGCAGACTCCAAAAGAACCTCCGGTGATGCTTCGCCTTCGGCTGATTCTTCGGAATCCACCCACGGCACTTGGGCGTCATCCCCGGCTGGAGCCGCATCCATCGGCTCCGGTTCCTCCGGTGCCGACACGCCAAGCTCATCGGCAAGGGATTCCCTCAGCAAATCCACCGTCGAAAGCGGCGGTGCTTCCACAGACGGCTCCGGCTCGGCAGACGGCTCCGGCCGTATCGTATATTCCTGGCGTGGTTCCTTTGGTGCCGTCGGCTCATCGTCGTAACGGATATTAACGGTAAACCTGGGTTTCTGCTGAGCAGCTTCTCCTCCCGGCGCCGGGGCGCTTTCCGCTGTTAGAGCCGCAGCCGGTGGCTTCATCTCGGTTTGAACCGGCTCTGGAGTACGGACAGGGGTTTTTTCTTCGCCCAATATCTCCGCAATCAACCGGTCGACGTCAACGGCCGAATTTTGTTTCGTTTCACGCCCTGTATCCTGTTCCAGGCCCAAGTCTGCGAGAATATCATCTACTGAATACTGTTTTTTATCGCTCATACCGGCCTCCCAAACACTTTTTGCATATAGTCTATTTTGCCCGAAGTCCCATCCGCTGGCGGGCAATTTCATACATCAGGATTCCCCCCGCGACCGATGCATTCAGCGAAGTCACCCGGCCGCGCATCGGCAGGCTGATGCGAAAATCACATTTCTCCAGCACCAGGCGGCTGACGCCCTCTCCTTCCGAGCCGACCACCAATCCGCATGGGCCGGAAAAATCCTGCTCACACCAGGTGGTGCCGTCCATATCCGCAGCATAGAACCAAAGTCCCTGCTGTTTAAGCTCCTCCATAACCGAAGGCAGATTCGGCACTCGTGCCACCGGAAGATGGCTGACCGCTCCCGCCGAGGTTTTCTGCACAATCGAGGTCAGCGACGCGCTGCGGCGTTTTGGGATGATAAGCCCGTGCGCCCCAGAGGCCTCTGCCGTTCGAATCAACGCACCTAAATTGTGCGGATCCTCCACGCCGTCCGCCAGAATCAGAAACGGCGGTTCCCCACGTTCCGCTGCACGTGCGAGGATCTCTTCCACCGCAGCATAGCGTGCGCAGCTTGCCGTGGCGACTACTCCCTGATGGTTCTCGGTACCGCACATTGCTTTGAGTTTCTGCTCGCTCACCTGCTTGACCACCACGCCGCGCTGCTTTGCAATGGCAACGATTTTGTTTAAGCTCCCGGTGAAGCGGTGGTCGGCAATAAATATCTTGTCAAGCTCCACACCGGCATTGAGCGCTTCCAGCACGGCGTTGCGGCCGGCGATTACGCTGTGTTCCATTTCATTCTGCTGATTCATACTGGTTCCTATCCCGCCCCAACGGCGCTGTTGATAATCTGTTCAGACCTTGTCACACCTTACGGCGGATGGCCCAATTTCAAATTATATTTTCATGATCGGCACGTGAGCCCTCTGCGCCGCCGCAGTTTCGCTTGGAACAATCTTCACCGAAATCAGGGGGCTGGAGAGTTCACACCTCGCGGACTTTCCGCGCTGCATATCAATCGTGTTTGGCCCGTACGGCCGCACATTGTGAGGCTATTATACCATGAACGGCGTGCAGACGCCCACAACAAAACCGTGCATTGCCGCGGTTTTGCATGGAACAATGTTCTCGTCGCGGTCAAAATCTTTGATTTTGGGCACCGCAGAGGTTATTATACCATACTATCCGACAAAATAAAACATTTTCCGTCGTTCGGCGCAGGAAATTGTTGTCAGCGCAGGAACAGCAGCATCGAAAGCAGCGCCCCGCCCAACGCACCGCATCCCACCTGAAGCAAAATGCGCCAAAACGGCCGGCATGTCATTTTAATCCCTTTGTCCTGCCGAATGTAGGTATCCACAAAATAGTTTGCCTGCTCCTGCAATTCTTTTTGATCCACCGTCAGTTTTTCCGGATTGACAAACAGGATTGCCTTTTCAAAATATGCATTGTCGGTCCGTACAATTTCCACAATTTGCTTGTTGACCCCTTTTACCACAAAAACTTCCCCACTTTCCACATTTTTTACAAACACCCATCCTGCTTAAAGTTTCCCACTGTTTAAACAGGGTTTTCAACAAAAAGATTGACCGACTGGCCCAAAAATATACATTTTGTAATTGTTTGGCCATAAAAGCCCCCTGTTTTCCCCATTTATTGTGGAAAACTTGGTTGAAACAGTGGAAAAGCCCCGCAGCAAACGCAACGGGGCTTTTCTATTTACAGTGTGGAAAGAGTCACAAATTATGATACCGAAAGTATATACAGGTTATGCATAGAATTATACAAAACAAAATCCGCCCATTTTCGCACCCTCATTTTCGGGAGGTCAAAAACCACATGGCGCGCTCAATGGAATCTCTGGAATTACCCCAGTCGGCATCCTTTCCGCCAAAGCGGTAATCAAACCGGGTGGTAAAATGATGAACGTCGCCGGCCAGTTCGGCGAGATAGCGTTCGGTCAGCGGGTTTAACGCCTCCATGAAAACCGGGAGCTGCTTTTTAGAGAGCTTGTGCGCTGCCCGTCCGGCTAGCATCTCATAATGCGGCAGGCAGACCACCGGCTGTTCCCGAAACAGCGTCTGAAACTCTGGGTCCGAGAAAAAAATTTTCAGAATGTTGTCAAGCATCCCGTCCATCACTGACTCAATTTTCTGGCAGACATAGCAGGTCGGCGGCGCCGGCTCCTTTTTGCGGGAAGGCATTTTCCCTTTTTCAAATAGATTTTTGTGGATTTCCGCCAGCCGCGTCTCTAGTATCAGCGCCAACGAAAGACGGTTCTGCCGGGCATGCATCATATCGAGATGCGTCTTGCAAAAGCCAAGGCGGTTGGTCTCCACCCGCACGTCCGGCTCCATCATGGCAGCCCCCATAATGTATTCCACACAGCGCTGCTCCAAAATGTCGTGCATCGCACAAATAGGACAGCCATCCTTCGGCTCAAACACTTCGCTGATGGGGATGGTATAAATTCGTTCCTGCATTGTTATTCTCCTTCCTTTGCAAGGTCCCCTGCGGGCGCCTTTTCCCCGCTCTGGAACCATCTTTCAGCGGCCGGGCGAAACAACCGGTTCAGCCCTTTGATGATGAAGCCGGAAATCACCGCCGCAACAACCGTCCCTTCACGTACCCCCTGAACACTGCCGAAAAACAGCAATGAGAGCAGGACTGAGAGCAGGACAAGCGAAACGTCAAACACAACCTTGACCGTTCCAAACTCCTTTTTTGTCCGGATAGAAACCGCATTCACAAACGCTTCCCCTGAATTCATCAGCACGCCGGCAAGTACGGTACAGCTCACCCCAAGCGCGAGCACAAGGCAGCCGCCCAGCAGCAGAAGGGCGCTCATACCATAGCCAGCGGGTTCCAGCGTGGAAAGCATCCATTTGCAGAAGTCCACAAAAGCACCAAATAGGAGCGAAATCGGGATTTGCAGAAGCTGGTACAGCGAAAACTGCCCGCGCAGGAGAATCGCCTGCCCCGCAATGAGCACTAAATTCCACAGAATGGTGAAAACTCCCAAAGAGATTCCGGTAAACTTTAAGCTCATAACATACGGCACCGAGGATATAGGCGATGTGCCAAGCTCTGCTTTTACCATAAGCGCAATGCCGAGCGCCATAACAAACAGCCCAGCTATCAGCAGCAGGTACCGTTTGATCCGTTCTTTATTTGTCATCCATTCATTCTTCCCATCCGTTGCAGGAGACCACCTGCGGCGATTACACCAAACTTCCTGCCCGCAGCGCAGACCAGAACCCTTCAAGACCTCCGCAGCCTCCTAAATTGTGTCCCCATTATAACACAGTTTCTGCAAAGGCGGCAAGAATCTCAATGCTTCCGGAACCTTCCACCAACCCGGCACTTCCGTATTGATTTTTTCTGTGGTAAAATCAATGATATACCATTGTATCAAAGAGGAATGCCGTCTCATCCAGTATTTTCCGCATTGGAAACACAACTGGCACAAAACGGCCGGCGACGCTAAATTATTCCGGAGTCATGGTATCATAATTTCATGGCCGCGAATCCCGGCTGGCAATCCGCGCTTCATACAAGGTGCGGATAACGGCGCGGGAATCCTGCGGGGTATGAATTCTTTAAGCATTTGGCTTCATCAAACACTGTCCCATCGAATGATCCGGCAGCGCGGGGGATGTTTGGACATTGCGTGCCGTTCATGATATTATAACCTCTGCGGTGCTTAAAATCAAAGATTTTGATCGCGGCGGGAACCTTGCAGCACTCCAGTATCGCACGGACACACTTATGAATCCATTAAAGTAATCTCGTGGTGTGCGGCCGCACGGGTGAAACGCGAATGATACACAGTGTGATCAGCCGCCGGGTACAGGTCTGCCGGTAGGCAAACAATTATCCCGCAAGGCACAAGTCCATCGGCCATCTGGCTTTGGAAAATGCAGCCGCTGTTTCTGGCGGCTGACCGGTGTAGGCACTGGCGCGCTGTTCATGGCATCGCACGATGCGTTCCGAAGCAAACTTCGAGCGTCTGAGAAAAACAGAAGCGCCTGTGAAAATCAGCGACTGCTTCCTATAAAAACGATTGGCTGATCAAAAGCGGTCTTGTATCAATGCAGGTCTGCCGTTTGATTCGGATACCATCAAGTCTGTTTGACAAAAAATATGCAGCGCTTTCAAACGCGCTGTGCCGTACTCATCCTGGGAAGCTCCCCCGTCCAGTCGGCAGTCCCCGGAAATTTCCATCAGCAAAGGAAGAAGCGATGAAACAGCAATACCAAACCATACCAGTCAGCGGATTTTCATTAAAGGATACACTGGACTGCGGCCAGAGTTTCCGCTGGGAGGAAACGGACGGCGTTTTCTCCGGCGTTGCCTTTGGGCGCGCTTTAACCGTTGCGCAGCAGGAGGACAAGCTCCTGTTTTACGGAATCGGCCCGGATGAACTCCCTTTCTGGCGGGAATATTTTGACCTTGATGGTGATTATCCCCGCTTGCAGGAGCTTTACCTGACCGATCCGGTGCTGGAACAAGCCTGCCGGTTTGCGGGCGGCATCACCTTACTGCGGCAGGAACCGTGGGAAGCGCTGTGTTCCTTTATCATCTCCCAAAACAACAACATCCCGCGCATCAAGGGCATCGTCAAACGCCTGTGCGAATCGTTCGGCGCTCCGTTGGGGCCGGGAATCCACGCTTTTCCGCCGCCGGAGCAGATCGCCAGGCTGCATCTCGATGACCTTGCCCCCCTACGCGCAGGTTTCCGGGCAAAATACATTTTAGACGCGGCGCAGAAGGTTGCGGACGGCACCATTGACCTGGAGGCAGCGCGTACCCTCCCCTTGGAACAGGCACGCGCTCACCTGATGCAGATTATGGGAGTAGGCCCCAAGGTGGCGGAATGTGCGCTGCTCTACGGGCTGCACCGGCTGGAAGCATTTCCTGTCGACGTATGGATGAAACGGGTGCTGGAACGGTTTTACCCAAATGGGTTTCCCCCTGTGGAATGTCCCGGCGTGGCGCAGCAGTACCTGTTTCACAGTGTGCGGTGCGGCAAACTGGCAGAGCTGAAAGCCGGGCAGAAAAATGCCGTTTAAATCTTCACATAAAGTATTTGCTTTTGCGTCCCAGTTCGTTTATAATAGTTTTGTGATAAAAACACCATTAGGAGGATGTCGATATGTTAGTTTCTGCACAAGAAATGCTCACCAAAGCAAAAGCCGGCAAATACGCAGTCGGACAGTTCAACATCAACAACCTGGAGTGGACCAAAGCAATCCTGCTCACCGCTCAGGAAAACAACTCCCCGGTAATCCTCGGCGTTTCCGAGGGCGCGGGCAAATACATGACCGGTTACAAAACCGTCGTCGGCATGGTCAACGGCATGCTGGAAGAGCTCAACATCACCGTTCCGGTTGCGCTGCATCTGGATCACGGCAGCTATGAGGGCTGCTTAAAATGCATTGAGGCAGGCTTCTCCTCCATTATGTTTGACGGTTCTCATTACCCGATTGATGAAAACGTTGCTAAAACCACCGAGCTTGTTAAAATTACCAAAGAAAAAGGCATGTCGCTGGAAGCAGAAGTCGGTTCCATCGGCGGTGAGGAAGACGGCGTCGTCGGCGCCGGCGAGGTTGCCGACCCGAACGAATGCAAACGCATTGCAGATCTCGGCGTCACCATGCTCGCGGCAGGCATCGGCAACATCCATGGCAAATACCCGGCCAACTGGAAAGGCCTTGATTTCGGCGTTCTGGCTGAGGTGCAGAAACTCACCGGCTCCATGCCGCTCGTTCTGCACGGCGGTACCGGCATCCCGGAAGATATGATTAAGGAAGCCATCTCCCTCGGCGTTTCCAAAATCAACGTCAACACCGAATGCCAGCTCTCCTTTGCAGAGGCTACCCGCAAATACATTGAGGCCGGCAAGGATCTGGAAGGCAAGGGCTTTGACCCGCGCAAACTGCTGGCGCCGGGCTTTGAGGCCATCAAAGCAACTGTAAAAGAGAAAATGGAGCTTTTCGGTTCGGTCAACAAAGCATAATTGTCTTTCTATAATTCAAAAAAGCCTGGAACTTTTGTTCCGGGCTTTTTCGTTTTTCTTTTCCGTGCACTTGCCGTTGTATTTTGGACAAATAATTGCTAAAATAAGGCTAAAATATGAAGAAGATGTTGCCAAATGAAACGTCTGTCATGGTATAGCAAAGGGTTTGCTGAAATTCCTGCACTTTCCGAAATAAAACAGCCCTTCCCAATTTGGGAAGGGCTGTTTTTCTGCTGGATCAATCGCCTGTCCGGAGGCGGATAGCCGCCACCGTTACATCGTCGCTGTGACCGTCAATGCGTCTGCGGCGCGCTTCACTGGCAATACGTCCGGCAATTTCACGGCTGGATTTTCTGGCATTCATTTCAAGCTCTGCCTCAATCCAGTCGGTACCGGTAGCAGTGACGCCGTCTGACACAATCAAAACCAAATCCCCGGAAGAGAGCTTGCAGTCCATCCGGTCAAAGCCAACCCCTTTCAGGATGCCGACCGGCAGCGAGTCTGACTCCAGCTTCTGTACGGAGCTTCCTTTGAGGATGAAGGTCGGCGCAGCGCCCGCCTTGAGCACCTCCGCACGGCCGGTGTAAAGATCCAGCCGGAGAATATCAATGGTAGCCAGGGATTCATCCGGCGCCTTGACCAGTAGTGAGGAATTGATGAGCTTGATAGCGGATTCAAAACCAAACCCCGCCTTGATGAGCTTTAAGATAAAGGAGCAGGTCATGACTGAATCCACAGCGGCACGGCCGCCGCTGCCCATCCCATCGCTTAAGACAAGATGGAAAAAGCCCTTGGAATCCAGAAAGGTCTCGTAGCTGTCCCCACAGTACTGTTCGCCATTAGCCGGATATTGCTCGGCATGAAATTCAGTGTGATAACGAGCCATTTCAAAAAAGGAAAGCTTCACTCGCTCGCCAATTTCAGTGACGCTTGGCAGATCAAATTCGCAGTCCAGAGCAGAGGAAAGATTCTCGCACAGCAACTTTTCCGAAACCTTTACTGGAGCAGTTGTGTAAATCTCTACCCCTGTACGCTCATTCATATCAGTATAACAGCAGATTTCATCCGCATCTACATTGAGATTGGAAAGCACGGTGCGCACCTTGGCGGTGCGGCGGTCGTCCAGGCTGCTGACCGTCCCCACCTCTTCTCCAATTTCACAGAGCATTTCGGCAACACCGTCGAGTTGCTCGGAGGATACCTGTTTTGCCTCCTCTACCATCCGCGCCGCTTGCCGGTGGGAAAGGTAGCTTTGGTAATTCTGGTTGACCGCAGCGGTCAATGCAGAAAATTTGCAGCATTTGTTCTGGAAATACTGCGGCATTTGCTCCTCGCGGATGCGGCCCTCTTTTTTGAGGATGGGTGTTACGGTCTCAAGCGCCTGCCAGGTGGTTTCATACTGGCTTTCCCAGCAAAACATTTTCAATCCGCAGTTGTGGCAGATGTGATCAGCCGAACGGTGGTAGACCGAAGAAATATCCGGCACTTCATTTTCACTCATCTTTCCAGACACTGCATCCACTGAACTGCGCAGATCATGCAGGGCAAGGGCTGCAAACCGCAGCCGGTTGGCAAGCCAGCCGCTGTCCTGCGCCCCGGTTTTCCCGGAAGCGGCATCCAGCGAAACAGCGAAACTCCCGCCGAGAAAACGCACTGGAATCACTGCAAAAACGGCGGCAGCAAAAAAAGAATCCAGCAGGTAGACAATGGTTTGCTGCCCGGTACTTATCATAAAGGCACCGCAGGTATTTACCGCCAGAAAAACAGCAACCTGCCCCAACTTTCCCAGTGGTTTAAGCGCACTGGCGAGGATAGCCGCCATCATCATTGCGCCGCCATAGGGGGCAAAATCCGCACTGTAAAGAGCAAACGACGCAGCCGTTCCGGCGGCAACCGCAGCGCCAGAAAAACCACCTTTCCCCATAAAGTACAGCACGACCAAAATCCCTATGATCCGGCCAAGAGTAAAGGTGAAAAAATGTATGTCGCAGAGGGCGAGCAAAAACACGCCGCCAATGACGCCAATGCTAACATATTCCCGCATGGTATAATGGCGCATATCCCGCGGGGAGAAAAATGCTTTGACCGCGGTTGCTCCAAAATAGGTGACAGCGAAGCAGAGAACCGCCTGCAGCGCCCGGAGCAGGTAAACCACCGGCCCTGCGGATTCAATGGCGGAGGCCCCAAGCCCACAGCAGAGCATGACCAGAAAGGAGAGCGCACCAAGCAGGATTGGGCTTGCCTTTAAAGTATAAACACGGTGAACAAACATTTTTAAGAGCAGCACAATCAGAAGTGCGGGAAGCAGCACTAACTGATCGGCGCGGTTGCCGAACAGGACGTAACCGAGCACACTGCCCGCAATCGCAGCGTAGGAATAGGTCCGCGGCAGGGCGGCCGATACGGCAACGCCCATTCCGGCAAGGCCGCCAATCATACGGGCGTTGGAAGCAAGCGCCGCAAGCAGTACAACAATGCCGTAGCGGATGATTGCCTCCACTCCATGCAGCTTGCCGGCGTTTTCGGATGTTTTCATCTGTAAAGCAGTTTTCACGTCTGACACCTCTGGATAATCCCTGAATTTTGGACGAATATGGAAATTAATTCCATTATAGCGGTGTCCCTACAATTATTCTGTCAAAGAAGCAGCGCGAAATCTGCGAGAAAACCGGAAGTTGTGCGGAAAACGGCAGGATTGTTTGGAAACAGCCGTACAAAAACCAAAACAACGCTGGACAAAAGCCTGTCCAGCGTTGTTTTGGTGGGATTTCCCTTTTATTTTGTCAGCTTTTCTATTCCTTTGCGAATGCGGTTCAGCGACTCCTCCTTGCCAAGGATCGCGCAGATTTCCACACCGCCGCCCGGCGTGAACTGCTTGCCTGAAACCGCCACGCGGACCGGCCAGAGGATAAGACCGTTTTTGACGCCTTTTTCGGCGATCAGTGCAAAAAGCGCCTCGTGGATGGATTCCTCGGTCCAGATCTCCAACTGCTCCAGTACCGGCAGAACAGCCTGAAGGGACTCTAGGGAGTTTTCCTCGTTGGTCTTCATCTTTTTGTGGCAATAGAGCGCTGTATCATAATCCGGCAGGGTGTCGATAAAGTCTACCTGTTCTGGAATATCGGTAAACAGCTCGGTGCGGGACTGAAGCACACGGGCAATCAATTTGGTGTCTACATCCTCACGCTTGCAGGTTTCACGGATATAGGGAAGCGCATACCGCTCAAACTCGTCGAGCTCCATCCGGCGGATGTACGCCCCATTGATGGCTTTGAGCTTGACCGGATCAAAAATCGCCGGAGATTTGGAAATGCCGCTAATATCGAACTCCTGTACCAGCTCCCCCAGCGTGAAAATCTCCTCCTCGCCTTTCGGACTCCAGCCGAGCAGGGCGATGTAATTGACCACCGCCTCGGTGAGATAGCCCTTCTCAATGAGGTCTTCGAACGAAGCGTCGCCGTTGCGTTTGGAGAGCTTTTCGGTCTGGTTTTTCATAACCGGCGAGCAATGGATATAAACCGGCTTGTCCCAGCCAAACGCCTCGTACAGCAAGTTGTATTTCGGGGTGGAAGAGAGGTATTCGTTGCCACGGATGACGTGGGTAATCCCCATGGTGTGGTCATCGACGACATTGGCAAAGTTATAGGTCGGCATACCATCTGTTTTTATCAGGATCTGATCATCCAGCACGGAATTGTCCACCGTAATGTCGCCAAACACTTCGTCATGGAAGGTCGTGGTACCCTCCAGCGGCATCTTTTGGCGGATGACATAAGGCACGCCGGCGGCAAGTTTCTCCTCAATCTCCTCTTTGGTGAGGCTGCGGCAATGGCCGTCGTACTTTGGCGCCATGCCGGACGCCTGCTGAATTTTTTTCAGTTCATCCAGACGGTCCTTGTCACAGAAGCAGTAGTAGGCATGCCCGCTCTCAACCAACTTGAGGGCATATTCTTTAAACATCCCCATCCGCTCACTCTGCACGTATGGGCCGTACGGACCGCCGATATCCGGTCCCTCGTCCCAGTTGAGTCCTGTTTGACGCAGGGTGTTGTAAATAATGTCGACTGCGCCTTCCACATAGCGTTCCCGGTCGGTATCTTCAATGCGGAGGATAAATTTCCCATCGTATTTTTTCGCTAGCAGATAGGCGTATAGCGCGGTGCGCAGATTGCCAACGTGCATATATCCTGTCGGACTCGGTGCAAATCTTGTCCTTACCGTTTGCGGCATTTTTGTTCTCCCTTTCCTGTTCTTATTGTATCTTTATTATACTACCGTTTTATAGGTGTTTTGTCAATTACCAACACCATTTGCTCTTACCATTACCAACTCTTGTACCTTCTATTCCCGCCGTACACAAGAGAAGCGGAAACATGGAAAACACCATGTTTCCGCCTGTTTTATGAACGAAAAAGTGGCTGCAACTGCCGGTTTGCGAACGATCCTTCAATGGCTTCCGGCAGCAAATCAAACCGGGCAACCAGTGAATTGGGCTTTTTCTCTGGATTATCCTGCCGCATAGGGACAAAGTAAAAATGCTTCATATTTAGCAGTGCACCCAGGTTTTTGGCGCTGCCGCTTAAAGCGTCGTTGGTTGAGACAGCAAGAAGCACCGGTTTGGCACCGCGCAGATGGGATTTCACAGCCATTGTCACGGGGGTATCCGTTATGCTGGACGCGAGCTTGGCAAGCGTATTCCCGGTACAGGGCGCCACCACCAGCAGGTCGAACATTCCTTTTGGGCCGATTGGTTCGGCATCCTGTATGGTTTGAATGACATGATGCCCGCAAATGCGCTCCAATTCCTCAATAAAATCGAGCGCCCGGCCGAATCGAGTGTCGAGCGTTGAGGCGTTATAGGACATAATCGGCGTAATATCGTAAGTATCGGTCAGTTTTTCAAGCTCATCAATGACCTCGCGAAAGGTGCAGAATGAACCGCAAAGTGCAAAACCCAGTTTCTTTTTACTCATTGACAACCACCCCTTTCCGCCAAAATATTCTGAATGGTGTCACAAATGATTTCCCCGGACGTAACCGGTGCGACCTTTCCCGGCAGCGACAGCGCCCAAATTACTTTAACACCCAGTTGTTTTGCCAGTTCAAAGTCCACCCCCCATAGCTTCGGGGATAAACTTCTCTGGCATACCGCACCGAAAAAAGTGGCTGCGGGCAAAAAAACACCCGGCAAATGCCGGGTGTTTTTGTTTCGTTCTTTACCGGTGTTTGCCCAGGAAGAAAAGGGCAACCGTTCCCGCGCCAGAGTGGGTACCAATAACCGGGCCAATGTAATCAATCCAGATATTCTGAATACCAAAGCGCTTTTTCACTTCATCCGCCACAAACTGGGCATCCTCCAGGCAATCGCCGTGGCTGATAAAGACAACATCGTTTTTCATCCCACCCATACAGGTTTCCATATTATCCACCAACGCCGTCAGAGACTGCTTGCGCCCGCGGATTTTCTGAATGGGGATTAACCGTCCTTCATCGTCAACATGCAGCACTGGCTTAACGCCGAGCATTGAACCGAACACCGCCGCCGTTTTGGATACACGGCCGCCCCGGTGCAGATGGAACAGGTCATCCACTGTGAAATTGTGGCAGATATTGAGCTTATGGGCTTCCAGCCATTCAGCCGCTTCTTCCAGTGACTTCCCCTGCTTTTTAAGTTGCACCGCGTAATAAACGAACAGGCCCTCCCCCATTGACGCACATTTAGAGTCAATGGTTATAACCTTTGCATCGCCGTATTTGGCGTTGAGTTCCTCCGCCGCAATGACAGTGCTTTGGTAGCTTCCGCTGAGCGCGGAAGAAAATGCGATGTGCAGTACACTGACGCCGCTTTTCAAAAAACGCTCAAACACTTTCTCAGCCTGATCGGGATTGACCTGCGCCGTCTGCGGCATGGAACCGCCGCGAAGCCGGTCGTAAAACTCTTTCGGCGGAAGAAAATCGCCTTCCAAACCCGTATAGGTTTTTCCATCAACGGTATAAGCCATTGACATAACGGTCAGTTCATTTTCTTCTAAAAAGGCCTGCGGCATATCGCAGGTTGTATCGGTCGTAATGACATAACGCATAAAATCGTTCCCCAATTCTTTGAATTTGCAATCATTGTACCATAAACCATACAGAAAGAATAGCGGTTATATGAACTTTATTGAAATTTATCCGCATTTCCAAAGGCAGCCTCATAATAAATGGCACCCAGCAGCCAGCGCGGGAACATCAACGCTATGCTTTCCAGTTCCAGTGCTGAAAGCCGGCCAGCTCGGTAATCCGCTAATCGTTCACAGATGTAACGAAAAACCTCTGGCCGGCGCATCCGCCCAATGCGCTCAAATTTCTGTGCAGCAGTCAGGGCGGAGTCGGTAATGAGCCGGCGGATACGCCCTGGAAGCGGCGCCGTTTGCTCATATTTCTGCCTCAGCTGCCGATGGAAAGACTCATAGGAATAAATTTCATCTGTTTCCAGCTGCAACGCCTCCGCCGCATACTCCGCAGAGCGCAGAAGAGCGCGTTTCAAATTGGGTTTCCCATCCGAATCCAAATATTTACCGAGCGCATGCCGGACATGAGCCATCACCGCCACATGGTCAAACAGCATGAGCCTACCATGATTTCCGGTAACATAGCACCGCATTCCGCGTACAAATTCTGCACTGTTATCCTGTATCATCCGCCGGACGGTACCACGCTCCAGGTGGTACTCTTCTCCTTCCAGCCGTTCAAATGCCTTCATAGCGTCCAGATAACCCCAGAGGATGTTCTTTCTGGTCTGGGCGGGATCAAAAACAAGGATAGGGCCAAGGGCGCTGCGCCGCTTGCGGCCGATGCGGGTGATCCGCACCTCCCGGTTGCGCACCGGTTTGACGAGGTTGATATCCTGCAGTTCAACCGCAATGATTTCTTCCGCCCCCATATCAACTGCAAGATTAATGGGGACGTTGTCAAAATAGCCGCCGTCCACATAGCGCCCATCATCAATTTTGCGAACTTGAAAAGCAGGGAAACAAGCCGCCGAAGCCATGAGGTAATCGCAGAGTTTTTCCGGCGGGATGTCTGCCTTTTTGAGCAGAACCGGACGAAAGCTCGGGTATTCCACCGTGACCAGTCCAAAATCAACCGGAGAAGCGTAGAACCGCTCCAGATCAATGACCTTTTTCAAGGTCTCTTCCAACGGTGCAACATCGGCGCCGCCGCGGAACACACTCTGTCTCAAAAAGGAAAAGACCTGCCCCGGGGCAAAAAAATTTTCCGGCGCTTCCGCCATCACCTGTTCCGGCGTGAGCTCCAGCCACATGTGTTCGGCTTTGTTGTAGTCGCCCTGTACCATCATCAAGCCGTTGAGGGAGCCAACCGAAGTCCCCGTAACAATTTGATAATCAAGCCCCAGCTCATTCATTGCCTTCCAAACGCCAACCTCGTATCCTCCGCGCGAACCACCGCCCGAAAGCACCACTGCACGCTTCATCTCCGCACCTCTTTTCCTCAAAAAAACATCTCTTTTATATTGTACTAGAAAGCGGGCGGAAATTCAAATCCGCCCGCTTTCTAGCCTACCCGTTAAAAACAGCTTTAATTCCTTGTTTTTCCCCACAAGAACTTTCCGGAACAACTCTCCCGGTAGTTCCTTCCATCGATCCTGTATCCACGAAGAAGGCAATTTAAGGGCATGATTTTGCATTTCCTCCACAAGCCAGGCCGCCAATACCGCTTCCAGCTTTGGTTCACTGCAACAGTGGGAGGTGCATTCCCGCCCGCCGGAGTGTTTCCAGCGAGAACAGACAGCATAGCTGTAACTGCCGCGCCGGACAAAATCCATCCGCGCGCCGCAATCCCCGCAGAACAAAAGGCCGGACAAAACATGTTCCGCGCCGGAGGAATGTCTGGAACGGCGGGCGGCTATCCCCTGCGCCTCATCAAAAACCCGGCGCGGTACAATAGCCTCATGGGTATCCGGCACGGTAATCCATTCCCGGCGCGGAAGCATCCGCCGCTGTTTGATTTTATAGTTCACCTTGCGGGTCCGGTTTTGGGTGACGTTTCCCATATAGGTTGGATTTGTCAGGATTCGTTTGACGGTTGTATCGTTCCAGCCGCGGCCAGAGGCAGGCGGTGGAATTCCATTTGCATCCAGCCGACGTGCAATCCCTATGTAGGACTCCCCCTCCAAAAACCAACGGTAAATCTGACGCACCACCGCTGCCTGTTCCGGTCGGATTTCCAGGCGGTTCTTTTCATTGACCGCCTTTTGGTAGCCGTACGGCGGCGTCGCGCCAACAAACTCCCCGTTTTTCTTTTTGGATTGGAGCGCCGAAACAACCTTTTTGGAAATATCCTTTGCATAAAGATCGTTAAAAGCGGCGCGAAACAGTCCCATATCGTTGCCCGCAGTATCCGCTTCGGTGTCAATGGAGTCGTTGACCGCAATAAACCGCACACGATGGGCGGGAAAATACCGTTCAAAATAGTAGCCGGTATCAATATGATCCCGCCCCAGCCGTGACAGATCCTTGACCAACACTGTTCGTATGACTCCCCGCTCGATGTCTGCAATCATACGGCGGAACGCCGGGCGGTCAAAATTGGTGCCGGTGAAGCCGTCGTCGGCATAAATATCATATACCGCCATACCTTGCTCCTCCGCGTAACGCAGCAGGAACGCCCGCTGGTTGCCAATGCTCTGGGATTCACCGCCCTGGTCGCCATCCTCCCGCGACAGGCGCAGGTACAGCGCCGTATTCCCTTTGCCGTTCACCGTCCGGTTCCTCCTTTGTCTCCTGCATCAACAGGCGTTTCACAATCTCCTTTAGAGAAGGACCTGTTTCATCCGGGATTACCTGTACGACCTTTGGTGCAGTTCGCATTTGCGCTTCCCCCTTCCATTTTCATGGATATGCGGAAGCGCCCGGTTTTATCCCCGCAGCCAGACCCGCCCGGTTTGGAGGCAAGATCCAAAATCAGGCAATGATCCCGGAGTTTTGATAAAACGGCGTAGTCAAACAGCTTAACAGGCACCGTATTGATGATGTAATCAAATTCACCGGCATATTCAGACATTTGGCTGATATGTATTCCGCAGCCGCCATAAATTTTAGCCCATGCCAAATCGGAATACTTGCGCGCTGCTACGGTTACGTCCGCTCCCAGCACTGTTAAATATTTAATCAAAACCTTTGAAATTCTTCCGAAGCCAGTCAGTAGGCATTTTGTGCCAAATAGTGTCGTAGGAAGTTCCTGCATCAGAAGCTCCAGAGCTCCTTCAGCAGTCGGTACCGCGTTAAGCACCGCCATCTCTTCCCGCTCCAGGTAATCGGCTGCTTCCAGGCCGCGATCTTTGCAGGCGGCATAAAAACCGGACTCGATTTTTCCGCCGAAAATCATGGTGCGCCGTCCCGCCAGAGCAAGAACGTCATCCAGCAGCAGCTCACGGTGGGACAACGGCGTATTGACGGTAAACCCGTCGTTTGTCACAGGAAGCGGCAGGATAATGCAGTCTAGCGGCTCGCCAACCTCTGCCGGCGATTCGACTGGAATCAGGTGTTTGTCGAGTTCAAATGCCTTGTCAAAGCAGGTGATATACACCTTATTTCCCTGCCGGGCAAGCGCCTTTGCCAGATAAAGCTGGCGCAGGTCTCCCCCAGCAACCAGGTATGTTTTATCTATCTTCATGGAACGACCCCCATAGGAATTTCTTTTATATCCTATGAGGGCCATTCCCATTCGGTTCCTATTAATTTGTGGTTATTGCGGCAGCGTGTCCACCCAATTCCAAAAAGCAAAAACCAACTGGTGGAAACTGCCTGCCGCGAGCAAATCGGAGCGGAGATTCCCTGGAAGCCAAGAGGAACAAGACGCGGCAAATCTGACAATCCGTTCCGCTATTTCCGCTGGAAGGAACACTGTATCATTCATCCATGTAAATTGGACACTGTTTTCATTTTTGTCCACCGAGACGACGGCATCCTTGCCATACAGTACCGACGCTGTGTTGTAAACCGCCGCAGACGCGCCGCCGAAAAATGCAATAATGAAAAGCGTGATGCAAAAGGAGAGCACTCCGCTGCGGAGTGCATCCTTTGAGATACGCAGGACTGTTGTTTGGCTTGTGGCCTTCCGCTGCCGCAGTGCTGTACGGACTTCCGGCAGCGGTTTTGTAGGAGAATCTGATATATACAGCAGGTGCATGGCGCGCCCAAGGAGCGCTGTTTTTTGTTTTTGGGCACCATGAACATTTGTCTTTTTCAACATCCTGTGGGGTTCCTTTCGATTAAGATTGCAGGCTGATGAGCAGTTTTGCCAGAGATTTTCCAACCAACTCCCCGGAATAGATCACCTCTTCCATACTGTTAGCGTGGCCGCCCATTTCCAGCAGGATGGATCCCGTGGTAAGATGCTGGTTGTATTTTCGGTAGTCAAAGAGAAGTGGACGGGCAAATCCGGGATAATCAGTTTCCATCTGGGTTTGGAGGGCGGATGCAAATTTCAGGTTCTGAAAGTAGTTGGGATACCCCATAGTACCGTCATCGCAGCCCGAAATGATCATAACCTGTGCCGCATTTTTGCCATTGACATTGGCGACCGGCGCAATACGGGTACCGTCCTGCTGCTCAATGGCGTCCCGATGAACATCCAGCACCACTTTGATAGAGGGATACTGATTCAAGTAGTTCTGCACTGTGACCGCCGAACGGTCGTAACACCCAGGAAAGGTTGGGTAATCGTGCAGCGTTTCATCATGAATGACGCCGATTCCAGCCGCCTTGAGCTGTTTTTCAATTTCATCTCCAATGCGGCAGACATTGTACTCCGGGTCGGTAGTACGGGAGTTAAAGTTTTTATCAAACCAGTCGAGCGTTTGACGCTCATAGCTTTCAGTCGTATGGGTATGCATAATCAGCACCTGCGGCGCGTCGGTCTTTTCAATTTTGAAGGCCGGGCCTTGGGCAATCTGTTGGTTAATTTCCTCTACGCTGTGGCTAGTGAGGTTTTTAATCCAGGCGCCGCCAATTTGGAATTGGGTCGAGCTTGCCGCTCCTGCATAGGTACGGCGGATGATGTCTCCGGCATCAGCCGGACGTTCTGGTACCGGTTCACTTTCGGAGGAAGCTGGTTCAGAGGAAGTCGACGCGTCGGCAGAAGCATCGTCGGCTCCGTCGCCGTCCACTGCTGCAGAATCCGTCGGCAGGTCGGAGGCGGAACTGTCCTCCGGCACAGATGCTTCAGGGGATGCAAGCTCCTTTTGCAGCAGCTCTTTGCCGCCTTCCGGCAGGGTGACCCCAGCCGACCATACAGCAAGCTGGCAGGCAGCGGCGTTGAGGGTGGGGAGGAAATCCACAATGCCGCGGTATAAAAATGGACTAAGCAGGACAAGGGTTAAGATGGTAAAAACACGTCTGGCAATCCGTTTGGTTTTTTGATGGTTCATATTTTATACACTCCGTTCCTTAACAGGGATGAGGTAACTGCACGCAATTTACCCGTTCTCCATTATATGTCTGCCAAAACGGATTCATGAACCCAATTCACTCGGTCAGTCCTAATATATCCTCGACGGTCAAAGCTGGCTGGAGCGCCTTATTGATGGCAAGCGCAAGCATGGAGGACGCCTTATCAATGATGACGTCGATTTCACGGGGAGTTACCATACAGCCGGAGAGCTCCTCCGGTTCAGGTGTCTGGCCAGTCGGCGCGCGGACAACGACCGAGGCGGCGTCGACGACGGTGGGAATACCGAGCGCAACCACCGGAATACCAAGTGTTTCCCGGTTGAGCGCCTTGCGCTTGTTCTGAACACCGGAACCGGGCGATATCCCGGTATTGGTAAGCTGAACCGTCGTACCCAGCCGCCGCACGCTGCCGGACGCAAGGGCATCCACCGCGACAACAGCCGATGGAGCGATCCGATCACAGACCGAACGGATGAATTCCGCTGTTTCAATACCAGTCTGGCCAAGCACGCCGGGGGATATCACCGCGACCGGGCGCAGAGCTGGCAGACCGCTGATTTGATGTTCGCCTCCTGCCACATGCCGGGTTGCCAAAATACCGGCCGCCGTTTTGGGGCCGATGGCGTCCGGGGTAATCTGCTCGTTTCCAAGTCCTGCAATAAGGATAAGCCCTTCCTGCGGAAGCAGCTTGCCAAGTTCCTCCGACACCACGGAAAGCTCGCCTTCAAAATTGGTGCTGACTGATTGAAACGGAGTACAATCTATGGTAATATAGCTTCCAATGGGTTTTTGCAGCTTTTGGGCTGTGGATTCATCCTGCACCACAACTTCGGTCACGGTGACACCTTCTTTTTCATATTGACGCTGGCGCACCCCTGGCGAACCGCTCTTTTCTTTGAGTTGTTCTACACTTTCCACCGCCAAATCGGTGCGGATTTGCTGTTTCATTCTGCATCCTCCCTTGTTTCGCCTGCTTTTTTCGGATTTGTGCGGAAAACATCTTGCATTTTATTTGGAATTATAGTATCATAGTAAATGCTGTCACAGCGCCGTTTGTGTCTTAAGGCGAAACCGCCTTGACGGCCTGTGTTCCATATTTTCTAAGCATATTGTACGCAAAAGCAATTTGCTTATGTGGAGGAGGTGCAAAAAGATGCCGAACATTAAATCTGCGAAAAAAAGAGTGAAGGTCATTAAAGCCAAAACCCTGAGAAACAAAGCAGTAAAGTCGAACCTCAAAACTGTTTTGAAGAAAGCTGATGTTGCTGCTGCGGGTAACTCCGCTGACAAAGAAGCTGCAATCCGCCTTGCCATCAAAAAGGTTGATCAGGCTTGTGCAAAAGGCTTGCTTCATAAAAATACCGCATCCAGAAAGAAATCTCAGCTTGCACGCAAATTGAAAAACGCATAAGGATGCAGTTGTTACCGGTTCGCCACCTCTCAGAGCCGTTTAACAAAACAAGTAAGGGCGCATGCTTTTCGCATGTGCTCTTTTTCTATCCGGAAATTTACTTTTTGTATAATTTTTAATTTTACTTCTATTTGTTGAAATGTTTCTTTTCTGTTTGCATCATTTAACCGTTGCAGTTATCATAGTACGTACTGTATAAGCAAGGGATATCCCTTTTAAATGCAAGGAGAATTTTATGAAAGAAAACAAATATAACAATCCCAGATTTTTTGAAAAATACAGCCGGATGGGCCGTTCCCAAGAGGGCTTGGAAGGTGCGGGTGAATGGCATGTCCTTAAAAAGATGCTCCTGGAGTTTTCTGGGAAACGTGTACTGGACCTCGGCTGCGGCTTTGGCTGGCATTGCCGTTATGCGCTGGAACACGGAGCGGCTATAACGTTCGGGATCGATATATCCGAACGAATGCTGGCACGCGCCAGAGAAATGACCTGTTCCGACAAAGCGTTTTATCGATGCCAGCCGATTGAGGATTATGCATACCCGGAAAATACCTTTGATGTGGTTCTGAGTTCTCTGGCCTTTCATTATGTTGAATCTTTTGAAGAAATCTGCGAGAAGGTAAACCGCACCCTTGTTCCCGGCGGGGATTTTATTTTCTCGGTGGAACATCCGGTCTTTACCGCTTATGGCTCACAAGACTGGATTTACGACCAAAAGGGGAATATTCTGCACTGGCCGGTGGACCACTATTTTACCGAAGGTCGGCGGGAAGCTGTTTTTCTTGGGGAACCGGTTACCAAATACCATAAAACCCTGACCACCTACCTGAACGGCCTGCTGCGCTCTGGATTTGAAATCCGTCAAGTGATTGAACCGATGCCGGAGGAATCCATGCTGGATACCATACCCGGCATGCGGGAGGAGCTGCGCCGCCCCATGATGCTGCTGGTTTCCGCACGAAAAAAGTGATGTACGAGCGATAAAGCAGTCTCCGTTGCCTTGCAACCACCGTTTCCCATCCAAAATTCAAACAAATTGCACCGTTATAAGGCTGCTTTTCCCCAACCATTTGATTGATTCTGATATTCGTTTGTAATCGTTCTACAGGAAAACGCAAATCACCTGGAACAAGGTTGACATAGCACTCTTTTAAGATTATAGTGAAAATAGTCACAGTGCTTCGAAGAATTGGCTGAATCCAGCCTTTGTCAAGCGGAGGGGGAAGAATATGAACCATAAAAAAATGAAAGCCGCCCTGCTCGGTGTATTCCTTACTGCGGCGCTTGGCCTCTCCATCTATACTGTGCAGACGAGTCCTTCCGACGGGCAATCCAGTGAGTCGGCAAATCCATTTCCCCGCCCTGGGACGGAAAGCGAAAACAATTCATTTGAGCCGGAACCATATCCAACCGTTCCTCTCTCCCGGCTTGCGGAATATTACGAGAGCCAGCTTGATCCGGATATCCCCAAAATTGAGGTTACTACCCATATTTACGGCGACGGATTTGCCAGCATTCAGAAATTGCCGTATGACGCTTATCTGCGCGCAGACAAGGAAGAAACCGAAACCGACCGGAACAAGACCTGGTTTGTGGATTTGATGAACAATTTCCAGTCGCTTCCGGTTTTGTATGACGGGTATGTGATAGACACAGAAATCCCTTCCCGCCTGACCATTCGGTTTGAACAGCTGCCCACGGGAGAAATTGTCATTAAGGACTACGGCATTTCAAGTGTATATGGCATTGCCCATGAGGCAAACGGTATGGGGCCGGAAGCGGTGGGCTACATCCACACGTTTGAAGCCGCGCAGGAACTGGAATTCGATTTGTGGTTATACGATCAAATTCGTTTGAGTTCGGAGCCTCCTCCAATGCGGGGCTTGCGGATCGAATGTGAAATTGACGGCAAACAGGTGGAATATGATATTCTATTTCAAACCGGTTATAGGGGCATTGGCTATGTTCCTTTTTACAGGGATGATCTTTCCCACCTCACGCCGTTGGAGGGATAGCCGAATAGAACCATGCTGCTCAACGCAAACGCAATTAGAAAAAGAATCAACAAAAGCCCCCAGTACGGCCGGGGGCTTTTTATTACTGTGTGTCCTGTTGTTTTTCCGCGGTGCTCGCCTCACTCCAAACGCCGAGCACCTCGCGCATCACCTCAACCGGGCCTGCATCCTTCATCTTGACCGAAAGGTAGGGTTTAGCACCTGCGTTGACCATCACCCGGCCCTTAAGAGCGGCGACAAGCTGCGCCGCAAGTTCCATATTCAGGTGTTCCGGATAAAACAGCAAATTTCCGCCTTTCTGACTGATTTCACTGATGCCGAACTGTGACGCCGTATTGCGCAGCAGCGCCACATCGACCAGGCCCTTGACCGCCTCCGGCGGCTCGCCAAACCGGTCGATGAGCTCATCCAGCACGTCGAACGCGTCGTCCTCGGATTTGACCGACGCAATCTTGCGGTAAACATCGATGCGCTGGGACAGGCTTTCAATGTACCGCTCCGGAATATGCGCCTCGATCTGAATATCAACCAGGCATTCCTCAGCGGCAAGCTGCGGCTTCTCGCCCTTGTGCTCGCTGATGGCGTCGGACAGCAGACGCAGGTACATGTCGTACCCGACCGCCTCCATGTGTCCGTGTTGGCGGGAACCCAAAATATTGCCTGCCCCACGGATTTCCAGATCGCGCAGCGCAATGCGGAACCCGGAACCGAACTGGGTGAACTCCCGGATGGCGGACAGCCGCTTGGTTGCAACCTCCGAGAGAACCTTGCCGCGCCGGAAGGTGAAGTAAGCAAACGCACGGCGGTTGGAACGGCCGATCCGTCCGCGGAGCTGATAGAGCTGGGAAAGCCCCATGTTATCCGCGTCGTCAATAATGAGGGTGTTGACGTTCGCCACATCCACACCAGTTTCAATGATGGTGGTGCAGACCAGAACATCAATTTCCTGCTCCATGAGCTGACGCCAGATTTCAGAGAGTTCCTCCTCAGCCATCCGCCCGTGAGCGATGCCGATGCGCACGTCCGGAATGCGCTCCTGAATCCGCGCCGCACAGCTCCGGATACTGTCAATGCGATTGTGAATATAGTAAACCTGGCCGCCGCGCCGCAGTTCCCGGCGGATGGCATCGCAGATGACGCCCATGTCATGCTCAATGACATAGGTCTGCACTGGATGGCGGTCCTGCGGCGGCTCGTCGATAACCGACATGTCGCGGATGCCGGACATCGCCATGTTCAGGGTGCGGGGGATCGGGGTTGCAGACAGGGTGAGCATATCCACTCCGCGGAACATCTCCTTGAACTTCTCCTTGTGGGCAACGCCGAAGCGCTGTTCCTCATCCACAATGGCTAGCCCGAGCGACTTGAACTCAATGTCCTTCTGCACCAGCCGGTGGGTGCCGACTACAATATCTACCTCGCCGGTCTTGAGCTTTTTCACCGTTTCCCGCTGCTGCTTGGGGGAACGGAACCGGGAGAGCAGTTCGATGTTTGCCGGAACCCCCTCAAACCGCTTGAGGATGTTCTGGTAATGCTGCCATGCGAGGATGGTAGTCGGGCAGAGGATGGCACACTGTTTCCCGTCCTCGATGCACTTGAAAGCAGCGCGCAGGGCGACCTCGGTTTTACCGAAGCCGACGTCGCCGCAGAGCAGGCGCTCCATCGGCACCGGTTTTTCCATATCCGCCTTGATTTCGGCAGCACAGCGGAGCTGGTCGTCGGTTTCCTCGTAATCGAACCGCTCCTCGAACTCGCGCTGCCACTCGTCGTCCTCCGGGAAGGCATGGCCTTTGACCTTCATCCGTTCGGCATAGAGGCGGATGAGTTCGTCCGCCATCTCGTCCACCGCTTTTTTGACCCGCGCGCGGGTCTTCTGCCATTCGCCGGAATTGAGACGGTTAAGCTTGATTTTGCCGTCGTCCTTCGGCCCGATGTATTTGGAAACCAGGTCGAGCTGGGTGACCGGGACGTATAAAGTATCTGCCCCGGCATATTGGATTTTAATGTAATCCTTGACAATACCATGCAGATCCAGCTTGTGGATGCCGTCGAAGATGCCAATGCCATGGGTGACGTGAACCACCGCGTCGCCTATATTGAGGTCACTCAACGAACGAATTTCTTCTCCCTTGCGTTTTTTAAACCGCTTTTTGGAGGCCACGCCCGGCTTGACACTGGTGACGACCGCCAGCTTGATTTCCGGGTACTCAAATCCCGAGGAGAGCTTGTTTTCCAGCACAAACACCTTGCGGTAGATAATGTCCTTGACGTCCTTGGTGTAATCGGCAGGCAAGCCGTGTTTGCGCAGATCAGCAGCAAGGGTCGCCGCCGCCTTAGCGGTTCCGGCGAGCACCACACAGCAATATCCCTGCGCAACAAGGGCGGACAAATCCTCCGCCAACAGTTTCAGTTCGCCGCCCCAGGCTGAGGTCTGCACAGCAGTCGCGGTGATGAGCTCCTTCAGCCGCAATTCGTTGCCCTGGGCAAAGGTGTCAAGGTAAACCGTGCGGTTCTCCTGCAAAATGTCATTCATCCGGGAGAAGTCCATGCAGAAGGTGTCAAAGCCCTTGCAGAGCTCCCCCTCCTCCAACAGAATTTTAATATCCTCATGGTGGGTCGCGAGGAACCCGCGGGCGCGCTCTCGCACCGCAACGTACTCGCTCACAAAAATGAGCGGCTTATCAAAGTAGTCGAGCAAAGTCGCGGGCTGTTCATACACCGCGCCAATGTATTTGTCATACGAGGACAGCTCCAACCCGGATTTTAAGCGTTCCGCATCCATCCCGAATTTCGCGGCCACCGCGCTGTCTTTTTTAAGATGCTTAAGGGTTTCCTCGATAAGCTGGACCAGCGCCTCCGGAGATTCGGCTAGTACCTCGTAGGCAGGGGTAATCCGCACCTCTTTTATTGTGTCCACCCTGCGCTGGGTGTCAAGCTCAAACACCGAAATGGTGTCGATTTCATCTCCCCACAGCTCAATGCGAACCGGGGATGGCAGGTCGGGCGGGAACAGGTCGACAATGCCGCCGCGCACCGAAAACTGCGAGGTGCCGTCTACCTGATCGCGCCGTACATAGCCCGCGCGAACCAGCGTTTTCACAATCTCCGCCAATTCAATCTGCTGGCCGGGCCTCAGCTTTACGCTCCGGCGCGCCAGCTCCTCCGGCGGAATGGTATATTGCAGCAGCGCGTCGATGCTGCAGCAGACCACCCGGCACCCGCCCCGCATGATGCGGGAGAGCACCCCCAGACGCTGCTGCTCGTATTCATGTGATACGCCTTCAATGCTGCGAAAGACAAAATCCTTTGCCGGGTACAGAACCGCCGCTTCTTCTCTGAGCATGGCGTTAATATCCTCGCAAAAACGGCGAGCGGTAAGCTCATCGTCGGTGACAACCAGACAGGGGCCATATGCCTCAGCCGCGGCGGCGACCAGATTGGCCTTGTGCACGGTCGAAAAGCCCACCGCCATTGCAGGCAGCGAGCGGGATTGAATCGCTTGATTGATGCGGATAAACGGATCGTACTTTTCAAGAAGGTTTGTAAAGAGCTTCATCGGTTTCGTTCCTTTGCTTACCGGCTGAAGCGGTTCATCGCTTCGTCGATTTTATCTTCTACCAGCAGGGATATGATTTCCGGGCAAGTTTCATACACCTGTTCCATCTGTTTCTGCTGTTCCGGGGAAAACGCGGAGAGAACCCAATCGGCCAAATTATAATCCGGACGGGGTTTTGCGCCAACGCCGAGCTTCACCCGTGGAAAATTATCAGAACCCAGGTGCTCGATAATGCTTTTAATACCGTTGTGCCCCCCAGCGCTCCCCTTACGGCGGATACGCAGCTTGCCGGGCGGGAGTGAAATATCGTCAAATAGAACAATAATCCTTTCCGGCGGGATTTTGTAAAACCGCGCGGCCTCACCAACCGCTTCCCCGCTCAAATTCATAAAGGTCTGCGGCTTCATAAACAGGCAGCGTTTGCCGGCCACTGTGCCGTCCGCCACCTCAGCCTGAAACTTTTTCTGACGCAGTTCAAGGCGGTTTGCTGCAAGGACGGCGTCCATTGCGCAGAATCCAGCGTTGTGGCGGGTCTTTTTATACTTGGAGCCGGGATTTCCTAATCCAACCACCAGGTATTCAATATTTCCGCACTGATGTGAAATTTGTGCAAACAGGTCGAAGATACTCATATTTCCTCCTAAAACGGATTGCAAGCCAGCAAAACCCGCAAAAGCGAAGGAGGCACCTCACCGGTTTATCCTTTTCTTTTGCAGGCTTTGCTCAGTATGTATCCAATTTAATGCTATATCCCCATCTAGATAAAGAGCGGCGAAACCGGTTTATCCAGATAAATGCGCTCAATGGCTTCGGCAAAGACCGGCGCCACTGGGAGCTGCTTAATTTTATCGAGTTTCTTTTCCTCCGGCAGCTCAATAGTGTCAAGAAAAACAAGTTCCTTGATAGGGCTTTCCGCAATCCGCTCAATGGCGGGGCCGGAAAGTACACCATGGGTCGCACAGGCGTACACTTCTTTTGCGCCGCCCTTTTCTATAATGGCCTTGGCGGCGTTGCAGAGGGTGCCCGCAGTGTCAATCATATCGTCCACCAAAATAACCCGTTTGCCCCGCACCTCGCCGATAATGTTCATCACTTCTGAAACATTGGCGCGCTGACGGCGCTTGTCAATGATGGCAAGCGGGGCATCAAACCGTGAAGCAAAGTTGCGCGCACGGGTAACCGAACCCAAATCTGGCGAAACAATGACAATGTCCTCCTTGCTGTCCTTAAACTTCTCATTGTAATAGGGAAGCAGAATCGGAACACCGAGCAGATGATCCACCGGGATGTTAAAAAAGCCCTGAAGCTGTGCAGCGTGCAGATCCATGGTAAGGACGCGGTCCGCACCCGCCGTTGTAATGAGATCTGCCACCAGCTTGGCGGAGATCGGGTCGCGCGCCTTGGCTTTGCGATCCTGCCGGGCATAGCCGAAATACGGGATCACCGCCGTGATCCGCCCTGCTGACGCGCGCTTGAACGCATCGATCATCAGCAGAAGCTCCATCAAATTCTGATTAACCGGCGAGCTGGTCGACTGAACGACGAACACATCCGATCCACGCACCGATTCAAAGATGGAAACCGAAATTTCGCCGTCACTGAATGCTGTGACATCGCTTTTGCCAATAGGCAGACCCAGCTCACGCGCAATTTCGTATGCAACCTTCGGGTTGGAATTTGCAGTAAAGATTTTAATATCCTTGCCATGTAAATTCATGTTATACTCCCTTCGCCTGTACTGCCATACGGCCGTTTAGCGTTCCTTCTTATTCCGCAGTTTCCGGTAAGCGTAATCTTTAATCATCACCTGATCGGCCCGCTCTACCGCGAGCGCACCGTCCGGTACATCCTTGGTAATGGTGGAACCGGCTCCGGTATACGCTGTATTGCCGATTTTGACCGGCGCCACAAGGTTTGTATTACAGCCAATAAAAGCGTGGTCGCCAATGGTCGTACGCATTTTGTTCACGCCGTCATAATTAACCGTGACAACGCCGCAGCCGAAGTTGACGTGACTGCCAACATCGCTGTCCCCCACATAGGTCAGGTGGGCAATCGCGGTATGACTGCCGACGACAGAATTTTTGACCTCGACAAAATCGCCGATTTTCACGCCGGAATGGATTTCGCTGTTCGGCCGGATGTGGACGAACGGCCCCATTTTCACCTGACTGTGGATAACGCAGTCATACGCCTGCACATAATTGAGCCGGGTTTCATCGCCGACCCTTGCATTTTCCAAAAGACATCCCGGCCCAATTTCGCAGTTGGCGCCAACAGCAGTCCTTCCCTTTAAAATGGTATTGGGCAGGATCACCGTGCCCGGCTCAATGGTAACATCCGGCCCGATCATCACACCGTCGGTTGAAACAAAGCCCACACCGTTTTCAAGGTGTTTGTCAATGATCCGCTCTGTAGCAAGGCGGTTGAGGGCAAGCAGAGCCTTACGGTCGTTCGCTCCAAGAGCAACGCAGGCATTTGCCGCGCAGTAAGCGCCTGCACGTTTGCCGGCGGCAAGCAGGGCGGAAATGGTGTCGGTTAGGTAAAACTCCCCCTGGGCGTTATCGTTTTTTAAGTTCCAGAGCACCGAAAGCAGGTCGTCGGTCTTAAACCAGTACGCGCCGGAATTGATTTCGGTAATGCGCAACTGATCGTCAGTAGCATCCTTTTGTTCCACAATACCAGAAATCCCGCTGCCCTTACGGACAATTCGGCCATATCCCTCGGGATTTTCGAGGTTTGCTGTGATAACCGTAACGCTGTTGCCCTGCCCCTCGTGCTGGGCCAGTGCGCCGCGAAGAGTCTCCGCATCCATAAAGGGAGCATCCCCGCAGAGAATAAGCAAATTGGAACCTGCATGCGCCTTTAAAAAATCCGCCGCCATCATAACTGCATGGCCGGTACCGCGCCGTTCGGTTTGCAGAACAACCGGGTAAGCCCCGTTCAAATAATGCTCCACCTGCTCATGTTCATAGCCCGCAACCACGCAGATTTCACCCACGCCGGAGGCCTCACACGCAGAAAGAACCCAAGACAGCATGGGTTTGAACAAAACCTCACACAGCACCTTGGGTTGTTTTGACATCATCCGCTTGCCGTCTCCGGCAGCCAAAATGACCGCTATGGTTTCACTCAAAGCGAACTCCACTCCCTTGTTATGTACTTGTAAACGCGCCGTTTTCTGTACTTATTATCTCAATTTCAGGGGCGTTTTGCAAGTCTAATTTGTCAAACTCTATAAAATACACTGATTTCAGGTTTTTTTCCAAAAAAATTTGATAAATATATAGAAAACCCGGCGAATGTTTGGTATAATGTGAGACGAGCCTAGAGAAACAAGGCATTACAAAACACTTTCTCGTCTTGCCTGCAAACAACCTTTGCGGGCTTGATCTGCGAGGCTTTGTAAAAAAAATTTGGAGGTAGTTGCAAGTGAGCAAAAAGTACGTGTATCTTTTTTCCGAAGGCAATGGAAAAATGAGAGAACTGCTCGGCGGTAAAGGTGCGAACCTGGCTGAAATGACCAATCTTGGCCTGCCGGTTCCGCAGGGCTTTACCATCACCACCGAAGCATGCACCCAGTACTATGAAGACGGTAAGAAAATTAACGACGATATCCAGGCTGAGATCATGGAATACATCGGCAAAATGGAAGAGATCGTCGGCAAAAAATTCGGTGACCATGAGAATCCGCTTCTCGTTTCGGTCCGCTCCGGCGCCAGAGCTTCCATGCCTGGTATGATGGACACCATCCTCAACCTCGGTCTTAATGAGGAAGTTGTTGAGGTCATGGCGAAGAAATCCGGCAATCCGCGCTGGGCTTATGACTGCTACAGAAGATTTATTCAGATGTACTCCGACGTTGTTATGGAGGTCGGTAAAAAGTACTTTGAAGAGCTCATTGACAAGATGAAAGAGGAAAAAGGCGTTACGCAGGATACCGAGCTGACCGCCGAAGACCTCAAGGAGCTTGCAAATCAGTTCAAAGCCGAGTACAAAGCGAAAATTGGCGAAGAGTTCCCGTCCGACCCGAAAGAGCAGCTCATGGGTGCTATCAAGGCTGTTTTCCGTTCTTGGGACAACCCGCGCGCCAATGTTTACAGAAGAATGAACGACATTCCGTATTCCTGGGGTACTGCTGTTAACGTCCAGATGATGGCGTTCGGCAACATGGGTGAAACCTCTGGTACCGGCGTTGCGTTCACCAGAAACCCGGCAACCGGTGAAAAGAAACTCTTCGGTGAGTTCTTAATGAACGCTCAGGGCGAAGACGTTGTTGCTGGTGTGCGCACCCCGCAGACCATCGATCAGCTCGCTGAGGTTATGCCGGAGTGCTACAACCAGTTTGTGGAAATCTGCCACACCCTGGAAAATCATTACCGCGATATGCAGGACATGGAGTTCACCATTGAAGACAAAAAACTCTACATGCTGCAGACCCGTAACGGCAAGAGAACCGCTGCTGCTGCTCTCAAGATCGCCTGCGACCTCGTGGACGAAGGCATGATCTCGGAGAAAGAAGCGGTTGCAATGATCGACCCAAGAACCCTCGACTCCCTGCTTCATCCGCAGTTTGACGCTGCTGCTCTGAAGAAAGCAACTCCGGTTGCAACCGCTCTGGCTGCTTCTCCGGGTGCTGCATGCGGCCGCATTGTCTTTACTGCTGACGACGCAAAAGAGTGGGCGGAAAAAGGCGAGAAAGTTGTTCTTGTCCGTCTGGAGACCTCTCCGGAAGACATTGAAGGTATGGTTGCTGCTCAGGGCATTCTGACCGTTCGCGGTGGTATGACCTCTCACGCGGCAGTTGTTGCTCGTGGTATGGGTACCTGCTGTGTATCCGGTTGCGGCGAAATCAAAATGGATGAAGCCAACAAGCAGTTTGAGCTTGCAGGCAAAACCTATAAAGAAGGCGACTACCTCTCCCTTGACGGTTCGACCGGTAACATTTACGGCGAAGCAATCCCGACTGTTGAAGCTTCTATTTCTGGTGAATTTGGCCGTCTGATGGCTTGGGCTGACAAATTCCGCACCCTGAAAGTCCGCACCAACGCAGACAATCCGCGTGATGCGAAACAGGCGAAAAAATTTGGTGCTGAGGGTATTGGCCTCTGCCGTACCGAGCACATGTTCTTCGAGGCAGATCGTATTCCGGCGATCCGTGAAATGATCTGTTCCGATACTGTAGAAGGCCGCGAGAAAGCACTTGCAAAACTCGAGCCGATGCAGCAGGGCGACTTTGAAGCCATGTATGAGGCGATGGAAGGCAACCCGATTACCATTCGTTTCCTTGACCCGCCGCTTCATGAGTTCGTTCCGACCAGCGAAGAGGATATCGAGCTGCTCGCGAAAGACACCGGCAAATCGGTTGCAGACGTTAAAGCAATCATTGCTTCCCTGCACGAGTTCAATCCGATGATGGGCCATCGTGGCTGCCGTCTGGCGGTCACCTACCCGGAAATCGCTGTCATGCAGACCAAAGCGGTCATCAAAGCTGCTCTGGCCGTCAAAGCAAAACATCCGGATTGGGAGATCGAGCCGGAAATCATGATTCCGCTGGTAGGCGAAGTCAAAGAGCTGGCTTATGTGAAATCCGTTGTCGTTGAGACCGCCGATGCAGTTCTCAAAGATGCTGGCTCTGACATGCACTACAAAGTCGGTACCATGATTGAGATTCCGCGTGCTGCTCTGACCGCTGACGAAATTGCTACCGAGGCTGAGTTCTTCAGCTTTGGCACCAACGACCTGACTCAGATGACCTTCGGCTTCAGCCGTGATGACGCTGGCAAGTTCCTTGGTGCATACTATGACAAGAAGATTTATGAGAACGATCCGTTTGCGAAGCTCGATCAGAAGGGCGTTGGCAAACTGGTTAAGATGGCTGCTGACCTTGGGAAGCAGACCCGCCCGGATATCAAACTCGGCATCTGCGGCGAGCACGGCGGCGATCCGTCCTCCGTTGAGTTCTGTCACAATGCAGGCCTCACCTATGTTTCCTGCTCTCCGTTCCGTGTTCCGATTGCCCGTCTGGCTGCTGCTCAGGCTGCAATCAAAGCTGAATAAGCAGGAAAATACTAGCTTAATAATAGTTCTACAGGCGCATGATTCGACAGAATCATGCGCCTGTTGCTTTACAGTGAATGGTTAAATGGTGTATAATAAATACTAATTCAGTAAATAAATCCTCTTGGGGATATTGGGAGTTTAATATGAAAGAATATGATGAGGCTACACTTAAAAAGGTGCAGCAAATGGAACTTGCTATTTTAAAGGATTTTATTCAAATCTGTACCGAAAACAACTTATCTTATTTTGGTCTTGCGGGGACTGGTATCGGCGCTATCCGCCACAAAGGGTTTATCCCCTGGGACGATGATATTGACGTTGGCCTGCCGCGTAAGGATTATGAAAAATTCCTTCAAATTGCAAAACAGCAGTATAGTGACCGGTATACAGTTATGAATGCAGAGGAAAATGAAAATTATCCTCTCATGACCACTCGCTGGATGCTGAAAGGAACTGAATTTCGGGAAGATTCTCTGAAAGATATCGACTGCGAACTGGGAATTTTTTTGGATATTTACCCTTTCGATAACCTTTTTGACGACGCTAAAAAAAGAAAACATCAAACATTGGCCGCTTGGTTTTGGAGCAAAATGTTAATTTTACGGAGCATTCCGCATCCCGTGCTAGGCTTTACCGGAGCCAAAGAAAAACTCGTTCGCTTTGCCTGTGTTGCTATTCATTACTCCATGCGACTGTTTCACATTTCGAAAAAATGGCTATATCAAAAAGGGAAAAAGGCTAGTATGAAATGCATGGATGAAGCTACCGAATATCTTGGCTATCTTTGTGATACTAGTCCCTATTCCAATACCATTTCTGTCAAAGAATTATTCCCGGTTCTCTACATTGACTTTGAAGATATTTCATTGGCGTTTCCAAACGGGATTGACCAGGTGCTGCGGCGCATGTTCGGCGATTATATGCAGCTCCCGCCCGCAGACAAACGGAAAAACCATTATCCATATCGGTTGGATTTTGGCGTTTATAAGGACAAAATATGAAGCTGAATCAACTATTGCTTGGAAATGGCAAAAACCTGCCCCGAAAGAGATTTTTTTGGAACATGGCCGGAAGTACAGTCATGTCCTTATCGACTCTTCTTCTCACCATGATTGTAACCAGGGTCACCGGCGAAATTACAGCAGGGATTTTTGTTTATGCGTTCACGCTTGCCCAGCAGCTGCAGAGTGTGGGGTACTATGAAGTGCGCCCTTACCAATCCACCGACCTTCAGGAGACCTATTCCTTTTCGACCTATCTCTCCGCTCGAATTGTAACCTGCACTGCAATGATGGTCATCTGTCTTGTAATTATTGCGTTCCGGGAAAATTCACTCTACAACAACCTTGTCATATTTCTTGTGTGCTTTTACAAGATGTTTGATACCGCAGAAGATGTATACCATGGCTTGTTCCAGCAGCAGGGCCGGCTCGATGTTGCCGGAAAAGCGATGTTTTTCCGTGTTCTAACATCAACGCTTGCCTTTCTTGCAGCCCTTTATCTCACCAAAGACCTCGTTGTCACCACTACCATCGCCATTGCGGTGGCCGCCGTGGGGTTCCTTCTCTTTGATGTTTTGGTATCCCGGCAGTTTGTAAAAGAAAAATACTCCTTTCAGTTCATTCCCCTGCGCCGACTGTTAATCACTTGTTTTCCTCTTTTTATCGGCGCTTTTCTTTTATTATACATTTACAATGCACCAAAATACGCCTTGAGCGACTACATGCCGCCCGAATACCTGACCTATTTTAATGCGCTCTTCATTTTAACTTATATTATCAATCTTTTCAGCGGTTTTGTTCTGAAACCCATTTTAAACACACTGGCTGACAGCTGGCTCAACCGGGAATTTAAACGGTTCAGCGGAATTATTCTAAAATTGTCGCTGGCCTTGGTCGGGTTTACGGTATTGGTCATTGCTGCTGGATATTTTATGGGGCTTCCTGTTTTGTCATGGCTCTATTCGCTGGATCTGTCGCCCTACCGTACTGAGCTGATAGTTTTGCTCGCTGGCGGCGGACTGAGCGCTATCTCGGTTGTCTTATATTATGCAGCCACCGTCATGCGAAAGCAGAAATGGACTCTGTTCATTTACATTGCCGTGTCTGTCGCTGCGATGATCGTTTCACCAATGGCCGTGCAAAAAATGGGGTTGCTGGGTGCATCCCTGATTTACCTTGCCTTGATGGTCTTTATGACGCTTTTATTCATCTGTATGAACGCCTATTTTATTCACAAAGCAAAGCAGGAAGCAGGATAAACAATCCTGTTTCCTGCTTCCTTTTTCCTCTTGCCTTTGTTCATATAATGTGCTATGATTGTAGAATATGAACAAATCATGCTGAAAAATATTTTAAAGAGGAATTTTATGTTTAAAAAATGCTTGAGCGTTCTTCTGACCGCTTTTTTGGTATGTGGTATGTTTTCCGGATGCAACCAGAAGGACGAAAACACCGTTGTCATTTATTCCAGTTCAGAAGATTTCAGGAATGAATATATTACCGAACAGTTAAAGGAAAGGTTTCCAGAATATCATATTCGTCTACTTTATCTACCCACTGGTAAAAATGCAGCCAAGGTAAAAAGTGAAGGCAAAAATAGCAAAGCAGATATCATTCTAGGGTTAGAAACTGGATATCTGACCAGTATTCAAGAACATTTAGCCGACCTGTCCGAATATGACACCTCCAACTATCTGGAGGATATGATTCCTCGCAATCATAAATATTTAGGTTGGGATCGTTACAGTGGCTCTATCATTATTAATCCTAAAATGATGGAGGAGAAAAACCTGCCGGTTCCCAAATCCTATGAGGATCTGCTTGATCCAGTTTACAAAGATCTAATCTGCATGCCAAATCCCAAAGCCTCAAGTACCGGCTATATGTTTCTGAAAAACCTCTGCAACGCGTGGGGTGAAGACAAAGCCTTTGATTATTTTGACAAGCTGGCAGAAAATATTTACCAGTTTACTTCATCCGGTTCCGGCCCGGTCAACGCACTGGTTCAGGGCGAAGCGGCAATCGGCCTTGGCATGACCTTCCAGGCGGTGGAGCAGATCAACAAAGGGGTTCCGCTTGAAATTCTGTATTTTGAAGAGGGCTCGCCTTATTCGACCGGCGGTATGGCCGTTATTGACGGGCGTCTTGAAAACAAGGCAGTGAAGGACGTATTTGACTTTCTGGCGAACACCATTGTCTATAAAGACAAGGAAAATTTTTGTCCAGAACAAATTTTCAAAGACCAAGTCAACAGCACACCCAACTACCCGCAGCATATTCCCTACGCTGATATGTCCGGATTAGAGAACTTAAACGATAAAACGCGGCTTTTGGAGAAATGGAGATTTTAGGATGGAAAACATTTTAACCATACAAGGACTCTGCAAAGAGTACGGCGATAAAACCATTTTAAATCATTTGAATTTTGAGGTGCACCAAGGAGAATTTCTCTCGGTCTTAGGGCCTTCTGGGTGCGGAAAAACCACCCTGCTGCGGATCCTGATTGGGATTTCTCAGCCCACCTCCGGCAAAATTCTGAAAAACGGAACCGATATTACAAAACTTGATCCTTCCAAACGCGGAATGGGCATTGTGTTTCAAAATTACGCGCTGTTTCCAAACATGACCGTTCTACAAAATGTAGAATATGCCCTGAAATTTCAGCCGGATTTAAAACCGCGTGCCCGTCAGATTGCGTTGGACGCCATTAAACAGGTTGGCATGACCGAACACCTTGGCAAAAAGCCGCACAAGCTTTCCGGCGGCCAGCAGCAGCGGGTTGCAATTGCCCGTACCCTGGCGTTGGAGCCAGAAATTATTTTGTTTGACGAACCGATGTCCGCTCTTGACGCTGCCAACCGCCTGACCCTGCGCGCAGAGCTGAAGCGCATCCAACGGGACCATAATATTACGATGGTTTACATTACTCACGATCAAGAGGAGGCGTTTACCATGTCCGATCGCATTATGGTCATGAGTGAGGGACATATTGAACAGCTTGACACACCGTTTGAAATTTACAATCATCCGGTGAACGATTATGTCCACACCTTTGTGGTTGACCATCTTAAGACCAAACTCTCTGCACTGCTGCAGTGCATGGGGAAATCGCTATGAGGCGGGTCAATAAAGCCGGCTTGACGGTAAAGCTGCTGCTTATCCTGTTCATGCTGGTTTCGGTTATCTTCCCGCTCTGTTGCATGCTGTTCAATCTTTTTGAGGTTGACTTTGGGGCGATTGTTTCTTCACCGCAGTTTTTGAGTGCCTCTCTCAACTCGGTTGTGGTGGCTCTGTGCGCTACCATCATATCAGTAGCGCTCGCCTTTGTGCTGGCCTGGTGTCTTGCACGCTCCAACATCCGGCGCAAAAACCTAATTGCCATGCTGCTGGTTGTTCCGATGCTGATCCCCTCCATTTCACACGGCATGGGATTAATTGTGCTGCTTGGTTCCAACGGCGTACTGACCAACCTGCTCAACCTGAAGTTTAACATTTACGGGTTCTGGGGCATTGTCATCGGTTCAGTCATGTATTCCTTTCCGCCTGCCTTTCTAATGCTGCTCGACATCTTCAAATATGAGGATTACGCCGTGTACGAATCCGCGCAGGTGTTAGGGGTGCCAAAATGGCGGCAGTTTACCTCCATCACCATGCCTTATCTGCGCAAACCACTGATTTCAGTGCTGTTTGCCACTTTTACCCTGATTTTTACCGACTACGGCATCCCGCTGATGGTGGGCGGTAAGTTTACCACCCTGCCGGTCTACATGTACAACGAGGTCATCGGCCTGCTCAACTTTGGAAAAGGCGCTGTGGTTGGCCTTGTGCTCATTATCCCGGCTTTGGTCGCTTTTTTGTTTGACTTCTTCAACAAGGACGTCGGCAACATGTCCTTTACGCCCAAACCTTTTGAGATAAAGAAAAGCAAAATACGTGATGGTTTGGCGTATTTTCTGACCATCGCCACTGTTGTGCTTATCCTGCTGCCCATTGTCGTATTCGTCTTGTTGACCTTTGTGGAGAAATATCCGGTCAAGATGAATTTCAGCATGGAAAACATTTTAAAGGCAATGGATCTCGGTGCGGCCGAATATCTCATCAACTCATTGGTAATTGCATTGTTTACCGCGCTCATTGGGGTCATGGTTTCTTACATAACCGCTTACTATACTGCACGCAGTCGGGGAACAAGTTCCAAAACATTGCACCTGTTTTCGATTACTTCTCTGGCGATTCCGGGTATTGTGCTCGGCCTCTCCTACTCGCTCGCCTTTCAGCAGTCTTTCCTTTACGGTACCATTGCCATTTTAATTTTAGTGAACATTGTTCACTTCTTTGCATCGCCCTATCTGCTCGCCTACAATGCGATGGGAAAAATGAATCCGAATTTTGAGCCGGTTTCGCGGACGCTCGGTGTCAAACGCTGGCGGCTCATTAAAGATGTCTTTGTACCGCAGACGATCGACACCATCCTTGAAATGTTCTCTTACTTTTTCGTCAACGCGATGATCACCATTTCAGCCGTTTCGTTTTTGAGCAACGTCAGCAACATGCCTCTTTCCCTTATGATCCCGCAATTTGAGGGGCAGACCATGCTGGAAAGCTCGGCTTATATTTCGCTGCTGATTTTGATTGTCAACGTGGTCCTCAAAGGGCTTATTTACCTGGCAAAGCGGATTTATATCCGCCGCACCGCTTAAATTTCTAAAAGAAGGTACTGTATTTCATGGAACTCAACCGAAAACAATTTGATGTATTGACCGACCTTGTTTACCACGGAGAGCAGGAACGCACCCAGCGGGAGATTGCCGAAAGCACCGGCAGCTCGCTCGGAACGGTTAACAAAACCCTGGCTTTCCTTCAGGAGGCAGGCCTTGTTCAAAAAGGTAAGGTGACAAGCGCAGGGCTGGAGGCATTGGAACCCTACCGTGTCAAACGAGCAGTCTTTATTGCTGCTGGATTTGGCTCCCGCCTGGTACCGGTCACTCTGAACACCCCCAAACCGCTGGTGCGGGTCAACGGCACCCGGATGATCGACACCCTGCTTGACGCGGTAGTAGCCGCTGGAATTGAAGAGATTATTGTAGTGCGCGGTTACCTGTCAGAACAGTTTGATCAGCTCCTATACAAATACCCGCAAATCAAATTTATTGAGAACCCCATTTATAACGAAGCGAACAACATCAGTTCCCTAATGCATGTGCGTTACCTGCTCCGGCAGGCCTATGTGCTGGAAGCGGACCTAGTGCTGTACAATCCCAAGCTCATCACCAAATACCAGTACACCAGCAATTATCTCGGCGTACCAGTCGAAATGACTGACGACTGGTGCTTTCTAACCAAAAAAGGGGTCATTACCAAGCTCTGCATTGGCGGCACCAACTGCCACCACATGTACGGTATCTCTTACTGGAACAGTCATGACGGCGCCAAACTCGCCGAACACATCAAACAGGTTTACGAAATGCCGGGTGGCAAAGAACGTTATTGGGATCAGGTTCCGTTAGAGTATTTCATCGACCAGTACAAGGTAGAAGTCCGGGAATGTACCTTTGACGACATTATTGAAATTGACACCTATAAGGATTTAAAAAAGATTGATAAACTCTACCGCTAAAAAGGAGCCCTTCAAGGGTTCCTTTTTTACCGCTTCGACATGCGAGAACCGCCGCCCAAGCAAGCGATCACCAGTCTGACCGCAATGCCGGACAGCGCTGGTCTGCAGCTTCACCGCAGCCGTGGCAGTTCCACGCATCCATTTAAAAAATTTATATCAAACTGGCAGAATTGCGAAAACCAACACAGAATTATCGGCAGATTCATCGCTGTTCTTTTTGGACGCTGTATGATAAAATAAAAGCATCATGCAAAATATGGAGGAACCAATATGCAATATCCAGCATCTGTAGAAAAATGGGGCCTTTTTGAGGTTGCCTGCGAAGGCTTTCAGAATGGGAACCCCTTTACTGATTATACCATCCAGGGCCGTTTTGAAGGAGCAGACGAGCAGATAATTGCAACCGGCTTTTACAATGGAAACGGCGTTTACAAAGTACGCTTTATGCCGTCCTATGAAGGAGAATACCACTTCCGCATCAGCGGGAGCTTTTCCCCAAACGTTTTTGAGGGCGACTTTACTGTTACCGCCCCGCAGGAGGGTAACCACGGGCCGGTTCACGTGCAGGATACCTACCACTTTGCCTATGCGGACGGAACTCCCTGCTACCCCATTGGCACCACCTGCTATGTTTGGGAATTACAGTCTGACGAACGCATCCAGCAGACGCTGAAAAGCTTAAAACGGTCCGGCTTTCAGAAAATACGCTTCTGCATTTTCCCCAAGCATTACGACTACAACCTGCATGAGCCGCGCTCCTACCCCTACGAAGGCACGTCAATGGACAGCAGCGTGCTGACCAAGGAAAACTTTTCGGAATACACCGGCAAGACCGAGGGGAATCACTGGGATTTCACTCGTTTTCATGTGCCGCACTTTGAACACATTGAGTCCTGTATCCTCGCGCTGCAAAGGCTCGGTATTGAAGCGGATCTTATCGTCATGCACCCTTACGACCGCTGGGGTTTCTCCCAGATGAACCGCGCGCAGGATGAACTTTACTGGCGGTATGTCATCGCACGGTTTTCGGCTTACCGGAATGTCTGGTGGTCGCTCGCCAATGAGTACGACCTCATGAAACATAAAACCGAAGAAGATTGGGAATTTTACGCGAGCCTGCTCTGCGAATGCGACCCCTACCAGCACCTGCGTTCGATTCACAACTGCTTCCCGTTTTACGACCACACCCGCCCCTGGATCACCCATTGCAGCATTCAGCGGCAGGACGCCTATAAAACCGCCGAACTGGTCAACGAATGGCGCGCCGCTTACCACAAGCCGGTGGTTCTCGACGAAATTGCCTATGAGGGCGACATCCAGCACGGCTGGGGCAACATCACCGGCGAGGAGATGGTGCGCCGCTTCTGGGAGGGCGCCTGCCGCGGCGGATATCCCGGCCATGGAGAGACCTATCTGAGCCCGGACGATGTGCTGTGGTGGTCGCACGGCGGCATTCTTAAAGGAGAAAGCTGGAAACGGGTCAATTTTCTGCTGCAAATTCTGCGGGAGGTCCCCGGCGGCTACCTGAAGCCCTATGAACGCGCCGCGTGGGATGAAGTTTGCGGCGTTCCGGAAACCGGGGAACCCGGCAAGTTTTATCTGTATTATTACAGCTTTATGCGCCCCTCATTCCGCGAATTTTACTTTGATGATTCCACCCGGTACCAGGTAGAGGTCATTGACACCTGGAACATGACTATAGAACCGCAGGGCATCTTCTGCGGCAAATTTAAAGCCATGCTGCCCGCCCGTCCATTTATGGCGGTTCGCATTCAGAAGGTAAAATAAATTGAGAAAAGGCTTTGCCGCTTTGGCAAAGCCTTTTTCTAGTATCTACGTTTTTTATAAGTCATAAATCGCTAAACGATTTCTAGCGTTTGGATCAAAGACTTTTATCTCTCTTCTGCTGTTCTGCAACTTCCTCCAACGCAATACGAATGGCTGCTACTACAAAAGCCGAAAAAGTGCATTCCTTTCCCCGAATTGCCTGTTCAACACCTTCCACCAAATCATTGGGAATGCGAATGGTTTTATTTGTTGTTTTAGGAATGTTCGGAATCCGAAAAACGGCCATGTCTGCCCCCCCTAAACAGTTACTCGCATTTATTGTAGCATATCGTACCGAAGAATCGGTTGTAAAAGTGAGACAAGCAGAATAATAAAAGCGTGCCGATCCAATAAAAAAGCCGCTGTGACTCTGCACAGCGGTTTGTAACCTTTAAAAAAATTTAAGCTGCATATCCCCATAGCCCATTTTATAAGAGCGGATGATCTCCTGCATGTCATACAGCAGGCCCTTTTGGTCACAGGCACGGCGAAAAACCTCCCAAAGCTGTTTGGCTCGCGGCGAGGTACAGACATAAGAATCGCCGTATTGCTTTCGGTACTGCGTGGAAAGCCCGGGGTAATGCTCGTCCAGGCGGTCATAATACCACTCGCGGTTGCCCCGCCGCAGCGTCATGCCAAACGCAGGGTAAATAAACCGCGCACCGCAGTCCGCCGCCCGCTCCACAACGGCGAGTACGTTTTCCTCGCTGTCCTCCAAAAACGGCAGAACCGGCATAAGCAGTACCCCTGCATAAAGACCGTGCTCCGCCATCTGGCGCAGGATTTCAAACCGCTTGGAGGAGACCGGCGCATTGGGTTCCACAAGCCCTGCTTGTTCGTCGTCCGCTGTGGTGATCGTCACTTTAATCAGCACCGGGGAATGTTCCTTAATATCAGACAGTACGTCCATATCCCGCAGGACAAGGTCACTTTTGGTGGCAATTCCCACCCCAAATTCGTAGGCATTAAGCAGTTCCAGCGCGTGGCGGGTGAGCTGCAGCTCCCGCTCAGCGGGGTTGTAAGGGTCGGACATTGAACCGGTTGCGACCACGCCGGTTTTCACCTTGCGGCGCAGGTCGTTGCGGATAATTTCCAGCGCATGCTCCTTTGCGCGCACCTCATCGAATGAATCAATATGGTAACACTCGCTCCGGCTGTCACAATAAATGCAGCCATGACTGCATCCCCGGTAAACGTTCATGTTGTAATCCATGCCGAACCAGCCGCTTTTGGCACGGGTGACAATGGTTTTTGCCGGGATATACTCCATAAGCGGCTCCTTACTCTTCGCCGTAGAGATAGTTGACTACATCAACCACCTTGTTGTTTTTATAGTAGACCCGCGGCACACGGTGGCCGACCGCGCAAATCACTTCATAGTTGATGGTCGAGGCCATCCGCGCCAAGTCATCCGCGGAAATGCTTTCCTTGCCGTCATGACCAAATATGGTCACCTCATCTCCCATCCGCACGCCGGGGATATGGCTGACGTCGAGCATCAGCTGGTCCATGCAGACGGTGCCGATAACCTTTGCACGCTGACCGCGCACCAGAAATTCAGCGCGGTTGGAAAGGGAACGGGAAAAACCATCTGCGTAGCCGACCGGCACGGTGGCGACAACCATATCATGGTCGGAAATAAAGTGCCGCCCATAGCTGATCGACGTCTCCGGCCCCACTGTTTTCACCATGGAAACCACCGACTTGAGTTCCATCACCGGGCGGAAATCCGGGTCAACCACCTCCGGGCTGGGGTTGAGCCCATACAGGATGATACCCGCGCGCACAAAGGGAAAATGCTCGCTGCCCAGGCGCTCAATTCCGGCGCTGTTTTTGGTGTGCACCGTTTTCAAATGAACACCGTTTTGTTCCAGTTTGGTTAAAACATCCTCAAACGCAGCAAACTGCTTTTTGGTGTAATCCGCAGAGCACGCACTCGTTTCGTCCGCTACGGCGTAATGGGTGAAAATGCCGGTGGGATGAAGGCCCGGTAGCTTGCAGACCGCAAGTAGCTCGCCCAAAGCATTGCTGTCGTCGTGATGGACAAAACCAATCCGCCCCATTCCGGTATCAATTTTTAGGTGGCACTCTACCGGCTGTTCAAACCCTATCGCCTGTTCGCTGAGCTGACAGGCGTATTCGGTGGAGTAAACGGTCTGAATTAGACGATACTGAATCAAAAGATCGCAAAGCTCCACCGGAGTCATTCCCAAAATCAAGATACTGCCCCGTATTCCATATTTCCGCAGCGAAATAGCTTCATCAATATTGGAAACGCAAAACCATTTTACGCCCTGCCGCTCAAGTTCGGCGGCTATAACCCCATCGCCGTGGCCATAGGCGTTTGCTTTTACCACCGCCATTACCTCGGCCCCCGGCACCAGCGTACGAATGTGCTCTAAATTATGCACCAAATGGTCCAAATTAATATGCGCCCAACAGCGCTTCATAAAGCTTTGCATAGCTTCCCCCTACAAAATATAACGGAAAATAGACATATTATTCATAAATTATACATAATTTTCAAATATAATACAAATATAAAATATATTTAAATTGTTAATTTTATTAAAAATTTATGAATGGATGTCGATTATGAAACATTTAGCCGCTTGTTTTTCCGGCCCACGTCCGGAAAAACTGTTGCAACACTGGGACGAACAACACCCTGAGGTTATACGTATCAAACAGGAACTGCAGGCCAAGACCGTCAATGCAGCCATTGACGGCTACCGCATTTTTTTAAGCGGTATGGCGCGCGGTGTTGATCTGCTTGCAGCTGAAACTGTTTTAAATTTAAAACAGGTGCTTTCTGACCTATATTTTGTTGCCGTAATTCCGTACCGAGGCCAGCGTTTTAGCGACCCGGAATGGGCCAACCGTTACAACCGGGCACTAGAAAATTCCGACCAAGTGATTGTTTTGAGCGAACAATACTACAACGGCTGTTTTATGGAGCGCAACCGCTATATGGTTGAACAATCAGGCCGACTCATCGCCGTGGTAAACGGAACCAAAGGAGGAACCGCCGCTACCCTCCGTTATGCCGAAAAACAAGGGTTGGAAATTGACCTCATTGCAACCGCCCTACGCGGTTTATAACCTTTTTTATTTTACTATATTTAGGACTTGAACACAACAGAAACTTTTAAGCTTGTGAAGTCTTTATAACTTTTTGTATTAATCATACCAATTACACAAACTTTCAACCTTTTCAACGTGATTTTCAACAATTCACATAGAAATAAAAAATGACGGGCCTAATGCCCGCCGCAGATAAAATAAGATGAAATAAGGATTTAGATAATAAAGGAGAGGGTAAAACAGAAATAATTCGTTTCTGCTCTTTCATTATAACAGCGAAACTCAAGCGATGTATGAATAATATTGCCAGCAATCATGACCGATTTCTTAACTTTTTGAAAAATGCCCGCAATAATTTTGCCGATTCTTCCTGCAATACGCCTCGCTCCACCGCCGGGCGATGGTTAAAACCACAGTCAAACAGGTCAAGCAAGGTTCCGCAGCAGCCTGCTTTTGGGTCCTCTGCACCGTAGACCACCCGTTTGATACGCGCATTGATTATGGCGCCTGCGCACATTGGGCATGGCTCAAGAGTTACATACAACTCGCACTCATGCAGTCTCCAGCCCCCAAGCTTTTTACAGGCAAGATCGATGGCAAGCAATTCAGCGTGGAAAAGGGCATTTTTTTCGGTCTCACGCAGGTTATGTGCCGTTGAAACCACCTCACTTCCGCGTACAACAACAGCGCCAATCGGCACTTCGCCGAGTGCGGCCGCTTCTTTTGCCTGTTCCAGTGCCAGTTTCATAAAAATCAAATCGCGCTCTTCCGCCATAAGCTATACCACCTGAAAATAAACAAACACAAAAGCCAAAAGTGCAAGTACCATTGCCGCACTTCCAAAGCAAATCATCGCACGCTGGCGGGTGCTCAGCTGGCTGTTTTCCGGCAGAGGAATAGTAAACGCCGTTGACTCCTTGCGTACAAACAACAGAAAGGCAAGGATACCCGCCGCCAGCAGGATAAGCGCAACCAAATTCCCCACCAGCTCAGCATACTCCTGCAGCACCGTACTAAACAGTACCATTTCAAAAAAGGAAAGCAGGTTTATGATAAAATGCAGAATGATTCCTGTCCAGAGAGAACCGGTACGAAGCACAAAATAGCCAATGATCAATCCCATTAAAAAGGCGTTAGCCGCCTGCATTGCATTAAAATGTGCCAATGCAAAAAATATGGCAGAAACCAAAAGCGCAACGCCATCACCAAAGCAACGCAGGCCCTGCATGATCACGCCGCGAAATAGGTATTCTTCCAAAAACGCCGGTACGACCGTCAGCAAAACAAGGCTCAACACCCAGTCCAAAGGGGTAGACGGCACCATATATCCCGGCAGAGAAACATTCCACCCATATTGGGAAAATATTTTCTGCAACAGTTCTACGAAAAAGCTGCCAACCACCGACACTGCCAGAACCATTGGCAGGGAAAAAGCGACTAGCTTTGCCCGGGGCGCACGCATGACCGAACGAAAAGATATGTAATTTTTAAGAGTCAGGCTCAAATACAAAGCAGGGAGACCCAATTTTAAAATGGCAAGAACAAGGTTTACCACTAAGAGCATGGATTGTGTGCCATAAACCTGCATTGAAGTAAAGTTTACACGAATGGGCAGACCCAAAAAAGAAAGCAACAATACCACCGGCATAGTGGCAAACAGAGAAATAACAACGTAAAGAATTAAGGCGACGCCGACATTATTCGCCGCGTAGTGCAGGTGTCGGCGTTCCCGGGTTTCCGGATCGTTTAATAGAAACCCCAAACCAGGTACATAAGTATATCCGCTTTCTGCACCGCTTTCTTCCGGCTGCTCCTGTTCAGAATAAACCGCCTGACTTTTAAATTCAAAGGGCTCGTTCAAAAAGATTTCTCCTTTGCACACCACATGGTAAACAATTTTGATACAATTATTATAGCATGGCGCTTTTTTAAAAGCAACGAACGGTGCTTTGGGTGCAGAAAAGTTTACAGTCCTGTCACAGGTACTGCCAAATCTATTTCAATTTGAGACAGCGGTTTATACTGTAGAAGGTTAACTTGCTATAATCCCGTTTGCTTTCTCCAACAGCTTCCGCTATAATGGTGAACAAAGCAAAACAATTATGAGGTGACGCTATGAAAAGGCTACTGCGTTACACGCCATTGGTTCTTTGCGCACTCAGTTCAATCCTTCCCCTGTGCACAATAATTGGCTTTTTCTTTGGATATCAATTCAGTCTTTACCACCATGAGGCATTTCTTGGGATTACAGCAGGACTTTCTCTTATCTTAACATCAGCGCTGTTTTACAACAAGGGTCCTATAAACCGAGCGAACGCTGTTTTTGCTGCACTTCTTTTCCCATTGGCTCTCATAAACAGCGCCTTTTTTCTTTCGCTGGATTGGAGCCTGACTGCTCTATTTCTGCTCATTCAGACAGGCTGCGCCGCGGCCGTTTATCTAAAGTTCGCGTGGCCGATTGTTCTAAAATGGATTGCCGGAATGTTGACTGCACTTCTTTTCTTGCTTCTGATATTCGCCTGTACCATCGTCTCTGTTTTTGGAAGTCTTTCCCATAACACGGTTGTCTCGTTAATTGTATCGCCGCAGGGAACCTATACCGCCGAAATAATTGACAACGACCAAGGCGCGCTGGGCGGCAATACATTTGTTGAAATCAAAAACAATATGGAGACACTCCCATTTCTGGTTGGAGAATTCAGCAAACCTTCCGTCCGCATCTACGCCGGCGAGTGGAATGAATTTGAAACTATGCAGCTTTATTGGCAGGATGAGAATACCATTGTTATCCAAGGAAGGACATACAATATTCACTCCTAAACTTACAACCGCTTTAGACGGATTCCAACGAAGTCTCGATAGAAATCCTTTTTCATACAAAATAAAGAAAGAGGCGGGAGTTCCCGCCTCTTCACATGTTTCATGTTTGAATTATATTAGCTGTTATGACGGTTCGCTGCGCTCCAATATCTCCGTTTCTGCAGTCCGTTCCGCTGGCTCGTCGCGTTTTTGTGTCAAGATACAGAACAACACGCCTGAAACAATCAAAGCCGCGCCAATTACAAACCATAGATTGATGCTTTCTCCCAGGAACAGTGCTCCCAACAGCACCGAAATCATAGGCTGAAGCGGATAAAACATGGAGCAGATGCTGGCATCCAAAACAGAGAGACTTTTCCCCCAAAAGAAATGCGCCGCACCCATACAAACAGCACCCATGTAAAGAATTGAAAGGATGGAGGAGCCGTCCATCCGTACAGGAGCGGTGGCCCACTCCACTGCGGCAACTGGAACGGTACAAACAGTGCCAATCAACATCCCATAGGCAGTTACCTGGAGTGGATCATACTTTTGGGTCATTTTTTTAATAATCACCGACACAAACGCCCACAAAACAACTGCAAGCGCGGACAAAAGGATGCCGTAAATCATTCCGCTGCCGTCGACACCGCCGATTACAAGATAAACCCCAAGCAGCGCCGCCGCAATGCTGACGATTTTCCGGAACGTTAGCTGTTCTTTCAGAACAAGAGTTGCCGCCAGCATAATCATAACTGGATTTAAGGAATTAATGAGTGATGCGAGCGAAGCAGTTGCAAACTTTGTCCCCAAAAGCTGTGCCCCGGTTGTCATAAAATAACCAAGAAAGCCAATCAAGAAAAAATATTTATAGTCGCTGCGCTCCACCTTTTTTCTGCCGGAGCGTCGTTTTTTAAAGAGCCAGGCGCCCATCAGCACCGCAACAGCAACCACATATTGCATCAAAGATACGGTAAACGCCGGAATTTGGTTCATCACAAATTTACTGACCACATAAGAGCTTCCCCAAAAACAGAAGGTCAGCAGCAAAAATCCATAGGCACGCAGTTTCATTTTATACACCCTTTCATACAGCTCTTTTATTTTAAAACGGCCGTAGGAAAATGGCTATTATTTTCTTGCTTTTTTTGGTAGAAACATGTGCTTTTCTCGATGTGTTTTTGAAGCACACCACCTATCCTCAAACAATTATCACGAAAGCGCATAACCTCATCTATCAAGGAAACGGCTCCCTGTTTTTACTGCTGTCTTTCGCTCAGAGCCGTATTCAATTCACATGGGGCAATGCCAATGTAAAATAGGAGCAAAAAGCTAAACAGTGTTGATGATCCCGCAGGAAATGAAAATAGAACAAAAAAATAAGCTTGCGGGTGTCAAACAAAGCGGCTGTACCGGTAAGTTCTGTTGTACCACTGAAGAAGCCGCATGCTGCGCTGCTCTCCAAACACAGCGGTATTATCAATAGAGGGCATTCTTCCGGAAAGGCCACTGAAAAAGGCAGACTCCGGACACCAAAGGCGTTCCAGAGCCTGCTGAATGGCACCCCCGACCAGAATCGAACTGATAACTACCCCTTAGGAGATGGACCCAGTGCATATATTCCCTATCAACAGGGATAAAGAAAATGCAGTTATATCAAGGCTTTTCTCCATGTTCTCTATAAACCTTGT
>QAMM01000011.1 GCA_003150405.1 Clostridiales bacterium
CAACATTTCCAGCGTTGCTTTTTGGGGAGGTTGGGGGTATAATGTTATTAGAAACAGGAATGCCAGTTGCGTTTTCAGACGTAATCTCAGGGGCTTGTACATCTGAGGGCTGGCGACCTGTTTCTTTTATTTTTCCTAAATTCCCATAAGGCGTTGCTCCCACCTTTCTCTTAAAAGCACTAACAATATAATTTGTCTTGGCGTTGGCATCTGATATTGCTTCAACAACATAGTATGAACCGTCAATCCTTTTTTCAAATACAACCATAGGTGCTGGTTTGCCATTTGACAAACTGTACCCTCTGGATTTATCAGTATTTAAATGAACTTCGTCATAATTGTCAAGCACATACTGTATCCTTGATAAATCCGCATCATCAGCCATGCTGCTGTCGCGTTTTCCATTTATTCCGTGATTTTTATCAATATGTTCAATGGTATTTGGAGCAAGTGCAATTTTGTTTTCGGATACATCAAGGCCTGTTAGCTCTTTTAAATCTTTAGCCATCCGGTCAGATGTCTTCTTCAAATAGAAAAGCTCTTTTTTACCCGCAAGACCATTCCTGACTTTTTGAATATACTGTATGAGCTTTTGATCCCCGAAAGAGTTGTACTCTTTTATCGTTTTCTGCTCCTGCGGCGTATGGCCGTCCAAATTGGTATTAACAGCCGTCCTCCCCGCCTTTGTGGTGCCCACAGGGGCGCTGTTTGCGTTTGCAGGAGAAACAGCACCGCTCTGCGCAGCGCCGCGGTTGCTTTTTTTGGCAAAAGTGGGTATAATAGGGGTAAAAGCTAGCTTACTGCTCGTCTCGGACGTTGGTTCAGGGGACGCTTGCGTTGCATTGAACGTAGTAAGCGGCTTCTTTTTGTTTATTACGCGGAAAGAGTCAATTTCAATCGAATGTTTGCCGTTTGAAACGCCATTAACTGCGACCGCATATCCATTGATCCGCTTGCGCAGTTCGAACGCCGTCCGTCCGGCATAATCCTTCTTGTCCAAAAGAATAATTTCATCTGGGTTGTTAAACACTTTTGGAAGTTCGGCCATCAGGGCATCATCAACCGCAAGCTGGCCACGGAGAGCTTCGGCTTGTTCATTGCCGTGCTGCGCAAAAATGTGCCGTACTTCGTCACTCCGGATAGCTACGCTATACCCAGTTACATCCTGTCCGGTTGCAGCGCGAATATCGTTTGAAAGCTCATTGGAAACTTTGCCAAAGTAAAACCGTTTTGTCCCATTTGTTTCTTTGGATTCCCGGATAAATTTAGAAAAGTCGCTTTCATTTTCATTGACCATCCCCTTCTGGGAGGACAAATTTTTAGCCTCCGCCTCACTATACGGCAAAATGCCGTTGCTGTTTTGGTAGGAGGTCATTTTAAAGCCATCAGATGTCATCGTGCCCGCCTTAGGGGCGCTGTTTGCGTTCGCAGGAGAAACAGCACCGCTCTGCGCAGCGCCGCGGTTGCTTTTTTGGGCAAAAGTGGGTATAATAGGGGTAGAAGCTAGCTCGGGTTCGGGTTCGGACGTAAGCCGAAGGGGATTATTATCTGCATTCGGCACCTGATATGCTTTCGGAGCAGAGGCATGGGCGTTTTGGACGTCTGCTGAGGGCGATTTTTTCGTATTCAGCACTTGCCCTGCTCCTTTTTTATTGATATAAGCCGTCACTACCTGGAGCTTTTTGGCTTTGCTGTCCGGCACTGCCTCTACCACATAAAAAGTGCCGTCGATCGCTTTTTCAAATACTACTCTTTGAGATGGGGATTTATCACTATTTACAAATGCGTAATCTTTTTTTCCACCTATTGAAACACTATCATAATTTTCCAACACATAGGGAATCCAAGCTATATCCTCAATATTAGCCATACTATGGTCTGCTTTACCGTTTTCACCATGCCGTTTGATAATATGTTCAACCGCGCTTGGTTTTATATTATGGCGATACCCAGTAATGTCAATTCCGGTTAATCTCTTGATGTCAGACACTTCTCTGGAACGAACCGGTTTTATCTCAAAATTAAGGTAGCGGTTCTCTGGGTTTTTTTGAATATTTTCAATATAACGAATCAAATTAGGGTCAACCGCATTCTTATATTCCAGGATGGTTTTCTGCTCCTGCGGCGTATGCCCCTCCAAATTGGTATTAACAGCCGTCCTCCCCGCCTCTGTGACACTCGCAAGGGCGTTATTTGCGTTTGCAGGAGAAACAGCACCGTTCTGCGCAGCGCCGCGATTGCTTTTTTTGGCAGGAATGGGTATAATAGGGGTAGATAGGCCTGCATTGTTTCCGTTGGCTACGGGTGCTGTTCCCGCAAGTACTTCGGATAACGGTGTCAGGTCTATGTTTTTTATTTTGTAGGTTCTGAACTTATTTTCATACGGATAAATTTCCGTATCAAAGGACACAACATAGTCCGCTGTACCATGTTCACTAGGAAGAGAAACAACCGTTTCAAAATAATCGTACCGTTCTACATTGTTGGTTCGTTTTCCGGTTTTGTCAAAATTTCCGCTGCCAACATATTCCGCATTGGCAACCACATCTTCCAGCTGATTTAATACAGATATTTTTTCCGCACTGAAATTAGGGTCAGAAACCACCTTGCCAATTACATTTTTATGAAGCGTTACATCATAAGGGGCATTTTGAAATGTTACGTCCTTAATCCGTACCTTTTTTCCATTAAAACGGCTGCCAATTATTGTTTGGTACGCATCCTTTAAATAACGTTTAAAGCTCGTCTCATGCTGTGTATTCGCCGCATTGATTATCTGTCTGGCTTGTTGTACCTGCTCTTCGGTAATAATCGGTTTGTTTTTTAGCGAAAAATTTAAATTAACCGGTGTTGTCCCTTGGTAAGGAGATTTAATTGTTGTATCCCGCCCCACCTTGACCGGCGCTATAACACTTCTCCCCGCCTCTGTGGTGCCCACAGGGGCGCTGTTTGCGTTTGCAGGAGAAACAGCGCCGCTCTGCGCAGCGCCGCGGTTGCTTTTTTTGGCAGAAGTGGGTATAATAGGGGTAAAGCCTAAGGCATTTACGGGATGTAGCGTTGTTTCGGCAACGGAGTTCCGCGCCGACGGCTCTATTTTTATTTCGTCTACAACGCCGCTTAAAGTATGGCCGTAATATTTATTCCCCATATCAGTAGCGCGAACACGTATGTGAGCCATATAATCGTTTCCTGATATTTCAATAGGACTGTCAAAATAGTAATAGGCATTAATTCCGGCTTTGCCTTTCACATTTGGAGCTTCTCCAACTTGAATGGCATTGCTGAGCAGTTCGGGAACATGAAATGCGCTGGCATACTTCTCTTGTGAAATATTGCCGCTCAACAATTTATCAAGCCCTGTTCTTGAAATATCAATCTTCATTCCGGTTTGCTCATTGGTAACCGTTTTAGGGAAATGTAATTGAGCATATCGGATTATATTCTTTCTTGCCTGATTTAAATTTTTTAAAATTTTAGAGTCAAATAGCGATAGATTTGCAATCGTTTTCGCTTTAGCCGTCTTCCCCGCCTCTGTGGTGCCCACAGGGGCGCTGTTTACGTTTGCAGGAGAAACAGCACCGCTCTGTGCCGGGCCGTGGTTGCTTTTTTTGGCAGAAGTGGATATAATAAAAGTAGAGGTAGCGTCGTTCACTATTAGATCCGGGCCGCCACTATTGTGGTAGGAAGTTTCGTTGGACGGCGCTATTTCTATGTTTTCAAAAGAGTGATAATAATACTGATTGTTCTGTGGTGTATTTTTAATTCTTAGATTCACTCTATAGCTGCGGTTGCCTACAGAGAAGTTGGATTCATAATAAGAAAACGGATTAACACGCCCCTTTGTATTGGGAGATTCGCCTACCTTATGAGCGTTTTCTATAATTTTATCCAACAAAAATATACTGTCCAAGTTATCCCTTGATTTCATTCCTTGCCCGCGAATTTTCTTTGCCACATCATTAATACCTTTAGGCGTAATGATTACTTCGTTTCCATCAGATAAAATCGTAATCGGTTTTGCTTCCAGCATATTTCCATGTGAATCAATCTTGGATACCAGGTTTTTATCCGCATAAGCTTGCGCAAAATCGCGGTAGTCCTTTGCATGAACGAATTCCGCTACAGACTTCTTGAGTTTGACAGTACCGTCCCTTGAAACACTATAAGACACTTCTTGGGAAGATGGTATCGTATAAGAGCGCTGACCGTCAGATGAAGTTATTGTATAAATTCCATCTTGATTTAACACTCGTTGTTTCCAAGACTTCCTCCCCGCCTCTGTGGTGCCCATAGGGGCGCTGTTTGCGTTTGCAGGAGAAACAGCACCGCTCTGCATAGCGCCCGCCTGCGGGCTGTTTTTAGGCGCTGAGAAGGGCCGCGGGTTTTCCGCCTTCATCCCCTCCTGCGCCAGTACCTGCTTCTTATGGCTTTCTATTGCCTGTCTGACTGCGGCAGCATAACGGTTGAAATCCTCCAAAGTAGCGGTCTGTGCTGCTGGCGGATTCGGGCGCAGCTCCGCCGGAAGCGATGTATTTGCAACGCCGGTCAGGGTCTCAATTCCCGCCTTAATCTGTCCTGTCTGCCGTACCGTTTGAACCGTTGCGCTCACTCACCATCGCCGGGCCGCCCATCAAAGCGCTTACCAGTGAGCCCTGCACGCCGGCGTTTATCATGCCCTCCAAATCGAAAACGCCTCCGGTGCCAACCCAAGCCGATTAGGCGAGGGCGCACGGCGTCCATATCATCCAGGCCCAATGCATCTTTGATTTCCCGCGCCGTCAGTTCAACCCCCGGCTCCAGGACTGCTAAAATCTTTTGGTATCTCGTTTCCCGGTCGGTTTTCCGATTGCTCTCCTGCCGAGTTTCCTAGGTGATGATCATAGGTAATTCCTCCGTTTAAAAGTAGAAATCGTCTGATTCGGTCAATTCTGTAAGCACTTTTGTTTTTTTATAAAATCACAAGTGCCGCAGCGTTCCGGCCCTACAATCCCCTTTTTGATTGCGTCGTACATTTCAACGCTGTTTGCGAACCGTTCCAGCGAAAAATCAAGCATGCTTTGAGAAATATGGACAATATCAATACCAATGGTTTCCTCTTTTGTTACCGCTGCCAGGTAGAACGGCAATTTTTCGCCCGTGTTCTGCCTTACAATTTCCTGGTATACTGCACCCTGCAAATCGTATTGCCATCCCTCAAATCACGGCAACCTGCCTTTTTCTGAGTCATAAACCATTTCAAAATCCTTCATAATTTTCAGGTCTACAATTTTATCCGGGTGCAGGCTGTCTATTTTAATTTTGACCGGAACGCCATTGATGCAGCCGATCATGATCACCTGTTTTTTTTCTGGCCATATAGCTGGAAAACAGCTTGTCCGATTCAATGCGTTTAATGATTTCATCGGTCTGTATGTATTCGGCCTTTAGCGTATCGTCACGTTTGAATATCTCCGTGGTCTTGTTTTTAAAGGCTCTCAGCGTACCCTCAAAATATGAATCTACATAAGAACCGACAAGCAGCGCTGTTGTTTTCTTACGCTCATATTTTTTGTTTACCCCCGCAAATACAGCGGCCTGGCACCTTTCAAATGCCTTGAATTGGGAACGCTCATATACTCCCGATTTGCCTTGCGTGTGAAATAGTTTCGTTTTGTTAGGTTCATTGCTGCGCCCCCTTCGCTACTGCAACACAGGCGCCGCACAGTCCTTTTCCATACTTGTTTTTGGTGTAGGCCGCCACCTGTTCCGGTGTCATGTTCCCCGCTGCGTGTATCTCCTTTCCGCACAACTCGCACTTAGGCAATACGACATTTTAGGGCCGTGGGATTCTCGCCCATATTCGCAGAGCGTCGTAAACATCTCCAAACGCTTTTACCCGGTCAATTCCGACAATCACGGATTTTCCCCTGAGCTTTTCGGTGTCTTTGGTTTTATACAGTTTGCAGATAGTCTTTTTATTTGTGACGTTTAAAATCATTGACTTAAATGCTTGGTCCGTCCAATAACAAGTGGTGCAAATCTCTGTTTTACCATTTGTTACAACCTCTTCGTCAACAATTCTTTCAATCGTCAATGTGGGTTCACGGTTTGGCAGTTCGTCCAAGTCCCATGAGCCTAAATAGTTCGGTTTTTTCCTCATTTTCATAATATCCGGCATGGCGTTTGCTCCTCAGCATTCGATTTCCCGCCTGTAATTGGCTTTTATGCAGCTCAGACAAATCGCTTCATCGTTTATCTGGTAATAGCAGTCGTCCTGTATCGGCTCCCCGCAGTCGGCGCAGACCGGCAGCTTTGCAAGCCGCTTTTCCTGTACCGCATCCCAGCGGTTAAAATCACGGGCTGGGTTATCGGTGTAAAATACATGGTTCATGGCTTGACACCATCCTTCGTTTTGTGTATCATAAAAGTGTAATAGTTTTCTTGTGCTCTCTGTCTGGGTTGCCGCCCAACAGGGAGTTTTTTCTTTTCCAGTTGCTTGTTTGCTGTGCTTGTGTTGTACGTGCCTCGCGGGCTGTTTGCTCTGTTACCAGTATTCTGTTTGTCTCGCGAATGGTCCTGCCCGGCCGCGGGCTTGTCCACGGCTTGCGCCCAAAGGGCGAATACGCCGAAGAACAGCAGGCATACAAGCGAGAGCAGCAGGGCGAGCAAAAAGCTGTCGAGATAGCCGCGCTCATATGCGCCGAGGATTTGGAAGCACCCGGCCAGCGAGAGGAAGGCCAGCACGGCCAGCACAGCGCGTTTGCGTTTGAGGTGTTTCATTCGCTCACCTCCGGGCGTTTCGGTAGATTTTTGCTTTGCCGGTAGTCGTTGTACCAGCGGCAGGCGAGCATCACCGCACTGAACACGCTGCATCCGGCGGTCAACACCTCCATCGCCAGCCGTATGTACCAACTTAGTTCGGGCATTGGGATTCCTCATTGTGTTTTTGGTTGGTTCTTTCTTTTTCTGCCTGTTCGCGTTCTTCCTGTACCATATGTTCTTGGAAGGCGCTGACCCAATCACTACCATAATCTCATTGTGTATTTAGCCAAGAAAATTGACAGGTCCCTTTTAGCTGTTCCATCTGTTCACCTTCTTTCCTGAATGATTTCTTGACCGCTCTTATTCAAACAAGGCCAAAGAAAAAGTAAATAATCAACTGACTAAAGTTACAGCACTATATATATATTGCATTTCGCGATATATCCAGTGCCCATCTCTTCTGGCGTTCATTCAAGGTTTGACGCTGTTATTTGCTCCGCCTTTTCTTCGTTTATTTTATATATCCCTTTTTCCAAATCAATGCGATTGATTTGAAGTTGTTAGCCCCCATCTCTTTACCTCCTTTACACCGTCCCTTGTGGCGGGGGTTTTACGCAGTTTTATAACTCCGGCAAAACTGGCGTGCTTCTTGCTCATCATCAAAAATGTCAATCCAAACGTCACAGCTTTTTGTTTCTGTGCAGCCGCTTTCTTCTCCATCATATTCCGGACGGACATGGGCTACTATTTTGCCGTTATTAAAAAACACTTAGGCTTCTACTGCGTATTTCGTTGCCTCCTGTTTATAAAAAAATTATAGAATAAGCAACAATAACCATAAAAAGGTGTAATTTTGAGGTTTTCTTAATAACACCAATCATGAAAGAAACTAATTGAACATAAATTTAATTTATAGTATAATAGGGTAGTTCAAAAGAGGTCATATGGTAAATTTGATATATATTTGAGGTGAATACTATGTGTGGTATTGTCGGATATGCAGGGGCAAAAAATGCGGCCGAAGTATTAATCGACGGATTGCGCCATTTGGAGTACCGCGGGTATGATTCTGCAGGAATTGCTGTTTTTGAGAAGGATGGAATTCATGTTGTAAAATCAAAAGGCCGTCTGGACGACCTAGAAGCTAAAATGCAGCAGGGGGGCTGTCCGAAAGGAACCACTGGCATTGGTCACACGCGGTGGGCAACACATGGGGAGCCTTCAGACATCAATTCCCACCCGCATGGAAATAAGGTTGTTTCCATTGTCCACAATGGCATTATTGAAAACTATATGGAAATCAAGGCTTTTTTGGAAGAAAAAGGGTACATATTTGAATCCGAAACGGACACCGAAACCATTGCAAAGTTGTTGGACTACTACTACAAAGGCGATCCGACAGATGCCATTCGCTCGGTACTTGCAAAAATTCACGGTTCCTATGCTCTGGGGATCATTTTCAGGGATTTTCCAGAAAAAATCTTTGCAACCCGCAAAGACAGCCCGCTGATTGCTGGTATTGGCGAGGGAGAAAACTTTATTGCTTCCGACGTTCCAGCTATTTTGAAATACACCCGGAATTATTATCTTTTAGAGCAGGATGAAATTGTTGAGTTGACGAAAGATTATGTAAAAGTGACCGACGTTAACGGTGATGAAATTCACAAGGAGCTTATGACCGCCACCTGGGATGTGGAAGCGGCTGAAAAAGGCGGTTTTCCCCATTTTATGATCAAAGAGATCCACGAACAGCCTTCGGCTATTACTAACACCCTTTCTCCGCGTATTGTAAACGGCCTGCCGCAGTTTGGCCTGCCAAATCTTACCGATGAACTGCTGGCTTCTTTTAAAAACATTCATGTTGTTGCCTGCGGTACTGCTATGCACGCTGGTATGATTGGCAAATACCTGACCGAACGGCTTGCACGTATCCCGGTCAACGTCGATATTGCCTCGGAATTTCGCTATCGTGATCCAATTTTAGGCAAAGACGACCTCGTAATCATTATCTCTCAGTCCGGCGAAACGGCCGATACCCTTGCCGCCCTTCGTCTTGCCAAAAAGCGCGGTGCCTATACCCTTGCTGTTGTCAACGTTGTCGGTTCCTCTATTGCACGTGAGGCAGACGGTGTCATCTACACTTGGGCAGGTCCGGAAATTGCCGTAGCAAGCACAAAGGCATATTCGGTCCAAGTCGCTATTATGTATCTCATTGCCTTTAAGCTTGGTCTTGTGAAAGGGACTTTGACTGCCGAGCAGGTCAAAAAATATTGTCGTATTTTACTTCAAATTCCTGGGAGTATTAAAGCAATGTTGGATGACACCAGCAACTGCCAATACTTTGCTTCAAAGTTTCAAAACGCACACAGTTTGTTTTATATTGGCCGTGGGCTGGACTACGCTCTTTCCATGGAGGGTTCTCTCAAACTCAAAGAAATATCCTACATCCACTCAGAATCCTATGCAGCGGGCGAGCTAAAACATGGAACCATCTCTCTGATTACCGACGATGTGCCGGTTGTAGCGGTGGCCACTCAGTCGCAGCTCTATGAAAAGACTATCAGCAATATCAAAGAGGTCAATGCAAGAGGCGCAAAAGTTTTGCTTATTTGTAAAGAAGGCGCTGAAGTAGGCGGCGATGTAACCGACTTTCTTCTTCGTGTCCCCGCTTATGACGATATTTTTATGCCGCTTGTCACCATTGTGCCGCTTCAGTTGTTTGCCTACTACACTGCAGTCCTTCGCGGCTGTGATGTAGATAAACCCCGCAATCTAGCCAAAAGTGTTACCGTTGAATAAAAACAAAAGCCGCTCGTATGAGCGGCTTTTGTTTTTATAAGCAATCCTTATTGCTGAAGCGGAATACCTTTTGCATCTTTTGTGAAATTCGGAGAACCTGTGAGAATCAAAATTCCTTCTACAAGGCCCCAAATTTCAGAAGCAATCGCCAACGTAAAACAGGAAAGCACCGTAATCAACAGCTGAGCAACCGCCTTCCCGGTAAAGCCAAGATAAAAGTTATGTACGCCAAACGCGCCGAGAAAAATACCAAGCAGACCAGCAGCTATCTTAGATTTTGCCGCCCCGTTTGCATTTGGAATAGCGGCATTATTGACTGCCACACCACATTTCAAACAGACAGCTGCGCCTGGAGCAACCTCATTGCCGCAATTGGCACAGTACCCTGTTCCCTGCCCGGCAGCAGCGCCACAGTTCACGCAAAACGCAGCGTTATCATTCATTTGAGCTCCACAGTTTTTACAATACATCGTAAATCCTCCCATATACCGACAGCAACCACGCCGCCTTTCAAGTGAAACGAAAGAAAAACTCTTTACACAACCAAATTTATGATAGCCCATTTTTGAATAGAAGTCAATGGACAACAAATAAAGAAAAGGCACGGAGCTTAAAAAGCACGTGCCTTTTTATACAGCCTTAGCTTTGAAGCGGATTACCTTTCCCATCTGTCGTAATGGAACCAGCAAGAATCATAATGCCTTCCACCAGACCCCAAACAGAAGACGCGGCGGCTACGAAAAGCAGCGGCCAAAGGATAAAGCAGGAAATAATGGTTAAAAGCCAGCCCAAACCACCCATTAAAACCTGAGCAATCGCCTTATTAGTATAACCAAGGTAGAAGTTGTGAATTCCCAACCCACCAAGAAAAATGCCAAGCAGGCCCGCAGTCACCTTTGATTTTGGTGCAGAAGCCCCCGGCACACCTGCCGGTGCGCCGCCATGTGCAGCCACTGGATTATTCAGCATGGCGCCGCACTTCAAACAAACCGCCGCTCCCGGTGCAACCTCACTGCCACAGTTTGCACAATGCGTATAACCCTGCCCAACCGCAGCGCCGCAAGTGACACAAAACGCGGCATTGTCATTCATTGGCGCACCACAATTTTTACAAAACATCTCGTAACCCTCCCATAATAGAGCGCCTCAAAGGCGCAAACGTCCAAAAAACACATAAAATGTTTTGGAATCTACTTAAGCTTATTATATAGTGAGAGCAAGAGCGTGTCAATTAAATTATGAAAAATTATGCCGCAAAGAACTCATAAAAGGCACGATACGCCATGTAAGTGTCAATTTTGGAAACGACTTCAAACGGTGCATGCATGGACAATACCGGCACCCCAAGATCAATGACGTCCACATTGAGGTTTGCAATATAAGCGGCTACAGTCCCGCCGCCGCCCTGATCCACTTTACCCAGCTCCCCGGTCTGCCAGACAACGCCGGTTTTGTCAAGAAGATTGCGGACTTTCCCTGCAAACTCCGCCGAAGCATCTGATGTACCGGATTTTCCCCGTGCGCCGGTATATTTGGTAATGACAACGCCATAGTTGAGATAAGCCGTATTACGGCGCTCCGCAACCTCCGGGAAAGTTGGGTCAAAAGCGGCGTTAACATCGGCCGAAAGGCATTCGGAATGGGAGAGAACCGTGCGTCCCTCCACGCCGTGCGGTTTGGCTAAATCAGCGATAAAATAGCGTAAAAATGCAGATTTCAGGCCGGTATTTCCATCGCTGCCAATTTCTTCTTTATCCGCAAGCACAAGTACCGAGGTTTTTTTCGGTTTTTGGGTATGCAGAAGTGCTTGAAGAGCTGTGTAGGCGCAGACACGATCGTCATGGCCATAAGCGCCAACCATAGAGCGGTCAAAGCCAATGTCCTTGGCATGAAACGCCGGTACAACCTCCAGCTCTGCCGAAAGGAAATCGCTTTCAGTAATGCGGTATTTCTCAAACAGAATATTAAGCAGGTTTAATTTTACCTTTTCGCTGATTTCATCATCCTTGAACGGCATGCTACCGATGAGAATATTAAGTTCCTCTCCCCGCACGCCTTCGGCAAGGGTGCGTTTCATCTGGTCGCCCGCAAGATGCGGAAGCAAGTCGGTCACACAGAAAACCGGATCTCCTTCCTGTTCGCCAACCGAAACTTCAATGCAGTTGTTTTCTTTGTCAATAATCACACCATGAAGTGCAAGCGGAATCGCCGTCCACTGGTATTTTTTAATACCGCCATAGTAGTGGGTCTTAAAAAGCGCCAGCTCAGCATCTTCATAAACGGGGCGCGGTTTTAAATCAAGACGCGGAGAATCAATGTGCGCCGCCGCAAGGCTCACGCCTTTTTCCAGCGGTTCAGTGCCAACAATTGCCGCAATAATAGATTTTCCGCGGTTGACTGAATAGACCTTCGCTCCAGCTTCATATTTCTTCTCCGAATCAAACGGAACATAGCCGTCCTGCTCCAAAAGTTTTACCGTGGTAACTACTGCTTCACGTTCGGTTTTGGCGTCATTTAAAAAACGCTTATATGGTTCGCAAAATTCAAAGGCCGCCTGAATCTCCGCATCATCCATGCGGAGCGCTGCATGCTTGGGATCCAGAAACAATTTTTCTTTCAACTCTTTTGCTGCACTTTTGGTTTCACTCATCACAATTCCTCCTGTTCACTCATGGGCGCGCCGTAACGCTCCAGTAAATTCTGTATTACGCATTCCGCTTGCTGCCAAAACGCTTCAATAGAGCCGTTATTTGTCAGGACAAGGTTCGCACGTTTCCGATAAAACACATCGTCATGCTGAGCAGAGAGCCGAAGTTCCGCCGCTTCAGCCGTCAATCTGTCCCGCGTCATAATACGGTGCAGTCTGCTCTGGTAGTCTGCACAGACCGCAATGACATAATCGCACAGCTTATCAGCTCCGGCTTCATACAACGTAGGGGCATCCAGCAAAAGCCATTTGCTTCCACGCCGTTCCGCCTTTGCAATTTCATGCCGGATTTCCGCTAAAATAAAGGGGAAAATCGTGGTATTGAGCTGTATTAACTTCTCAGGGTCCGAAAAAACGATACGCCCCAGTACCTTGCGGTCAATCTTTCCGTTTTTTTTTCGGATCCCACCGCCAAACACCGTGCAAAGCGCCTCGATACAATCGGTATGCTCCATAACGTCATGGCAGACACGATCAGCATCAACAACAGCAAACCCATACGCTGCAAAAGCTTCGCTGATGAGCGACTTTCCTGCACCGCTCTGCCCAGTTAATCCAACAACCCGGATCATAACTCAATCACCTGAAATCCAGCCGCACGCATCATACGATTGTAAACCGCGAGTCCCATGCCTTCTTTCTCGGGACAACGCGCATAAACGGTTTGGGCGCCCTCTGAGTCAAGTTCGCGCAGCGCATCAAAGAGTCCGGCCGCCTGAGTTTCCGGTTCGTGCTCTCTACCATAAACAAGACTTGGAACCCAAAGTTTTCTCTGTTCTCCCTCAAACAACAGTGCAAAAACACCCGGTTCAGCTTTATGATTGACATAATCGGCAAATTTATCCACCGAGCCTTTTATAAGGATAACATCTGCCTTTGGCGAATAATGCTTATATTTTAATCCTGGGGAAAGCACTTTCTTTCCCTCATCCAGTTTGGACTCCACCGCCGGATCGACCGTAACGGCAAGGCCTAGTGCTTGGATCTGCTCCGGCGTAACACCGCCGGGGCGGAGCAAATGCACCGAATCCTCTTTTACAAGCACAACGGTGGATTCCACCCCCACAGAACAGCTCCCACCGTCCAGAATCAGCGGGATTTTCCCTTTCATATCCTCAAAGACATGTTCTGCTCGCGTCGGGCTGGGCCGGCCGGAGGTATTGGCGGAAGGCGCCGCGAGCGGTAGGCCGCTTTCCCGAATCAACGCCGCTGCATCCGGGTGGCTCGGCATACGGACTGCAACGGTATTCAGGCCCGCTGTTACTTCAGGCGGCACCTTTTCAGACTTTGGAAGAATCATCGTTAAGGGGCCGGGCCAAAAGGCATCGGCCATTCTGTGGGCCATTGCCGGAAAGGAAACAACCAAATCCCCCAACATATCCAGCGAAGCAATGTGGACAATCAAAGGATTGTCCTGCGGCCGACCCTTGGCTGCAAAAATTTTTGCAACTGCTTCGGGATCATAAGCGTTCGCGGCTAGGCCGTAAACCGTCTCGGTCGGCATACCGACCACCTCACCTCGACGCAGCAGCTCGGCTGCCTCATGAATAGATTCTATGGAGCAGCGCTTCACCTGCGTTTGAACTGTCATGTAAAATTGCCTCGATTCAGTATTAATCGTCAAATTCGGTCTGCGCCGCCAGTTTTTCTGCCTGATCCGCCGTGATCAGAGCATCAAAAATTTCATCGAGATTGCCGTTGAGGTTTTCCTCCAAATGGTACAGCGTCAATCCAATGCGGTGGTCGGTCAGCCTCCCCTGCGGATAATTGTAGGTACGAATACGTTCGGAACGGTCGCCGGTACCAACCTGCAATTTACGCTCTGAGGCAATCTTGTCATTCTGCTCCCGCAGTTTTGCTTCGTACAGACGGGAACGCAGAATCTTCATCGCCTTATCCTTATTTTTATACTGGCTGCGCTCATCCTGACATTCCACCACAAGACCGGTTGGCAGGTGGGTGATGCGGATAGCGGACTCGGTTTTATTGACGTGCTGACCGCCTGCGCCGCTGGAGCGGTAGGTGTCAATCTGTAAATCAGCAGGGTTGATGTCCACTTCAACATCCTCAACCTCCGGAAGCACAGCAACTGTTACCGTAGAGGTATGGATACGCCCCGAAGCCTCGGTTTCCGGAACACGCTGGACGCGGTGGACGCCGCTTTCAAACTTCAAGCGGGAAAAAGCGCCCTCTCCTTCAATGCTGAAACTGACTTCCTTAAAACCGCCCAACTCGGTTTCATTTGCGTTGAGGATTTCGGTCTTCCAACCTTTGGATTCTGCATACATCGAATACATGCGGTATAAGGTATGAGCAAAAAGCGCCGCTTCTTCACCGCCCGCGCCGCCGCGGATTTCCACAATGACGTTTTTATCGTCGTTCGGATCCTGCGGGAGCAGAAGGATTTTGATTTTCTCGCTCAATTCATCAATTTTTTCGCGGTTTTCCTCCAGCTCCTGTTGAACCATTTCTTTAAAATCCTTGTCCAGGCCGCCCTCGTCGAGCAGCTCTTTTGCTTCATCAAAGCCTTTTTGAGCCGCAAGATATTCGCGGTAGGTTTCAATCAGCGGCGTTAAATGTTTGTACTCCTTCATCAACTCACGGTACTGGGCGTTGTCGCTGATCACGTCCGGATCCATCAACTTGCGGTTGATTTCTTCGTAGCGCTCTTCCGTTAATTTTAATTTTTCGAACATGGTTCCACCTCAATTATGATCGTAATCCGTTTCCCGGATGATATGTTTAATATTTTTTTCAATTTTGATTCGCGGCACCATTACCTCGCGCCCGCATTTCACACAGCGTATTTTAAAATCCATGCCTACACGCAGTACCAAAAATTTCTTCTCCCCGCACGGATGCGGCTTTTTCAGTTCGAGAATGTCGCCTACCTGCACGTCCACAAGCAATTCCTCCGTGAAAAACGAATCAAATTCATTCCAATAACCGGTTAATATTATACCAATTTCATAGGGAAAAGGCAAATTTTTTCTTTCATAGCCAGAGCTGCAGAACAAAAAATAAGGAATGGGTTATAGAACTTTTGGCAAGCGCTAATCCTACCCTATAATCCGAATTTGTCGAAAGGAGGACTGGAAAAATGGGCGTTACAGTTATAGCGGAATTTGATACCGTAGATTTTGCCGAACGCGCTGCCCGGCGTGTGAAATCACATTTCCCGCAGGCAGGCAAAGCCGTCATTAAATGCCGACCGGCAAACCATGCCGGACAGCACGGTATTGACCGCTTCATTGTACCTGTACAAAGCGCATACAATTACTTCGAAGCTGCGGCTTATACGCCAAACGCTATGTTCAGTACCGAGCCGCTCATGGTCTCACACCCGGAAACCGAAGAACGGCACACAGCTTCCCTGGAAATTACGACAGTCAAACCAGAGGCAAATAAAATTGCAGGATATCTGATATCCTGTGGTGGATATCACATCCGCCGGGTGTAATACCGCTCCATTGTCTTGCATATAGTTTACCAAGTTGCAAAACAATGGAGGTACATAACAATGACTTTTCTACCAGAAGGCTGCCTGGCGCACAGCGAAGAAAACCAGAATTACCTGCGGAATGAATCATCTCTCAATGAAGCCATGAAAACAAAGGCTATTCTGGAGGCGCGTGCGGTCATGTGCGACAGCGAACACAACCTAATTGTCGACCTCGGCTGTATGTTTGGCATCATACGGCGCGAAGAGGGAGCCATTGGCATCGACAGCGGAAAAACCAGGGATATTGCCATTATTTCACGCGTCAATAAATACGTTTGTTTTATGGTAACCGGTTTTGAAAAAGACCGGTTCGGCAAAACCATGGCCGTACTTTCCCGCCGTGCGGCGCAACAGATGTGTACCGAACAATACCTCGCCACACTAACCTGCGGGGACATCCTCCGAGCACGGGTGACCCACCTGGAACAATTCGGGTGCTTTGTGGATATTGGCTGCGGCATCCCCTCTCTCATTCCGATTGATTCCATTTCCATTTCCCGCATCTCTCACCCACGTGACCGCTTTAAACAAGGTCAGATGATCTACGCCATTGTCAAAGGGTTTACCGAAGACGGGCGTATCTGTCTTTCTCACAAAGAGTTGCTTGGCACCTGGGAACAAAATGCCGAACAATTTCAAAGTGGCGAAACGGTTTCCGGCGTTATCCGTTCCATTGAAAGCTATGGTGTATTTGTAGAGCTGACACCGAATCTCGCCGGGCTTGCTGAGCTAAAAGAAGGAATCCGCAGCGGACAGTTTGCAAGCGTTTATATCAAGAGCCTGATCCCCGAAAAAATGAAAATCAAGCTCATCATTGTCGATGCTTTTGATGAAGGCGAAATTGATTATAATTACCATTATTACCTCAAGGAAGGGCACCTTGACAGCTGGCGGTATTCCCCGGACAACTGCCCGAAAATAATTGAAACAATATTTTGACGAAAGCCCGCACAGAATGTGCGGGCTTTCGGGCTACACCTCACTGCGCAAAGCATCGACCGGGCGGAGCTTCGCTGCCTGAAGCGCCGGATAGACTCCAAACAAAACGCCAACGCCAACAGCAAACAGCGCGCTGAATACAATCATGCCGATATTGAGCTGCGGTGGTATGCCGAGTATCAAGCAGCCCACTAATGAAAGGAGAACGCCCGCGACGACGCCCGCCCCGCTCCCAATGGAGGAAATTAAAAAGGATTCGGCAAGAAATTCCGCCATAATTTTCTGACGTGAAGCGCCGATGGATTTTTTGATGCCAATCTCTTTGGTTCGTTCGCTGACCGAAACAAGCATCACCGTCATGATGGACAAACCCGCTACAATCAGAGAAATACCTGCGATCACTGAAAGAATTAATGTGACAATCCCCAAAATTTGGTCAAGCTGTTCCCGCTGGGCAACCAGGTTTTCCACGCGAATATTCTCGGTGCTTCCCGAAGTGCCGGATAGGCATGCCTTAATCTCTTTTGCTGTATGATCTGGATTTGCATCCGGTTTGAGTTTTACTGCAATCTGATCAAAATTGGATTTCCCAGTATAGCTTTTGAGAGTGGTATAGGGCATATAAACGAAACACGGAATATAATTCCCTATAAGCCCCTGTATTAAGCTACCTCCGGTTTTGACGACGCCAATGACCGTAAAGGATTCTATATGCCCGCCAAGCGATATTTCAATGGTCTTACCTACAACATTGGAACGCTTGTAAATTTTCTGCGCATAATTCTCGTCCACAATACAGACATTCTCGTTGGAAGCCACGTCTGCCTTATTGATAAACCGTCCGTACAACAATTCCATTGAAACAATATTTTGAGCACCATTGTCAATTCCCCAGACTGCACAATCGGTTTTAAGGCCGCGCATACTGCTTTCGGTGTATTCCAGCATCAGCGGCATAGCGTCGTAAACATCCTGAAGAGCCTCTATGGTGTTGAGCTGGGCTGTAAAAAGCCCGCTTTCATTCTGAACGGTACGAACAGTCAGCCCACTCATGCCAATGCTGTCAATTTCATTGTTGATGGTCGTTTTACCAACCTCTCCAATTGTTGAAATAATAATGACCGAAAGTACACCGATTGCTATCCCCACAATGGTCAGCATTGAGCGGAGCTTTTTCCGAAAAACATTTTTAGAACCGTTTATTATATAATCAAACATTTAGCTGACCCTTCCCTGCACGCTGATAGGCCCATCCGCCGTAACCGTTGAAGCGTCAAAGATGATGATATCGCTGGGATAAACTCCCTGCCGTATTTCAATGCCGTTTGAGGTTTCAACCCCGCTCTCCACCAACCGTCGAACCGCATTACCATCTTGGTATACATAAACAAATTCATTGCCGTTTTCATCCTGTCCAATGGCCTCATAGGGGAGCAGATTGACCTGCCGGGGCGATTCCACTTCAATTTCGGCCTTAACCGTGTAACCGGGTTTAAAATATTCTGCGCCCGATTCAATATCGACCGTTACATCCACGACCGTTTCCAGCGAGGTACCGGAAAGCTGTTTACGCGCAGAGGACGAAACTGCCGTTACAGTCCCAGTGCATATACTGTCATCAGAGGCTACGCCGGACATGGAAACACGCTGCCCTATCTTAACCTGTGCAATATCGGTTTCCGCAACGCTGATCGTCGCTACCATGTGATTGTTTTCAGAAATAGCGGCAAGCTGCTGACCCGGCAGAATAAGCGTGCTCTTCACCGCACCAAGCTGGGTAACAATCCCATTTTTAGGAGCGGTAATGTTTTCCGGCAGCAGTGCCGCAATTTGTTCATAGGAGGTTTCACTGAGCATCTGCAACAGAGTGATGGTCAGACTGGCCGCAGCCGAGTCGCTGCTGTTGGAGGCGAGGTTTAGAAGCAAATCCACCGTAGCCTGTTTATCGACTTCCATCAAAATATCACCAGCGTGAACACGGTCACCAGCTGAGATATTAATCTTTTTGAATACCAGCGGAAAATCCGACGTCACCTCCTCTTTACTCTGTTCTTCAACTGTGCCGGAGGCGTAAACGGTTTCACTGTACGAATCGGTTTTCATGTTGGTAATCTTTACGGACGGAAGATATTGGGAAACCAGTTGAGGAATCATAAGAACCAGAAAAATAAGTACAACCGTAACCGTTCCAAGTGTCAAATATTTTTTCAAGCACACTCACCCTTTGTTACTTAATCATCGGTTTTAGTGTTGCTTTTCCGCTTCGATTTATACCCGCCTTTCGAACTGGTTTCCATAAGCTGATTATTCCAAGCAAAATCATTTTTCCTACTTTGATTTCTTTTATAAAAATAAAACATCCGCATTCACAGCAGAATACAGGTGCTTCATTTTCAAACAAAATTGTATTGCAAATTTTTATTATTCTTTTAATTGTAGGATTGCTCACAGTTCATCACCCCGCTTCTATACGCTTGGAACACTAAACCACGGCAAAAGTACGGCTGTATTTGAATTTATTTTCAAAGCGCCAATCAATTTCTGAAAAACATTGCCATAGAGATTCAAACCGTCTATGCAACTTTTGGAATAAGAGCGCTAAAGGAAATCCCTCTGGTAACTATGTAGTTTCCAGAGAGTTTTGGGGGTTACGTTACAAAAAAGATCCCTTTTCGAGTGAGCAAGCAAGATAAAAAACCGGCCTAGAATACGAATTGCGTTCAGACTCAACATGACAGGAAATTCTGACAAAAAAGAGCTCCGCTTCGGTGCAGGCGCAAAAGAAAACACACCCCACAAAGTGAGGTGTGCAACTTAGAAGCGGCAGCTTGCCGCTGGCGGAGAAGGAGGGATTCGAACCCTCGAGACGGTTTTGCCGCCTACACGAGTTCCAGTCGTGCGCCCTCGACCAAGCTAGGCGACTTCTCCATTTGACGACGGAAATTATTATAGCAAAAAAAAGAATAAAAAGCAAGCATTTTTTTCTATTCCATTAAATTATCTAAAAAATCTAAAATATAATCCTTAATAAAATTGGTTTTCCCTTCAAGCTGCTCATATTTGTCGTTCTTCACTGTTTCCTTCAAATCATCGGCATTTGGGAGACGGGCACGCAGAAAACCTTCCTGCTCTGGCTTCCAGGTACTACTCAAAAAAGCAATCCCTCCTCCGGCCAGTAACACCATCGCAACCAGCAATGCGATTATTTTTCGCTTTAAGGTCACATTCTCACCCCTTAATTTATTATATCATAAATGGTCAGCTAAAAACACCAATGCTTGACTTTTCGTGCATCAGCGTATATGATACCTAAGGCGGAAAATTTTCCGCGGTCAGTCGCAACCTCCTGACCTTAAACAAAACTACGAAAGGACTTTTACAAATGAAAAAAAACAAAACCCATTTTCTTACCGTATCCGCAATCATTGCGGCTCTTTACTGTGCCTTGACCCTTGTCGTCGCCCCAATCGCGTTTGGGCCGGTACAATTCCGCGTCAGTGAAGTTTTTACTGTTCTGCCGCTTTTTTCGCTTGCTGCAGTACCAGGGCTTACGGTTGGCTGCCTGCTTTCAAATCTCATTGGCTTTATGCTTGGTATGAATCCTGTAGGACTAATCGATGCACTTTTCGGAACTGCTGCCACCCTGATAGCAGCCACTATCACTTACTATATTGGGAAGAGTAGCGGCAAATGGTTGAAAATTATCTTTGCACCGCTTCCTCCTGTTTTGCTTAATGGGATTATTATAGGCGCCGAACTTACCGTGCTGAGCGGTGCCTTTTCCTGGAGTGCTTTCACGGCTTCGATTATTTCGGTAGCTTTGGGAGAACTGGTGGTCTGTTATCCGCTTGGCGTGCCGCTTATGCTTCTCCTTTTCAAAAAAGATGCCAAAGGGAACCTGCTTTACCAGCAAATTTTTCAAGTTTGAGTTGCATTTATTCCCATCTATGGTAAAATAATAACCAGAAGGAATGTTTGTATAAAGTGGAGGTCTTTATATGAAAACTTTACTCAAGATTATTGCCATTGCAGGCTCTGCAGCATTGCTGTTTAAAGCGGTACAGGTTTTGATTGACGTAATTTACGAGCAGAGCAACCGACGTTATATTACGGTAGAAGACGACAATTAACAAAATAACCGCCTTTTCAAAAGGCGGTTATTTTTTATTCCATACACCTATATGTTTATTACCCTAACCATTTCTCATATTCTAAAGAAAATAACACTTGCTTTTTTTAGAGAAACCGTTTATAATTAGTATTCGTAATGTGCCGGTGTGATGGAATTGGCAGACGTGCTGGACTCAAAATCCAGTGGTAGCGATACCGTACCGGTTCGACCCCGGTCACCGGCACCAGACTGAGTCTGGACGCAATTTGCGTTCGGACTCTTTTCTTTTATAATCAATAAAGATGCACGCGTTGGCAGCGACGTCTTTTTTGTAGCGTAAACCCAAATCAAAGCGCAAACCGCAAGCTTTGCAATAAAAACAGCTCTCTATTTTGGAGGGCTATTTTTGTGTCTATGCTCGGAAAATGCACAACCACAAGGATCCATGGCTTTTTCTTTTGGCGTATGGGGCTGTAAATGGGCAAATGAATATCGTGCTTTTTGAATCCAATGCTGCTCGGAAAATAAATTGAAAAATCCCCGTAGGTGAATCGGCCACCTACGGGAAGTTGATTCTATATATTTATCTTCTCTTTGAATTCGACAGTTGTTTTATGGAAATTATGATTATGCAAATTGGCTGTTGTAAAGGGCAGCATATTTCCCGTCCCTTGCCATTAGTTCATCGTGATTTCCGACTTCCTTGATATCACCATCCTCCATATACAAAATCATATCGGCATCACGGATGGTGGAAAGCCTATGAGCAATGACAAAGCTGGTGCGCCCTTTCATCAACTGCGCCATGGCGCGCTGGATCAAAACCTCTGTATGGGTATCCACATTACTTGTGGCCTCATCCAGAATCATAATTTCCGGATCGGAAGCGATAGC
>QAMM01000003.1 GCA_003150405.1 Clostridiales bacterium
ATGGATGTATGGGACCTGGTGGATTTGTCGCATACAGAGGGAGCGCCTTGGGACAGGACAATGAAGGCAAAGGGCGGCGGAACCATCCCGGAGGAATGGATTAATTCCTATTTCAGAAATCAATATCACGGTTAAAAGGGCTGGCAGACAGAATGAGTGAATTGACAAATAAATTGTCGGAGTCCGAGCTGAACGCCAGTCTGAATAAAGTTATTATTAGACTTTGTTCCGAAACCGGTTCATAAAATCATGTTGCGGAAAATATGAATTAGAAATCCCCCCTGTCCTTACAGACAGGGGGGATTTTTGTGGTGAAAAGCCATCAGCAAAGAACATGTTGAGGCGGGCACAAAAATCCCCGGCGTTGGCCGGGGAGGGGAGTGCCTACAGGCGGTTGGCAATGTTATTGAGCTCGGCCGCAATTTCCCGCAGGGTCTGTCCATCAGACTGCTCAAAGCTCATGAATTTCAGGGGACAGGCGCTGCCAAACGCGATGTCAAAATCCACACCGAGAGCGGTGGCGAGACGCAAAAGGAGATCCAGCGAAGGGTTGACCCGGCCTTTTTCAATGTTGCGGTAGTGGGAGAGGGCAATTTCACTGCGCCAGGCGCATTCCTCCTGCGACCAGCCGCGCTCCAGCCGGAGAGTGCGCACGCGCTCGCCGATTTCCCGCATAAAGTTTTCTTTGCTTGTTTCTGACATAACAGCATCACTCCTTGTTGGTGGTGTCGAAAAAGCAATTTTTGACCATGGTCCCATCATAATACAGCCGCCGCAAAATTCCAGTTTCCAAACCGGCAGTTTGTGTACCGTTATTCTGGCGGTTTTGCGGGGATACCCTCAAATGGAGAAAAAGGGCTTTTTGACACTGGGTGTGATGGTATATCTTTTTATAATGTAGTGGGCCAGATGGAGAACTTGCAGCATCTATGCGTTACCTTTCCCAACGCTATTCCATGCCCTATAAAAAAGTGGCGGGTATATTGACGGATATTGGCACCGAAGAACTAGCTCATATGGAAATGGTGTCGGCCATTGTAGCACAGCTCACAAAAAATTTGACGATTAAGCAAATTAAAGAATCGGGGTTTGATACCTATTTTGTGGATCATACAGTTGGATTATGGCCGCAGGCGGCGTCTGGAGCTGCATTTACAGCGAATTATTTCCAGTCCAAAGGGGATGCAATTACAGATCTGTCGGAGGATATGGCAGCAGAGCAAAAAGCCCGCACGACCTATGACAACATTATCCGGTTGGTAGATGATCCAGACGTATTAAAGCCCATTAAGTTCCTGCGTGAGCGGGAGATTGTACACTACCAGCGCTTCGGCGAAGCACTTCGAAATGTACAGGATGAACTTAATTCTAAGAATTTTTATGCATTTAATCCGGAATTCGATCGGAAGGCTAAGTAATTATCTCGGTTCCTGTAGGCACGCATAAAAATCTTGCTAAATGCTGCAATTCTAATGCTTGTCAAAATTAAGATCGGGTAATAAAAACAGCCTGTTCTGCCTTTATGGTAGAACAGGCTGTTTTTATGGAATGCCATTATTCCTGGTGAAATCATTATAATCTTCTACAGTAGACAACAACTCCTGATTTTCACCGAGAGCCGTTTGAAACCGTGTATTTACTGGCAGGTTGGACAAGCGGTGTAACCCTCATACTGAGCGTATGCAATATTAAAAGCGAGGAAGGTATCCATATCCGCTATCTCAGGGCAATCATAATTGTGGTAGTGTGTGTCATCCTCGGGGATAATAACAATATACTCATCCAAAAAGTCAGCTTTTTCAATGGAATTTAGATCTATGCCTTCATAATCCTTCAACTGTGTCTCATAATCGTTGATAAGAATATTTTGATCGGAAATAGTTTGCTCTTTGTCTGCCAACTCGGCTTTTAGTCCGTTGATGGACAGCAATTCAACAACGCTGATGCCAATTAATAAAACAACGACTGCACAAGCGGCAATAAACAAAATCAAAAATTTGTTTAGAGGCTTTTTGGCCTTTGGAGGCCGTACATTAGGATTAGGCGGCGTAATTGATGTGGTGTTCAAAACCGGGAACGGTGCAGGTGAAGGCTGCTGTAGTGAGGGTTGATAGGATTGGACGGGGGAAGGGGGGACCGGGGCAGATACAGCGGGCTGTGCTTCTGGCTTTGGTGGAGCGGAAACAGACGAGGCTTCTTTTGCTGGTTCGGACATGGGCTGAGGCGCGACACGGCTGCCGCACTGTTCGCAGAAAACACTTCCATCGGGAAGCTGTTTGCCGCATGCTGGACAAATTAACATGAAGAACTCCTCCTTCGATTCAATGAAGAATCGTTATCGTTAAATATTATAGAAAAATAAAACCGGTATACCGGTGCATTTCATCGAATCACGGTAAAAATATATACGGTCTGAACATTCGGAAAATGAAGGGAAAAAGAGCCATTGCGTGGTGGCTTGTGAACTGGAAAGCGTTTATAAAACTGCAAAAGGAATTATGCGGGGGATGCGATCATTGACGATGAATTCTGGATTGAGATATGGGGTTTTATCTAATAACAGGGATTTCCGTATATACAGGGTGCCAACTCCGCTCTGCGCATGAAACTAAATTTTACCATATTTGTATTTAATGTACTCAACAAACTGTTTTACTTCTTGAAAAGCATCGTCATTGATCTCACACCCAAAAAGTGCGAACCGGAGGTCCCGCTCTGAAAGAAGACGGCCATTGTCTGACGGAAGTCTTTCATTTGAGTAACCCAGCAGATAGTCTGTTGAGACGCTGAAGTATTGGGCGAGCTTTACCAGATTGTAATTGTCTATTTTGTATTTTCCGGTTTCCCAGCCGGACAACGCTGCTTGGGTGACACCCAAATAGCGCGCAACGTCCTGCTGGCTGTCGCCGTGCTCCTTGCGCAATTCCCGCAAACGCTTCACAATGATTCCCCCCTTTCAATAACTAATATAAGTTATACTCATTGAAAAGTAAAGGGGATTTGCCAACTTTTTTGGTAAATCTGTCAGAAAGTGACAGGTGAGGTTGCAACGATAATAAGTTATACTTATATTTATCTTAAAACTTATATTTTGCCGGAAAACGAAAGGTACCGATTTTTATTCATTAGGCTTAGTTGCCAAGCGAAGTCTGCCATATTTTTGATGAGTCGCCGTTCCATGTAACCAATATGGTCTTTGGCCCGGTTTGTGTAAGGACAGTCTAGGACGAGTAGCTTGTCGGCTCGACCTTAGATGGAGCACGAGCCAGACAGACAAAACCAAGAGTGGAATGAGAGATACAAACGTATTTTTTGAAAGGGAGACAGAGTAGGCAGCAGAGTTTTCATTGCGAAAAAGGCAGGCACTTTTATAATGCCTGCCCTTTTTATAATGTTCATTTTTTGTTGCATCTTAGAAATTTATCTTTCCAAAACCCGGCCGTCGGTGGCAATAACAACGACCTGCCACGGCAAAAATTTACCGCTTGCTTGAAGAGCGCGTTTTACCGCGTTTTCCAGCCCCCCGCAGCATGGTACCTCCATCCGCACAATGGTAACGCTTTTAATTTCATTCTGCCGGATAATTTCTGTGAGCTTTTCCGCGTAGTCGCCTTCATCGAGCTTGGGGCATCCGATCAAGGTCACATGGTTCTTGATGAACCGTTTGTGGAAATCTCCGCAGGCGAAGGCCGTGCAATCCGCCGCAACCAGAAGATTTGCCCCGTTAAAGTAAGGCGCATTGATTGGAACTAGTTTGATCTGCACCGGCCATTGGGTCAATTCACTCTGGACAGAGGTGCTTGGTGAATCTTCTTCTGCCTGTGGGCGAAAAATTTGCTTGGATTGGGTACCGGGACAGCCGCAGGGAAGTGAACCGGCTGCCTTGGCTGCTTGCGCTGCCTTCACTGCTTCTGCGTCGTAAGCGGGCGCTTCCCGTTCTTCAAAGGTAATGGCTTCAGTCGGGCAGGCTGGCAGACAATCGCCAAGTCCGTCACAGTAGTCTTCACGCAGCAGTTTTGCCTTACCCTCTACCATCCCAATGGCGCCTTCGTGACATGCTTCAGCACACAGGCCGCAGCCAATGCATTTTTCTTGGTTTATTTTAATAATTTTTCGTTTCATTTTAAAATCCTCCCTTGCTTTTGTGTGTTTATTATAGTATGATGGGAAAAATAAATCTGTTGGAAATCAAACAAATGGAGCAAGCTATGAAAAAAGAGGAACAAGCCGCCTGCCTGCACGCGCCCTTGTTTAATGGTTTTGCGTTACCGGAACTGGAGCAGGCGTTTGCTTGTCTTGCACCGCGCCGTCAGCGGGCGGAAAAAGGGGAAACTCTTGTGCGCGCGGGCGATCCGGTGCCGGGAATCGGCGTTCTGCTGTCCGGAAGTGCGCGGGTATTTCGGGAGGATTATGCTGGCAATCGGGAAATTGTTGCGGCTTTAATGCCTGGTGATCTGTTTGCAGAGGTGTTTGTATTTGCCAGACTTGATGTCATGCCGGTCAGTGTGGAAGCATCTGAAAGCTGTGCGGTTCTCTGGTTTGACGGGGGGAGGATTGCCCGCCCCTGTGAGCGTGCCTGCCAATTTCATGGCCGCTTGCTGGAGAATGCGCTCGGCATTTTGGCGCAAAAGAATTTGATGCAAAACCGTAAGCTGGAGCATTTATCCAAACGCACAACACGGGAAAAGCTGCTCTCTTACCTGGGGGAACAGGCTCAGCTTGCCGGCTCTGGCACCTTTACCATTCCCTTTAACCGTCAGCAACTGGCCGATTATCTTTGCGTGGAGCGCAGCGCTATGTCTGCCGAACTCAGCCGTCTGCGGGAGGAAGGAATTTTGGAAACTCATCGCAGTGCATTTAAACTGCTTGGCTTTGACAGCGGCTGGATGGAATGACAGCTTCAGTCGGATTTGGTTCGCGTTTGAATTTATATGGAGCTTCTGCTCCGGCCGCATATCCAAATCGAGCGAAGTGAACACTATGGGTATGTGAAATTTGCTGCGCATGGTATACTGTAACAAAAAACAACATTTCCTATAAATGGAGGATGCATATGACAACTTTTGAATCGCTTTACCAGGAGCTGCTGCAGCGCAGCTTTCATCCGGGAGAAAAACGTCCGCTGCAAGAGTACGATCCGCATCATCTGGACTGTTTGCTCAATCCTCAGAAATATCCTCCGGTTCTCCGCACAGCGGTCTGCACCGGAGAAGAGTGTGACCGTGCCTGCCAGAACAGCTGCATTTTTGACGCCATTGTCACCGGAGAGGATGGAAAAATGACCATTGACCCGGCAAAGTGTGTTGGCTGTTCAGCCTGCATTGACGCCTGCGATATGGGCATTCTCACGGCAAGCAAGGATATTTTGCCCGCTATGAAAGCGGTGCGGGAAAGCGGAAGACCTGCTTATGTATTGGTAGCTCCGGCATTTCTTGGCCAGTTCAGCGAGGAGGTTACCCCAGGAAAGCTACGTTCTGCTTTTAATGCGCTCGGCTTTGCGGGGATGCTGGAGGTTGCATTGTTTGCGGATATCCTCACCCTGAAGGAGGCGCTGGAATTTGACCGGAACATTCTGCACGACGGCGATTACCAGCTGACGAGCTGCTGCTGCCCTATGTGGATTGCCATGATCCGCAAAATATATCATGAGCTGATGCCCCATGTCCCTGGTGCCGTCTCTCCAATGATTGCCTGCGGCCGCGTGGTGAAAAAAATTCATCCGGACGCCATAACTGTTTTTGTAGGTCCCTGCATCGCTAAAAAGAGCGAGGCCCGGGAACCGGATCTTGCTGGTGCGGTTGATTTTGTTCTTACGTTTGAAGAGGTGCGGGATATTTTTGAGGCCGCTTCCATCGATCCGGCAAAACTACCGGAAAATGAGCGGGATCATTCCTCGCGTGCAGGCCGTATTTACGCGCGTACCGGCGGCGTCAGCGAAGCGGTTCGTTCAACCGTTGAACAGTTGAACCCTCACCGTGAAATCACTGTCAAAACCCGGCAGGCGGATGGAGTTCCTGCTTGCCGCGCTATGATTGAGGAGCTCAAAAGCGGTAAGGCCGCGGCAAATTTTTACGAGGGAATGGGCTGTGTCGGCGGCTGCGTTGGCGGACCGAAGGCCATTATTAACCGGGAGCTTGGCCGGGAGCAGGTCAACGCTTATGGTGATGACGCGGTTTATTCCACCCCTCTGGAAAATCCGTACGTCATTGAGCTGCTTCACCGTCTGGGCTTTGACACCGTCGAGGAGCTTTTGGAATACAGCGACATTTTTACCCGCAAATTCTAACAGTTCCGTCGTCGTTTTCTTGTCTTGCGTTTTCCGCAAGGCGGCTGAAAATCACAGCTTCAGGGATGGGGGTAGCTATATAAAATAAGTGGCCTTTTGGCAAAGCGGTCTTGCCCTTTTGCTGGCGTTCAGGGGATCATATGGCATCCGGCTATCCGGGAATCTCTATAATGTTAGATGTGATGGACTTCCGATTGGCTATACCGCTGGCTGATGTTTGAATGATGAAAAGGAATCGGAGCGTTCGGCTGCTCCAAAAGGCAGGCGGAACATCGGTTTGGAATTTTAGTGGTGAAATTGTCATTCCAGATAATTCAAAAAGGGCGCATGAAATGCGCCCTTTTTTATTATAGGAATTTCGTAATGCCCTCATCCTTTTTAGGTGAAATTGCGCTTTATATGATGCCGGCTTGAATGCTGAACTCTTCGGTTTTTTGAGCAAAAGGCTGAAAAGAAAAAAATCTCTGCCTTTTGGCCTTTGCTGATGTTTTGGAAAATAAAAATCCGAACCCATCGCCAACCGGCATAAGGTTCGGATTTATTCGCTATGGTGGAGACGATCGGGATCGAACCGACTACCTCTTGAATGCCATTCAAGCGCTCTCCCAGGTGAGCTACGCCCCCATATATCATGCACTATCCAAAAATCTTAAATAACGCAAGATATATTATACGGGATTCCATTAGGGTTGTCAAGGAGTTTGACGCAGTTTTTTTGCATATTCCAACAAAAGATCGGTTTGGTTCCGTGCCGGATCAAGCATCACCCAGTCAAGAAGCTGTTCCAGAATTCGGCCGATCTCTTTTCCCGGAGTTAACCCGGCTTCGCAAAGGCGTTTTCCATCCACCGCCAGTGCTGAGAGAGAAAAGGGTTCCCCGCGTTCCAGTACGCCGTTTACCAATGCTTCCATCTGCCCGTCTTTCTCATTTTTAGCATCATAAAAAATAGCTGCATCCTGGCTGTACTCTGAAAAATCGTGACAGAGCCGGCGTGCGCCAGCTTCGGTCAGAGGGTATTGATTGTGTTTTAGTTGTAGCAGCGCCGCTGCTTCATGCGCCAACCGTTTGGAAAAGCGCAAAGAAGTGAGCATTGCCTCTGCGTCTGGCGTACCGGAAAGGAAAGCTGTAAGCCGTAGTGGTGTTACAGCGGGAACATACGCCAGCATTGAATCGGCAGTTTCATCCGGCAGCAGGCATCCGGGGAAGATATTCTGCCCCAATAGGCAAAGCAGGCGTCTCGTTCCTGAAACGGGATGCGGAGAAAGCAGAATTTGTATCAGTTCCTCTCGGATACGCTCCCGTGACACCTGCCGGATCCAGCCAGCGTTTTCCCGGATGGCGTCAATCACTTCCGGATCCAATGAAAAACCAAGTTGTGCCTCAAATCGAATGGCGCGGAGCATCCGCAGAGCATCCTCCCGGAATCGTAGGTTTGCCTGCCCCACACAACGAATCATCCCGCGCTCAAGGTCATTTCGGCCGCCAAAGGGATCGGTAAATCCATACGATGGATGGTAGGCAATGGCGTTCATGGTGAAATCGCGCCGGGCGAGGTCGGCGATGAGATCAGCGGTAAAAGAAACCGAGTCCGGGTGCCGTCCGTCCGCATAACCGCCGTCCAGACGATAGGTGGTAATTTCAAGCGGCATCCCATTGAGAATAACGGTAACGGTACCGTGTTTAACGCCGGTAAGAATGGTACGGCAGTCTGAAAATGCTGCTGTAATCTGCTCCGGCATGGCGCTGGTACAAATATCATAGTCGTGTGGAGCTACACCGCGCAGGAGGTCGCGGACGCATCCGCCTACCACATACGCCTCAAACCCCGCGGTGTTGAGCCGATCCAATGCGTAGCAGGGCTGAACGGCTAATTGGAACTGCATGCTGCTTCTCCTTTTCGGGTCATTGACTTTTTGCCCCAAATGGTGTATTATAATAAAGCTTTTTATATGCCGCTGTGGCGGAACAGGCAGACGCAAGGGACTTAAAATCCCTCGGTAGCAATACCGTACCGGTTCAAGTCCGGTCAGCGGCACCACGTCGGAGCAAGCTTTGTATCGCTTGCTCCGGCTTATTTTATAAGTCAGAGCGCACTCACGACGGGTCTGGTCACTACCAACTTTTCGCAGGACTGCCTGCGGCGGCTTGGTTCCTTCGTATCAAAAATATTGATTTTAACCGTCCTTGCCAGACTGAGTCTGGACGCAATCCGCGTTCGGACTCTTTCTTTTAACTTGAAGCGAGGTGCGTGCGTCGGCAGCAACGTCTTTTTAGCATAAACCCACGTCGCGGCGAATCCTTGTGGTTCGCCGTATTTTTCTGCGCAAAACACGGCTTCATCGTTCGGATTGCCGCTCCTTCTCCGCAAAAGTCACGCTGTACCTACGCTGTTCGCTTGCAAACACGCTCATAACGCTTCGGCTTGCTGCCAACTTTTTATGGATTGGTACCGCGGTCGCTTTCTGGCATTTTTTGTAGCGTAAACCCACCAAGTTGAGGTTGGGCGCGGTTCGCGTTCCGGGGTTGGTTTTTATTTTACCTTTTCACGCGCGTTTGTAGCGTTATCTTTTTGGTAGCGTAAATCTACGCCGGAACAAAGTGAACCTTGCTTCACATCTGCAAAAAGAAAAACCCGCCCCCAGGCGGGTTTTTCTCTTGTGTTTATTCCATCATACCGCCCATTACAGAAGAACTTGCCTCAGCAATATCCTTTACGGTAATGCTGTCGCTTGCACTAAATGCAGTATCAAAGCTTTCTAACAGGGTATCCAACTGTGGTTCAATCGCGCTGGCGAGCAGCTCGTCGGTCATGGAAATACCGTTTTCTTCCATCATAAATCTCATAACTTCTGTTACAGCGGCTTTTTTGTCCGCATCGGAAGCAGCTTTCCACTCTTTTGCGGTCCAGGACATGTAATCGGTGCTGGCTGTGTTTTCAGAAGAACTGCTGGATTCAGAAGAACTCGAATCCGATTTGCTGGAGTCCGAAACAGAACTACCGTCAGAGTTGGAGGCACCGTTGCCCCCATTGGAGCAGCCCGCGAAAACGCAGACCATCATTAGGGAGGCAAGCAGTATGCTTAGTGCTTTTTTCATTGTGTACTCTCCTTTATTAAATAAATATATACTTGGAACGGAAGCTTGGGGCCCCCGGTTTCCACATGTTCCTTATTTCACACCCATTTTTACATTGATGGGCTTACCGTCCATCCAGGCGGTGATATTGTCAACCACCATGCCGCAGCGGCGTACCATTGACTCTTCGGTCGCAAAGGCGACGTGTGGGGTAAGGACAACGTTTTTCGCGTTCAAAAGCGGATGATCCGTCGCAATCGGCGGTTCCGTCTCAAATACGTCAATGCCGGCACCGGCAATTTTGCCGGAGTTGAGAGCTTCCGCCAGGGCGGCAGAATCCACAACGCCGCCGCGCGCTACGTTGACAAGTACCGCATTCGGCTTCATCATAGCAATGCGCTCCTTGCTGATAAGCCCCTTGGTCTCCGGAGTGAGCGGAGTGTGCAGGGTAATGATATCCGCAGTTTTCATCAGTTCGTCCAGCGAACAGTACTGAATACCAATTTTTTTGGATTCCTCGTGTTCGGTGCGGCTGTAACCAAGCAGCTTGCAGCCAAACGCCTTGCCAATTTCTGCAACCCGGTTGCCAATAGCACCGGTACCAACAATTCCAATGGTTTTTCCGGCCAGTTCATTGCCGACCAAGCCGTCTTTGGTGCTGCCCGCTTTGGTGCGGTCGTGGCAGGGGAGAATGTTGCGGTAAACAGCAAGAATAAGGCCGAAGGTGAGTTCTGCTACGGCGTCGGTGCAATAGCCCTGCGCGTTGGAAACAATGATGCCTTTTTCATCACAGACGCTGGGAATGTGGTCTACACCGGTAAACGCAACTGAAATCATTTTAAGGTTGGGCGCCGACAAGACAACCTCTTCGCTGAGAGGGGAATTGGCAACGATCAGAACATCCGCGTCCTTCGCTTTTTCAATCTTTTCCGCGTCGGTCGCAATTTTGCTGCCACAGAAAACAAATTCGTGGCCTGCGTCGGTCAGCGGTTTTGCCAGTTCCATTACCGTCTTTTCAGATACGCCAAGTGGTTCGAGCATTACAATACGCATCAGAGTACCTCCTTGATAATTATACAATCGTTATTATACGCCGCCCGGAGGATTAACGCAAGTTGGTTTTCTGCATTTTATTGCCCGGCAGCAGAAGCTTTTACAATTTGTTGTTGATCCGACGCCAAATTTAATATAATATAGGTATATTAACGAATTTGGAATGATAAAGGAACCAGAATATGAAAAGACTGACACTAATTGTAATCGCACTTTTACTCTGCATTTCCTTCACCGCCTGTAATGTAGCGGAGGATGCTGAGGGTTTGTCCACGAGTTCCAGCAGCTCTTCGGATCTCCCGGCTTATCCCTATACTTATGACCGATATGCGGTTCCCGCAGCCGTCCGGACAAGCCTCGGCGGCTCGTATGAAACCTATAAAGCAGCGGTCGATGCCATTGACAGCGCGGCAGAATCCTTTGCGGTCACCGATGAAGCCGAGTATGAGACAGTCTGTGCAGCATTGGAAGCCTGCTATCCGCCGTATGGACTGGTAACCGGTGCAAATTACGATGCGGCCTCCAAAGAGGTGCACCTCAGCTACCGTTACAACGCAACCGTCATGCAGCAGCAGGTCGAAAAAACGGATCAGCTTTCCGGCATGATTATGGCGCTTGCTCTGCGGGAAGGGGACGATGAACTCAACCGTGCCCTGGCGCTTTACCATTATGTCATTACCTCCATCCACATGGACGGCAGTGACAGCAGCCTCTGGGTTGGCTTAATGGACGGTACCGGCGGAAGCTATGCCGCCGCCGCGATGTATAGCTTTTTACTCACTCAGGTGGATGTGGAATCGGTCCTTGCGGTGACAACTGACCATGAGAATAAAGATCATTATTTGGTTATTGTCACACTGAACGGCAAACCATATATTATGGATCCTGCTTATGAGCTGGAATTCAGCAAGGGCGGCCTGGTCTGTTTTGGCATGACCGAGCAGGAACTTACCGCAAACCGCCTTGCTATTCCGGTAAAAGCGTTATTTGGACAAACGCCCGCCTGTACGGATGTGCGGTTTGCCTCTATGCGTCAATGTGCAAAATGGAGCTTTAATGAGGACCGTACCCGTGTCAGCATGACCGTGGACGGAAGCACGCAAATATTCGATCCAACAGAAGAAGGCAACTAAAGAACAACATATTTTATGTTCTCTTTTTTGTGACTACCATGTGACTGCGTGGTGGTATTCTAAAGCCATCGAAGAACACAGAGCGGTTCTTTGTGTGGTGCAGAAAGGAGAACATGTATGAAAAAGCTTTGGCAAAAACTGCTGGTTTCAGTGCTTTCTTTATCCATGATTGTAAGTATGGCGGCAGTATCAGCATTTGCGGTTGAGACGGATTCAACCAATCCGATTGTAATTGACGTGGAAAAGTCCGGCTTTGATGAGAATGCAGGCGCCTTTAATCTTTATTTAAAGATTGACAAAACTGCTTCTGGGGATTTGACGGTGGATTTATCCTCTGCAGTGGGCGTATTGCTCGATGAGTATGCAAAACAGTATGGGTATAACAGCTATCCTGTCCTTCCGGGTGATAGTAACCGGATCAATATTTATATTAGTAATGACTCGGATAAAACATATTATTATGAGAAGAGCAGTTTAAAACTTGCGCCTGGCGATGTTTCTGGAATGAGCGAGGAGCAGTTAAGTCCCTTTACCGGTTTTGACGGTCAAAGACTGCCGCTTACCCACATTGGTGTAATTTCAAATACCAATAAAGCAATCTATAAAGAGCTTTTTGGAGTAAGCGGTTCTGCAAGTATTACCGCTGATATGATGTTCAGCATCTATGACTATTTGGCGGTGAAAGGTTATACTGGTGACGATGCCCTAACCAATTATCTGCTCGATTACTATTGTGATTACTACAGTACCGATTACGCAAGTTGGGATGAACTGGTAGCGGCACAACCCTCTTTAGGTGATACGTTTGCAGTAGCTGGTCATAATTCTATTTTTGAAATGTCTTATTCCAATATGGAGGAATATTGTGCAGAACACCCGGAGCTGGCACCCTTTGTTTATTATGAGTCTGATGTTGAGAATCCGTCGGGCAGTGATGCAGTGAAAGTACAGATTAAGTGGCCGGAAGAAAAACTTGCAACGTTCAGCTACAATAGTTTCTATAAGGATTATTTCAGCATTGCTTTTGGTGAAGAGGAAATTGTACAGCTTAATCCAAATAGCAATACCGGTTTTACCCGTACTCGTGGTGTGGGAGACTATATGGATATCGGCAGTGCCCTTTACCAGCAGACCGACTCCTATTTGACAGGCCTTGAAAACGCAGATTCTCTTGCAAATGGCGATACAATAGCGTTTCCAATGATGTTGGCAGTAGATGGCCCTGGCGTTGGCAACGGTTATATGAATTATAGTTTCTTCTACCAGAACAGCATTATCTTAAAGCAGGTTGTAGAAGAGGAGATCCCGGACGAGGAGCCTCCGCTTGAACCGCCGGTAGAGGAACCCGATCCGGAAGAACCTCCAGTAGAGGAACCAGAGGATCCGCCTGTTGATCTGCCGGATGAAGACGTTCCGCTTGCTCCTCCGGAGCAGCCGATAGAGCCGGAGCAGCCCGAAGTGGAAATTACTGATGAGGAAATTCCGCTTGAAGCGCCCAAAACAGGCGATATTTTTGCCACCGCTGCTGCTTCTGTCGTTTTCGGTTTGACAGGTGTTGTAGTGTTGGGTGGATTAATCCTTCGGCTTCGCAAAAATCATGATCAATAAATCACAAAAGCTCCCGCTTTAAGCGGGGGCTTTTGCTTTGCCGGAACCAAATCAAATGGAGAATATTGCATAAACCAAGCTTGTATTTCATCTTAAAGCTTTCAAACGGTCGGGCAGTGCCGATTTCCAGGACGCAGCTGTGGGTTGTGAGAAAACAATATTATAATTGCGGAGCGCATCTCTGACAGCGGTCAATCGCTGCCGGAGATGCGCTTGTTTTGTGTTGCCATAAATAAGATTCGATGATGCCGCATCCTTATGAAGCACGGAACAATGGCTGTAACAGGTGATGAACCATACGATTGATATGTCTTAGCAAATCCGCTTCCTGTGGTCAAACAAGATTTTATCAGTTGAAACAAATTGAACTCAGAATTTTGGGATGTCGATTTGTTTTCTGTCATACAGTTTCGTCAGAAGGGAATCTTCGTAAGGCATTTGCGGTATGCGTTGTTCAGGGGTCAGGCATTTTTCACTTAATTCCTACCTGGGGATTCCACACGGGAATCAACCTTGTGCTCTCCGGCGTATGAACAGGGAGATGCCTTCCCGTTCATGTATGGGGGCAAACCGGTTCTAAAATGGAGATTCGATGGAAATAAGTTGTCCTTGATAAAAGAGTTTTTTCATAGTGTTATCAATGGATACAAAAAGTGCGGAAAAGGTGCATTCCCTGTGCATAACACGGACAGCTTCCGAATAGTATTGAGTAGAAATTCATAGAAGGAGTAGAAGCAGATATGGAATGTAAGCTTACCCATGATACCATAGAGGTCAATGAGGTAGTTTTTGACGCAATGGTAGAGCAGTCTGTTGAGCTGGACTGCCTGCTGCCGGATTACTGCCCAAATGTGTTTAAAGTGCTGAAGTGTAAAATGGTCCCCAAAATGACCGGGAGCAGGGTCACGGGCAATGAAGCGGTCGTCGACGGTGTGGCCACAGTCTTTATTGTCTATATCTGCGAGGAGACGAACCAAATCCGCTCCTTTGTGCAGAAGGTGCCGTTTACCAAGACGGTTTCACTCAAATCCGCCTGTGAAAATCCCACTATTGAAGTTGGTATGCAGTGTGAGTACTTAAACTGCCGTGGGGTGAATTCTCGTCGTTTTGATATTCGTGGGGCCATCGGTATCAGTCTGAAGGTTTGCGACCAGCGTGCGGAAACGGTGGTCAGCGATGCAGAAGGTGCCGGCATCCAAAAGCAGCAGTCCGGTGTTGCTTCGGACGGTGAATGCCGCCAGGCCTGCAAATCCTTTACGGTGCGTGAGGAATTGGAGCTTCCGGGAGGTAATGAACCAATCGCTTCTATTCTCTATCACAACGAAACCCCGAACGTTACCGATGTTAAGCTCATTGCAAACAAGGTTATCGTCAAGGGGGATATCCAGCTCCATGTGGTTTACTGCCCGCTGGGGGAAAACCCCTGTCCGCAGACCGCCGATTATTCCGTTCCAGTCAGCCAGATTATCGATCTGCCCGGCGTGGATGACCGCTTTACCTGCAATGTGATGTTCGACGTCTGCACGGCTGATATTGAACCCAAATCGACGCTGGACGGCGATTCCCGCTTACTCTCTGCCGAGCTTTGTATTGTCTGCACGGCTACCTGTATTTTGGAAACAGAAAAGGAGCTCATCCGTGACATGTATTCCACCGGCTATGAATGCAATTTGGAGTACAAACGGCTCAACCTCCGTAAAACCATCCCGCTGCCGATGATGACCTCGATGATTCAAACCTCTATCGATACTCCGAACGACGAGCTCTCCAGCGTCTATGATATCTGGTGTGATCTTGCGCGGCTGTCGGTCAAACGCAGCGCAGGCGGCCTTGCTGTGGATGGCGAGTTCGACGTCTGCGCCTTCTGCCAGTCTGAATCTGGAATGCCGCTCTCGGTGGATAAACGGGTGGAATTCCACGACGACATCGACCGGGAAATGGAACTTCCGGATTGCAGCTTTGAGGCGATTGGCGTCATCCGCAGCACCTCTTATCATTTGACAGGCGACCATAAAATTGACCTCCGTATTGAGATTATGTTGATAATCCGTGCGGTTGTATCGATTGACCAGCCGGTAGTAGTCGGGGTCAATGTGGATGAAACAAAGGCGGCTCAGCGTGACGGCCTTGCAGCGGTGACCTTGTATTTTGCCGACGAGGGCGAAGCCATTTGGGAAATTGCGAAACGCTACCACACCTCGGTCAGCGCTATCGTTGAAGAAAATGATCTGGATTCCGAGGTGATGAGACAAGGCGGGATGATTTTAATTCCGCTGGTAGACTGAATTAAAAATTATACAGGAGGGCAGGCGCGCTTATGGAAAGCAGAAGCATATACAGCGATATTGCGAAACGTACCGACGGCAACATCTATCTCGGCATCGTCGGTCCGGTTCGTACAGGAAAATCAACCTTTATCAAACGGTTCATGGAAACACTGGTCATTCCGAACATTGACAGCGAATTTCGCCGGGAACGGGCCATTGACGAATTGCCGCAGTCATCTGCGGGCCGTACCATCATGACCACCGAGCCAAAGTTTATTCCCGAAGAGGCGGTCAAGGTAACTCTTGACGGTGCTGCAACCATGAATGTCCGCCTCATCGACTGCGTTGGTTACATTGTGCCGAGCTCGCTTGGCTATTTTGAGAACGAGGCGCCCCGCATGGTAGTCACTCCGTGGTTTGATGAGGAAGTGCCGTTCATCATGGCGGCTGAGGTCGGCACCCAGAAAGTCATTACCGAGCATTCGACCATCGGTCTTGTAATTACCACCGACGGGAGCATTGGCGAAATTCCCCGCGAAGAATATGAAGAGGCGGAAGAGCGGGTCATTGGCGAACTCAAAGAAATCAACAAGCCGTTCAGCGTGCTTCTCAACTGCCAGTACCCCAACAGTGAAAGTGCCAGACAGCTTGCTGCTGAACTGACCGAAAAGTACGGCGTTCCGGTTATGGCGCTTAACTGCCTGGATATGACCGAATCGGATATCAAAGAGGTTCTCTCCCAGGTGTTGCTCCAATTCCCAGTCAAAGAGGTTTCGGTGGATCTACCCAAGTGGGTGTCTAGTCTTGCAAAGGATCACTGGCTGAAATCGGCTGTGTTCGGCGCCATCAAGGAATCAGCTTCCTCGCTTACCCATATGAGTGGTGTCAGCGGTGTGGCTTCAGGAATTAGCGCGTGCGAATATGTGGCCAAATGCAGCGTTGCCTCCCTGGATATGGGTAGCGGAACCGCTAAAATTGAGGTGCTGCTCAAAAACGACCTGTTCTATAAAATTTTGGGAGAGGTCACCGGGCTGGAAATCGACGACGAAAGCAAGCTTATGCCTTGTATGATTGAACTTGCTGCAATGAAAAAGCAGTTTGATAAAATTAAAGCGGCTCTTGAAGAGGTTAATGCCACCGGCTATGGCATTGTCATGCCATCAATGGATGAGCTGAGCCTGGAAGAGCCGGAAATTGTCAAACAGGGCGGCCGTTACGGCGTAAAGCTGCGCGCCAGCGCGCCCTCCCTACATTTGCTGCGGGCAGACATCACCACCGAAGTCAGTCCCATTGTCGGCAATGAGAAACAGTCAGAGGAACTCATGCAATACCTGCTCAAAGAATTTGAGGAAAATCCCCAGCAGATTTGGGATTCCAATATCTTTGGAAAGTCCCTCCACGAGCTGGTCAACGACGGTTTGCACAACAAACTCTACCGCATGCCGCCGGATGCACGCCTGAAACTTCAGGAAACCATTGAACGCATCATCAATGAAGGGTGCAGCGGATTAATTTGCATTATTCTGTAGCCAAAGGGCACATGAGAATTCATGTGCCTTTTTTGTGCAAATTGCATAAAGATATAGACAGAAATTGTCTCTGAAAAGTGCGATATGACTTGACTTTGCCTGGGTGCGATCATAAAATGAAAGATAAGTATTATATAAAATTACGTCGTTTTAACAGGAGTGAAACCATGCATCGAAACACAAAACACAGAATGAGACAAGGAATTGCGTTGGGCTGCGCATTGCTGGTCCTCAGCGGCTGCTCCATGTTCCCGCAGGAAGAAGAGACGCTTGCCCCGCCGCTTAAACAGCCGGTTGAGGTGGAGTATACCACAGAAGAAGCCGTTGTCGGCACAATTTCGGAAGAAGTGTCTGACACCTGCACTGCGGTTGCAACACAGGAGTATTCCCTTTCGTTTGGGGAGCGCAGCGGCGTTCTCCGCTCCAAAGAGGTTGTGGTCGGGGATACTGTGACTAAAGGTCAGGTCATTGCTCGGTTGGACGGCGGCGACGCCGAAGCGCAGCTTGAAAAAGAAAAGATCAATCTGCAAATGCTGAAAATCAATCTGGAGCGGGCGCGCGCCAAAGGTCTGCCGGATACCGACACCAAAGGCAATAAAGTCAATTTTGACGCTCAGCTTGTCGAGCTTCAGATCAAGCAGTCAGAGCTCAACATTCAATCACTGGAAAAAGAAATATCTGAAACTACGGTATATGCTCCCATTGACGGAGTGGTGACCTATCTAACTGACGCGAACGTCGGCGATAATATTCCCATGCGCAACGTTGTCTGTAAGGTAGCAGATGTCTCCAGCCTTAGCTTTGAGTACACCGGTTCCAAAGCGGATAAGCTGGTATTTGGTATGAATGTCACCCTTACCATTGACGGACAGGAATATGCAGGTAAAGTCAGCGCAACCCGGGCCAGTGTACCGGATGATCTGAAAAGTGAATTTGACGGCAAAGTTCGGTTCTCGGCAGAAGGTTCTCCGGCGTTGGAAATTGGAGAAAAAGCCCAGTATAAAGCGGTTACCGCCACACGGGAAAATGTTGTCCTTGTGCCGCGCAGCGCAGTGACCGGAAGCAGCGGCTCCTATTACGTCAGTATTTTTAAAGATGGCGTAAAAAGTGAACGTGCCGTGGACGTTGGCATCCTCACCTCGACCCAGGCGGAAATTGTAAAAGGGGTGGATGTGGGCGAACAGGTTATTACCAACTAAGGAGGAAGCCGCTTGTTTTTACTTGTAATGCGGAAGATGCTTCGGAACAAGTGGATGGTGATATGTCTGACCATAGGCTGCCTCCTTGCGGTCGCCACCATCAGCTGTATGCCCATTTATTCCAACAGCATCTACCAGCGTATGCTTATTAAAGATCTGGAAAATTACCAGCTTGAAAACAACCAGTACCCCGGCCAGTATGTCATTAACCAGTATGTGGGACAAAATGCCTCCGGCGAAGAATTTTTAGCGAATTATCGTCAGTCGGAGAGCATTATCCAGAACGGTTTTATCGAACAGCTGGGCCTGCCGGTGCTGGCACAGTCCCAACGTTTGACGGCCAAGCCTATGCGGGTTCTGCCGGATATTTACGCGGGGGATGAAACCAAATCCCGCAAGGTGCAGTTTACAGCAATGGAAGGCATTGGAGACCATGTTACTATAATTTCCGGCGCTCTTCCGTCGTCTCAGCCGGATCCGGACGGCGTCATTGAGGTTATGGTGGACGAAAACGCAATGGGTACCCTGAGCCTGTCTACAGGGGATACTGCGGTCGTTACATACAGTCAGGCGGGCGTTATGGAACCAGTTAAAATCCGCGTCACCGGCGTTTTTCGGTATACCGATGGAAGCGATCTTTACTGGAGCCAACCCCAAACCGCATTTAAAGAGGTTGTTGTCATGGACAGCGCCTTGTTTGAACAGCGGTTTTTAGAGGGGGATGGAGAACTGTTTTACTCTTCCTCCTGGAATTTTGCACTGGATTATACCCAAATGAAGGTGCAGCAGGCCGGGCATTACCAGTCGGTCCTTGCGAGCCAGCAGCGTCAGTTTACCGATGATGTGCGGTTCAATACAGTAATGGGGGACATCTTAGCAAGCTATTCTTCGCGGCTTGGTTCCCTTTCCATGACCCTATGGATTTTGCAGATACCGGTCATCCTCATGCTGCTTCTCTATGTGTTCATGGTCTCCAAGCTCATAGTAGATTATGACAGCGATGACATTGCGGTGCAGAAAAGCCGCGGTGCCAGCAATCTGCAAATTTTTGACAGCTACCTGGCCGAAGGGGCGCTCATCGGTCTGGTCGCTTTGCTTGCCGGCCCGCTCATTGGCTATGCTGTCTGCGGCATCCTCGGCCTGTCGGACGGATTCCTTGAATTTGTATCTCGCAAGGGAATACAGGTGGAAATGGTGCCGGACGCTTATATCTACGCGCTGCTCGCCATTGCCGCCTTTCTCGTTACCATGCTGGTGCCGGTGCTCATGCAGGCGCGCGGCAACATTGTCAAACATAAACGTGCCAAAAGCCGTAACACCGACAAACCATTCTGGAAAAAGTTTTACCTGGATGTTGTTCTTATGGGGATTGCGCTTTACGGTTATTTTTCCTACCGCAGCAGCATGAAAATGCTTACGGATGTCGGCGTCTCCGGCACCGATGTGCCAATGGATCCCTTGCTCTTCCTCATTAGCACCCTGTTCATTTTGGCCGCCGCGCTGCTGTTCCTGCGGCTTTATCCGCTGCTCATCCGGCTGGTATTCCGCATCGGACGCAAACGTTGGGCTCCGGCAGCCTATGCGTCGCTCATCAATGTCTCCCGCACCCGCAGCAGTCATTTTCTCATGGTGTTTTTAATGATGACGGTCTCACTAGGAATCTTTAATACCGTCTCAGCCCGAACCGTCAATACCTTTATTGAGGACCGGGTGATGTATGCAGACGGCGCCGATCTCGTTATCACGAACACCTGGAAGTATGATACCGTCAAGGTGATGTACGACGAAAATGGAAATACGGTTCCTTATGATGAAAATGCGGCGGATTTTGATTCTTCCAAGGTGAGCAATATGTATGTTTACACCGAACCGGATTTTGTTCCTTATACCCAGCTTGATACCATTGAGCGGGCTACAAAGGTGTACCGGGACGATAATGCCTCACTGAGCCAGAATGGTTCTGGCGCGCATTCGCTTCAAAATTTGCAGCTTATGGGGATTGTTCCTCATGAGTTTGGCGAAGTGGTCTGGAGCCGCAGCGATCTGCTGCCGGTTCATATCAATGAATATTTAAACATCCTTACCGAGGATCCCAGCGCTGTTTTTATTTCCCGCAGCATTGCGGAAAGCGCCGGAATTCGGCCGGGGGATAAGGTCAGTCTTTCCTGGACCGGGCAGGTCAAGCCAAGAGAGGTCATGGTCTGTGGTGTTATCGATTATTGGCCAACCATCAATCCCAATCAGGATGCGGACGGTGAAACCCCGCGGTTTATTATTGCAAATCTTGGCTGCCTTAATGAAGGCGGGAACATTCGCCCCTATGAGATTTGGATGAAGCGGGCGCTGGGCGTCACATCAGAACAGATTTATCAGGAGTTCGAGGAAAAAGATATCAAGTTTGACACCATTCAGAACCGTCAGCAGGACCTGGTCGCAGCCAAAAATGACCCTATGCTCCAGGGTACCAACGGCATGTTGACCCTCGGCTTCATCATTATTATGACGGTTACCTTCATCGGTTTCCTGATTTACTGGATTTTCAACATTCGGGAGCGCACCCTCCAGTTTGGCATCCTGCGCGCTATGGGCCTTTCCAAGCGCAAGCTCGTTGGAATGATTGTATGGGAGCAGGTGCTCATTTCCGGGGTTGCCATCCTCGTTGGGGTGCTCGTCGGCACCCTGTCCTCCAATCTGTTCGTGCCGCTGCTGCAAATGGTTTACAGTCCGTCAGAGCAGGTACCGCCGTTTCTGGTGGTCGCTTATTTTGAGGATTACCTGCGTATCTTCGCCATTTTAGGTGTTATGCTGGTAGTCGGCGGCGTGGTGCTTGGGGTCATTATCTCGCGCATCAAAATGGACCAGGCACTCAAACTGGGGGAGGATTAAACCATGGAAGTACCAATTTTATATACCAAAAATGTTTGCCGGGACTATCGTTCCGGCCACGAAACAGTCCACGCCCTGAGCAATGTCTCGGTGGAAATACCAAAAGGCAAGCTCACCATTCTGCGGGGCCGTTCCGGTTCCGGAAAAACGACGCTGCTCAATTCCCTCGGCGCGCTGGATTTCCCAACATCGGGTGAAATCTGGTTTGAGGGAACCGATATTACCAAGCTCAGTGAAACCGAGCGGGATGAATTTCGCCGCCTGAATACCGGCTTTGTGTTCCAGTCAGTCGCTTTGATGGCCAACATGTCTGCCTATGAAAACGTTGAGTTCGGCATGCGGATTGCCGGCACCCCGGCGGCGGAACGTCAGCAGCGTGCAATGGAAAGTTTGGATTTGGTCGGCTTGTCCAAACGCGCCAGCCACCGCCCGCAGGAAATGTCGGGCGGTGAACAGCAGCGTGTCGCTATCGCGCGCGCCATCTCACACCGGCCCAAGCTCATCTTTGCGGATGAGCCAACGGCCGAGCTTGACACGGCAATGGGGCTTTATGTTATGAAAACCTTTAAGGATTTAATTGAAAAGGAGGGTGTCACCATTGTCATGACCACCCATGATCCGAATATGATGGAAATTGCAGATGTGGTGTATTCCTTGCAGGACGGGGTGATTGTGGATGGCTGATCAGAAAGAAATCGTCCTGTGCGAAAACCTTGTCAAAATTTATAAAACTGATGAAACCGAGGTTGTTGCCCTGCAAGGGCTTGATTTGAGCGTAGAGTATGGCGAAATCACCGCCATCATCGGCAACAGCGGCAGCGGAAAATCCACCCTGCTCAATATGCTCGGTGGACTGGACAAACCCTCTGCCGGCACTATTTTGGTGGATGGACTCAACCTCGGTAAGTTCACCGACCATGATCTCATCCGCTACAAGCGCAATACGGTTGGATTCGTCTGGCAGAACAACGCCCGCAACCTGATCCCGTACCTGTCCGCCACCGAGAACATTGAACTGCCCATGCGGCTAAACGGTAAGGTGGATCATAACCGCGCGCTGGAGCTGCTGGACGCAGTGGGCCTCTCCCACCGCAGGAACAACAAACTACACGAGATGTCCGGCGGCGAACAGCAGCGAGTCGCCATTGCCATCGCGCTTGCGAATAGCCCAAAGCTGCTCCTTGCCGATGAACCGACCGGCGCGGTGGACAGCCGCACCTCGGATCAAATCCTCAACGTTTTTCGGGAGGTCAACCGCGCGACCGGTGTTACCATCATCATCGTCACCCACGATATGGCGCTTTCCCGCAAGGTGGATCGTGTTGTCGCCATCCGCGACGGGCGCACCAGCAGTGAAATTCTGCGCAAGACCTCTTATGCCGATGAGCTTGGCCATATCGGTTCTCTCCGCGAGGAGGAGACCCATGTTGAGCTCGCTGTACTCGACCGTGCTGGGCGGCTTCAAATCCCGCGCGAGTATCTCGAACAAATTGGAGCCGGGAATGGAAATAAGCTGCTTGTTGAGCTGGAGGATGGGAAAATCGTTATCCAGGCGCCGCACCAGCAGACAGCGGATTCTGAGGAGTAAATAAGCGAAGCTCTGTGTCGCACAAGAAAATGGTTTTGTTTTCCCTGTGTAGGGCTATGAAATGGAGTGATGTTGTATTGAGGGCAGTCATTTGTTTGCATTTTACAGAAAACACCGTGCTGTTTGGAAAGAAAGGATGTTGTTATGAAATGGAAGCGTTTGGTTGCCGAGATTTTGGCCGTGTGCTGTTTGACTGGCTGTATGGCGGCTTCGGAAGAACAAGTGGTGAATTCCGGCAGTGAACCATCTGCGCCGTCCGTCTCGACGTCGGGGGAGACAACCAGGCTGACTTTCCGGTATCATGTCTCACGCGACGCGCCGGATCATTCGTCGGTGGAAATTTATAAGGCGGTGGACGCGTTTAATGAATCCAATCCCTACAACATTTTTGTAGAGACCTTGTGGTTGTCTGATTTGGAGGCGGAAATGCAGCCTTCGGTTGAAACTGATTTGTATTGGGACTATGATCTTTCCCGTAAAAACGTGGCAGAAGGAGAGTACCTGGATCTGGCGCCCTACCTTAATCAGGATTCGGATTGGAAGCAGTCCTTCCGGGGTGGTATCCTCAATCAGATGACGGTTGAAGACGGTGTATATGGCATTCCGCTGAGTATTAATTATTCGTACCTGTACTATGACATTGAACTGTTTGAACAGGCTGGGGTCAACGCTGCTGATATTGAGACCTGGCAGGACTTTTTAGATGCTTGCCGCAGCCTGAAAGCAGCGGAAATTGAACCACTTTCTTCGAGTTTGGATTTTTATTATGAACCGGAACTATACGCGGCCTATGCCGTTTACCGGTTTGGCGGGCGGGAGGCTGTGGAAGCCATCGGAAATCTGGACAAAAACGCCACTTTTTTCCAGCCCTGCTTTGAGCGTGCCTGTGCGCTGGCTGCACAACTGTATGAAGAAAACTATGTGCAGGTGAACGACAGTTTATATCAGTCCGGCCCGGCCGCTATTTTCCGCCACCATACGATGTATCAGCTCAGTGAAAGATTTGACAACGAAGCGCCCCGTGAGGATTTTGGCGTATTGCCGTTCCCACAGGTGCAGGAGCCGCTCGGAACGTCGAAGCAATGGATCGGCGTTGCTGAAAACATTGCCGTTTCCAGCAAAACCGAGCACCCGGAGCTCGCTGTGGAATTTCTCAAATATATGACCTCCGACCCGGTGCAGCGCGCACTGCTTGAAGAAGCGTGGCAGGTTCCGGCGGTTCAAGCGGTGGATTATGACGTCGAAAAGGTTCCGCGCCATATCCGGGAAGTGATTGAGTATACGGCGCAGGAGGGTGTAGAAACTTTCCCGCCGCTTGAATGGCGTTGGGGGTTGGATATTTACAATGTTTTTTATTCCCCTTTGGATTCGGTCGTCCGCGGTGAACAAACCCCACAGGAAGCTATGCGCAGCGCACAGGAGGAGTATCAGGCGCTCAGGAAGTCGGCATAGCGCATGCGATTGGATGCTGTCTGGTACAAATCTTCCTAAAGCGTTCTTTTAATCGGTGCGCAGATAGGAGATGGCTGGACATACAGCGCGGGGATAGTGGCGAATATCGTTCAGTCCAAAAAAGCAAATCTGCCGTTGTTTGAGAAATTCCCAAACAACGGCAGATTTGCTTTTTACGGATTGGATTCGTGTTTACCGGTTCATTTCGCTCTGTGGGCCGGTGCTGTGGTGTGCCCTGATTATGCCATTGATCTCCCGCAGGCTGGTGCAGGGCAGGTCGCCTGCAACAGTCTCTTTGACCGCTGCCATAGCGTTGCCGTATTCCACAGCCTGTTGCATGGTGAGCCCAGAAAGGATAGCGTACAACACGCCAGATACATAGGCGTCGCCGCTGCCAATGCGATCCACCACTTCGATGTTCCGGTACGGCTCCTCGGTATAGAAGACGCCGCTTTTTGCGTCGTATAGCTCCGAGGTAAAGTCATGGCTTGAGGGGCTGTTGATCTTCCGCTTAGTCGTCGCCACAACCTGAAGATTGTAGGTCTCCGCAAATTCTTTCATGATGTCGTGCAGCTCGCCGGTGCGGCCGAACATCCTGCGGCAGCTCTCCTCTGAAATAAAGAGGATATCAATGTACGGCAGCACTGCCTCAATGGCGGCTTTCGCCTTTTCCTCTCCCCAGAGGTTAGCCCGGTAGTTGACGTCAAAGGAAATGAGCGTCCCATTTTCTTTAAACCGCTTGATAACGGCTGTCGCGGCGGCGCAGACCTCGTCCGAAAGCGCGAGGGTAATACCGCTGGTGTGGAACAGCCGGGTATCGGTGTAAATCCACTCCGGAAGATCCTCCGCCCGGAACCGGGAGGGAGAAGAATTTTTGCGGTCATACACCACGCTGGGCTTGCGCGGGGTCGCGCCGCTTTCCATGTAGTAGGTGCCGACCCGTGCGCTGTCCGCTGTGTCATCCGCAATATAGCAGTCGTCCACGCCTAACATGCGCATCTGCCCGGTAATATAGTCTCGGATGGCGTTGATGGGGAGCTTGGTGGCAAAGGCTGTTTTGAGGCCCAGCGCCGAAATCCCCGCCATGACGTTGAGCTCCGAGCCGCCGGGGCGGCTGTCCAGCACGGTGGCGCGACAGAGCCGCTCTTTGCCGACCGGGGTCAGGCGGAGCATGACTTCGCCCAAACTGATGGCGTCAAATCGTCTTTCCATGATAGCCCTCCGTTGTCACGCTTTTTGTTTGAGGTGAATGGCAAACCCGCCGATTTCTCCCTCCAGGTAAACAAGGTTCAGCTTGCCGTTTGCATCGTAGGTCTTGGAATCCTCAATAAACGAAATTCCCTTGCCCGAGAGGTAATACATTGCGCGGCGGATGTCGTTTGTCTGGATGGCAATGTGTCCATTGGCGCCACGCCCGTCAAACTTCATGATTTCGATGACGTCGTCCATGAAGATGGACTTTTCCCCGTCGTTAATCGCCATACCGAACAGCGCAGCAAATTGCTTCGCCTGTGCCATTGCAGCGTCTCCAGTCCTCGCGTTGATGCCAATATGCACCAGCTTGAAGCCAAGCATGGTCATAACCGCCTGCTGTGCCAGCGCCGTGATTTCGTCATAGCGCTCCTCTTTTAACAGTGCATCGGTAACCATCCAGCTCCCGCCGCAGGCCACAATTTTGGAGAAAGAGAGGTACTCGTTCAGATTTTTAGGGGAAATTCCGCCGGTCGGCATGAATTTCACATTACCGTAGGGCGCGCTCATCGCCTTGATCATTGCAAGGCCGCCCGCCGCTTCCGCCGGGAAAAATTTGACGGTGTCAAGCCCAAGCTCCAGAGCTGCCTCAATATCGGTCGGAGAGGAGCAGCCCGGAATCATCGGAACTCCCTTCTCCTGACAGTATTTCACAATAGCCGGGTTAAAACCCGGCGCCACAATAAACTTTGCACCCGCTTTTACGGCACTGTCCACCTGAGCGGTGGTGAGAACAGTTCCTGCACCCACCAGCATCTCCGGGTATTTTTCCGCAATGCGGGAAATGGCCTCCGCTGCCTCGTCGGTGCGGAAGGTCACCTCCGCCACTGGCAGGCCGCCTTTGATGAGCGCGTCTGCAAGCGGAAGGGCCTTTTCTGCATCGTCAATCTTAATCACCGGCACAATGCCGATTTTGCTGATCTGCTCAAATATCTCGCACATGTTTTTTCGTTCCTTTCACGTATCTGCGGCCGATTAGCCGTGTCTGTACGGATTATTTGCCGGATTTCTCAAGTGCCTCAATGATGCCCACCATGTAGGCGGCGCCCAGCGCGCGGTCGTACAGGCCATAGCCCGGGCGGCCCTGTTCGTCCCAGATCATGCGGCCGTGGTCGGGGCGGATAAGCCCCTTATATCCGTTTTTGTGTAGGGTTTCCAGCACCTTGTAAATGTTGATGTCGCCTTCCTCGGTGAGGTGTGCGCCTTCGTAGAACATCCCCGGCTTGACAAATTTGATGTTGCGGATGTGCATAAATGCAATGCGGTCGATCTTGGAGAAGTGATCCACAATATCCACAATGTCATTGTTCGGGTTGGAGCCAAGCGAGCCGGTGCAGACGGTCAGGCAGTTGGAAGGGGAATCCACCATATCTACAATTTTCTGGAGATTCTCCTTGCTGCTGACAATGCGGGGCAGGCCAAACAGGTTCCACGGCGGGTCGTCGGAATGAACCGCCATTTTGATGTTCTGTTCCTCGGCCACCGGAATAACCTGCTGGAGGAAATACTTGTAGTTTTCCCGCAGATCATCGTCGGTTACGCCCTTGTATTTTTCCAGGGATTCCTTAATATACGGCACGCGGCTCGGTTCCCAGCCAGGGAGGACAAAGCCGTTTGCACCGGATTCCACCATTTTAAACATGTCGTCCGGAGAGGAGGCGTCAATTACGCTTTGGTCAAACGCCATGGTGTTGGAGCCGTCCGGCAGAACATACGCCATCTCGGTCTTGGTGAAGTCAAACACCGGCATGAAGTTGTAGCAGACCATGTGGATGCCCGCTTTGCCAAGATTAACCAGCGTCTTTTTGTAATTCTCAATATACTTTTCACGGGTCGGCAGACCGAGCTTGATGTCCTCATGGACATTGACGCTCTCAATGCCGTCCAGCGTCAGGCCAGCTTTTTCAACCTGCGCTTTGACCTTCATAATGTCGTCGTATTCCCACAGCTCGCCCGCCGGAACGTCAAGCAGGGATGTGATGATGCCCTTAATATACGGCACCTGTTTGATGGACTGGAGCGAGATGTTGTCGTTGTTCTCGCCGTACCAGCGGAATGTCATTCTCATGGATGGATTCCTCCTAAAATGATATGTAACAGATCATCCCTGTGGATGATCCAAAAGAAACAGGCCTTTCAGCGGTCAGGCGCACCGGCTGTAAAAGCCGGTGCATCAGACCACAGAAAGCATTCCCGGGAGCATATCGGCGGCAATCAGACGCCGGAGTATGCCCAGAAGCCGCCGTCAATCGGCACCTCAATGCCGGAAACAAAGGCCGCGGCATCGTCATCGATGAGATAACGAACGGTTCCGATGAGATCCTCCACAACGCCAAAGCGTTTCATAGGGGTATGGGTCAGGATTTTGTGGGAGCGCTCGGTCAGCGAGCCGTCCGGATTGCGCAGCAGAGCTGCGTTCTGAATGGTTTCAAAGAAGCCGGGGGCGATTGCGTTGACACGGATGCCGCACTCGGCAAAGTAAACACAAAGGTATTTGGTGAAGTTGGTAATGCCGGCTTTTGCCGCCGCATAGGCCGGTACCTTGGTCATTGGGGAAGCGGAAGCCATCGAGGAGATGTTGAGGATCGAACCTTTGCCTGCCTCCACCATATCCGGGGCAAACTCCTGGGTGACAATGAGGGTGCCCATGAAGTTAATGGAAAAGACCTTCATAAAGGCGTTTGCGTCAATGTCGAGCAGGGTGCGCTCGTTCGGGTTTTTCCAGTCCTCAACGGTAAAGAGCTCCTGAGTAGTGGTCGCCATTGGGTTGTTGCCGCCCGCGCCGTTAATGAGAATGTTGCAGGGGCCAAACGCCGCTTTTACCGCCTCGTGCGCAGCTTTCACCTTTTCCGGCTCCAGCACATTGCATTCCACTGCAATCGCTTTGCCGCCGTCTTTGGTAATTTCGTCCGCGTATTTCTGAGCAGCCTCCAGGTTTAAGTCGAGCAACGCGACCTTGGCGCCGTCCTTTGCCAGTTCCTTGGCAAAGTAACTGCACAGTACGCCACCTGCGCCGGTGATTACAATAACCTTGTCTTTTAAGTTTGTCATAAGGGTAACATCCTTTCTGTAATAAAACTGGGTCTATCCTGCAATGGCCCTCTGTCCGGCGGCAGACCGGACAGAGGGAAGCCATTAAATGCCTTGTATGGTGTGGCCACCTTGAAAAAACGCATGCCCGCCGGAAACCGGTCAGCTTTTCAGCGGGCAATGCCGTCCGAAAACGGGTGAGTCGGCTTTTGCACTTCCGCATGAAGGACGGAGACCGAAGGGAAACAGAGAAAACAGCGGGGTTTCAGGCTCTGTTTTCCAATGCCGTCCGCTTATGGATAAATCTTGCGGCCTTTTTCATCCGGAACGCCGGTGTGACGGTAGAAATAGGTGTTGACAATGTCGCGCCACTCACGGCAGTCGTGCTTCTGGATAGCAAACCGCTCCTGTACCAGTTTAAAGATATCCGGCTGGATTTTACCCTCCAGCGTATCCCATGCCTTCACATATTCATCCACCGTTTCAACGCCCTCAAAGTGGGTGTCATAGATGTGCTGCAGCAGCGTTTTGCCGGATTTGAGCTTATAGGTGTAATCAACGTGGTGGAAGAAAAGCAGCAGCTCCTCCGGGCAGGTCTCTACATGCTCGTACATCGAGGCGTTTGGCTCAAAGTACTGGCCTGCAAAGCCGGTGCCGGTGGCAACGGTGCGGTCTACACCAATGCCCTTCCAGTCGGCAAAGTGATAGGTGCCCCACGGGGTGTATTCGTAGCCGTCAATGCTGGGGCCATAGTGGTGGTGCGGGTAGACCATCCAGCCCACGCCGAGCGGGGAGGTATAATTCTCATAGGTCACACGGGAACCAAGCATCATTGGCAGAACCACGTCCATAACCTCTTTGCCGGTGCTCAGCGTGAGAGAAATCCACTCGCGGGCAATTCCCTCAGCCGTCAAATCCGCGTTCCAGCAGAGCCGGCCGTAACCGTAGAGGTTTGCCTGTGCCAGCGGGTGACCGGTCCAGCACTCATCATCACCGATATTGGAGACCGCCGCAATCCCGGCGTATTTCGGGTTGTGCAGACTGCCGTCGCACATTTTTTTGATATACGAGCCTTCTCCTTTGGCATAGGTGTCAAAATCCAGCACCTCTTTCCACATCGGAATGAGGTAGCACAAATGCTTCTGTTGGCCGGTGTATTCCTGCGTGATTTCAAACTCCAGGAACTGGTTGGTGTGCGGCATGGCGCCCAGCAACGGGGAGAATCCCTCGCGAATCTGGAAGTCCATCGGCCCGTTTTTGATTTGCAGCACAACATTGTCCGCAAATTTGCCGTCCAGTGGCATAAAGTGGTCGTAAGCGGCGCGGGCGCGGTCGGTGGAGCGGTCGCGCCAGTCCTGCTGGCAGTTGTAGACAAAGCAGCGCCAGATGACAAGCCCGCCGTAAGGGGCCAGCGCCTCTGCCAGCATGTTGGAGCCGTCCGCATGGTTGCGCCCGTAGGTGAATGGGCCGGGACGACCCTCCGAATCGGCCTTGACCAGAAAGCCGCCAAAATACGGAATCGCCTCATAAATGGTTTTGGCCGCCTCTTTCCACCAGGCGCGCACCCGCTCGTCCAGCGGGTCGGAAACCTCCAGCCCGGCGAGCTGCATCGGCGCGGCAAAGTTGATGCTCAAGAACATTTTAATGCCATAGCGGCGGAATACGTCGGCATACTTTGCAACCATCGGCAGGTATTCCGGCGTGATGAACTTGGTCTCGTTGTAATGGACGTTGACGTTGTTGATGGAAATGGCGTTGAGCCCAACCGAGGCCATCATCCGCGCGTAGTCTTTGATGCGGCTGGTATCCTCCATGAATTTGTAATCTTGAAAGAAGATGGAGCGTCCGGCGTAACCACGCTCAATGTCTCCGTCGCCGTTGTCCCACTGGTTGATCATGCGGAACTGGTTGCGGGGATAGTCCATTTTACAGCATTCCTCCGGGGTTTTGCCCATTGCAAGCCCCTGAAGCAGGCTGAATACGCCATAAAGCAGGCCAACCGAATTTTCGCCGGCAATCATAAAGCCGTGGCTGCTTTTCTCAATGAGGAATCCGTCCTTGTGGCCGATGGCGGGCAACTCCGCAACCAGGCGGAGGGCAGCGCCGGAATCCACCATTTTAGGCTCGTCCAGTCCAACTGCCTTGCAGAACCGGGCAATTTCCTCAACCGCAGAGGCGGTGATGTCGTCTCCCTTTTCTACGCTGATGGTGGAGAGATTTGCTTTGAGCATCTCCCTGTCCAGCTTGTCGAGGTTGGTGTCATAGCGGAGCCAGCAATCGTAAAGTGCGCTCATAACATTCTTCCTTTCGCTTTTTTATATCCCTTTCCGGGAATTCCGCGCCGTTTCCGGCAGCGGATAGGTTTCAAACTATCTGGCTGCGGCTTACCGTTGCCGCAGAGCCTGTTCCAGCCGGAGCAGAGCCTGCTCCAGAACGTGGGTCGGGCAGGCGATGTTCATCCGCACAAAGCCTTCGCCGCCTGTCCCAAAGGTATGCCCCTGGTTTGCAAACAACAAGGCCTTGGTATACAGAAAATCCTCCAGGGTTTCGCGGGTCATTCCGAGCTTCCTGCAGTCCCACCATTGGAGATAGGTACCCTGCATGGGGCAGACCTTAATTTCCGGGATATGCGCCGCCATAAATTCCTCGCAAAGCCGGCGGTTGCGGTCAATGAGGGAGGTGAACTGCTCCGGCCAGTCCCCACACTGGGTGTAGGCAATTTCGCATGCTTTCATTCCCAGAACATTGACGTCAGAGTGCCCCGCTTTTCCCATCGCCTCCCGGAACGCGGAACGCACCTCCGGGTTCTGGATGATGATGTTGGAGCATTGCAGCCCGGCGAGGTTAAAGGTTTTGCTGGGCGCGGTACAGGTCACAAAACGGCCGACAAATTCCTCCCGCAGGCTTACAAGGGGGATATGACGGAAGCTGGGAAGTATCAAATCGGAGTGGATTTCATCCGAAATCACCATAACGCCGTTTTGCAGGCAGATGTCGCCAATTTTGAGCAGCTCCTCCTCGGTCCAGACCCGTCCAACCGGATTGTGCGGGCTGCACAGCAGGAGCAGGGTGTTAGCCGGATCCTTCGCCTTGCGCTCCAAATCCGCAAAATCAATGGCGTAATGGTCGTCTTTCCAGAGCAATGGATTTTCCACCACGTGTCGCCCATTTTCGGTGACAGCGTTGTAAAACGGGGGATAAACTGGCGTCATAATCAGGACGCCATCCTGCGGTTTGGTGTAGGCGCGTACACAGTTGTAAAGCGCATAGACAACACCGCTGCAGGGAACAATCCATTCCGGCTGGATCTCCCAGCCGTGCCGCCCTTTCATCCAGCCGCAGACCGCGCCCCGGTAAGCGGTGGAAGCAGCTGTATAGCCAAAGACGGTGGTTCCCAGCGCTTGTTTTAACCCGTCCACAATGGGCGGCAGGGTAGGGAGGTCGTTGTCCGCAACCGAAAAGGGGAAAATGTTCTCCGAGGAATCCCCGCAAACCTCCTCCAGTTTGGACCATTTGTATGCGCCGGTCCCCCGGCGGTCGACAGCCGTTTCAATGTCGTATTTCATTGGGTTTCTACTCCTTCCAATGTAGCGTTTGCCGCAGCCAGTCCTTTGTCTGGCAGGCGGAAACCCGCAGGACAAACTGGTTGTTAAGATGGAGCGGTTACCGTGCAAACCGTTTCTGGTTGATGTCATCCGTCAGCGGTTTGCCAAAATAGTAGAAATTGAGGTAGGTGAGCAGGGCCTGCCAGTCCTCTTCGTTGTGCGCATGCCCGCCCTCCCGGTAGTGGATGCCGTTGCGCTCCGGAATGCCCAAAGCGTCAAACAGCGGCTGGGCGTCCTCCCAGGCGTATTGAGTGCCGCAGGGGTTGGACCAATCATCCGAAAGCCCTTCGGTAGTAAAGCAGGCGCGCGGCGCAATCGAAGCGCGCAGGGTGTTTGCGTCAAACGGGAGGTGTTCCTCGCGTTTGGGGAAGATGGCGTTGTCACCGAATTTTGCAAATTCCGGGCACCACCATTCCGGGGCAAACCCCATAATACCGCCAATGGCTTCGCACTTGGTCGGATTCTGCTGGAGCCCCTCATGCCCGCCAAGAAAACGGAAAGAACCCACACCACCACAGCCGGAGCCATTGGGAGTGACAACTGCCGCGCGATCGTCGTAAATACCGGCACAAAGAGCGGCTTTGCCGAGGCGTGAATGCCCGGTAAAGCAGATTTTTTGACTGTCAATAAACGGGAGGGTTTCCAGGTAGTCGGTCACAAGGCTGTACCCAAAGCCCCACTGTGCCGTCTGTCCCCAGTCGTAGCCGGGGTAAGCCTCGGTAACGGCGCTGGAAGTGTGGTCCAGGTCCTCATCCGCGGGGGTGAGGGCGTCCATTTTTTTCAGAGCTTCCATGGTGGAGGGTGCGCCGTCAGTAAGCTCGCCGCGGCGGTATTTGGCCAGCATTTCCCTCATGGTGCGGTCGGCGCAAAGATCACAACGGTTAAACGCAGCGAGGGCAAAACCGTATTCGGTCAGTGCCTTTTCCTCCAGCGGAATCTCCTCCCAGATGTTGTCGCAGGAACGGATGATAACCGGAAAACGCTTTTGCGGCTGGTTCGGGTAGATAAACCGTACATGCAGCGGTATCTTTTTGGCGTCGCCAAAGGTCAGGATAATGTGTTCGTTCACTGCTTTTTCGTGAAATTTCAGGCATTTTTCGACGACATTCGCCGTTACCTTTCCGCGCTCCTGCGGAATATGCCCATACATGTAATGAGCAAACATTTCTTTGAGGTAAGCGCGCTGTGTTTCCCATTGCTCCAGGTTGCTAATTGGCTTGCCATCCTTGTCAATGGTGACGTCCGGCATTCCTTTTATGGCGGGAAGCTCCTCCCATGTAGGCCAGTACTGGGGTGTGTTCATTGGTAATCCCTCATTTCTGTTGCAGTGTTATGGCGTGTTGTTTGTCTTTATTATAGTGCTTTTTGGGCGGGAAGTCCAAAGAATTTTGCCGCGTTGCGGAAGCAAATGTCCTCCACAATCCCGCCGAGCCAATCGAGGTCGGCCGGGAGCTCGCCCGCGTCCACCCATCCGGCAATCAGGCTGCAAAGGATACGCCGGAAATACTCATGTCGGGTGTAGGAAACAAAGCTGCGGGAGTCGGTCAGCATGCCGATAAAATTCGCCAGCAAACCGGTGTTCGCAAGGGCGCGGAGCTGGTTCACCATGCCATCGCGGTGGTCGTTGAACCACCAGGCGGCGCCAAACTGGATCTTTCCGGCGGACGGTCCCTCCTGGAAACACCCGGCGGCAACCGCCAGTTTGTCATTGTCGTTGGGGTTGAGACTGTACAGAATGGTTTTTGGCAGTACATTTTTCTGTGCCATATAATCAAGCAGCCGGATAATCGATTCCACCGAAAGATCGTCACCAATGGCGTCAAAGCCGGTGTCTGGTCCCACAAGGCGGAACATGGGGGTATTTACGCTGCGCACTACACCGAGATGAAGCTGCATGGCAAAGCCAAGCTCTTCATAAACCCCGCCAAGATAAACCATGATATCGGTGTGGTAAGCGTTGATGTCTTTTTCGGTCAGCCGCCCGCCGCGCATCGCTTTGATGAAAGCGCCTTCGGCGTCGGTTTTTCCGTATTCCGCAAACTGCGGAGCTCCGAAGGCCTGGTCGGCGAGCAGGCAGCCGTGCTCTTTGAAGAATTCCGCCCGTTTGCGCAGGGCAGTTTTCATATCATTCAGAGTTTTAATCGGCATGCCGGCCGCTTCGCCCAGCGTTTTCACATAGTCCGCAAATCCTTCGTTTTCCAGGTGGATGGCCTTGTCCGGCCGGAAGGTCGGCAAAACCTGTACGCCGAAGGTCGGATCCTCTGCCAAGGCAATGTGGTCAGCGAGGCTGTCTGCCGGGTCGTCAGTAGTACAGAGCGCCACAACGCCGTACTGCTCAATCAGGCCGCGGGCTCGGTGGCTGTCCTGCTGGAGAAGGGCGTTGCAGGTGTCGTAAACCGCCCGGGCATTGTCTTTGCGGAGCGGCTCGTCCACGCCAAAATAGCGTTTGAGTTCCAAATGCGTCCAGTGGTAGAGCGGGTTGCCAATGCTGCGGGAAACGGTTTCCGCCCATTTTTCAAATTTTTCGTAAGGATCCGCATCCCCGGTGATGAAGCGTTCCTCCACACCGTTGGCGCGCATCAGGCGCCACTTGTAGTGGTCCCCGGCAAGCCAAAGCTCGGTGATGTTTTTAAACTGCTTGTTTTCCAGCACCTCTTTGGCGCTTAAATGGCAGTGATAATCGAAAATCGGCATTTTTTCCGCGTAGTTGTGGTACAGAAGCCGTGCGGTATCGCTTTGCAGCAGAAAAGAATCGTTGATAAATGACATAGCTGTGCTCCTTTCCATTTAATTGCTTTCAGTATACATCATTTTTTGCATAATAAATAGCGATTGTTGCTTGAAAAATTGCAAATCTTGCTGTACTATAAAAACAGAGAACAGAAAGGCGCTTTCCGCTTATAGAAAGCAGAAAAAATACGGCGTTTCTTCACGTAAGGACGGCGCTTTCGCCTCCTCAAAAACGGTGTGCTCTCATCCGGCAGTAAACAGAAAGGGGAAATCTGCATGAGCATCCATGCGCAGGAGTTTAACCCGCGTCAGGTCATGAACCGCCCAAACTTTGAGCTGTTTCATTTTACCGATCACCGGCTCCTTTCGGTTGATTACCATAACCACGATTTTTATGAGATCTACTATTTCATTTCCGGCAAGGTGAACTGCGTCATTGAAGGGCGCACCTACTACCTCAAGCCGGGGGATATTCTGCTCATCAACAACAAAGAGGTTCACCGTCCGCTCATTGAACCCGGCCAGACCTACGAGCGGGTGGTCATCTGGGTGCGTCCCAGCTATATCCGGCATATTGAGGAAAACGAGATTAACCTCACCGCCTGCTTTGATGAATCCGCCCGCCATCACAACAACCTTCTGCGCCCCCAAAGCGAGCTGTTCCGCATGATCAAAAAACTCTATGGGCAGTTGGAGGCAGCCTACGGCAGCGATGCCTACGGCAGCTCCACCCTCTGCCGCGCCTACCTGACCGAGCTGTTGGTGCTGCTCAACCGTGCCTATTTTGACATGCCCGCCGGGGAAATGCCGGAGGTTGGCTATAACGAAAAAATCGGGGACATCATTCGCTACATCAACGAAAATCTTGCGGGCGATCTCTCGCTGGATACCCTCGCCGGGCAGTTTTATATCAGCAAATACCACCTCAGCCGCCAGTTTAAGCAAAATGTTGGGTTTACCCTGCACCAATATGTTCTCAAGAAACGGCTGATGTCCGCCCGTTCCCTGTTGGAGGAGGGGGAAACGGTTAATACCGCCTTTATCAAGAGCGGATTTAACGATTATTCAAATTTCTCCCGCAGTTTTAAGGAGGAGTTTGGTTACTCGCCCAAACAATTTGCAAGCCTGGTTCCCGGTTTGTGGGATGGATAACTTTTGAAAGACGTTTACCGCTTTTTAACTTCCTGTAGCTTCTGCAAAGTCAGAAATCGTCTTTGAAATTGAAAATAGCGATATCTTCAAAGCGTTCATATACCGCCCGGCTCTATTTGCTGCACAGCCGGACGGCACCTCAGCAATCCCGCATAAGAGCTAACTGGCGGAAATATCCTGCTTTGTTAAAATCAGACCGAAGGGGCATATTTCATACGGGATTTATGAATCGATCTTTGAAAAAAGCGAGAAGGCCGGCAAACGCCGGCCTTCTCCTGTTTATGGAAAGCGAAACCCGGTTGGGGGCCGGGAGAAATCTGGCAATGGATTACTGTACTGCGTCGTCACTTAAACGGAGCATCCGGTAACCAACCCCAATGTGGGTTTGAATGTATTTTGGTTGTGAGGGAACAGGCTCAATCTTTTTGCGAAGGGTCGCCATAAAGACGCGCAGGGAAGGGGTGTCGTTCGGCAGTGCGCTGCCCCAAACTTCCTTCAGGATAAAGTTGTGGGTGAGAACCTTGCCCACGTGCTTTGCCAGCAGGCAGAGCAACTTATATTCAATCGGCGTCAGATGAATTTCTTTGCCGTCCATAAAGACACAGCCGGCTGCATAGTCAATTTTCATGCCGCCATTTTCAAAAACACTTTCTTCAGCTGCCGGGCCTTCTTCGTACCGAATACGACGTAACGAAACCCGCAGCCGTGCCAATAATTCGTCTACGCTGAAAGGTTTGGTGAGATAATCGTCCGCACCAGCATCAAGAGCGTCAATCTTATCTTTGTCCTCGCTACGCGCACTCACCACAATAATGGGCAGGTTCGACCAACCGCGCACCTTTTTTATAATCTCTACCCCATCCATATCCGGCAGGCCAAGATCGAGGATCATCAGATCTGGCCGGTTGGAAACTGCTTCCAGAATAGAAGCGCTTCCGGTTCCGGCGGTATGATACTGGTATCCTTGTGTTTCCAGAGTGGTTGTAATCAAATTGCGTATGGCTTTGTCGTCCTCTACCACTAGAATTTTTGGTTTATTGTTCATCGACATTCAGCTCCTCAGCCAGTAAGGTAAAACAGAATACCGCTCCGTGCGGCTTGTTGTCTTTGACGGCAATACTCCCACCATGCACTCCAACAATGGATTTGCACAATGCAAGGCCAAGCCCAAGCCCGCGCCGTCCGTCGCCGCGGGCGTTGTCGGCGGTATAGAACATATCGAATAGGTGGGCTTTTGCTTCGTCTGGAATCCCATTTCCGCTGTCAGCAATCTCAACCTCCACCATTCGGCCGCTTCGGCGGGCAGAAATGGAAATTGTAGAGCCAGGTGGGGTGTATTTAATGGCATTGTCTACAATATTGATGAACACCTGAATGATGAGCCGGGAGTCCATTTTGGCCATCAGCAGGTCATCCGCCAGCGAAACGGTAATGTTATATTCGCTCCGCCTGCGGTTGATGTGCTGCAGCGCCTCCTGGATAACCTCCTCGAGCAGCTCCGGCTGTAGACTAATGCTCATAGTGCCGTTCTCAATTTTGGTCACGGCAAGCAGATTTTCCACAAGGTTAATGAGCCACATCGAATCGTCGTAAATATCGGTATAAAGCTGTTGGCGTTTGTCCTCGCAGAGCACACCGGCATTTTCCATCAGAATACCCGCATTGCCGGAAATACTGGTAAGCGGGGTGCGCAGGTCATGTGAAATGGCCCGCAGTAAATTGGCGCGGAGTTGTTCCTGTCTGGCCTGTACGGCAATTTCGTTCTTGGTTTCATTAATCTGTTCCTTCTCCAATGCCAATCCGCATTCGCCGAGCATAGCAATGAGCATGTTGCGGTCAAACGGATCAATCTGCGGCTCGCCTTCAAAGGCAACCGCCACAACTGCGAGAACCGAATCATATCCCCGCACGGCAAGATAAAGGCATTTGGCGCCGGGCAGGGTGCTGGTGGTTGCACCTGCATATTTATTGTTTTTAAACGCCCATTCTGCTACCGCACGTTCGTCGGACACAGTAAAACGTCCCATATCCGGTGCGTCTTCGCTTTTGGGGAAAATAAGCGGCTCGCCAAGCTGGTCTCCTTCAACCGGATAAACGATTGCGGCTTCGTTAAGCAGCTTGATCATTTGGTGTGCCATTTCCGCATAAATATCTTCCCGGCTTTTGGCGCGCTGAAGCTTTTGGCTGGTTTCCAACAACACTTCGGTGCGGTAGGCTTTAAGTGCTGCCTGCCTTGCCTGCTTTTTGACACGGGTGGTCAGCGTACTAACCATAAACGCCGCCAAAAACATAACGAGAAAGGTGAGGGGATATCCAGGATCGCGTGCCTCCAGGCTGAAACGCGGCTCGGTGAAAAAGAAATTGAATATCAATACGCTCAGCACCGAAGAAACCGTGCTGTAAATTCGGCCGCGGGTAACAAGGGCAATGGAGAGCACACCAAGCAGGTAAATGGTAATAATATTGGCTTCGCTGAATTCCCATTGGTCAAATATAAAACCGAGCAGGGTGGCAAGCGTCAATATCCCAAGTGCTTTCAAGACATCCAATACCGAAAAAGCAGGTGGGCGTATCATGCGTTTTAATCGTTTGACATACGGCTGCCGTCCATCTGGAATAATGTAAATATCAATGTTCGGGGCAAGCCTTGTCAGGCGTTCCACAAGGGCCGGGCGGCTAAACAGCCGCCGCTTGTTGTTGGAGCGGCCAACTACAATTTTGGAAACCCCGCTCACTTTGGCATATTCTGAAATCTGGTAGGGTACATCGTCTCCGTAAACAGTTGCAACCCGTGCGCCAAGCTGCTCTGCCAGCTTTAAATTTTCGCGCAGCTTGCTGCGGTTTTGATCCTTTAGCTCCGGGGAATCCGGCGTTTCAACAAACAGTGCAGTAAACGCCCCGTGAAAAGCATTTGCCATCCGCGCTGCGGTCCGAATCACTTTAGCATTGGAAGGCGAACTGGAAAGGCAGATGAGAATATGTTCTTCGGTGTAAAAGGCGTTTTTGGCAATCGGACTCTTTTGTTTCTCCGCTGTTTTGTTGACTCGATCGGCTGTGCGGCGCAGGGCAATTTCCCGCAGTGCCACAAGGTTCTCCCGGGTAAAGAAATGACCAAGTGCGCGCTCCGCCTGTTCGTGCCGGTAGATTTTTCCGCGGTTGAGCCGTTCAATCAGATCATCCGGCTCAATATCCACCAACTCTACCTGGTCGGCGTCATCAAATACGCTGTCCGGAATCCGTTCCCGTACCAGTACGCCAGTAATTGATGCGACAATATCATTTAAACTCTCAATGTGCTGAACATTTACAGTTGTATAAACATCAATTCCCGCTTTCAGCAGCTCTTCAATATCCTGGTAGCGTTTGCGGTGACGGCAGGCATCACTGTTGGTGTGGGCTAACTCGTCGACAAGAATGAGTTCGGGGCGGCGTGCAATAGCCGCGTCCAAATCGAATTCGTTGAGGGTGATCCCCTTGTGCTGTACCCGCAGCGGCGGCAACTGCTCCAAACCGTCCAGCAGGGCAAGCGTTTCCGGACGGGTGTGCGGTTCAATGTAGCCCGCTATCACATCAACACCGCTTTTTTGTGCCTGATGGGCCGCTTCCAGCATGGCATAGGTTTTGCCAACCCCTGCTGCATAACCAAAAAAGATTTTCAGCTTGCCGTGGGGTTCGTCATCCTCACGCCGTTCAATGCGTACTTGTCTGAGCAAATCCTCCGGAGTTGGGCGCTGTTCTGCCATTCGTTCGCCGCCTTTCCACTTTTTTCTGGATATAGTATACCACGGCGGGAGTCAGAATGATATAAACATTCCCGCCGTGGTATTAAGATTTTGTTAAGATATTTGTCCCGGTACAGCCGGAAACAGAATTTTTAAAAACAGCTTTTCGGCCGCTGCAGGGGAGGAAAAGTCAAAACGCATGCGCACACCAGCTTGGTCAAGCACTTCAAAATTATTTTTATTGTTGACGACTGTAATGTTCAATTCGGAAAGAGCAAGCCGTAGCGAGAGTTCCCAGTTAAACAGGCTGTATATTGGCTCCTGCTCCATCAGTTCATACAGCCAGTCAAATTCCACTGCAGAACTGCGTTCGGCAAGGAATTCTGTCCACAGCGCCTGCATTTGAGAAATTGACAGCGCATTTAAGCAGGCAGATTTCAATTCTTCCGGCTCCTCCAACATGAAATAACGGAAGTGGGTGAAATAGTCTGTGGAAAGAATATCGCCCATACCTGAAAAATTTTCCCATTTGCGTTCTACCGCAATACAGCTGCTGTCGGCACGTATTCCGGAGAGAAGATGATAGAGAGGCTCTTCGGTGAATTCATCCGTGAACTCAATTTTTACGCAAATATCGGAAAGCATCCGGAAATCGCGTCCAGAAACGCTGCGCTTCTGGCAGTGGATTTTACCATCCTCTGCTGCGGCGGAAAGCTCGCCGGTTTCAAGTCCTTCTATTATCCCCTGTACCGAAATAGGGCAGGTATCGGAAATCTGTGCCATTGCTGTTCCATATTCGGCAAAAAAACTGTCGCAGTCAAAACAGGAACCTGCAAATAGAACCCATATCGACCGTTCTTTCCGGATACGGTACGTTTCCGGCTTCATGTCAAGCTCTTTGCAGAGTGCATAAAGAAACAACGGAACGGCGCTGGCCGGTGAAAGCGCAGCGCCGTATTCCTTCGGTAAACGTATTGTTTGGTCGGACGCAAGAATTGTACGGTACATACATACCTCCTAGTCTTTGAGGATACCATCAAGTGCAAGATTTACTTTCAGGACATTGACCGTCGGTTCACCAAAAACAAAGAGAAAGCGTCCTTCGGTGTATTTGTCCACAATTGCCTGTACCTCTTCTACGGTTTTGCCGGTATTCTTGGCAATCCGCTCAACCTGATATTCAGCTGCCGCAACCGAAATATGTGGGTCAAGGCCGCTGCCGGAGCAGGTGACCAAGTCTGCCGGAATGGGGGTGTCACCCTTTTCCGGATGAGCCGCCCGGATTTTTTCAACCCGTTCCGCAATCATTTCTTCGTATTCATCACTTGCGGGACTCTTGTTGGAAGGGGTTGCATACATAACAGGTTTGCCGTCCGCATCGGTATAGGTGGCGGTGTCAATGTTCATAATGCGCCCCCACATGTGGCTGTCATCGGTATATTCTTGACCAAGCAACGCACTTCCATATTTTTTGCCGTCAATTTCAATAATGCTGCCGTTTGACTGCCACGGGAATACCGCCTGCGCAATACCGGTCATTGCAAGGGTGTAAATGCCACCACAAAGTACCGTCAGAATCAGAAAGAACACGATGGCGCGCGGCAGGACGGATTTAAATGTTTTCATAGTATCACCTCATAAGATTGTCATATCAGCCCGAGGAACCAGCACAGCGGGAGCGCCGCCGCGCAGACAACCGCGGAAACCGCAAGCAGAAGGAGCGGCGGTGCAATAAAGACAGCCGCTTCCAATGCAATCAGCGGATGGCGCTCCAGAAAGCTGTGGATCCGCTCCCGCAGCGGGGCTTTCGCCCGCACGACGGCTTTTGGAACCGTTTGAACTGTGCCAGTGAGAACACTCATAATAAATCCCTCTTTTAGAAGATGCCGAACGCCCCCAGAATCAGGTCGATCAGCTTAATGGCGATAAACGGTGCAATAATGCCGCCAACGCCGTAGATGAGCAAGTTGCGGGAAAGCAGTTTCCCAGAGGAGACCTCGCGGTATTTGACGCCTTTCAGGGCCAGCGGAATGAGCGCAATAATAATCAACGCATTGTAAATAATTGCAGAGAGAATGGCGCTCTGTGCACTGTGAAGCCCCATAATGTTCAGCGCCGACAGGCCCGGATACAGCCCCATAAAGAGCGCCGGAATAATGGCAAAGTATTTTGCCACGTCGTTCGCAATACTGAAGGTGGTGAGGCTTCCGCGGGTCATCAAAAGCTGTTTGCCAATGCGTACAATGTCAATTAGCTTGGTCGGGGAGGAGTCGAGATCCACCATGTTGCCAGCTTCTTTGGCAGCCTGGGTACCGGAGTTCATGGCAACCGCTACGTCGGCTTGTGCAAGGGCAGGGGCATCGTTGGTACCGTCGCCGGTCATGGCAACCAGATGGCCCTGCGCCTGGTATTCGCGAATGAGTTTGAGTTTTCCTTCCGGAGTGGCTTCTGCAAGGAAATCATCCACACCGGCTTCTGCCGCAATCGCTGCAGCGGTGAGCGGGTTGTCGCCGGTAATCATAATGGTTTTAATACCCATTTTGCGCAGATCGGCAAACTTTTCTTTGACGCCTTGCTTGATGATGTCTTTGAGGTGGATGACCCCAAGAACCTGGTGGTTTTTCGCCACAACCAGCGGGGTGCCGCCCTGCTGGGAAATTTTCTTTACAACATCCTCGCACTGCTGGCTGTATTGGCCGCCGTTTTCAAGAACATACTGTTTAATGGCGTCTGCTGCACCTTTGCGGATTTCATTTTCCTGGTAGTCTACGCCGCTCATGCGGGTTTTTGCAGTGAAGGGGATAAAGGTCATATCCAGTTCGCTCATGTTGCGCCCGCGAATTCCGAATTTCTCTTTGGCAAGAACCACAACGCTGCGGCCCTCCGGAGTTTCATCTGCAAGAGAAGAAAGCTGTGCTGCATCGGCAAGTTCTTCGGCATTTACGCCATCTACCGGAACAAATTCGCATGCCTGGCGGTTGCCAAGGGTAATGGTGCCGGTCTTGTCGAGCATCAAAATGTCAACGTCGCCCGCGGCCTCAATGGCGCGTCCGCTCATAGCAAGGACGTTCGCCTGATTCAGCCGGCTCATACCTGCAATGCCAATGGCAGAAAGCAACGCACCAATGGTGGTTGGCGCCAGGCAGATGAACAGTGCAACCAGAGAGGTGACCGAGGTCGGGTTGGGTGTACCGGCTTCTTCAGAGGAAAAGACCGAGAAGGTGTAAAGCGACATAGTTACAAGCAGGAAGATAACAGAAAGCCCTACCAAAAGAATTTGTAACGCAATTTCATTCGGCGTCTTTTTACGTGCGGCGCCTTCGACCATTGCAATCATCTTATCCAAAAAGCTCTCGCCCGCCTCACTGGTAACCTGAATCACCAGCCAGTCGGAAATAACGGTGGTGCCGCCGGTTACTGCGCTGCGATCGCCGCCGCTTTCGCGGATAACTGGGGCAGATTCACCGGTGATGGCGCTCTCGTCTACCGAGGCGGCGCCGTCAATAACTTCGCCGTCGGCCGGAATCTGCTCGCCGGCTTTTACAAGGACAATATCGCCCTTGGTCAAACTTGCGGAAGAAACCTTGGTGATTTCATTCCGCCGGTCAGCCGATGGAATTTTGTGGGCTTCTACATCTTTTTTTGCAGCGCGCAGCGAATCGGCCTGCGCTTTGCCGCGCCCTTCTGCAATCGCTTCTGCAAAGTTTGCAAACAGTACGGTAAACCAGAGAATGATTGCAATTGCAAGGGTGAACCCGGCGTTTGCATCCTGAATGCCAAACAGGGCAATAACCCAGAGGATGGTGGTCAGGATTGCCGAGATATAAACAAGGAACATAACCGGATTCTGAATCTGGTTCTTAGGAGCCAGCTTGGTAAACGAATCCTTCAATGCCCTTGCCAGCATTTTTTTGCTGGCAAAAGGGCTTTTGTTTTTAGCTGCCATATCTCATTTCTCCTTATACAATCATTTGGAAGAACTCAGCAATCGGGCCGAGTGCCAGCGCAGGGAAGAAGCTCAGCGCGCCAACCAGAAGTACTACAAAGATTAACAAGAAGATGAAGAGCGCATTGTGGGTTTTCAGGGTACCGGCGCTGACAGCAACCTTTTTCTTCTGCACAAGGCTGCCTGCAATCGCAAGGGTTGCCACCATCGGCACAAACCGTACAAACAGCATGACAAGTCCAATGCTGACATTCAAAAAGACGGTGTTGGCGTTAAAGCCTGCAAAGGCAGAACCGTTGTTACCTGCACCAGAGGAATATGAATACAATACTTCTGAGAAGCCGTGCGCTCCGGCGTTGTTCAAACTGGCGTGCACCTCCGGCAGCATTGCCGCAATGCCGCTGCCAACCAGGCAGGCAATGGGGGTGGCAAGACAGACCAGCATCGCCATCTTCATTTCATAAGGCTCAATTTTTTTGCCCAAGTATTCCGGCGTACGGCCGACCATCAGCCCGGCTATGAATACTGCGAGAATAGCAAAGCCTATCATACCGTATAATCCACAGCCAACGCCGCCGAAAATAACTTCACCAAGCTGCATCTGGAGCATGGTAATCATGCCGCCTAATGGAGTGTAGCTGTCATGCATTGAGTTGACTGAGCCGTTAGAAGCAGCAGTTGTAAATGCCGCCCACGTTGAAGAGGTCGCAATGCCAAAGCGTGCCTCTTTGCCTTCCATATTACCGCCAGGCTGGTCGACCATTGAGGTATCAACTGCACCGTTTTGAACAAGCTGCGGAGTTGCTGACTGCTCGTTAACTGCAATGATGGAGAGCGCTGCGCCAAGCATGATGAACATGGCGAGGAAAATGGCAATTCCCTGTTTTTTATCCTTGATGTTGCGCCCAAAGGTAAAGCAAAGCGCAACCGGTATCAGAAGAAGGGAAATCATTTCCAGCATATTGGTAAATGCGTTTGGATTCTCAAGCGGGTGAGCCGAGTTGACGCCGTAGAAGCCGCCGCCGTTTGTACCGAGCTGTTTAATAGCTACCTGGCTTGCCGCTGGGCCCATTGGAACAATCTGCTGGGTGACAACCGTGCCGTCTTCCAGTGTAATGGGCTCAAGCAGGTCAACAGTTTGGTAAGCGTCAAAGTTCTGGCTGACGCCCTGTGAGAACAAACCAACTGTGACAATAATCGAAAGCGGAATGAGAATGTACAAAATGATGCGGGTCATATCGGTCCAGAAACTGCCAAGGCCGTTTTCTTTTACCTTAATAAATCCGCGGATAAGGGCGAACAGCACAGCAATACCAGTTGCCGCCGAAACAAAGTTCTGTACGGTCAGACCCAGCATCTGGGTGAGGTAGCTCAGGGTGCTTTCACCGGAATAGGCCTGCCAGTTGGTGTTGGTAACGAAGCTGGCGGTAGTGTTAAATGCCAAATGCCACGAGGTCCCGGGCAACCCCTGCGGGTTTAAAAACAAAACCCCCTGCAAAAGATGAAGTAAGAACAGGAAAATAAACCCGGCAGCGCTGAACAAAAGTGCGCTTACAGCATACTTTTTCCAGCTCATTTGCTCATCCTTGTCAATGCGCAGGGCTTTGTAAATAACCTTTTCGCAGGGGACAAGGAGCCCAGAGAGAAATACCTTTTCCCCGTTCATAACCTTGCCTATGTATTTGCCCAGCGGAATTGCCAAAGCAACAAGGATCACCAGATACAGTACATACTGTAAAACAGCACTCATGAACGGTCATCTCCTTTCAGCAGGATATACCCGAGGTAGACAAGCAGGATTAGGCCGACAACGCCAATCCCTGCCACAACATAATCCATAATCCATAACCTCCTTTATTCTACAAGGCAAGTTTATCATGCAGGGGATTAGGGTGGTGTTAGGGATGATGTTAAGAATGTTAAAGTTGTGTTAAGAAAATAAAAATAAGATGCGTCTGTTTTTTAAACAGACGCATCTTATCTCAGTTAAGCTTTATGTTTTATTGGTGCAGAATGGAGGGTTGCCGGGTGGAGAAAAATATTCATTAATTTCCGGAGGGAAATCCAGCGGCTCAAAAAACCAACTACAGGTTTCCGTGCATTTTTCCTATGCCATGAAAGCGCCATCTATGCAGAACTATTTTACCATAATGGCAGGTTTCCCATTGTAAACACGTGCAACGGTGTCTGCAAATGCCTGATTCACAGCAGTAATGCCAAAAGGTATCCGCACAGCAGTTTGCAGAGCCTTGACCAATTCAGCACCCTGTTCTGCGGATACACTGGGCAGCTGAGTAAAGTCAATGTTCATATATTCGGCATCCGTGTCGAAGAGTTTGTCAAGCGCGAGATCCAGTACGCTATCAAAATCGCCGGAGGTGATGTAGTCACTAATTTCTTCAGCGTTTTCCGGTGTTACCAATTCAAAAGCAGGGGTATCTGTATCAATGGTAATGCAGACGGTTGCCGTACAGGCGGTGCTGCGTAGGTCCGGAGTGCGTTTGAACGGCTGCATTTTGGCCAGAACGCCAGAAAGCTGTCGGATATATTCGTAGTTGGTACCGCAGCAGCCGCCAAGGATGTTGACACCACATGCGGCAAGCTCGCCCATTACACCGGCATACTCCTCCGGAGTCACATCAAAGGTGGTCACGCCGTCGCGTTCCTGCGGAAGACCTGCATTTGGCTGAACCAAAATAGGCAGTGAAGTCATTGCCGTCAGTTGTTTTGCATACGGCAGCAGATCTTTCGGTCCAACGCTGCAATTAATGCCTACGGCATCTGCGCCTACGCTTTCCATCATGGCAGCAACGCTTTCTAGGCAGCCGCCCGTGTAGGTACGCCCATTTTGCTCCAATGTAATCGAACAGAAAAGCGGCAGCTTGGTATTTTCCTTTACAGACAGCGCGCCGATTTTTAATTCGTACGGATCGGCCATCGTTTCAATGAGCACAGCGTCTGCACCAAGCTTTTCGGCGAGCAGGGCCTGCTCTTTATAAATTTCATAAGCTTCATTGAAAGAAACTTCGCCCATTGGCTCCAGCAGCTTGCCGCATGGGCCAATATCGTAAATAATGTAGGCGGATTTACCGGCCTTCTCCACTGCCCGTGCGGCACATTCAAAGGCGGCGTGCGCCAGCTCCTCTACCGTGTAGGGAAGACCTTCCACCTTGAACCGGCTGTTGCTGAAGGTGTTCAGGGTAATAACCATCGCGCCGCTCTCTAAGTATTTTCTATGAATTTCGGTGACGGCCTCCGGCTTGGTGATGTTGAGCACTGAAGGGTTTTCCCCCGGCTGCAGCACACCGTCCATCAAAACGGTTCCAAACGCACCGTCAAAAATCAAAAACTGGTTTTGAATATGGGAAAGGATGTCCATGTTGCATCTCCTTTTTGGGTTAAAGGTAAAATAACATGTTATTATTATACAACACCGCCTGCCCTGCTGTAAAGAACAGCGCCGTTTTCTTGGCATATCGGATTAAGAAATGGTGTCCTCTTGTATCTGTCTGAGATTCTTGTTACAATAAATAAAACGAAATGAATGGCATAGGACAGCGCTTTTTGACTTGGGGCGACTATGAAATACATGAGGGCAAGGGGAGTTTAATATGGTATCCGCGATTGTGGTAGCGGCGGGCCGCAGTACCCGCATGGGCATGAATAAGCTGTTTCTAAAAATTGGCGGCGTTCCGGCGGTAGTTCGGAGTATGCTCGCGTTTGAAACTGCGCCTTCGGTTGAAGAAATGATTGTGGTTACCCGCGCGGAGTATCGGGAACAGTTTGCCGTTTGGAAAGAGGAATATGGCGTTGGCAAATTGACGGCGATCACACTTGGAGGAGATACCCGCCAGCAATCTGTGCTTGCCGGAGTGCGCGCTGCTTCTGAACAGGCCTGTTATTTTGCAGTCCATGACGGCGCGCGTCCCTTTGTGGACCCGCATGATATTGAGCAGGTCATTGCTGACGCAAAGGAACATGGCGCGGCAACCCTGGGTGTACCAGTCAAGGATACCATTAAGGTGGTGGCAGGAGATGGCTTCATTGAACAAACGCCGGATCGCAGCCTGCTGTTTATCACCCAGACGCCGCAGGTCTTCCGCCGTGCGGTTTACCTGGAGGGAATTCGTGCTGCCGAGCGGGATGGTATGGATTTCACCGATGACTGCCAGCTTGTGGAACATGCAGGCAATCGTGTTTATATGACTAAAGGGAGCTACCGGAACATTAAACTTACAACCGGTGATGATCTTGCGGTGGCACAGGCGTTTGCCGAGAGGAAGGATGACTGATATGGTACGAATTGGACATGGATATGACGTGCATCGCCTGACCGTGGGCAGACGGTTGATCCTAGGCGGGGTGGATATCCCCCACACGGTTGGGCTGCTCGGCCATTCGGATGCTGATGTGCTTACCCATGCCGTGATGGATGCTCTGCTTGGCGCCGCTGCGCTGGGCGACATTGGCGCCCAGTTCCCGGACACCGATATGGCTTACGCTGACGCGGACAGTATTGTTTTGCTGGAGCGGGTAACGGCGCTTTTACAGCAGCGGGGCTACCGGATAGGGAATATTGACAGCACTGTAATTGCTCAGTCTCCCAAACTTAAGGATTATATTCCTGCTATGCGGGAACGGCTTGCCGCCGCCTGCGGAATTGTGGTCCCTATGGTCAGCGTCAAGGCGACCACCGAAGAGGGGCTTGGTTTTTCCGGGCGGCAGGAGGGCATTGCCGCCCACGCGGTCGCACTGATTGAATCGCTGTAAAAAGTATTGTCAGAATCCACGGCTGTTTCATATCATGACATTAGGAGCTGTGCGCGCCAAATCTTCCGCGCCGGTTCCTCAAGTGCAAAGTTTGAAAAGCTTAGTGGTGATGATACATGAAAAATAATTTGATACTGCTTCGTTCGATCACCTACGCATATAAAGCGCGGGATTATTTATCCCGCAGAGGTATTAACGTCAGTGTTATGCGTACTCCTGCCGCCTTTACAAAGTGCGGCTGCGGATATAGCATTCGGGTTCGGCAGGATGCTGAATTGGTTGCGGAGATGTTGGAACGGATTGGTATAAAAGTTGTGGGAATTGAAAGAGTTGATTAACACCGGCACGCCGGTTCAGAAGTGTAAAGATGACTTTATTTCTGAATGGGGGTACGGTGTTGATTTATTTGGATAATGCCGCCACAACCTATCCCAAGCCGTATACGGTGGTGCAGGGGATTGTGTCTGCAACAAAGAACTATGGCGGGAATCCCGGGCGAAGCGGTCATACAATGTCCTTACGCGCTGCAGCACTTGTGTATGATACTCGGAAAAAAGCGGCGGCCCTCTTTCACGCGGAACCGGAAAATGTCATTTTTACAAGTAACTGTACTCATGCGCTCAATATGGCCATCAAAGGAGCGGTGCCTACGGGCGGTCATGTGATTCTGTCGGCGCTGGAACACAATGCGGTTCTGCGCCCGGTTTACGCCATGAGCCAAACCGCTGGGGTCACCTACAGCTTTGCTCTTCCAACGGCGACAGAACGGGGTACTGTGCAGGCTTTTGAACGGCAGATCAACTCCAAAACGACGGCGGTTATCTGCACCCATGCTTCTAATCTGACAGGGCGTATTATGCCTGTCGAAGCGATTGCGGCGCTTTGCGCGTCAAGGGGAATTCCTTTGATTGTAGATGCCGCTCAGTCAGCTGGAGTCCTCCCAATCGATGTAAGTAGGCTCGGGCGCTGTGTGGTTTGTATGGCCGGTCATAAGGGATTGTATGGCATTACGGGAACCGGTATGATGATTTTGGGCGGCGGTATGGAGCTTTCGACCATTCTGGAAGGAGGGACCGGAAGTGTATCCGGCCAGTTGGAGCAGCCGGATTTTACCCCGGACCGCTTTGAAAGTGGAACCGTTAATACAGTGGGTATCATGTCGCTGAAAAAGGGGATGGAATTTATCACTCACCTTGGAACCGACAAAATTTACCGGCATGAAATGTCCCTTTGCATGCCGGTGTTTGAGGCGCTGAAACGCAACCCTGCAACAATTCCGGTGGACCCTTCCTTTGCATTTGGAACCCATGCGCCGGTACTGAGTTTTACACATAATAATATGGATTCTGCTGAGGTCGGAGAGCGCCTGAACCGTGCTGGTATAGCTGTGCGAAGCGGGCTGCATTGCGCACCGCTCGCCCATGAGTTTTACCATACCAAAAACGGCGGTGCGGTACGCCTTGCCCCAAGCGCCTTTACCAGCAGAAAAGAAATAGAATATCTCATCCGTCAAATAAAAAAGCTGTAAAAACCGACCAGCTTCGGTTGCATTCTCCTGCTTTTATGGTACAATATAAATACAGCCGATTCATGTGAAAGGCTGCAGGCAAAACTGTAAGGGGGGAGACGCGCTATGAACCAGTTTGTGGAACAGGTTATGCTTTTTTGGAGCACGCTTGTCGGCGTCATTAAAACCTTTACCATTTTTGATTTTATTGATATTGTCCTTGTGTCTTATCTTGTCTATAAAGGGATTAAGCTGGTGCGCGAAACCCGTGCGGAGCAGTTGGTCAAAGGTATTGTTATCCTTGCGGTTTCCTATGCGATAGCGAGTTTTATCCATTTGGAAATGCTTTCGTTTGTTCTGACCAATATTTTCACCTTTGGGTTGCTTGCTATTATAGTGGTCTTTCAGCCGGAGCTGCGGCGCGCTTTGGAAAAAGTGGGCCGCACAAAAATCACCGAAATCGGCGGCTTTGGCAACAGTGAAAGCCAGCTTGAAAAAGGGCAGACTTGGTCAAGGCCGATTCCGCAAATTGTAGAAGCATGTGATCGTCTTTCCAATACCAAAACAGGCGCATTGGTTGTCATTGAGCGTCAGACGAAACTAGGCGATCTGCTTCCGGCGGGTACAATTATTGACGCCCGTGTAAGCACGCAGCTTTTATGCAATATCTTTTACCCCAATTCCCCTATGCATGACGGCGCTGTTATTCTGCGTGAAGGCCGCGTGCTTGCTGCCGGTTGTTTCCTGCCCAGCACCCAAAAAGGGGAGTATATGGATAAACAACTTGGTTCCAGACATCGTGCCGCTGTTGGTATGAGTGAGAATTCTGACGCGCTTATCTTGGTTGTTTCGGAGGAAACCGGGATGATTTCGGTCGCGGAAAACGGTCGGCTGGAACGGGGCTTTAATTCCTATTCCCTGACACAGCTTCTTCAGGACAAGCTCATTCCCAAGGTGCCTGAAAAAGAGAAAAAATCCCGGTGGTTTGGGAGGTTGAAGCGATGAAATGGTTTCGTAGCAACTGGATTTCCAAACTGTTTGACAATGAAGTGTTTATTCGAGTCCTTTCAATTGTAATTGCGGTGGTGGGCTGGTTTCTTGTTGCCCTTATTGTCAAGCCGGATTCAATCGGCAACATCAGCAATGTCCCGGTTAGTATTGAAATGGACAATACCGACGCGCAGATGCTGGGCCTGGAGGTCGTGGAAGGCGGCGACCAGAAAATTACTGTTACCGTAAACGGCAAACGTTACCGTGTTGGCTCGCTGACCGCAGATAATTTTGAAGCGGTTGCTCGGCCCGATAAGGTAACTTCCCCGGGAACCTATGAGCTTGACGTTGCTATAAAAAAACGCACGTCGATTACTGACAGCGGAAACGATTATGAAATTGAATCCATCAATCCAGCTAAAATTACAGTTAAATTTGACCGCATTGTTTCCCGTGAATTTTCGGCCAGTGAATCCAATTTGGAGGTATTGGCGGACGGTATAACGCCTGCGGAGGAATTTATTAAAGGCACGCCGACCATTTCGCCGGATACCATTACTGTAACTGGCCCGGAAGGGGATATAGAGCGCATTGCCAAATGTGTGGTGCGTACCGACGCGGCAGAGGAGCGTTCCGAGACCTACACGGCCAACGGAACGGTCGAGTTTTATGATGCAGACGGGCAGATTATTGATTTTTCAGATAATCCGAATATAAAACTATCTTCGGATAAATACACCATTACGGTGCCGATTCTTAAGCAGAAAACCCTGCCCCTCACCTTTGATTACATCAATGTGCCGGACGGTTTTGATGTCAGTGCTTTAAAGTACACCATGGATAATCCATCTCTGGAAATTGCCGCCCCTGCAAGTGTTATCGATAATATTTCGAGCCTGCGCATTGGTTATGTGGACTTCCGCAAGTTGACGCTCAATGCAAGCTTTGACTTTAATATTAGTCTGAGAAGCTCCATGAAGAATATCAATAATGTAGAATCGGTTAATGTGACCTTTGATATGTCAGCCTATACGTCAAAGACGGTGCGGATTCCATATGCAAACCTACGTATTATCAATAAACCAGAAAGTATTGACGCGCGTGTAACTACTCAGTATATTTCGGTTAAGCTGATTGGAACGCCGGAAGATCTTGCTGCGGTGACGGCGAATGACGTTATTGGTGAAATTGATATGATCGACCAGAAGGTCACCGACACCAGCAGTGTTACTTTACCGGTAACGGTAACAATTCCTTCCAAAACGTCGGTTTGGGCAGTGGATGAATATTCTGCCATTGTCCGGGTAACCCCGCAATAGCTGTATTGTCCTGCGGCGGCTGGTTTCAGCCGCCGCTTTTTTGTCAAAAGGAGTTTGTGTATGTCCATTGTTGTATCCGGTATTCGAACTGGAATTGAACAGCCGAAAGAGGAAATTCTTGTCCAGGCGGTAAAACGAGTTGGAGTTCCGCGCGGACAGGTCAAATCGGCTGCGGTTTCCAAAACTTCGGTAGATGCCCGCCGGGGACGGGTCCGTTTTGTCAGTTCAGCAGTGGTGGAATTGTTTTCCGGAGAGGCAGAAGCAGTCCGACGGTGTGCCAGAGCCGATGTTTCTCTGCTGGAACGGCAGCCCTTGGAACTTCCACGGGGGACCGAGCCATTGGAGGATCCGGTTATCATTGCCGGGTTTGGCCCGGCCGGGATGTTTGCAGCCCTGTTGCTGTCCGAGCAGGGTTACCCGGTTGTGGTGCTGGAACGCGGGCAAGATGTGGATACCCGCACCCAACAGGTGACTGGTTTCTGGCATTCCGGACTGCTCAGCCCGGAATGCAATGTCCAGTTTGGGGAAGGCGGCGCCGGAACCTTTTCGGACGGGAAACTCACCACTCGCATTGGCGACGCACGGTGCGGATATGTGCTGGAGCAGTTTGTCGCCTTTGGGGCCCCGCCGGAAATTCGAACCAAAGCAAAACCACATGTTGGAACCGACCATTTGAAACAGGTGGTGAAAGCCATGCGGAAACACATCCGGCAAAATGGCGGGGATATTCGTTTTGGATGCCGGCTGGACAGCCTGAAAATGGGGAGGGGCGGGCTCTGTTCTGTTACGGCGGGCGGCGAGGAATTGAAGGCGTCTGCTCTGGTGCTTGCGATTGGTCATAGTGCGCGGGATACCTTCGAATTGCTCCATAAGGAGGGATTTGCGCTTTCTCCCAAGCCGTTTTCGGTCGGCGTTCGGATTGAACATCTGCAAAGCGAGGTGGATAAGGCGCTTTATCACGATCTTGCAGGGCATCCAGCACTGCCTCAGGGGGAGTATCAGCTTTCCTATCGCAGGGGTGAAGAAGCGGTCTATACTTTTTGCATGTGTCCGGGAGGATTTGTAGTTCCGGCAGCCTCTGAGCAGGGTGGCGTTGTGGTCAATGGTATGAGCGAATTTGCACGTGACCAAAAAAATGCCAATTCTGCGCTGGTCGTTTCGGTCGGCCCAAGCGATTACGGCCGTGCGCCGCTTGACGGCGTGGCTTTCCAGCGGGAATTGGAACGCAGAGCGTTTGCGATGGGCGGAAACGGCTGGAAGGCCCCTGCCATGACGGTGGGAAACTATTTGGAGGGAAAAACCGGGTATCGTTTTGGACGTGTTTTTCCCTCTTACCAGCTTGGGGTCGCATCGGGTGATTTTTCTGCCCTGTTTCCCAAGCGTGTGGATGATATGCTCAAAGCCGGACTGCGGAAATTTGGAGGCAGACAGCCGGGGTTTGATGCGCCGGATGCAGTGCTTACCGGCGTAGAAACCCGTACGTCATCACCGCTTCGCATTGAGCGGGATGAAACGTTGCAGGCGCTTCGTCATCCGGGGGTGTATCCCTGTGGAGAGGGCGCCGGCTATGCAGGCGGTATTATGAGTGCGGCGGTGGATGGTATTCGGGTTGCGCAGGCGATCATGGCACGGTTTGCCCCACCCAACCGGTAACGAATTTTCGCAGACAAAGTTGTTTTAAAAAGCAGTTGGGTGCTCCAAAAGAAAACCGATATCAATTACAACCCCAAAAAGGCACAGCATGGAATGCTGTGCCTTTTTGGGTACTCATTTTGTACGTTTTAGCCAACCGGCTTGTCTATACAATAATATATACTAGGGACAGAGTGTGAAAATTCAAGAGCTTTACTATGTACCAATAGGAACAGCCCCTGTTTTTTCATCTGCCTGCCGGGTTAAACAGCCTTTGGGTATCGAAAGGGTAAATGCCTTAGGCAGCAATTCAACCGTTACGTCGTTTGAAAGATAGGATTCCCCATCGAGAATGTAGCGGTAAGGTCTGACACTTTGAATCCGGACAGATTTGCACTTATCATAGTGGATGACATCTTGGATGCCAGAGGTTTGTAAATGCTCCCCGCGTTTGTAAAAACGGACAAAACCTGCAATGCGGAACCGCGAGAGCTTGTCTACCCGGCATACGTCAAGGATGCCGTCATCCATCCGCGCGAGCGGTGCAGCCTGGTATCCGCCGCCGTAAAACCGGCCGTTTGCCGCAGCAACCAGCAACGTGTTGACAGTTGCCGGGGTGTGAGTGTCAAGCTGGACCGAAACCCGTTTGCCAAGCGGTTTGAGGAGGTTGTAAACCAGTGCAAGATTATAGGCCGTTGAACCGCTGATAAAGGGAAGATTTTTAAATTTGTTCATGTCGTAGGCGATATCAGCATCGAATCCAACGTTGCAGAGGTTGACGGCATAACGGTCGTTGACCCTGAGCAGGTCACAGGGGTAGGGTACGCCGTCTAGCTGGCATTCAATGCTGCTGAATTGTTCCGGATTTTCAAAGCTGCGAACAAAATCGTTGCCGCTGCCGCAGGGAATGACAGTAATTTGTGTGTGTGGAGCGCCCAATGCGCCGACAACTGTTTCCTGCAGAGTTCCATCTCCGCCGCAGGCATAAAAACGCACGGGCATACCGTCTGCACAAACACGACGGACGTATAAAGTCGCTTCACCGGTACCGGTAGTGCGGTGAATTTGGTAATCCAATCCTCTGGATTCAGCAGCCTGCCGGATTTTATGTTCGAGCGCGTTTTGCAGTGTGCCCTTGCCAGCAGCAGGGTTGATGAGAAAACAGTGCTTCATAAAAACTCCTTGGGTCAATGAAATCTGCATTTATAATAACACGTTTTACCAGGGGTGTAAACCGAAAAGGCGGCGGAAGCAACTGCTTCTGCCGCCTTTCCAAGCTTATAGGAATACCCAAGAACTCTAAAAAGAGTTGCTGAAACGTCGCATGGCTTCTTTGGTGTCTTGGTGATCGCCAAACGAAGTCAGCCGGAAGAAGCCTTCGCCGTTTTTCCCAAATCCGGTTCCGGGGGTTCCAACAACACCGCATCTGTTTAATAGTTCATCAAAAAAGGCCCAGGAGGAAAGCCCGTCCGGACATTTCATCCAGATATATGGGGAATTGATACCACCAAAATAGGGGATGCTTTTTTGATCCAGAGTTTTAGCAATCGTCACAGCATTTTCCATGTAGTAACCGATTAGCTGCCGAACCTCCCGCTGTCCTTCCGGGGAAAAGACTGCCTGGGCGCCCCGCTGAACAATATAGGGTACACCATTAAATTTCGTTGTTTGGCGGCGGAGCCAAAGATGATTGAGCGCGATTGTCTGCCCGCCGGATACTGGCAGCATAAGTGCGTGCGGCACAATGGTATAGCCGAGCCGTGTCCCGGTAAAGCCTGCGGTCTTAGAGAGAGAACAGAACTCAACGGCACATTTTTTTGCCCCTTCCAGTTCATAAATGCTGTGCGGCAGGCTGCGGTCTGCAATATAGGCTTCGTATGCGGCGTCAAAAAGGATGACTGCACCGCAGGCTAAAGCATAATCCACCCAAGCCTGAAGCTGTTTTTTTGTATAAACCGCGCCGGTTGGGTTGTTGGGGGAACAGAGGTAAATAATCGCTGCCTTAATGTCTTGCGGCGGCATTGGCAAAAAACCATTGCTCTCATCGGCGTTGAGGTAGACGATTTTTCGCCCGTTCATGAGGTTGGTATCCACATAAACGGGGTAAACCGGGTCGGGAATCAGTACGGTGTTATCGGTATCAAATAGATCGGTGATGTTGCCGATATCACTTTTGGCACCGTCACTAACGAAGATTTCATCGGTGTTCAGCCAAACGCCGCGCTTTTCATAGTAAGCAGCGATTTCCCTGTGCAGAAAGTCATATCCCTGCTCCGGACCGTAGCCATGGAAGGCATCGGCATCTGCCATGTCATCTACGGCGTGGTGGAGCGCCCGGATAACCGACGGTGACAGGGGCTGGGTGACATCGCCGATGCCAAGCTGGATGATTTTTTGCTCTGGATGTTTCGCGGTATAGTCTGCTACTTTTTTGGCGATGTCAGAAAACAGATAGCTTTCCTTAAGTTCCAAAAAATGTTCATTGATACGTACCATTTGCTCACCTCTTATGCTTCGTTGAATGGGATAACGCCTTCGAACACCTCTTCAGCGCCGCCGCGCATCCATACATCGCCCTTTTGTGTGTAGGTAATGGCGAGTTCGCCGCCCAACAGCCGGACGGTTATTTCCTCTCCCTGCTTGCAGTATCCATTGAGGACACTGGCGACAACGCTTGCACAGGCCCCGGTTCCGCAGGCCAGCGTTTCGCCGGAGCCGCGTTCCCAAACCCGCATTTCAAGCGTATGGCTGTCGACGACCCGGACAAACTCGGTGTTGACCCCTTCCGGAAAGATGGGGAGAGTTTCAAACGCCGGGCCAATTTGTTCCAGCGGCAGGGAGGCAACATCCTCACAGAACAGGACGCTGTGCGGGTTGCCCATCGAGACCGCAGTAATACGGTAAACGGCGTTACCCACCATCACTGGCTGGCCAATGAAATACTCACCGCAGCTCGCCACCGGAATGGCCGAAGGCGTGAGGATTGGCGCCCCCATGTTGACAGTGACGCTCTGCACCGTTGATCCGGAAACTTCAAGGTGAAGTTCTTTGATGCCGCTCAAGGTTTCCAGTGTCAGCTCTGTTTTGGATACCAAACCGTGTTCATAGACATATTTTCCAATGCAGCGGGAAGCGTTGCCGCACATTTTTCCTTCGGAACCGTCGGCGTTGAACATCCGCATCCGTGCATCGGCCACATCGGACGGCAAAATAAGCACCAGCCCATCCCCGCCAATGCCAAAGTGACGGTCGCTGAGCTGAATAGCAGCTTGTGCCGGGTGAGAAAGTCCATGCTCAAAACAGTTGATGTAAATGTAGTCGTTGCCGGCTCCCTGCATTTTGGTAAAAGGTAAATTCATATTGGCCCTCTCAAAATTCATAGGTTTTCAGAATGCTGTCTGCAATCACCCGCGGTTTCACCCGCTGGTCCATCGCCTGTTTTTGGATGTATCGGTGTGCTTGCTGTTCGTTCATTTTGAGCACGCCCACCAAGGTGCACTTGGCACGATCAATGACCTTGAAGTCCTCGAATTTCTTTTGAAGAGCCTCGTTTTCGGTACTCAGCCGGTTGATTCGCCGAAAAGCGCCGGAAGCGAGCTGAATGCTTTGCATCAGTGCGTTTTTGCTGATGGGCTTTGCGATGACAAAGCTCGAAATACCGTCAAGATATTCTTCGACTGTCTGTACGTGTTCGGCGGGCGTCAGCAATACCGAAGGAAGATTATATTTTTCATACAGGACTTTTGCGAGCTCGTTGCCGAATTCATCGGGCAGAGGAGCGTTGATAATTGCCATGTCGCAATCCGGCTGTTTGGCTTCTGCTAGGTGGCAAAGGGCGTCTGCGGCCGAATGGAATACAATGAGTTCCGGGGAGTTGGTCAGGGTGCCGGTTGTCTCTTGCAGGGCGTTTAACATTTCGCCGTTTCGGCAGACGATGAACAGGCGCGCCATAGGTTCTGACCTCCTTATAAGGTACCGGCTAATTATGAACGTAAAGCTGCCGGTAAGGGTTTTGGGAATTCGGTGTAAGTTTATAATAAGGGGAAGCCAAAAGCTCCCTTTCGTCTGTACCAAAGTGTTTGCAGTATTCGCGAATATAACTGCGAATAACTTCCAGATCCTTTGCAGCGCATTTATGGATTGAAACCTGCGCGGGCAGTCCTTTAGGCGGCTTTTCACTGCGAATATAAATGCTTCCGCCGTGCATCCCGGTACCGCAGTTTGCGCCAACCGGCACATCTTGGGTTCCAATCCCCAGCACTATAATGATGCCCCCGGCCAGATATTCGCCCAGAAAGTCCCCGGCCTTTCCGCCGATCACAATGACTGGAAAGTGTTCGCCGTAGGCCTTCATGTGAATGCCGACCCGGTACCCTGCGTTTCCGCGGATATAAATTTCGCCGCCCCGCATAGCGTAACCGGTGGTGTCGCCGGAATTGCCGTGAATGATGATTTTACCGGTATCCATTGTATCACCGGTGGCGTCCTGTGCGTTGCCGTAAACCGTAATGATGCTGTTATTGAGGTAGGCTCCTAGCGCATTGCCCGGCGTACCGTACAGATTCAGACTTTTGCCCGCTTCCAGTCCCGCACCGATGTACCGCTGCCCCAGCAGGCCGTATACTTCAATTTCGCGGTCGGGGCACTGTTTAATCTTCTCGTTGAGGGCTTTGAAATGCAGGTTTTCCGCATGAATTTTCATATTTGCTCCCCCTCTGTTATTCACCAGCGTGTTTAATGCCGAGGATGGCGAGTTCGCGTTCATTTAACCCAACGCCGCGTAACATCAAGCGGTTGCCGCGGAGCGCTTCAATTGAGTTGATGCCCATGCCGCCCATCATTTCCTTGATCTCGTGATCCCATGCATGGACGAGATTGACAAGCCGTTCCGAACCAGTGTTTGGATCAAGACGTTTGACCAGATCGGGGCGCTGGGTTGCAATGCCCCAGTTGCATTTACCGTCATGGCAGCTCCGACAGAGATGGCAGCCCAGAGCAATCAGAGCAGCAGATCCAATGTAACAAGCGTCTGCGCCGAGCGCAATGGCTTTGACAACATCCGCGCTGCAGCGGATGCTGCCCCCTGCAATTACCGATACCTGGTTGCGGATACCTTCTTCACGCAAACGGGAGTCCACTGCGGCAAGAGCAAGTTCAACCGGAATACCAACATTGTCCCGAATGCGGGTGGGCGCTGCGCCGGTACCTCCGCGGAAGCCGTCAAGGGCAATGATATCTGCGCCTGAACGCGCAATGCCAGAAGCAATTGCCGCCACGTTATGTACTGCGGCAATCTTGACGATAACCGGTTTCTGGTAATTGGTCGCCTCTTTTAATGAATAAACAAGCTGACGTAGGTCTTCAATTGAATAAATATCGTGGTGCGGGGCGGGAGAGATGGCGTCAGTTCCCATAGGGATCATTCTGGTTTCGGAAACATCTTCCCGGATTTTTTCACCCGGCAAATGCCCGCCAATTCCCGGCTTTGCACCCTGCCCCATTTTGATTTCGATTGCCGCGCCTGCATTGAGATAACCAGAATGAACGCCGAACCGTCCGGAAGCCACCTGCACGATGGTATTGGTGCCGTACTGGTAAAAATCTTTATGCAGGCCACCCTCACCAGTGTTGTAAAGGGTGCTCAGTTCGGCCGCGGCTCGGGCCAGGCTTTCGTGTGCGTTTTTGCTGATAGAGCCGTAAGACATGGCTGAGAATAAAATTGGGGTGGAAAGGGAAATCTGTGGCTCGATCTGTGTTTTTATGCTGCCGTCTGGGTGAAATTCAACCTTTTCAGGTTTTTTGCCAAGAATGACTTTAGTTTCCATCGGTTCCCGGAGCGGGTCGATGGAAGGATTGGTCACCTGACTTGCATTGATGAGAATTTTATCCCAGTAGATCGGAAATGGCTTTGGATTGCCCATGCTGGAGAGCAGGACGCCGCCGGACTCTGCTTGACGGTAAATATCGTAAATCAGTTCCTTGTTCCAGTTTGCGTTTTCACGGAAGTCGTGGTCGGCTTTAACAATTTTCAGCGCCCGGGTTGGACAGAGTGAAACGCACCGGTGACAGTTGACGCATTTGGTTTCATCTGCACGCATAAAATCAAGCTCCGGGTCATAGCGATGAACCTCGTTCGCACATTGGCGTTCGCAGACGCGGCATTTGGTACAGCGATCCTTATTGCGGATAACCTCATAATTCGGGTAAATATAGTTTACAGGCATTGCTTATCCCTCCACAGTTACGATGACCGGCTCTCCGCCGCGCGGCGACCAGATGTTTTCGGCGTCCGGACAAATAGCGCGGATGGCGCATTCTTCGCTGGCGATGTAGGTGATGTCGCCTTTTTCAGCAACAACCATGGAACGGAGCTTTAAACGATCGTTGAGTGCCATCAGTCCGCCTTCAAAGCCAAGCATGATGGAAAACGGGCCAGTGATGAGCATGCTGGAGAATACATTGCGGAAATAGGTGAGTTTGTGTTTCTGAGGTTCCGGAATCTGTTCAATTTCACTCCAGAAAGGGGCTGCAAGAATGGAAGCGATGTCTTGAAAGCCAATGCCCTGGCGGCGGCTTAAATAATCGATCATATAGGTGATTACTTCAGTATCGGTCAGCAAGTCGCATTGGTATCCAAACATCTCAATGAAACGGCGGTTGGCGTCATAAGAGGAAATTTCGCCGTTGTGGACAACGGAGTAGTCGAGCAGCGCAAATGGGTGCGCGCCTCCCCACCAGCCTGGAGTATTGGTGGGATACCGCCCATGTGCAGTCCAGCAATAGCCTTTGTATTGCTCCAGGCAGTAAAATTCTCCTACGTCTTCCGGAAATCCAACCGCCTTGAAAACCCCCATGTTTTTACCGCTAGAAAACACATAAGAGCCTTTAATTTTGTGATTGATATTGATGACGCATTGGGTGATAAACTCCCGTTCATCCAGTGCAGATTGTTCCATTTTGGATTTTTTGGGATTGACAAAATAACGCATAATAAGCGGTTGATTTGCAATATTCTGATGCTGCCTGGTTGGGATGCGGTTGATGTCAAACACGTCAAAATGGCGTTCCAGAAAATGCTCGGTTTCGCTTTTGGCGCTGTCGTCGTCATAAAACAGATGCAGTGCGTATTGGTTTTTGTATTCCGGGTAAATTCCATATCCTGCAAAACCGCCTCCCAGACCATTGGAACGGTCGTGCATGTAGGAAATGGAAGATACAATCCTGTCGCCGGGCATTCGCTCGCCCTTTTTGTGAATCATGCCGGAAATGGCACATCCAGATGGGATTCGGACCGCCCCTTCTCTCTGCAGCACTATACTCACTCCTTTATAAGCAGTACCTTGAAATATTGTTGCCTTGTGTATGAAGGCACCGAGCCGCCGCATACTAACGATGTTGCTTTCGGTGATCTATTTATAGCATTTTTACAGCTTGTTGTCAATAACTTTTTGCAAGTTTTTTATAACCAACTTGCAAAAACACAAATAAATGCGGCATGAAATATTAAAGAAAATTTATTTATGCATTGCTTATTAGTTAAACTAATTGCTTGATAAACCAAATAATTCAAGCGAATTTCTTCCTTTTTGCTTAAGTTGATAAATATTTGGCAAGATGCAAGATGAAATATGTATAACATTCACACTTGAAACGATGCAGGAAATGTAGTATAATTCTGTCATGATAAAAATCAGGAAAAAGTTTTGTTAGGCGGTGAAAGAATGGGCGACGTTAAATTGATAGAACATCTTTGTAATTTAAGCAAACTTTCCCTCACAGACGCTGAGCTTGAACGTTTCACCTCCGACATGGAAGTGATCATCGGAATTATGGATTCGATCAAAGAAGTTACCGTTGAGGGGGATATCCACCGTGACCCCGGCGTGTACTTTACCGATATTCGAAAGGATGAATCCGCACCTTCTTATGAGACGGAAAAAATCCTTCAAAATGCAAAGGAAAAAGAGGACAATTACTTTGCGGTCCCGAAACTCTTTTAAAGGAAGGTAACAGAATGGACTTTGAACATCTCACGGTAAAAGAGCTGCGGGAAAAGCTGGACAGTAAAGAGGTTTCGGCAGTCGAGCTGACCAAGGCTTATCTGGAGCGGATTGCAGAAAAAGACCCGGAAATTAAGAGCTTTCTTACCGTTTGTGAGGATTCCGCACTGAAACAGGCGGAAGCGGCACAAAAGAAAATTGATGCGGGAGAGGCAACTGCCCTCACTGGTATTCCATTTGGTATAAAAGACAATATCTGCACCGAGGGTGTAAAGACAACCTGCGCTTCTAAGATGCTGGAGGATTTTGTCCCGCCGTACAACGCAACGGTCATGCGCAAGCTGGAAGAACAAGGAATGGTCATGCTGGGCAAACTCAATATGGATGAGTTTGCCATGGGTGGCTCCACGGCGACGTCTTATTTTAAAAAGACGGTAAATCCTTACGACTTTAATAAAGTACCGGGCGGTTCGTCCGGCGGTTCCGCCGCTTGTGTTGCGGCAGAACTTGCGCCGGTCGCTCTCGGTTCGGATACCGGAGGTTCCATCCGCCAGCCGTCGTCCTTCTGCGGCGTAACGGGATTAAAGCCTACCTATGGGGCGGTTTCCCGTTTTGGCTTGGTTGCATTTGCAAGTTCGCTCGATCAGATTGGGCCGATTGCGAAATCCGCCGTGGATTGCGGCGCTGTGTTCAACAGCGTCTGCGGATTTGACCCGCACGATGGTACCACCTCCAAACACGCCCATGCCGATGCGCTTTCTCTGGTTGGACAGAGCGTGAAAGACTTAAAGATTGCTGTGCCAAAAGAGTTTTTTGACGCCGGCATTGATGACGAGGTTAAGCAGAGCGTTATGGCGGCGGTAAAGGCCTATGAAGCGATGGGGGCACAGGCGGTTGAAGTTTCAATGCCGACCCTGAAGTACGCCATTCCGGCATACTATCTCATTTCTTCGGCAGAAGCCAGCTCCAATCTCTCCCGCTACGACGGTATCAAATACGGTTACCGTGCGGAAGGCGGCGGGGATTATAACGAACTTATCCGCCGGACGCGCGATGAAGGCTTCGGTACTGAGGTTAAGCGCCGCATCCTGCTGGGAACATACGCGCTGGCGAGTGGTTATTACGATGCTTACTACAAAAAAGCGCTATACCTCAAGGGTAAAATCCGCGAGGAATACAATGCGATTTTTAATGCTTGTGATGTTATGATTACCCCGACCGCGCCAAGCACGGCGTTTGGATTTGATGAGGGCATTACCGATCCGGCCAAGATGTATTTGGCCGATATCTGCACTGTCACGGTAAATATTGCGGGACTGCCCGCTATTTCTACTCCGTGCGGCTATGACAAAAACGGAATGCCGATTGGCATGTCCATTGTCGGCCGGGCGTTTGATGAAGCAAGAATTATCCAGGTGGCCGATGCGTTTGAACAGACGTTCGAGCGGGTCGCGCCAAAACTTTAGAATGAGGCGGTGAACCAGATGCAGTATATCCCAGTCATTGGGCTTGAAATCCATGCAGAGTTGTTGACGGATTCCAAGGTCTTCTGCACATGCAGCGCCGAATTCGGCGGTGAACAAAACTCCCGCTGCTGCCCGGTGTGCAGCGGCTTTCCGGGAACCTTGCCAGTGATTAACCAGCGGGCGGTGGAATACGCGGTGAAAGCCGGGTTTGCCATGAACTGCTCCATTAATAAATATTCCAAGTTTGACCGTAAAAACTACTTTTATCCGGACTTGCCCAAGGCTTACCAGATTTCTCAGCTTGATTTACCGCTCTGCATCAACGGCAAGGTGAAAATTGAGACCGAAAACGGTGAGAAATGGATCCGTATCAACCGTATTCATCTTGAAGAAGACGCAGGCAAGCTGGTGCATGATGAAATCAATGTCATGAGCCTTGCAGATTACAATCGTTGCGGCGTTCCGTTGATCGAAATTGTTACTGAGCCGGATATCAGCTCGGCCGAGGAGGCCAGGGCTTTTGTGGAGCAGGTGAGCCTGTTGCTGCAGTATGCGGGTGTTTGCGACTGCAAAATGGAGCAGGGCTCCATCCGCGCTGACGTCAATATTTCCATTATGCCGCCGGACGCCAAAGAGTTTGGGACCCGTGCGGAGATTAAAAACCTCAACTCGCTCAAATCCATTACCCGCGCAATTGATTATGAAATCAAGCGCCAGGCGCAGCTTTTGGACAATGGCGAAAAGGTTGTACAGGAAACCCGGCGGTTTAATGACAACCATGGCGTTACAAAGTCCATGCGCAGCAAGGAAGACGCACAGGATTACCGCTATTTCCCGGAGCCGGATATTCAGCCGATCAATTTTACCGATGAGGATTTAATGGCAATTCGCGATTCGCTTCCGAAACTGCCGGATGAACGCCTGAAACAGTATACCGAAGAATACGGCCTTTCTGTAACAGATGCAAAAATTATTGTCAACGACGTGAAACTTTCGGATTTCTTTAACGCTGCGGTTGGGATTTATCCAAATTATAAAAACATCTGCAATTTTGTCCTGACTGAGCTGCTCCGCCGCCTGAAAGAGACCGAGACTGATGAGATCCCCTTTTCGGCGGAACATTTCGCCACCCTTGTCAAGATGGTGGATGACGGCAAGGTCAGCCGCAATGATGGTAAAACCATCCTGCGGTATATGCTGGAAAACCCGGCACATCCGGAAGAAATTGCAAAGGCAAACGGCTTCCTTGTGGCAAACGATATGAATGCGGTTGCCCAGACCATTGACGTAGTGTTGGCAGAACGCCCGGATTTGGCCGAGCAGTACCGTGCCGGAGAGAAAAAGGTGTTTGGCTTCTTGATGGGCCAGTGCACCTCGCGCTTGAAAGGTGTTGCCAATCCAAAAGACATTAAAGCTGCACTTGAGAAAAAACTGTCAGAATAACAATGAGGTGAATGACTTGAACCAAATTTGTGGCGACAAGGTAAAAGCTGCAAAAACCATTGATGAATTAAAAACCATGCTGGGTGAAACCGTTACCATTGAAGGGTGTGTTCACCGTGTGCGGGATATGGGTTCTATCCGCTTTTTCGTCCTCCGCACCGGGCGCTACCTCATTCAGACGGTGTATGCTGCGGATGAATGCAACTGCAGCGTGGATGACTTAAAGGTTGGATGTTATGTTCGGGTGACCGGCCTGCTTCGGGAAGAACCCCGTGCGGTATACGGCCTTGAACTCTCCATCCGCTCGGCGGAACTGCTTTCCGCCCCGCAGGAGGAGTATCCGCTCAAGGTCGGCAACCGCCGCCTTGGCTGCTCTTTGGATGCAAACCTTGATAATCGCTCGGTTGCACTCCGCAACCCGTATGAACGCGCTGTTTTTAAACTCACCGAGGGGGTTGTCTCCGGTTTTCGTGAGTTTATGCTGCAAAACGACTTTACCGAAATCCATTCGCCGAAAATTGTTGCGGCAGGAGCTGAGGGCGGCGCAAACCTGTTTGAACTGGATTATTTTGAGCGGAAAGCCTATCTTTCCCAAAGCCCGCAGTTTTATAAGCAAACCGCTGTCGCCTTTTTTGACCGCGTGTTCGAGGTCGGTCCGGTGTTCCGCGCAGAGCGCCACAGCACCTCCCGTCACCTGAATGAATATATGGGGCTTGACTTTGAAATGGGCTTTATTGACAGCATGTATGATGTCATGGAGACCGAAACGGCAATGCTCAAGTATATTTTTCAGTACCTGAAGGATCACTACCAGAATGAACTAATGATTTTGACCCCGGAGATTCCGGATATTAAGTCCATTCCCTCTGTCACCTTTATGGAGGCGGTTGAACTGCTTGGCGGACGCCAGCGGTATGATTTAAGCCCGGATGATGAAGTTGCCCTCTGTGAATATGCAAAGAAAGAATATGGCAGCGAATTCATCTTTGTCACCCATTTTCCGGCGGCCAAACGGCCGTTCTACGCCATGAACGACCGGGAGGATAGCCGTTTTGCCCTGAGTTTTGACCTGCTGTTCCGCGGCCTTGAAATTACAACCGGCGGCCAGCGTATCCACGATTATAATGAGCAGGTGGAAAAGATCAAGGCAATGAACATGAACCCGGAGGATTTAGAGGTCTATTTGAGAATCCATAAATATGGGATGCCGCCGCACGGCGGACTCGGTATCGGCCTGGAGCGCCTTGTCATGAAGCTGCTTGACCGTGCGAATATCCGTGAGACCAGCATGTTCCCGCGCGATATTAACCGTTTGGACCCGTAAAATTACGAAACAAAGGCGTTTCGGTATCAGTCGAAAAACGATTCGATTACATACTGAACGCCTTTTCACGTTTCCCGTTAATCCGGTTTTGGCCGGATTTCGATAGAGCCCACCTGATTGCTACGAGGATGTAGCTTGGGAATATTGATGAGTTGTGCGTGAGCACGCAGAAAGAAGGTTTCGTTTATGAGCGAGAAATTCAATGTCATTGAGAATTTCGGTTCCCAAGTCTTTAACGACGCGATTATGCGCGAAAGGCTGCCGAAACATATTTATCAGTCTTTGAAAAAGACCATGAATGAAGGATTGAGCCTGGAAGCCAATGTCGCCGAGGTTGTGGCTACTGTTATGAAGGACTGGGCCATTGAAAAAGGGGCGACCCATTATACCCACTGGTTCCAGCCAATGACCGGCATTACTGCGGAAAAACATGACTCCTTTATCACTTCCGGCGGGGACGGAAAAGCGCTGATGGAGTTTTCCGGAAAGGAGCTTATCAAGGGTGAGCCGGACGCTTCTTCTTTTCCCTCCGGCGGCCTGCGGGCAACCTTTGAAGCCAGGGGCTATACCGCGTGGGATCCAACTTCTTATGCTTTTGTAAAAGACGGTACTCTCTACATACCAACGGCGTTTTGTTCCTATTCCGGCGAGGTGTTGGATAAAAAGACCCCGCTGCTCCGTTCCATGGAGGTCATCAACCATCAGGCGCTCCGCGTTCTGCGGCTGCTGGGTAATACCACTGCAACCCGCGTTACCACAACAGTTGGCGCAGAGCAAGAATATTTCCTGGTGGATAAAGAGCTTTATAACCGGCGGCGCGACCTGCAGCTTACCGGCCGTACTCTGTTCGGGGCTAGGGCGCCGAAAGGTCAGGAGATGGAGGATCATTATTTTGGCCATATCAAACCGCGTGTTGCCGCTTATATGGCGGATCTTGACCGTGAGCTGTGGAAGCTTGGCATTTATTCCAAAACCAAGCACAATGAAGTTGCTCCGTCCCAGCATGAAATGGCGCCGATTTTTGAAACCACCAACATTGCAACCGACCACAACCAGCTTACCATGGAGATTATGCGCAGTGTAGCTGACCAGCATGGTTTTGCCTGCCTGCTTCACGAAAAACCCTACGCTGGCGTCAATGGTTCCGGTAAGCACAATAACTGGTCCATTTCTACCAATGACGGCCAGAATCTTCTCAACCCGGGGAAATCTCCGCAAAACAACGCGCAGTTTTTGCTGTTCCTTTCTGCTGTAATTAAGGCGGTGGATGAATATGCTCCGCTGCTGCGCGTTTCGGTTGCGAGCCCGGGCAACGATCACCGTCTTGGCGCAAACGAAGCTCCGCCGGCAATCGTTTCTATATTCATTGGTGAGGAACTGGAGAATATCCTGGAGGCGATTGAACAGGATGAAACCGGTGAAAAAATTACCAAGAGCAATCTGCTGACCGACATTAATGTTCTGCCGGATATTTATCGTGATTCGACCGACCGCAACCGCACCTCTCCGTTTGCCTTTACCGGCAATAAATTTGAGTTCCGTATGCTTGGTTCCAGCCTCAATATTGCAGGCCCAAACATTATACTTAACACTATTATTGCAGAGGAGCTCAGCCAGTTTGCCGATCGACTTGAAAAAGCGGAGGATCTTGAGCAAGAGGTTCACGATCTTATTAAAGAAACCTACCGCGATCATAAACGCATTGTGTTCAACGGCAATAATTACTCGGAGGAGTGGATTGCAGAAGCACAACGTCGCGGTCTGCCGAATCTTGTCTCTACAGTGGACGCGCTGCCGGCCTTTATCGAGCCCAAGAACATTGAGGTCTTTGTGAAAAATGGCGTTTTTAGTGAAACCGAAATTCGTTCTCGTTATGAGATTTTAATGGAAAACTACTCCAAAGTTATTAATATTGAAGCACTTACCATGATCGATATGGCACGTAAGCAACTTCTCCCGGCGGTTATTACATATACCCGCGTTGTCTGTGATGCACTTGCAGCAAAAAAATGCTTGGATCTTGATTTGGATGTCTCCGCAGAGGCTAAACTTGCACAAAAGCTTTCCTCGCTGAGCGGCCCATTCTCAGATGCCATTGATACACTGGAGAATGATGTCATTACAGCCAAAGGAATTGCTGGTGTATTGGAAAGCGGAAGGTATTACCACGAGACCGTTTTTGCCGATATGCAGGCGCTCCGCGCACTGTCTGATGAATTGGAAACTCTTGTCGGGGAAGATTATTGGCCTATTCCGACCTACGCCGACCTGCTGTTTTAAATCTGTATTCCCGTACCGGTACCGATCTTTGGCGGCGATGGTGCTGCCTGGGGAGATACGGGGCGTGTCCGCTCTTTTTCGGAAGCAGCGGCTAATGAAATAGGAGTTGATTTGATGAAAAAGCTTGAAATTATCATCAAACCGGAACGTATGGATGAACTTAAATCCATCCTGACCTCCTGTGGTGTAACTGGCCTGATGCTCAGCAATATCATGGGCTTTGGCAACCAAAAAGGGTATACCCGTTTTTATCGTGGTACCAAATTTACCGTTAATCTCCTTCCAAAATTGAAGGTAGAAACCGTTGTGGATGATGAAACATCAGAGGTTATCATCAAACAAGTCACTGAAAAGCTTTCTACCGGTGAAATTGGCGACGGTAAAATTTTTGTCACCACGGTTGACGATGTGATTCGTATCCGAACGGGCGAGCGTGGTCAATCAGCTTTATAAAGATAGAACGGTCAAAGGGGACGGTTCCAGCCATCAATGCCGATGGTTGGTGCCGTCCTTTTCTTTGTAAAGCAACCCCCTCAAAATTACAAAGGAGGAAATTTCAATGGATGTACAGCAGGCGTTAAACATTGCATGGACGCTGTTGGCGGCGTTTTTGGTGTTCTTTATGCAGGCGGGTTTTGCAATGGTTGAAACCGGTTTTACCCGTGCAAAGAACGCTGGTAATATTATCATGAAAAATTTGATGGATTTTTCCATTGGTTCATTTGTGTTTTTTATTGTCGGTTTTGGTCTGATGTTTGGTACGGACTGGGGTGGTTTCATTGGAACAAGCGGGTTCCTAGATCCAACGGCGTTGGATTTGACGGCATTTCAGGATTTAACTCCCGGCACCTTTGTCTTTTTTCAGACCGTCTTTTGCGCAACGGCAGCAACTATTGTCTCCGGCGCAATGGCGGAGCGTACAAAATTTATTGCCTATGTCATTTATTCGGCGGTCATCAGCCTATTTATTTATCCGGTGGTTGGTCACTGGATTTGGGGTGGCGGCTGGCTTAGCCAGATGGGCTTTGTGGATTTCGCAGGATCTACGGTGGTTCACTCGGTCGGTGGCTGGGCTGCGCTGGTTGGCGCGGCAATCCTCGGACCGCGTATTGGGAAATACAACCGTGACGGCTCAGTTAATGCAATTCCTGGTCACAGCCTGACACTTGGCGCTCTTGGTGTCTTTTTTCTCTGGTTCGGCTGGTTTGGGTTTAATCCTGGCTCTACCCTTGCAGCAAATGGGGAGATTGGCCACATTGCCATGACCACCAACCTTGCCGCCGCAGTTTCTTCTATTACGGTTATGATTATTACCTGGATTCGTTATAGGAAGCCGGACATTTCCATGACACTCAACGGTGTTCTTGCTGGTCTTGTTGCAGTTACGGCGGGCTGTCAGGTCGTCACCTTCTGGGGAGCAATGGCGATTGGCCTTGTCGCTGGTTTCGTCGTTGTGTTCGGCGTTGAAGTAATGGATAAAGTTTTTAAAATTGACGATCCGGTCGGTGCTATTGCCGTACATTGCATGAATGGCATTTGGGGTACCCTTGCGGTTGGACTCTTTGCTTGTTATGATGTCGGCGGTACAAATGAACGGCTTGGTCTCTTTTTTGGCGGCGGTGCGAATCTTCTTGGCGTACAGGCACTTGGAGTTATTTCGGTTGCGGCATGGACCATTCTTACGACAGGGGCATTGTTCTTTATCCTCAAAAAGACCATTGGCCTGCGTGTCTCCAAAGCGGAGGAAATCGACGGCCTTGATCTTCATGAACATGGCGCCGAAGCCTATGCAGATTTTGTTGTCAAATAACCCGTATTTTGAGGCGTCCTGCGGATTTCCGCAGGGCGTTTTTTACCCTGTCTGTGAAAGAGAAAAGAATGTAGTTAAAAATTTTTTAGAAATAGAAAATATACACAAATATACTTTATAAATTATCGGGTTTTATCTTTTAAAATAAAGATTTAGATAGATTCCATCCAAATACCTTTCTGTTGGAGAGATAGGAGGTAAATTATGAAAAAGGTGAATCGCGCTTTCTATTTATTACATCGCTTGTTGGTGCTTGCCTATGTCCCCTGCTGGCCGATATAGAACATTACTGGAATCATACACGGCTTACGCCCCTTTTTTGGATGGAACTGGCGGTTGTAGTACTGTCCGGGGCTGTTCTGGTGTGTTGTTGCAGAATCAGTGCGAACCGGTGGTATCGGTACCTCGTTCTCTTGTTGATTTATACGGTATTTTTGGTAGATGGATTTATCAACGCTCCTTACTGTATGATTCATAGTACCTATATACCGATCCTCCTGCTTTTTGCTTGCGGTTGTTTGCTAATAGAATTGCTGTATTATTTAAAACGAAGAATTCGAACAGGTGTTTGACTATGATAGGCGCTACTAAATTGAGTGGTTTAATTGGGTAGCTCCCAGTTTTTGGTTTATGGGAAACAGCACTGCATTTTGCAGGATAGAAAAGCGGTTCGGGAATCCCTCTTGCATTCATTCGGCAATTCGGGTATGATGAAAATAATCAAACCAACCCATTCAATATTGGCGTTTCTGCCACTGAAAAAGAGGGATTCTATGAACTACATCATCTTTATGCCTGACGAAATGCGTGCGGAGAGCGTGGGCTGCTACGGACACCCGTTTGTACAGACGCCGAACCTTGATCGCCTTGCACAACAGGGAACATTGTTTGAGCAGTGCCATGTTCAAAATCCGGTTTGTTCACCCTGCCGTTGTTCGTTCGCAACAGGCCAATATCCGCATACCAACGGACACCGCACCCTCTGGAACCTTGTTAAACCCTACGAACACAACCTGTTCCGGTATATGAAGGAAGCGGGTTATGATGTTTGGGTGTACGGAAAAAACGATTTGTTTGCTGCGGATACCATTCCGCTTTCTGCTGATGTGTTTGTTGAGAAGCAGGCTGTTCATCCGCCGGCAGAGAAGCCGGAGAGTGCGACCGGCAACATTGATGATTTTCTTCTGGAACCAATGCATTGCGGTGAAGATGGCGTAAAAGATTATGCCAATGTCATGGCCGGGATTGAAAAAATTCTGGGCTGGAAACCGGGTGATAAACCGTTCGTTCTCTTCCTGCCGTTGTTATATCCTCACTGCCCTTATACGGCGCCGGAGGATTATTATCATCTCTATGAGGAGGAACAGATTTCGTTGCGCGGCATCGGTGAAGGAAAGCCGGAATTTCATGAATTAATTCGCCGTTACCGTTCTCTGAATGATCCAGAAGCTCTGCGCAAGGTGCAGGCGGTCTATCTTTCCATGATTACGTACAGCGACGCGCTGCTCGGCAAGCTGATGGATGCGTTAGACCATTCCGCGGCTGCGGAAAATACCCTTTTAATTGCGGTGTCAGATCACGGTGATTATGCAGGTGACTATGGCTTGGTTGAAAAGTGGCCGGATGGTTTTGAAGATGTTCTCACACATGTTCCGCTGATTGTCCGTGGCCCTGGCGTCAAGGCTGGGCACCGTGTGCGCGGGCAGGTGGAACTGCTCGATCTGATGCCAACTTTCTTGGAATCGGCGGGGATTGAGCCTCAGCACACCTTTTTTGGGAAATCGCTCTGGCCGGCTCTGCGCGGCGGTAACGGGGATTTGGAGCGCGTAGTTTATGGCGATGGCGGTTATGATCTCCATGAACCGCATTGCTTTGAAGGTTGGGGAACCCGCGATGCGGATTTGATGTATCCGGGCGGCGTTTATTACCATAAGGCGCTTCAGCAGCAGGAGCATCCGCTTTCGGTCTGCCGTACCACCATGATGCGCACTCTTGACTACAAACTCATTTATCGGACCAGCGGTGAATGCGAATTTTACGATCTGAAAAAGGATCCAAAAGAGTTGGAAAATGTATACGACAATGAAAAATATACCAAACGTATTCAGCAAATGCAAAATAAACTTTTAAATTGGTATGTAAAAACATCGGATACGGTTCCTATGACCAGCGATTCACGGGAATAAATGAGTTTAAAATACAGTGGTGCGGTTTTTGGCGACCACGCGTAAAGGATCTTTTCATCGGGATAACCTTAAGATTATCCCGATATATTTTTGTTTAAATTTTAAATCATAGTTGGATTTTTTGAACTAACATTAATAGAGCGAAAAAACTAACTTAAGAGAAGGAGGAATGACAGATATGTCAAGTAATGAAAATATGGTTGTAGCCCATTACAAAGATCTCCGAGAGAAGCGTAGAGCAGCGGCTTCCAAATATTCAGAACTTGAATTTCATTATACGAAAAAACATGTTTCAGAATTTATAACTTCTACTTCATCCGTGATTGAATTAGGTTGTGGAACGGGTTACTACGCCATGTATTTTTCTGATAAGTGCAAGGAATATATTGGTGTAGATATAACGCCAGAGAATATAAGCTTATTGAATAAAAATATAAAAGCGCGTAACTTAAAAAATGTGATAGGAAAGGTTGGAGATGCCACAAAATTAGATGATATTTTAGATAATCGGTTTGATGTCGTTTTGTGCTTTGGCCCTCTGTATCACTTGCCACCCGTTGAACAAGAACTTGTATTTGCAGAGTGCAACCGTATATGCAAAAAAGGCGGTATTGCCGCTTTTGCGTATATTAATCGAATTGGAGTATATGCTGGAGCTTGCGTTCATGACAAGCTCCGTGAAAATTACCCCAATGAAAAAGCGAACGAGATTGTCTTAAAATTAAGCGTTGACGATATAAGACCGGAATTATTTTTCTTCACAATGCCAGAGGAAATAGAAACCTTGGCTCAAACATATGGTTTTTCAAAAATCAAAAATTTAGGAACAGACTTTTTTCTGACTGCGAGTGTTATAGACACTATGGATAATGAAAAGTTTGAAATAATGAAACCGCTTCTTGACGAAATGGCCTCTTATACGTCTTGTACTGGCATGAGTAATCATGCTGTATTGGTATGCCAAAAAATATAATAACACAGTTGAACAGTAAAGATGGGCTGGATAGTAATTAAGACAGACTATGTAGAGTTGGAAAGTGACGTGTTCCATAATTTGGAGTGTTTTTCTGACGGAAAGGCTACTAGTCAAATTTTGTTTCGTAAAACCGGAACACTCCGCCATAAAGTAATTAAAACTATTAGTGTTTCTATTAAAAGCTCTAAATTTTTAGGAAATATTTTATTGACAATAAAATATTTGTGAGGTAAAATTTGTTTGTACCCGAACAATTAATAGAAGTTTAATTTACCTCTGAGGGGGAGTCTTTGAATGGAAAAAGACTGTGGGATGTGGATTCATGTCTTGTCTCATAAGCTGAAAAAGCGCATGAACGCCAATGTGCAAAGTCTTGGAATCACTGGAGTGCAGAGCAGAATTATGCATTACATCCTTGTGAAGTGCCCGGATGGGCCGGTATTCCAGCGCGATGTGGAACGGATTTTTGACATGAGCCGCTCCACTGCTACCGGCATCTTGCAGCTAATGGAAAAGAATGGCCTAATCCTGCGGGAAAGTATGGCCAGCGACGCACGTCTGAAAAGCCTAATTCCTACCGAAAAGGCGGCACAGCTGGATGCACAGATTGGCGAATCGCTCCGTCAGACCGAACGGCTGCTAACACAGGGCTTGACCAATGAGCAGCTTGCGCTGTTTCGGGAAATTGCGGCACGGATGTCTGCAAATTTGGACGAATAGCCGACGCCAAATATTCCATTGATTTTTTAACGCACCACAGAGGTGCAGGTCGAGTACAACAGGTTTTGGGGGAATGTTACGTATGGTAAAAATGCTTGCTCGCAGTATTCGCGAGTACAAAAAGTCGGCAATTCTGACGCCGCTTTTGGTTATTGCTGAAGTTATTCTGGAGTGCATCATCCCGTTCATTATTGCGGAGTTGGTCAATCAAATGCAAGCTGGCTGTGGTATGGATGTTATTGTTCGTTATGGCGTCCAGTTGATTGCTATGGCGGTGTTGTCACTTGCTTTCGGTGTCGCGGCCGGCAACACCTGCGCTACAGCTTCTACGGGCTTTGCGCGCAATCTGCGCAAAGATATGTTTTACCGCATTCAGGATTACTCCTTTGAGAACATCGACAAATTTTCGGTGTCCAGTTTGGTGACTCGTATGACGACCGATGTGGTAAATGTGCAGATGGCATTTATGATGATCATCCGCGTGGCTATCCGTGGTCCGTTAATGATGATCTTCTCATTTATTATGGGCTTTGCCATGGGCGGACGTTTGGCTCTGATCTTTCTGGTTACCATTCCGTTGCTGGGGATTGGACTGGTGTTGGTCATTCGTAAAGCGACGCCGATTTTCCGCCGGGTATTCCGCAAATACGATGCACTTAACGACTCGGTGCAGGAAAATGTACAGGCTATGCGAGTTGTCAAAAGCTATGTGCGTGAAGACTATGAGAAAAAGAAATTTACCACTGCTGCAGAAGACGTTTGTAAAGACTTTACCCGCGCGGAACGTATTATGGCGCTTAATAACCCCATGATGCAGTTCTGTGTATATGCCGGCATGGCGTTTGTACTTTCGTTTGGTTCCTATGCTGTCATCATCAGCCAGGGCACCGAAATTGCTGTGGGGCAAATGTCTGCAATTCTGACCTACAGCTTCCAGATTTTAATGAGCTTGATGATGCTTTCTATGGTGTTTGTTATGATTACCATGTCGATGGAATCGGCCGAGCGTATTGTCGAAGTGCTGAAGGAGAGAAGCACCTTGACCAGCCCAGAAAATGCCCTTACCGAAGTAAAAGATGGCTCTATTGATTTTGACAACGTCAGCTTCAAGTATTCTAAAAAAGCAGAACGTATGGCGCTGTCTGGCGTGGATTTACATATTAAATCCGGAGAACTGATTGGCGTTCTGGGCGGCACTGGTTCCTCCAAATCCACACTGGTGCAGCTGATTCCCCGCCTATACGACGTCACCGAAGGTTGCGTTAAGGTAGGGGGCGTAGATGTACGCCGGTATGATTTGGATTCGCTGCGCAATGATGTGGCTGTTGTGCTGCAAAAAAACGTGCTGTTTTCCGGCACCATTAAGGACAACCTGCGTTGGGGAAATCCTGACGCTACCGATGAAGAAATGCTGGAGGCTTGTAAGCTGGCGCAGGCCGATGAATTTATTCAGCAATTTCCGGACAAATATGACACCTGGATTGAGCAGGGAGGCTCCAATGTCTCCGGCGGCCAAAAGCAGCGTCTGTGTATTGCGCGTGCGCTGCTCAAAAGGCCCAAGGTGTTGATTCTGGATGACTCCACCAGTGCTGTGGACACTCGTACCGATACTTTAATTCGCCAGGGTTTCCGTCAGTTTATCCCGGAGACCACCAAAATTATCATTGCGCAGCGCGTTGCTTCGGTACAGGATGCCGACCGCATCGTTGTCATGGACGGCGGACGTATCAGCGCGATTGGAAATCATGATGAATTGATGAAAACAAGTGAAATTTATCGCGAGGTGTATACTTCCCAGAACAAGGCAGGTGATCAAGATGGCAAAGAATAAAAATAAAGCGGCTCCTGCCACTACGGCTCGGGGCCAGCGTGCCCCAAAAGGGGTACTGCGCCGGTTGCTGCGCACGCTGTTTGAGTTCTACCCTGTGCTCCTGCCGCTCACAATGGTGTGTATTCTCATTAACGCCATTGTCAGTGCCATTCCGGCCGTGTTTATGCAGAACGTCATCGCCGTTGTAGATGAAAGTTACAGAAGCGGGGACTGGACATCTGTGGCTGGACGTATCCTCACCTATGTGGCTGTATTGGTTGTGATGTATATCATCAGCCTGATTGCCGGTGCTTTTTACAGCCAGATGATGGCCATTATTACACAGGGCTCTTTGAAAAAACTACGTCAAAAAATGTTTAGCCACATGCAGGATCTGCCTATTAAGTACTTTGACACCAATGGTCATGGCGATGTCATGAGTTATTATACCAATGACGTTGACACTCTTCGCCAGCTCATCAGTCAGAGTCTGCCGCAAATCACCATTTCTGCCATCACGTTGCTTGTGGTATTTGGCATTATGCTGTATTACAGCGTCGTCCTTGCGCTGCTGGTCGTTGCAGGTGTCATTGGCATGGCAATTGCGGCGCGGGCCATTACCAACCGCTCCTCGAAATACTTCCTGCGTCAGCAAGTTACAATTGCCCAGGCTGAGTCATTTATGGAAGAAATGATGACCGGCCAGAAAGTAATTAAGGTGTTTTGCCATGAAGAGGGCGCCAAGGCCGACTTTGACAAGGTGAATGGTGAAATCTTTTATAATGCAAGAAACGGCAATCGTTTTGCCAACATTTTAATGCCTTTGCTGGGCAATATTGGTAACGTAATGTATGTTGTTGTGGCGTTGGTGGGCGGCGCACTGCTGCTGACGGATGTACCAAACATCAGCTTTTCTGGTCTGGCCTTCAGCATCAGCATTGTTGTTCCATTTTTGAATATGACAAAGCAATTTGCCGGTTCTATTGGTCAGGTGTCAAATCAGGTAAATATGGTAATTATGGGCCTTGCTGGCGCGCACCGTATTTTTGCATTGCTGGATGAGGAACCGGAGGCTGACGAGGGTTATGTCACTTTGGTAAATGCAAAAGAGAATCCGGATGGCAGTCTCAGCGAATGCAAGGAACGCACTAATGTTTGGGCGTGGAAGCATCCGCACCACGACGGGACCATTACCTACACTCGCCTACAGGGTGATGTGCGCTTTTTTGATGTGGATTTCGGTTATACGTCGGAAAAAACAGTGCTGCATAATATCACACTGTATGCGAAGCCCGGCCAGAAGGTGGCCTTTGTCGGTTCCACTGGAGCTGGTAAAACGACCATTACGAATTTGATTAACCGCTTTTATGATATTGAAGATGGAAAAATCCGTTATGATGGCATCAATATCAATAAAATCAAAAAGGCCGATTTACGCCGCAGTTTAGGGGTTGTACTTCAGGATACCAACCTTTTTACCGGCACGGTAATGGAAAATATCCGCTACGGTAATCTTGATGCGAGCGACGAAGAATGCATTGCCGCGGCGAAGCTAGCCGGCGCCGACGACTTTATCTGCCGCCTGCCCGAGGGTTATAATACGATGTTGACAGGTAATGGTGCAAACCTCAGCCAAGGCCAGCGACAGCTTCTTGCCATTGCGCGTGCAGCTGTAGCTGATCCCCCTGTTATGATTATGGATGAGGCGACCAGCTCGATTGATACCCGCACCGAGGCTATCGTGCAGCGTGGCATGGATGCGTTGATGGCCGGACGTACCGTGTTTGTCATCGCACACCGTCTTTCTACTGTCCAGAACGCCAATGCTATTATGGTCTTGGATCATGGACGCATTATTGAGCGTGGTACCCATGAAGACCTTATCAAACAGAAGGGTACCTACTATCAGTTGTATACGGGCGCGCTGGAGCTAGATTAATGTACTTGTGATCCGTTTATATTTTTACAAATAGTTTTATCGGGATAACCTTATGGTTATCCCGATTTGTTTTAGAATGAGAATCCTTAGAAAAATAAATTTTTTGGAGCGGTTTTGCACCAAGAGTATTTTGGGCGAAGTAATATAGACCGGCGGGCTTTTTGAGGTTTTAAAATAGAGAATTGGGGTATTCTCGTAACAAAAAATTAATTGGCATTACTTTAACAGGAGAGGCTTCGGCTCCCATCGTTGTCCGTAATTTGGATGAAATGGATACGGACGAGCGCGCTGCACAGGTGCAAAAACTGCAAAAGGCAATCAACGCTCTTACGGTAGATACTTCAGATCTGGAATCTGCTTTGGAAAAGGCCGCGGCTGTAAATGAAATTCTTTACACGGCCGAAAGCTACGCGAAGCTGGAAGAAACCGTAGAAGCGGGAAAAGCGTTGCTGAACAGCAGTTCTACCGAACAAGAAGTTGCACAAGCGGCGCAGGCAATCCTTGACGCTATCGACGCCCTGGTTTCAATTTCCTCCAGCGAAGGATGGGATGGAACCATTGTGAAAGAACCGATGCTGATCGGTGGAATAGCTTCTGTTCAAACAGCAGAAGAACTGGCGTGCAAATCAATGCAGGAAATACTGAAATTAAAACGATTTTCCTGCTTGAGGACATCAATCTCAACGGCAAAGAGTGAACCCCCTGGACAAAAACAACTTGGAATACGGCATCACCATTGTTATGGTGCTCCATGACATCAACCGGTCTTTGTATTACAGCGATGAGATCGTCGCTATGAAGGACGGGAAGATAATTGCTCACGGCTTGCCGGAAGAAATCATCACAGGCGAGCTGGTAAAAAAGATCTACGACGTGAAGTTGGACATCCGCAGCGTGGACGGCAAGCCGTTCGTGATCCCGGTATAGCGGAAAGGAAGGAGGATGCGGCTTCGATGAAGCTCAGACGCACAACGGAAGATTACCTGAAAACCATTTACCTTTTGTCCCAAAAGACAGAAGTTCACGGCGCATACATTGCGGAGGCGCTGGGGGTATCCAAGCCGACGGTTTCCGTTTCACTGAAAGGTTTGGAAAAGGAAGGCTATCTATTTTTGGATGACGATCATGAGGTTCACTTGACTAGGTTAGGCCAGAAAGTGGCCCAGGCGACCTACGGGCGGCATCAGACCTTTCAAACCCTTTTGGAAAACCTGGGCGTAGACGGAAAAACAGCGGCGGCAGATGCTTGCCGGATGGAGCATGCTGTCAGTCCGGAGAGCTATCAGGCATTGAAGGAGTTCGCAGAAGGCCAAAAAAGTACAGTTCATCCACATAGCTTTTTTCACAGAAATACTGCTCCTTTACAATATTATTTATTATTTGACAACTTGGGTGCGATATGGTATTATACTGGAGATTAGTTTTGGCTAACTAAATTTAGCTTTAACTAACTAGATACCTGTAGCGGATTGCGTTGTCCGTCGCAGTGTACAAGCAAAGGCGGAAAACAAAAATGATGATCAACAAGCGGCTGATCGGAACGGTCAGCGAAAGTAAAAGGTACATAGCCGGGAACGTCATCTTGCAGTGGTGTTCCCTGGCGGCGAACATCGCCATGATGTTCAGCATTACCAACCTGTTTGCCGGTCTTTATTACGGCAATACTGCGTCCCATACCCTGTGGACAACGGGGGCCGTAGTTGTTCTGACGCTCCTTATCCGGTTCCTGTGTACCACCGGGGCCAGCCGGATGAGCTACTTGTCTTCCAAAGCAGTAAAGAAAACCCTGCGGGAGAGAATCTATGAAAAGCTGCTGCGGCTGGGCGTTTCCTACAAGGAACAGGTCAAGACCAGTGAAGTGGTGCAAGTGGCAGTAGAAGGCGTGGACCAGCTGGAAACCTATTTCGGCGCTTACCTGCCGCAGTTTTTTTACGCCATGCTGGCCCCGCTGACCCTGTTTGTGGTGCTCTGCTTTGTGAATGTTCCGGCGGCCATTGTGCTGCTGGTCTGCGTACCCCTCATTCCCATAGCCATTGCCGCAGTACAGACCTGGGCGAAAAAGCTGCTCTCCAAATACTGGGGGCAGTACACGGCGCTGGGCGAAACCTTTTTAGAGAATTTGCAAGGCTTGACCACCCTGAAAATCTATCAGGCGGACGAATTCAAGAACAAAGAGATGAACGTGGAGGCCGAGAAGTTCCGCAAGATCACCATGAAGGTGCTGACCATGCAATTAAACTCCATCACCATCATGGATTTGATTGCCTACGGCGGGGCGGCCCTCGGGGTGATTATGGCGGTGACGCAGTATGCAGGGAACCACGTATCGTTAGCCGGCTGCTTGCTGATTATCCTGCTGGCGGCGGATTTTTTCCTCCCCATGCGGCAACTCGGTTCCTTTTTCCATATCGCCATGAACGGCATGGCGGCCAGCGACAAAATCTTCCGCCTGCTGGATCTGCCGGAGCACAAACTGGAGGTTTCCGAGAGCTTTCCGTTACAGCATGACATCGTATGTTCCAATCTGCGGTTTTCCTATGAGCCAGACCGGGAGATTCTCCATGGTGTGGACTTGCAGTTCCCCCAGGGCAGCTTTACGGCTTTGGTCGGGGAAAGCGGCTGCGGAAAATCCACTGTCGCTTCCATTCTGATGGGAAGGAACAAGGGCTATGAAGGTTTGGATACGATTGGCGGCATTGACCTGAAGGAAATCAGCGAACATTCTTTGCTGCAAAATATTACCTACATCAGCCACCAGAGCTATCTGTTCAAAGGCACGGTGCGGGACAATCTGCGGATGGGAAGCCCTTCCGCTTCCAATGAAGAATTGTGGGCGGTGCTGGATCGGGTGAACTTAGCCGCGTTTTTGAAATCCGAACAGGGACTTAATACTCCGCTGCTGGAAAAGGCATCGAATTTGTCCGGCGGGCAGTGCCAGCGCCTTGCGTTGGCAAGGGCGCTCTTACACGACAGCCCGGTATATATTTTCGATGAGGCCACCTCCAACATCGACGTGGAGAGCGAAAACGACATCATGGCCGAGATACATAAGCTGGCAAAACGCAAAACGGTGATTCTCATTTCCCACCGGCTGGCGAATGTGGTGCAGGCGGACAACATCTATGTGCTGGAAAACGGCCGCGTTGCAGAAAGCGGCAGCCATGATGATTTACTCAAAAAACACGGCCTGTATGAACGGCTGTGGACAGCGCAGCAATCCCTGGAGAACTACGGGAAGGAGGGCGGCGGAAAATGAAAAAACGAAGCGGATTTCAGGTCATGGCCCGGCTGATCGGGTTGGTGAAGCCTTTGGCCGGATATATGTTTCTTGCGATATTTATGGGTCTTGTGGGCCACCTGTGCGCCGCCTTTATCACGATCTTTGGCGGATATGCGGTACTTGCCGCACTGGGATTTGATATTTCCTTTACCCTCACCGCTCTGTTCGTCTGTGTGGTAGTCTTTGCCGTCGTGCGGGGCATCCTGCGGTATGCGGAACAGGCATGCAACCATTTTATCGCCTTTAAGCTGCTGGCGCTTCTGCGGGACAAGGTATTCCGGGCGCTGCGGCGGCTCTGCCCGGCCAAATTGGAGGGAAGGGACAAGGGCGATTTGATCTCGGTCATCACCTCTGACATCGAGCTGTTGGAGGTGTTCTATGCCCACACCATCTCCCCGGCGGCAATTGCTTTTCTGTTTACTATCGTTATGTGCCTGTTTATCGGCTCCTTTCACTGGCTACTGGGTCTCATTGCGCTGACGGCATATTTGATAGTGGGAATTGTTATTCCAATGGTGACCTCCAAGCTCAGCGGGGACGACGGAATGAAATTCCGCACGAAATCGGGGGATTTGTCCGGCTTTGTGCTGGACAGTCTGCGCGGCCTTTCTGAAACCCTGCAATACGGACAGGGCAAGAAGCGATTGGCACAGATGAATGAGAAAACCGATGAACTGGCGAAGGATGAAGAACGGATGAAGCGCACTGCTGGACGAAATTCGGCGGTGACGAATACCGTGGTACTGGCCTTTGACCTTGTGATGCTGTTTGCTTCCGCCCTGCTGTATCTGAACGGTGCGGTGGGATTTGAAGGGGTGCTCATTCCCACCATTGCTCTGTTTTCTTCTTTTGGCCCGGCCATTGCCTTGGCGGCGCTGGGCAGCACCTTACAGAACACCTTTGCTGCGGGTAACCGGGTGCTGAATATTCTGGATGAAACGCCGGCAGTGGAGGAAGTTACTGGAAGACCTGCTGTTTCCTTTTCAGGAGCCTCAGTAGAACACGTCACCTTTGCCTATGAAAGTGAAACCATTTTGTCCGATGTATCGGTGCAAATCCCGCAGCACAGCGTGGTCGGCATTGTGGGGCGCAGCGGCAGTGGCAAATCCACCTTGCTCAAGTTGCTGATGCGGTTCTGGAATGTGCGGCAGGGCAAGGTAAAAGTCTCGGACACGCCCATTGACCAAATCAACACCGCCAACCTGCGGGAGATGGAGAGCTTCGTCACCCAGGAAACCCACCTCTTCCATGACAGCATCAAAAACAACCTGCGGATTGCAAAGCTCACAGCAACGGACGAAGAAATCGAAGCGGCCTGCAAAAAGGCGTCAGTGCATGATTTCATTATGACGCTGCCGCAGGGCTACGATACCCCGGTAGGCGAATTAGGCGACACTCTATCCGGCGGGGAACGGCAAAGGCTGGGACTGGCAAGGGCCTTCCTGCATGACGCCCCCTTTCTGCTGCTGGATGAACCGACCAGCAATCTGGACAGTCTGAACGAAGCGGTCATCCTAAAATCCCTCCATGAAGAACGGGAGGGGAAAACGGTGGTGCTGGTTTCCCACCGCCAGTCCACCATGCGGATTGCCGATACCGTTTATTCAGTGGAGTATGGGAGGATGAGCTGATGAAGACGGTTGAGGATAAACGGGCATGGGAAAAGCTCCTGGTATCGCAGATGATTGCGCTTTATTGCCGCAAAAAGCACCATGCCAAAGGCGGTCTGTGTCCTTTATGCAAAGAATTGGATGAATATGCCAAACTGCGGAGCGATAAATGTCCCTTTATGGAGACCAAAACTTTTTGCTCCAACTGTAGAGTGCACTGCTATAAACCGGAGATGCGGGAGAAAATCCGCGAAGTGATGTGTTTTTCAGGCCCTAGGATGATTTTGTATCATCCCATTACAGCCCTGCAGCACGTTATTGAGAGCAAAAGGGAGAAAAGACGATTGGAGAATGAGAAATGAAAGAGAAAATATTTGAACCCTTTAAAGTGAAGGACATTGTTTTTCTAGCCATTATTTCAGCGGTGACACTTTGCACCTGTGCGGTCATGCCTTTGGTAGCCAGCCTCCAGACTGTTGTTTTTGGAATCGCGCAGGTAGTGACAGGGCTCCAAATATCCATTTTCTTCGCAATTGGGTTGATGAAGGTCAAAAAACCGGGGGCGCTCTTTATTATGGCTTTGCTGACCGGTTTATTCCAGCTTCTGATGGCCCCGCCGATGTTCTTCTCGAACCTTGTGGTCGGACTGCTCTTAGAAATCCTTGTCCTTCTCGTGTTTCGCGGTTATAAAAAAGACCGTGCGGTATTCCTTGCTGTACTGCTTTACAATCCGCTTTCGCTGCCGTTCAACTATCTTTACAATCTCTTGTTTGGCAGGGAAGCGATGGCGGCTGTCGCTACAAAAGCGCCCTGGATCACAGTGGGCATGTCGCTTGCGGTAGTTGCGATCTCCGCTCTGGGCGCCTGGATCGGTATCAAGATTTCAAAAGAACTGAAGAAGTCGGGAGCAATGAAGAAGTGAGCGAAAAATTGCTGGTAAAGCGTCCGATCTATCCTTTGATCGGATTGTTGGCCTCTGTTTTGATCATCATATTTGGCATTATAACGGCCAAGGACATAGAATGCGTCTGGTTTCTCGGCGCTATGTGGCTTTTACTGCTGTTTTTTGGATATTGGCGCGCCTGTCTGGCAGTGATACCCGTTGCAGTGCTTGCGAGCGCGGTGCTTGCAGGAATTACGTATTTGATTTCCAGGGACATCCAATCGACTTACGCGGCGGTCAACCGGATTCTTGCTGTTTGTATTGCAGTGGTTCCCGGTTTGGCTTTGTCTCCGATTTACCTGGTGCGGAATTTTTCAACGCTGAGGCTGCCCCGTATGCTGACGCTGGGGATGATGATCACCTTGACCTTTTTTCCTTTGCTTGGGGGTGAGGTGAAACAGGTCCGCGAAGCGATGAAGACCCGCGGGGCTGGCAGCTTTTTCAGCCCGCAGATTTTCTACAGGGCCTTTCTGATCCCTCTTGTCATCCGCCTTGTCAATATTTCTGATACACTGGCCCTGTCTGTAGAAACGAGAGGATTTACCAAGGATGCGGATGCGTGCTCCGTCTATAAGACGGTCACGCTGCGCGCCACGGATATCGTATTTTTGCTGGCTGTTTTGGCGGGCTGTGTGTTGGTGGTGGTACTATGAAAGCAATCGAACTAAAAAACGTATCTTTTGCCTATGAGGGATATGAGGAAAAGGTGTTGAACGATGTCAGCCTTTCTGTGAAATATGGGGAAGTAGCCCTTCTTTCCGGTTTTTCAGGTGAAGGAAAAAGCACGGTTTTGTCGCTGATTGCCGGCATCATTCCCAATATAATACCGGGGGAGATCACGGGAGAAGTGATGGTCGGCGAAACAGATATTACAAGCCGAAAAATAGGTGAAATCTGCCGTAAAGTCGGGGTTGTGCTGCAAAATGCAGAGGCACAGATCATCCAGCAAATCGTGGAGGATGAAATTGCGTTTGGCTGCGAAAATTTTGCTTTCCCGCATGAAAAGATCACGAGCAGCATAGAGCGTGCCTGTTATTTAATGAAGCTCGATCCGAGCTGGAAAACGAGAACCCTGTCCGGCGGTCAGAAACAGCGACTGATTACTGCGGCCACCTTGGCTACTGAGCAAAAAATCCTGATTTTGGATGAACCGCTTGCCAATTTGGACAAGTATGGAGCGGAACTTTTGATGGATACCCTGCGGAGGCTTGCAAAGGGTGGATATGCAGTTTTAGTGGTGGAGCATCGTCTGGATATGGTGCTTCCTTATGTAGACACGGTTTGGAGCATCCGCGAAGGGAGAATATCCAAAATAGAGAATAAAAAGGAACACCTTGCTGCCCAAGCCGAATTGATAAAGGATAAATGCTCTCATGAAATAGCTGATGAAACAGCGTTTCAGCTGGAACATGTCCAGTTTTCTGTCAAAGGCCGGGAAATCCTGAAAGATGTTACCTTTCAGATCAAGAAAGGCGAACGGGTGCTGCTTCTTGGAGAAAATGGGTGCGGAAAGACGACCCTTCTTCGTTTGCTTGCAAGACTTTACCAGCCGACACAAGGCCGGATTTCACAGAAATTTGACCCCGCGCTTGGACAAAAGGCAAAAGGAAACTCTGCTTGGTTCAAAAAGGTTGGTGTAGTTTATCAAAATCCCAATTATCAGCTGTTTATGCCAACAGTAGAGCAGGAGGTTGCTTTTGGAGCGGAATCGAAAGAATATGCAGAAGAGATTATGCGGCTGTTTCGGATCAAACAGCTTGCTCAGCGCCATCCGCATTCGCTTTCAGAGGGGCAGAAAAGGCGGGTTTCTATCGCCGCAGTAGTGGCATCTAATCCAGAGGTTTTGCTGCTGGACGAACCGACGGTTGGGCAGGATTATGCGGGATTGAGTGAAATGGTGGAGATTTTGAACCGGCTGCATGAGCGCAGCGGCAGCACTATTGTCACGATTACTCATGATATGCGCTGTGCGGAAGCACTCTGCGACCACGCAGTGAGAATCGCAGACGGCGTGGTTGCAGAGGAAGGCGGAAAGGAATTGGCCCGTCGTTTCTTTTATGGAGAATAGTAATATAAAAATCAGAAATCCCACGCTACTGGAAAGATAACCGGTATCATGGGGTTTTGTGTATATTGGAAAGTTCTTCAGCTTCGGCACACATAAACAAGTTCATTCTATCATAAAAGACCAGGAAAAATTGAACATGCAGTCATTGTTTCCCACGCAATAAGCTGGTGGATTTTCTGCAAACATCGGATGCAGGCTGCCTACAAATGTCCCGGTGGATACCGGGAAGAATATCTTGGAGACGGTAAAGCGGAAAACTGTGCGAGAAAATTGGTGCGCTGGATTACATGTTCGCCTCGGTTTGTATCGATTCAGCTACCAATCCGGAGAGTGGGAAACGCAGCGGCGGCCTGCTGTGCTATACAGAAACATAAGCGCTTTGGCCCTATGCTGCATGGATATAGAGCGTTGAACTGTTTAAGAAACTGCTGGAGAAGTGAACTACCCAGATACGGCTATATTTGCTGAAATTGGTACAGGTGTTTTTAACGCTCTAAGGATGACGGAATTTCAGGGTATTTTTATATGAAGATACCTTTTTGTTTTGTCGGCAGAATGATTGATAAAAACGAAAAACAGCTTTCCATATATGGAAGGCTGTTTTGAATGATCAAAAACTGGGCAGCTAAGTAGCCACCCAGTCAATGAAAGCGATTTGTTTATTTGAGTAAGGATTCGCCGTCCATCTCAGCCGGTTTTGGCAGGCCCATGATGTCGAGCAGGGTGGGGGTCAAATCAGCGAGCTTGCCGCCTTCCCGCAGTCCTTTGCCGTCCAGCCCAACACCGATGAGCGGTACCGGGTTGGTAGTATGTGCCGTAAACGGAGAACCGTCCGGTTCATACATCTGGTCGGCGTTGCCATGGTCAGCTGTGATGAGAGCTGCGCCGCCTTTTGCACGGATGGCGTCGATCATACGGCCAACACAGGTATCCACTGCTTCAACAGCGGCGACAGCGGCTTCAAAGACGCCGGTATGGCCAACCATATCACAGTTCGCATAGTTGAGAATGATCACGTCATATTTCTCAGACTCAATACGCTTAACAACTTCGTCGCAGACTTCATAAGCGCTCATCTCCGGCTTAAGGTCGTAGGTTGCAACTTTTGGAGAAGGAATCAATGCACGGTCTTCACCTTCAAACGGAGCCTCAACGCCGCCGTTAAAGAAAAAGGTGACATGCGCGTATTTTTCAGTTTCGGCAATGCGAAGCTGAGTCAAGCCCTTTTTGCTGATGTATTCGCCAAAGGTGTTGGTTAGCTTTTGCGGCTTAAAGGCAACCTCAACGTTTGGCATGGTCACATCGTACTGGGTCATGCAGACAAAGCAGAGTGGGAAAAATCCATTTCTGCGTTCAAATCCCTTGAAATCCGGATCTACAAAAGTGCGGGTGATTTCACGTGCACGGTCGGGACGGAAGTTAAAGAAGATGATACTGTCGTTTGCTTTTACAGTGGCGCCTTCAGTGCAAACGGTTGGAATAACAAATTCGTCGGTAACATCAGCTGCGTAGGACTTTTCCATGGCATCCACAGGGCAGAAATTCTGGTTGCCTTCACCGCAGGTCATTGCCGCATAGGCTTTTTCTACGCGCTCCCAACGATTGTCACGATCCATTGCGTAGTAGCGGCCAATGATGGTTGCTATTTTGCCGACGCCGACTTCCTTGAGCTTTTCCTGAAGCTCTGCGATGAAGTCCTTGCCGGAGGTCGGGGGAACGTCACGTCCATCCATAAAGCAGTGGACATACACTTCGGTAAGGCCAGCCTTTTTTGCCAGCTCCAGCAACGCAAATAGGTGGCTGTTATGGCTGTGCACACCACCGTCAGACATTAAGCCCATGAGGTGGAGTGCGGAACCATTTTTCTTACAGTTTTCCACCGCTTTGGCAAATGCCTCATTGGTGAAAAAATCCCCGTCTTTGATGGACTTGGTAATCCGGGTCAATTCCTGGTAGACAATGCGTCCTGCGCCGATGTTGGTGTGTCCCACCTCCGAGTTGCCCATCTGTCCGTCTGGGAGGCCAACGTCCATACCGGAAGCGCCAATCAAGGTGTGTGGGCAGGTTTCAAACAGCTTATCAATATTCGGAGTTTTGGCCGCCGTAATGGCATTGCCGTAATCGGAGGGGTTGTAGCCAAACCCATCCAGAATAATCAGTGCAACAGGTTTTTTCATATTAGTACCTCTTGGTTCAGGTTATTTGGAAGCAGCTTTCACAATAATGCTGAAGTCCTCTGCTTTGAGGGAAGCACCGCCGATCAGGCCGCCGTCAACATCTGGCTGGGCGAGGAGCTCATCTGCATTTTTGGCGTTCATGGAGCCACCGTATTGAACGGTGAGAGCGTCCGCCGCATCTTTGCCGTAGAGGGAAGCAACGGTCGCGCGGATAATGGCGTTGACTTCGTTTGCCTGCTCTGCGGTTGCAGTTTTGCCGGTACCGATGGCCCAAACCGGCTCGTAGGCGATGATGATGTTTTTAAGCATTTCTTTGGTAACGCCGTTCAGGGCAATTTTGGTCTGCATAGCGACTAGCTCGGCTGTGATGCCAAGCTCGCGATCCTCCAGCATTTCGCCAACGCAGAGGATCACCTTGAGCCCTGCATTCAGCGCCGCAAGGGTGCGCTTATTGACGGTGATGTCGGTCTCGCCAAAGTACTGGCGGCGTTCGCTGTGGCCGATGATAACGTATTCAACACCCATTTCGGTGAGCATATCGGCCGAAATTTCACCGGTGAACGCGCCGGATTTCTCAAAGTGGCAGTTTTCTGCACCGACTTTGATGTTAGAACCTTTGGTCGCCTCCAGAGCGGTTTCAAGGTTGGTGTACGGCACACAAATGACAACGTCACATCCGGCGTCGGCAACCAGTGGTTTCATCTCCTCGATAAGCGTTTTTGCCTCTGCGCGGTTTTTGTTCATTTTCCAGTTTCCGGCGATAACCGCCTTGCGCAATGCTTTGTTCATTGTTTCATTCCTCTTTCTTTTCGCTTGAAAAGCCGCCGCCCGTTTCCGGACGGCAGCTTTTCCTTCGTCATTGTTTTTTATTTATCCATAAGGCACTCAATGCCCGGCAGTTTCTTGCCTTCCATGTATTCCAGAGAAGCACCGCCGCCAGTAGAGATATGGCTCATCTTGTCGGCAAAGCCAAGCTTGGTGACAGCCGCAACCGAGTCGCCGCCGCCAATAACTGAAATAGCGCCTTTTTCACTCTCTTCCGCAATGGCTTTTGCAACTGCACGGGTACCGGCTGCAAAGTTCTCCCACTCTGAAACGCCCATCGGTCCGTTCCAAATGATGGTGCCGGCGCCTTTGAGAGTTTTGGAAAAGAGCTCCTGGGTGGTCGGCCCAATGTCAAGGCCCATCCAGCCGTCCGGAATCGCATCCGAGTAGATGCGCATGAAAACAGCATTTTCATTGTACTCACGGGCAACAATGTTATCCACCGGGATGAGGAAGCTGACGCCTTTTGCACGGGCTTTCGCCATGAGATCGCGGGCAAGGTCAAGTTTATCCTCTTCGCAAATGGAGGTGCCGGTGGTGTTGCCCAATGCGCGCATAAAGGTGTAAGCCATGCCGCCGCCAATGATAAGGGTGTCTACCTTATCGATAAGATTTTCAATAACGCCGATTTTATCCGAAACCTTTGCGCCGCCAAGGATAGCGACAAACGGATGTTTCGGATTTTCAATAGTACCGCCGATGAAGTCAATTTCCTTCTGCATCAGGTAACCGCAGACGGCCGGGAGGTAATCTGCAACACCGGCAGTGGAAGCATGAGCACGGTGTGCAGCACCGAACGCATCGTTTACATAAATCTCCGCAAGGGAAGCAAGTTCTTTGGCAAACGCCGGATCGTTTTTCTTCTCTTCCTTGTGGTAACGGACGTTCTCAAGCAGCATAACGTCGCCGGCTTTGAGCGCAGCCGCTTTGGCCTTTGCGTCTTCGCCAATCACGTCTTTTGCCATGACAACCTCTTTGCCAAGCAGCTCAGAGAGACGTTTCGCAACCGGAGCAAGCGAGAATTCCGGTTCCCAACCCTCTTTTGGGCGGCCAAGGTGGGAACAGAGAATAAGTTTTGCGCCGTGCTCCATCAGGTATTTGATGGTCGGCAGTGCCGCAACAATGCGTTTGTCGTTGGTGATAACGCCGTCTTTGAGCGGAACGTTGAAGTCACACCGCGCAAGTACGCGTTTATTCGATACGTCGATGTCCTCGATAGACTTTTTGTTTAACGAACTCATGCAATACATCCTTTCATCATGTTGTTTTGCTAAGATTGTGAGAACCTTAACAATCCACATTTATCATAGCTTATTTTACCATGTTTTTCAAGTATTTTGCGCGAAAAAAACGTGTTCTGCGAAAAAAACCTGCAATTTGTAGCACGATTCATCCAAAAGCCCGGAGAATGCAATGCGGACCCGCCAATTTGGCGAGTCCGCAGATATATTTTTACCGATTATTCGTGGTGCGCTTTGTAAATAATCCCCACGACGTTTGGTCCAGCGTTGATAGCGACAACCGGTCCTAGAGGATAGACATATTCCGCCCTGCCGAACTTCTTTTCCGCCTCTGCAATCAATTCGTTGGTAAGCTGGGGCTGCATGCCATGGACAATGCTGTATGGCGTCCCGGGAATTTTGTCGGCTGCAACCATTTGCATCAGCCGCGGGATAACCGATTTTTCACCGCGTACCTTTTCGAGAATGACCGAATCCCCATCCTGAAACGTAATGATAGGCTTTAGCCCGAGCAGTTCGCCGACAAAACCCGCCGCCGCAGAAATACGGCCGGATTTTTTGGCAAAATCCAGCGTCAGCGGAACGAAAAGGATGCGAACATTTTCCACCCAGTCCCGAATGCTGCCGACAATCTCCTTTGCTGTGAGCCCGCGCCGGATTTTTTTAGCCGCTTCAATAACTGCCATGCCGTAGCCCATGGTGTAGCAGCCTGAATTGATTAAATGAAAACGAATGGTGTCTTTTGCTTCCGGATGGGCTTCATAAAAATTGTTGACAGCGACATTGGAGTTGTCAAAGGTGCTGGATCCTTTGGCGTTGATGGAAACGTAAATGACGTCGGTATAACCGTCCCGATAGGCGGCCTCATAAAGATCCTCGAACTCAATGGGGATGAGCTGGGCGTGGGTCGGTACCTGAGCGGCATTGGTCAGCATTTCATAAAATTCCTCAGCACTGAAATCAATCCGCTCCCGGTATTCCTTGCCCTCAACCGTAATGGGAAAGGAGAGGATTTCAATGCCGTACTCCCCGGCAATTTCCGCAGGGATATCACAGCAGGAATCGGTCAACAATTTAATTTTTTCGTTCATAGGTACCTCCAAGTGTGAAAAATGGGAGTAAAGTGCTCACCAATTGTATTTCGTCAGATTGCCTTCGGTTTTCAGGGTAGGGAACCCCCATTGCCGCAGAACTTCATAAGCGGCGACTGCCACCGTGTTGGAAAGGTTTAAGCTGCGCGCGTCGTGAATCATGGGCAGGCGCGCACACTGGTCCGGGTGGTTGTAAAGCAATGCTTCGTCCAGCCCGGCGTCCTCCCGGCCAAAGACAAGGTAGCATTCGTCCGGATAGATAACATCGGTATAAATATGCCGCCCTTTGGTCGTAAAAAAAGTACAGGCTGCTTCTGGGTGGTGCGTAAAAAAGTCCGCAATACCGTCGTAGTAGTAAATGTCTAGCAAGTGCCAGTAATCCAGTCCGGCACGCTTGAGTTTTTTATCATCAATCGCAAAACCAAGCGGCCGCACTAAGTGCAGGGAAGCGCCGGTTGCTGCGCAAGTACGCGCAATGTTCCCGGTGTTTTGGGGAATCTGCGGTTCCACCAGTACAATATTCATCTTTTTCATACAACCGCCCCTGTTTGCTCTGGTTTTATAGCCTTAATTAAACAATAAATGAAGAAACATGGCAAGGGATTTCATAAAAAGTTCATATTTGCAGGCTCGGTATGCTTTCTTCAAAATATTGCTTTCTGTATCGGATGAATCCGCGGAACGTCTTTTTAGGAATCCAAAACATCCATTCGCATGTTCAATAAAAAGGCCAGTGGGCGGCTTGCCCCCTGGCCTTTTAAAAGTGATTCCCGTTCTTATTTGGTGCCGAAAATACGGTCGCCCGCATCGCCGAGGCCAGGAACAATGTAATAATTTTCATTGAGACGCTGATCCAAAGTGCCGCAGTAAATCTGCACATCCGGATGTGCTTTTTCAAGCGCCTCCAGCCCTTCCGGCGCGGCAATAATGCACATGAATTTCAGGTTTTTCGCACCGTGTTTTTTGAGCTGGTTTAATGCATCTACACCGGACATACCGGTGGCGAGCATAGGGTCGAGTACAATGGTGTCACGATGTTCAATATCCTCCGGAAGTTTGCAGTAATACTCCACAACCTCAACCTTGTCCTCATTTTCGGTGCGGTAAAGGCCAATATGCCCTACCTTTGCCGCCGGAATGAGGTTGAGCATGCCGTCCACCATGCCAAGCCCTGCGCGCAAAATAGGGACGATTGCGATTTTGCTGCCGGAAATAACCTTGGTTTTGGCAACTGCAACCGGCGTTTCAATTTCAATTTCCTTGAGCGGAAGGTCGCGGGTCGCCTCATAGCACATGAGCATGGCAATTTCAGAAACCAGCTCGCGGAACTCTTTGGTACCGGTGTTCTTGTCGCGCAGAAGGGAAATTTTATGCTGGATGAGGGGATGGTGCATGATAATCGGTGTCATGGGGAATTCCTCCTTATTCTTCGATTTCTTTGTTGCGTTCGCGCTCTTCCAGCGCTGCAATTTTGTCAATACGCCGCGCATGGCGTCCGCCCTCAAAGCCAGTGCTCAGAAATACGTCAATGAGTTCGCAGGCCTGCCCTACGCCAACTACTCTGCCGCCCAGGCAGAGGACGTTTGCATCGTTGTGCAGGCGGGTGTGCTTGGCTGAAAAATAATCGGAGCACGCTGCTGCACGAATGCCGTTTATCTTGTTTGCTGCCATTGAAATGCCAATGCCTGTCCCGCAGAAAAGCAGGGCTTTGTCACACTCGCCGCTCACAACAGCATCACATACGACTTCTGCGATGTCCGCATAGTCGCAGGATTCAGGGGAATAGGTCCCAAAATCCTTATATGCAAGGTCCTTTTCGTCCAGAAAAGCCTTGATTTGCTCTTTGAGTTCATAACCGCCATGGTCGCTGCCAATTGCAATCATCATTCTCGCACTCCACCGTGGCCGCCACGGAATAATAAAAATCATCTTCGATTCGGCTGTATTTTGAAGATGCTTGGAAAGTTTACCCTTTCTGCTTTTTAAGCAGTTCGCGTTCCGCCTGCGGGAGCCGCAGGTAGACCGGCATCAGCTCGGCTGCAGAACAGCTTTTTCCGGCCCGTAGCTGCTCCAATGCAGCAAGCCCTACGCTGGATGCGCGCTGGAGCTTCAAATGGATTGGAACCTGCCGGATAGCCGGGTTTTCACTTCCCAGACCATTATAGCACAAGTCGGCTCCATCTCCAACTAGAAATATATTTTCGTCAAACTTCAATAAATCCGCCCCAAGGTCTTTTATGGAAATTGCACGGTCGGCGCAAAGACGGCTGAGCGTTCCGGCACTCTGTCGGAATAGGGCGTTGTAAACCTGCCCGCAGCGCGCGTCCATCGCAGCGCAAACAATGCCATCCGCGTTGCCATTGTGCGCAAGCGCCTCCAGGGTGGAGACGGGGACGCAGGGCTTGCCGGTTGCATACGCCAACCCTTTTATGGCGGACACGCCAATCCGGATGCCGGTAAACGACCCCGGGCCTGCTGAAACAGCAAAGGCGTTAATATCGTTTAACGAGAGCTTTGCACAGCAAAGCGCGGATTCCACCATCGGCATCAGCGTCTGCGAATGGGTGAGTTTATTGTTGACACTGAATTCCGAGAGCACAACTGTTTCGTCCAAAACACAAACGCTGGCCACCTGTGCAGAGGTATCAATCGCTAGAATATTCAAATGCAGGCCCTCCTTTTATGGTGATGCGGCGTGTGGTTTCATCGACCGCGTCAATCCGGACCAAGATGGTCTCCTCCGGCAGCGCCGCCTCAATGTTTTCGCTCCACTCGATGGCGAGGATATTGTTTCCATCCAAATAATCAAAAAAACCGGTGGTATATAAATCGTCCAGCGTGGTAACCCGGTACATGTCAAAATGGATAAGCGCAGGATTGCCCTGGTATTCATGCACCAGCGCAAACGTAGGGCTGGAGACTTCACCCGCAACGCCAAGCCCTTGTGCAAGCCCTCGTGTGAAAGCTGTTTTCCCGGCGCCAAGTCCGCCTGCAAAGGCAATGACGCTGCCGGGCATCAGTTTCTTTGCAAAAACGGCGGCCAGCCGTTCGGTCTCCTGAGCCGAATGTGTGACAAATTCCATACAGCCTCCAAGTTTAAGACAACCCGGTGATGGTGCCGTTGCGGTCAATGTCCATTCCAAGCGCGGCGGGCTGTTTGGGCAGGCCGGGCATGGTCATGATCTCCCCGGTCAGCGCTACGATAAAGCCGGCGCCGGCACTCAGACGGACGTCCCGCACCGTGATGTCGAAGCCGGACGGCGCGCCGAGCTGCTTTGGATCATCGGAGAGCGAATACTGGGTTTTAGCCACGCAGATGGGCAGTTCGCCAAAGCCGAGCACCTCAATGTCCCGGATGGCTTTTTCAGCCGCTCCGGTGTAAACAACGCCGCCGGCATGGTAAATTTTCTCTGCAATGGTTTGGATTTTTTCTTTGATTGGCCGCTTCTCGTCATAAAGAACGTGGAATTTTTCGGGCTTTTCGCAGGCTTCCACCACTTTATGGGCGAGCTCTATACCGCCGTCGCCGCCGTGCGCAAAAACGTCGGAGAGGGCAAAGTCACAGCCGAGCGCCTTGCAGCGGTCGCTGATGACAGCGAGCTCTGCGTCGGAATCGGTGCCGAATTTGTTGATGGCAACCACGACCGGTACGCCGTACTGCTGCATGTTTTGAATGTGCGTTTCCAGGTTGCAGATGCCACGCTTGACCGCCTCGACGTTTTCAGCGCCCAAGTCCAATTTGGCAATGCCGCCGTTGTACTTGAGCGCCCGCACCGTTGCCACGACAACAATACAGCTCGGCTTTAGCCCTGCATATCGGCATTTGATGTCGAGAAATTTTTCCGCGCCGAGGTCGGAGCCGAACCCCGCCTCGGTAATGGCGTAATCACCGAGCTTGAGAGCCAGTTTGGTTGCACGGACCGAGTTGCAGCCGTGCGCAATGTTTGCAAAGGGGCCGCCGTGCATGATAGCCGGGGTGTTTTCCAGCGTCTGAACCAGATTCGGCTGGATGGCGTGTTTGAGCAGCAGCGCCATTGCGCCGATACAGCCCAAATCCCGCGCAAATACCGGTTTGTTGTCGGTCGTGTAAGCGACGAGGATGTTCCCCAGCCGCTGTTTTAAATCCTCGATGTCCTCGGCAAGGCAGAGGATTGCCATAATCTCGCTTGCAACGGTAATCATAAAGGAATCCTCACGCGGCACGCCATTGATACGTCCGCCGAGGCCGACGTTTACGAACCGCAGTGCACGGTCATTCATATCCATGCAGCGTTTGAATAGAATGCGCCGTTGGTCAATGCCCAGTGCGTTTCCCTGCTGGAGATGGTTGTCAATGATGGCGCAAAGCAGGTTGTTCGCCGCCGTAATGGCGTGCATATCCCCGGTGAAGTGAAGATTGATTTCCTCCATTGGCACCACCTGCGCATAGCCGCCGCCGGCCGCACCGCCCTTGATGCCGAACACCGGCCCCAGAGAGGGCTCGCGCAGCGCAATGACCGCCTTTTTACCAATTTTCTGCATGGCTTCGCCAAGACCGACAGTCGTGGTTGTTTTCCCTTCTCCTGCAGGTGTTGGATTAATGGCGGTGACCAGGACGAGCTTGCCGTCTTTCTTTTGATTAAGCTCGCTAAAAAGCGTGTCCGGAAGTTTAGCAATGTATTTACCGTACGGTTCAAGCTGTTCCGCGTCAATACCAAGTCCGGCAGCAACCTGTGCAATCGGCAGCATTTTTGCCTGTTGGGCAATTTCAATGTCAGTCAGCATGGATGAAACCTCCTGTAAAAAATGATTATAATTTCCTGCGCTGGTCCAGAATAACCCTAAAGCGAAGAAAACGGCTGTTTCCGGTATATGAGGCCCCGCTGAAACCAGCAGAACAGCCTCCGGTTTCGGTGCAGCCGGAGAAGCCGCGGCGGAAACATCTGTAAAAGTTGATTTTATTATAGCACAACCTGTGTCGTTCTTCCAGCATGAATGCAATTATAAATAGATGAAGCCTGCCCGGAAACGACAATAAAACTTGAAATCCCCCGGTTTAGAGGATATAATAAAGAAAATTATAGGCAGAAACAGGCTTTTGGTGAAGTTCACTGCCTTTTTGACAACACGAAAAAGTTTTCGGCTTTGAAGCGCCTTGCCGTTGCAGGCGCTTTCGATCGCAATCCATTTCCCGCAAGGCGGGAGAATTGCCCAAATCCCACTGGAGGGAACCATGAAAAAAGTACTGCAAGGCGTTTTTAACTACCTGAAACATACCGATAAATGGCTGCTCGGTCTCTGTATCATCTGTGCAGGATTCAGCATGCTGCTGCTCTATTCCATTTATTACAACGGCTTTTTGGGGTCCATCCGTGCCCTGTGGATTCAGCTTGCTTCCACGGTGCTTGGTATAGCGGTGGCTGTTATCATGTCTTTAATTGATTACGAGCTCATGGCAAAACTTTGGAAATATCATCTTGCTTTAACGGTTTTGCTGGTTGTTCTCACCTTTTTCTTTGGCGTTCAGCGCGAGGGGGCGGACGACAAGGCTTGGCTCAATCTTGGCATTACCACCATACAGCCCTCTGAATTTTTAAAAATATCCTTTGTTATCACCTTTGCATACCATCTTTCCAAAGTGCGGGATACCTTGAATAAACCCAAAACACTTGGCCTTTTGCTGCTTCATGCCGGGGCAATTTCTGGATTAATTGTCATCCAGGGGGATTACGGAAGCGCGCTGGTATTTATTTTTATTGCGGCGTGTATGCTTATTGTCGCTGGGCTTTCCTGGAAATATATTCTAGGGGCGCTGGTGGTGCTGCCGGTCGCTGGGGTTGTAGCCTGGAATTTCCTGTTTGAAGAACAGCACCGTATGCGTGTTCTGCTCGCTTTCAATCCGGAGCTTGATCCCCTCAACCGCGGCTTTCAGCAGCTCCAGGGGCGACGGGCACTCGGTTCTGGTCAGTTGTTTGGGCGGGGGCTGTTTTCGGACAATCTCATCAGCGTGCCCGAAATGCGGAACGATTTTATTTTTTCCTACATTGGTCAAACGCTGGGGCTGGTCGGCTGCATTGTAACGGTTGGGCTGCTTATTGCCATCTGTCTGCGCATTCTTTATGTGTCACGAATTTCCAAAGATCCGCTTGGAAATTACATTTGTGTTGGCGTATTTGCCATTGTGTTTTTTCAGTCGGCGGTCAATATTGGCATGGTCCTCTGTGTGGCGCCGGTCATTGGCATTACGCTGCCGTTTTTCAGCTCAGGCGGTTCTTCTATGCTTACTATGTTCATGACCATTGGGCTAGTACTCAGTGTCTATCATAAAAATCACCGGACAGCAATGTTCGATTAAAGGAGAAATTACATGAGAGTCATCACCGGTTCTGCCCGGGGGCGCAAGCTGAAGACGTTGGAGGGAGTTGATGTCCGTCCGACAACTGACCGTGTCAAAGAGGCGGTGTTCAGCATTGTTCAGTTTGATGTGCAGGGGGCTGCTGTGCTCGACCTGTTCGCCGGTTCTGGACAGATGGGCATTGAAGCCCTCAGCCGCGGCGCAAAGCTCGCTGTGTTCGTTGACAGCAGCAAACGCTCCCTTGAAGTGGTGCGGGATAATCTGAAAACCACTGGACTTGCTCCGTCGTCCCGTGTAGTCACCATGGATTATAAGAGCTTTCTCGCTGGAACTAGGGATCAATTTGATATTGCATTTTTGGATCCGCCGTATCATCAGGGAATCCTGCCGGAAGCGCTGCCGCTGCTCGTCCCGCGGATGCGTCCGGGCGGCATTATTCTGTGTGAACATCAACGCGGAGAGCAGCTTCCGGAAACCGTGGTTGATTTCGCGTTGAAGAAGCAGTATAATTACGGTAAAATAACGGTATCCGCCTATAAGGCTGCTGCCGATAAGGAAAGGCAGGCGGACGTAGAATGAGAACAGCGGTTTGTCCCGGCAGTTTTGACCCAGTTACCAAAGGGCATCTTGACATTATAATGCGCGCCGCAAAACTGTTTGATAAGGTCATTGTATTGGTGAGTACCAATAAGGATAAGACCCCGAGCTTTTCTTCGGCTGAACGGCTGGAACTTATCCGCATAGCGACTGACGGTTTAGACAATGTTGTTGTTGATGCATACGACGGCCTTCTTGCCGATTATGTCGCCCAAAGCGGCGCCTGCGCGATTGTGAAAGGCTTACGCGCAATTTCGGATTTTGAATATGAGTTTCAGATGGCGCTCATGAACAAAAAAATGGTGGAAACAGCGGAAACGGTTTTTCTCACCACCAATGCGGAAAACCTGTACCTTAGTTCCAGTCTGGTGAAGCAGATTGCCTATTTTGGCGGTGATATTTCGGATTTTGTACCTGCGTGCATTCTGCACAAGGTGGAACAGCGTTTATGTAAAAGGAGTAATGCCCAATGAACATCAGCGAGATTTTGGATACCATTGACGATATGCTCGACAAATCCTGGGGCTTGCCGCTGTCCGGCGGCAAGTGCGTTGTGGATGTGGAACGTCTGCGCGACCTGATCGGTGACGTACGGCTCAACATGCCGGTGGAGATCAAGCAGGCAAAGATGATTGTGGCTGACCGCAAACAGATTGTGGACGACGCAAAGCGTGAGGCGGAAATCATCATCCAAAAAGCCGAAGAACGTGCTAAGGCGATTGTTGACCACGATGAGCTGGTGAAGAAAGCACAGGTTCGTGCCAATGAAATCAACACTCAGGCTCAGGTGCAGTCCCGTGAACTTAAGCGCGCCACCAATGATTTTATTGATAAGAGCCTGCAGGAAATCGAGGGTGTTCTCTCCAAAAATTTGCAGGAAATTAAATCAACCCGTATTGCGGTGCGTAAGCCAAAACAGCAGCAATAAGGCGGAAAACCGCGAAAATCCCCGGAGGTTTCATTCCTCCGGGGATTTTTTATGCCCTTTTTCAGGAATTCCTTTATTTCCCAGAAAAAAATAGCCGTAATTTGAAAAAAAGAATTGAAATAATCTCTGCTATCGTTTATAATAAAACTAAAAGTGGTGAAAAGTGGTTAAGAGTGGTTAATTTGACCTGAAAAGGAGGTGCGGGAGATGCTGATTGGTGAATATTCACATAATATTGACGCCAAAGGCCGCCTCAACTTTCCCGCAAAGCTCCGGGAAGACTTGGGCGAACGCTTCATTGTCACCAAAGGGTTGGATGACTGCCTTTTCGTTTATTCGTTGGAAGAGTGGGCGGCGCTTGAAGCGAAAATTAAGGAACTGCCAATGTCCAAAGCGCGTGGTATTCAGCGTTACCTCTTTTCCGGCGCCTGTGAAGTGGAACCGGATAAGCAGGGGCGGATCCTCATTCCAGCAAACCTCCGGGAATTTGCCAGGCTGGAAAAAGATATTATGGTCATCGGCGCTTCTAATCGTGCTGAAATCTGGAACCGGGGCAAATGGGAGGCTTCCTGCAGCGATCTTAATTCCGACGCCATTGCCCAGGCAATGGATGACCTCGGCTTTTAACGGGGGCACGTGATGGAATTCAAACATTATTCGGTCCTTCTCCATGAATGTTTGGAAGGACTTGCCATTCGCCCGAATGGAATTTATGTCGACGCTACCGCCGGTGGAGCAGGTCATTCCTCTGAGATTGCCAAACGTTTGGAAACTGGCAGACTGTTTGCCTTTGACCAGGATCCGGACGCGGTTGTAGTTGCCGCCGAGCGGCTGAAGCCTTATCCGTGTGCCGAAGTCGTTCAGAGCAACTTTCGCAATATGGGCGGAGAACTCGGCCGGCGCGGTATCAAAGGCGTAGACGGCGTGTTGCTGGACCTTGGGGTTTCCTCCTTCCAGCTTGATACGGCGGAGCGCGGCTTTTCTTACCGTTACGACGCGCCTCTTGATATGCGGATGAGCAAACAGGGCATCAGCGCCAAGGATATTGTGGGCACCTACTCAGTTGAAGATCTCACCCGTATCCTGCGGGAATACGGGGAAGAAAAGTTTGCCTACAGCATTGCACAACGCATTGTGCGCGAGCGGGAAACCCGTGAAATTGCAACGACCTTTGAACTGGCGGAAATCATCAAGGCATCTATGCCGGCCAAAGCAAAGCGGGAAAAAAATCCTTGTAAGCGCAGCTTCCAGGCGCTTCGTATTGCAGTCAACAGCGAGCTGGAGAGCTTGTCCGAAGGGCTGGATTCGGCGTTTGAGTTGTTAAAGCCCGGCGGCAGGCTGGTGGTCATCAGCTTCCATTCGTTGGAGGACCGTATGATCAAACAGCGTTTTGCTTCCTGGTGCAAGGGGTGTACCTGCCCGCCGGAATTTCCGGTTTGTGTCTGCGGCAAACAGCCGCTTGCGAAACTGGTCAATAAAAAACCAATTTTACCAACCACAGAGGAATGTGAAATAAATCCCAGAAGTCAGAGCGCCAAGCTCCGGATTTTGGAAAAGCTATAAAAGAAAGGACGTGGCGTTTTGGCAACGACCAATGCTGCATACGATTTAACAAGATTTGAGGCGCGTACAGCAGCCCAGCGTGAAGCGGAACAGCGGCCCCAGATCCAAAAGGTCAAAAAAACCAGTGCGGCGTCGCGCGTAAGCCCTGTAAAAGCGATTGCCTGTATGCTGTTGGTCATTGCGGTAACCTCGGCGCTGCTTTACACCCGTGTGCAGCTTACCGAGTGTACCCAGAAGGTGGAATCGGCCAACGAAACATATACGTCGCTGGAAGCAGAAGGCACCCGCATGAGTCTTGAGCTGGAGGGAAAGGTCTCCTTGAAAAATGCCGAGGATTATGCGAGCAGCGAGCTTGGTATGACCAAGATGGATAATAAAAGCGTGGAGTATTTGCGGCTGACGCAGGAGAATAAAATTGAGGTTCCAAACGAGCCGCAAAAAGGTTTGTGGGAGTCTATTCAGGAATTTTTTGTAAACTTGTTGTCATAGCCGCGGTTGTGGTATGATATAATACAATGAAGCGTCTAAACGGGTTAGGATGTGAGATTCTAACCCATTTTTCAATACCCGGCTGGAAAATAGTTTCCGGCCTTGATTTTCCCGGGAGGTAATGCGAATGGCGGCAAATGGACCAACAAGAAAAATGAGACGGCGTATTTTTATTGTGGTTGTACCAATTATTGCAATCGCATTTGTTGCCCTTCTGGCGAGAATTTGTGTCATTTCGGTAGTTGACGGCAGCTTTTACCAGAGCAAAGCCTCCAATCAGCAGCTTAGAGATGTCACCATTAATCCCAAACGCGGCACAATTTACGACCGCAATATGACAGTGTTGGCGCAAAGTGCGACGGTTTGGACTGTTTTTATTTCACCAAATGATATTCCAGATGACGATACCCGTGTGGAAATTGCAACCGGTCTTTCAGAAATTCTGGAGCTTGACTATGAAACCGTTTACCAGAAAACGCTGAAAGAAAATTATTATGAGGTTGTCCAAAAAAAGGTTGAGGCAGATACAGCAGAAAAAATCAATGAATTCAAAGCTGAGAAAGGCATTGGAAGCATTTATCTTGTAGAAGACAGCAAACGGTATTACCCTTACAACAATTTTGCTTCCACGGTAATTGGCTTTACCGGTGCAGATAACCAGGGCCTATATGGCATTGAAGCGTACTATGACGAATACCTCAAAGGTGAACCTGGACGTATAGTCACCGCGAAAAATGCGGTCGGTTCGGATATGCCGTTTCAATATGAGAAACGCTATGAAGCCAAAGATGGTTACGGCCTGGTATTGACTATTGATGAGGTCATTCAGCACTTCTTAGAGAACGCGCTGGACAACGCTGTTTCGCTGCACAAGGTTGAAAATCGTGCGGCCGGCATTGTCATGGATGTCAATACCGGGGAAATTCTTGCCATGGCGACCAAGCCGGATTTTAACCTCAATGAACCGTTTGAGATTGCGGATGAAGAAACCGCCGCGGCCATTGCCCAACTGACAGGCGAAGAACAAAAACAGGCTCTTTCAGAGGCTCGTGAGCTCCAGTGGAAAAACAAGGCCATTACTGAACTGTATGAACCTGGTTCGGTCTTTAAAATTGTCACCGGTTCTGCGGCGTTGGAGGAAAAGACGGTCAGCTTGGATACAACCTTTAATTGCACAGGCGTCATTCAAATTCCAGGGCTTGATAAGCCAATGCATTGCTGGCGTCTTTCTGGGCATGGCGTGCAGAACTTTGTGGATGCAATGATCAATTCCTGCAACCCGGCATTTGTGGCAGTTGGCAGCTCGCTTGGCGCGACCAAATTCTGCGACTATGTCAATGCATTCGGCTTTATGGAGAAAACCGGAATTGACCTGCCGGGCGAAGCGAGCAGCATTGTATACCAAGCGGATCAAATGGGACCAGTTGAGCTTGCAAGCTGTTCCTTCGGGCAGTCCAATAAAATCACTCCGTTGCAGATGATTACGGCAACAGCGGCAGTAGTAAACGGCGGGTATGTTGTGCAGCCTCATGTGGTCAAACAGGTCTTGGATCAAAACGACAATGTTGTGGAAAACATTGGGACCACCGTTAAACGGCAGGCTATTTCCAATGAAACTTCTGCCACCATGCGGGATGTTTTGGAACAGGTTGTGGTTGCAAATGGCGGTAGCAATGCATATATCAGCGGATTCCGCATTGGTGGAAAATCTGGCACGGCGCAGAAACTTGACGCAGACCGCGAAGAAGGTGAAGGAGAAACCTATATTTCCTCCTTTGTTGGTTTTGCTCCTGCGGACGATCCACAGATTGCAGTGCTGATTATTGTTGATACCCCAACCGACGGTCAGATTTATGGTAGTGTTGTTGCCGCTCCGGCTGTTTCTGAGGTGCTCAAACAGACTTTGCCGTACATCGGTATTGAGGCACAGTATTCGGACGATGATCTCTCCCAGATGGATGTCACCGTTCCCTATGTTGTAGGTAAAGACCCGATGTCTGCGGAAAGTACCCTTACCGCAGAGGGGCTTACCGCCAAAAAGGTTGGCAGCGGCTCAACTGTTGTCAAACAGGTGCCTGGAAGAGGTTCCAGCGTACCGAAGGGGAGCACTGTTATTCTTTACACTGAAGAAGGGGAGGAGCAGACGGCAGAGGTGCCAAAGCTTGTTGGCCTTACACCGTCGCAGGCAAACACTGCTCTGACCAATAGGGGGCTCAACATCAAATTTGACGGTGGGACCACCCAGCAAACCGGTGCTGTGGTCGCTACGCAAAGCGTTGCTGAAGGGACGGTTGTAGCAAAAGGCACCGTAATTTCGGTTACCTGTATAAAAAATGATGAAACCGGATGATACCCTTTTTATGGAGAAGTCCATCATATTCCGGGAGGATGCTGTATGAATCTTTCAGATTTATTGTGTGGAATTGCCGAAGCGGGCGCGATTGGATCCCGTGAAATTACCGATGTTTGCTCCGACTCCAGAAAGATTGTGCCGGGCTGTGTGTTTGTCTGTATGAAAGGCGGCCGGTTTGACGGGCACGATCATGCCGGTGAAGCCCTGAAAGCGGGCGCTGCTGCGGTGCTATGCGAGCGAGATTTAGGGCTTGCAGATCAGGTAGTGGTGCAAAATACCCACCTTGCTTATGCGCAGATGTGCGCCAATTTTTACGGCAATCCGGAGCGTGGAATGCGTTTTATCGGCGTTACCGGCACCAACGGAAAGACGACAACCACCAATCTCATCAAGGGGATTTTAACCGGCGCCGGCTATAGGGTCGGGCTGGTCGGAACCAATCAGAACGAGATTGGCGATGAGGTGATCCCGGCGCACCGTACCACACCGGATGCTTATGAACTTTACCACCTGTTCCGCCGGATGGCGGACGCGGGGTGCGATTATGTGGTTATGGAGGTTTCCTCCCATGCTTTACACCAGTACCGGCTTGGTACGCTGCCGTTTGAAATCGGCGTGTTCACTAATTTAACACAGGACCATTTGGATTATCACGGCACCATGGACGCCTATTTTGAAGCGAAAAAAATGCTGTTCCAAATGACGAAAAAGGCGATTCTCAATTTAGATGATGCTTACGGCCGTCGTTTAGCCCATGAAGTGTCCTGTGCCGTCGTCGGCTTTTCTGACCGGCAGACGGCTGCGGATTATTACGCAGAAAATATTTCTTATTCGGCAAACGGTATTCATTATACCCTGTGTCACAGCGGTGCACAGTATATGGTTGATTTTGGAATGCCAGGCGTGTTTTCGGTGCTCAATTCACTGGCCGCAGCAGCGGTCTGTGTGGAACTGGGGCTTCCGGCCGCAGAAGTAGCGACTTCCTTTGCAAAGTCCCGCGGCGTCAAGGGGAGAAGTGAAGTGATTCCCACCGGACGCAATTTCACCATTGTCTGCGATTATGCACATACACCGGACGGCTTGGACAATGTTTTGCCTGCGCTTAAGAAAAACGCTGTAGGGCGGCTTGTTACTTTGTTTGGCTGCGGCGGCGATCGCGACCGCACCAAGCGCCCGCTGATGGGCGAATCCGCTGCATTGCACTCGGATTTTGTTATCGTTACCTCAGATAATCCGCGCACCGAAAACCCGGGGGCGATTATCCGGGAGATTCTGCCGGGCGTGGAAAAACACAGCACGCCTTATGTGGTCATTCCGGATCGGCGGGAGGCTATTTACTACGCTGTCCGTCATGCACAGCCGGGCGATTTAATTGTCCTCGCCGGGAAGGGACATGAGGATTATCAGGTGATTGGGGAACAGGAATTCCATTTTGACGAGCGTGAAGTGGTTGCTGATGCCCTGCGTGAGACCGTATAAAGACATTGCTTCTAGGAAATTCGGCTCTTAACTTGTTAACTTGCGTAAAAATACCAGAAAAAAGACAATGATAGGTTCTGTTTTTTGATTAAACTTTGGATTTGGGGGAAGTCGCTTGGAAAAACTCAGGGTTCAGGAGATTGCGGAGGCGGTGCATGCGCACTGCAATACCGATGCGGAGATCACCGGTATTTGCATTGATACCCGGGAGGTTGTGCCGGGTTCGCTGTTTGTCGCTATCAAAGGCGAGCGGTTTGACGGGCACGATTTTATCCCAAAGGCGTTTGAACTCGGGGCGGCTGCCGCTGTTTCCCACAAAGCGATAGACGCCTCTGGCCCGCTTTTACTGGTGCACAATACCCGCAAGGCGCTTTTGGAACTGGGGGGGTGGTACCGCCGCCGGTTTGATCTATTTGTTGCGGCGGTAACCGGAAGCGTTGGCAAAACCTCCACAAAAGAGATGATCGATACCATACTTTCCGCACAGTTTAAAACCCTGAAAACCGAAGGGAATTTCAACAATGAAATTGGGTTGCCCAAAACATTGTTCCGTTTGGACAGCAGTTATGAGGCGGCTGTCCTTGAAATGGGCATGTCTGGATTTGGCGAAATTTCCCGTCTATCCAGGGCAGCGCAGGGAAGCGTTGGTGTGATTACCAACATTGGGGTGTCCCACATTGAAAAGCTCGGTAGCCGGGAAAACATCTGCAAGGCAAAGCTTGAAATTCTGGATGGACTAAAACCAGGTGCGCCGCTTGTGTTAAATGGAGACGATGACCTGTTGCATAATATTGCGTTGGCGGACCGCCCGGTGATCCGTTATGGCGTCAAAGACCAAACGGCGGCGGTGCGCGCAGAGCGAATTCAGCGGCAAGGGCTTGAAACCTTGTTTGATATCCTCTTTGAGGGCAGGCGTTATCAGGCGCGGATTCCGGTCATCGGTAACCATCATGTCATGAATGCGCTTGCAGCGTTTGCGGTAGGGATTCAGGCCGGTATGAAGCCGGAGACGATTGTTGCCGCACTGCCCGGTTATCAGCCGAGCGGGATGCGACAAAAAATCGTTGACTGCCGTGGTATCATGGTAGTCGAGGACTGCTACAATGCCAGCCCGGATTCCATGCGTGCGTCGCTCGGCGTCTTGAGAATGCTTGATATTCCCGGAAAGCGAGCTGCCGTCCTTGGTGATATGCTGGAGCTCGGCCGTTATTCAGAGCAGGCACACCGTGATGTCGGCCGGATGGCGGCGGAAAGTGGTGTTGATCGGTTGCTTTGTATCGGCCCGGAGGCGCGTTTTATTGCGGAAGAAGGACGAAAAAGCGGCAGAATTCCCGTTTGCCTGTGGTTTCCGGAAAAAGAAGAGCTCACAGTCTGGCTCCGGCAGAATTTGTCTGTCGGCGATGCGGTTTTGTTCAAAGCAAGCCGCGGTATGAAATTTGAAGAAATTATTTCCGCATTTTATGGGGAAGAATAAAAGTACAGGAGCGTAGACAGCTATGATTGGATTAACCAGTGTCATTACGGCGGTAATTGCGTTTGCAGCGGCAGCAGCGCTGGGCTTTTTCCTTATCCCGTTTTTGAGAAAGGTGAAATACGGCCAAACCATCAACGACGTCGGTCCTACCTGGCACGCCAAAAAGCAGGGCACCCCAACCATGGGCGGCTTTATGATGATTGCCGGCGTAGTCGTTGCGGCGGTTGCCGGTTATCTCATCCTGTATGTCAGTAATCCCTCTTCTGCGGATTTTACGCCGGTGCAGGCGGCGCGTTTTTTTGCCGGGCTGTTTATGGCGCTTGCGTTTGCTTTTGTCGGTTTTGTGGATGACTACATCAAGGTGGTGAAAAAGCGTAACCTTGGTTTAAAGGCACGGCAGAAGCTCATCATGCAATTTTTAATTGCCACCGCCTACATTGCAACCCTCGTCCTGTGCGGCGATACTTCAACCATTGTTGTGTTTCCCATGATTGGCCAGGTCGATTTCAGTTTCTTTTATTATCCGCTGATCATTGTAGGTATTGTCGGGTTTGTCAACGCGGTCAACCTTACCGACGGCATTGACGGCCTTGCCTCCTCGGTGACCTTTGTCGCGGCCATTGTCTTTATGGTCATTTCGTCCTACCTGCGGTTTGACGGTATTTCGGTGCTCTCCACCGCGCTTGCCGGCGCCTGCCTGGGATTCTTGGTTTGGAATTTTTATCCAGCTAAATGCTTTATGGGTGACTTGGGTTCCATGTTCCTCGGCGGCATGGTTGTAGCGCTTGGTATGGGGGTAGGGCTGCCAGTTCTTCTCATTCCTATCGGCATTGTCTATATTCTTGAAGAGCTTTCGGTGGTCATTCAGGTCACCAGCTTTAAGCTCACCGGCAAACGAGTCTTTAAAATGAGTCCTATCCACCACCACTTTGAAATGTGTGGGTGGAGCGAAGTTAAAATTGTTCTTGTGTTTTCGCTGACTGCACTTGTTTTTGGTGCACTGGCCATCTTTTTTGTGTTTCAAATTTAACGCTCAGGTTTGATTTGGAGGGAATTTCCAGTGGCAAAAAAACATAAAGCTTCTTCTGCGCGAATGCCGCATATGGATGCGACCTTCCTAATCATTGTTCTGGCATTGCTTACCTTTGGGCTAATCATGCTGTTTTCGGCGAGTTATGCTTATGCACTTTATCAATATGGCAGCAGTTTCTACTTCATTCAGCGGCAGGCGGTATTTGCTGTGGCCGGCGTTATTGGAATGCTGCTGGTTTCATGTATTGATTATCATGTTCTGCAAAAATTTGCCTTTTGGGCGTTTGCAGGGGGGCTGGCACTGCTGGTCATTGTTCTGTTCATGCCTCCTCTCAAGGGGGCCCGGCGTTGGATTAACCTTGGTTTTACCACTTTCCAGCCGTCTGAGGTCGTGAAGTTTGCGCTTATCCTGTTGTTTGCTTACCTTATTGCAACAAATTATGAAAAAATGGGTACCTTCCGTTATGGAATTTTGCCTTTTATGATCCCTCTAGCAATGGTTTGCGGCTTGATGTTTTTGGAGCCGCATATTTCCGGTATTGTGCTCATGGTTTCCATTGCACTGGTTATGATGTTCGTCGGCGGTGTAAAATACCGTTACTATATTGGCCTGTTGGTGCTCGCGGTCACTGGGGTTCTAATCATTATAATGTTTGGCGGCATTGAATACGTAGAAGCTCGGCTGCAAAGCTGGCTTGACCCGTTTTCCGACCCGCAGGGAGATACCTTCCAAACCGTTCAGTCGCTTCTTGCCATTGGCTCCGGCGGTTTTACCGGGCTTGGCTTAGGCAATTCCCGGCAGAAATATCTCTATCTGCCGGAACCTCAAAACGACTTTATTTTCTCGATTGTCTGTGAGGAGCTCGGCTTTCTGGGTGCAATGGCTCTCATCATCCTGTTCGCGGTTTTTGTGGTCCGCGGGTTTATCATCGCCTCTCGCGCGCCGGATAAATTCGGTTCTATGCTTGCGGTTGGCCTGACGGCGCAAATTGGTATTCAAGCCATTGTCAACATTGCAGTTGTTACCAATACCATTCCAAATACTGGAATCAGCCTGCCGTTTTTCAGTTACGGCGGTACCGCATTGATGATGCAGCTTTTACAAATGGGCATTGTGCTCAATATATCCAGACATTCAGCCATCGTAAAGCAATAAATGAAGGTGTTAAAATGAGAGTATTAGTTACAGGCGGCGGAACCGGAGGGCACATTAATCCAGCACTTGCCATTGCATCCTGTATTCAGCGGCATGAGCCGGATGTACAGATTTTATACGCCGGCACGCCGGACGGAATGGAGGCGCGCCTTGTGAGAAATGCGGGGTTCGATTTTGCCCCCATCCAGGTGAAAGGATTTTGGCGCGGGTTTAGCCTGGAAGACATCCGGCACAATCTGAAGACCGTACGATACATGCTGTCCTCTCCAAAAACGGCACGTAAAATCATCATGGATTTCAAACCGGATATCGTCATTGGCACGGGCGGCTATGTCAGCGGCCCGATTGTCTTTACCGCTCAAAAAATGGGGATTAAAACCCTTATCCATGAGCAAAATGCGTTTCCCGGTGTGACGACCAAAGCTCTTGCTAAAAAGGCGGATGTGGTTTGTCTTGCCGTACAGGAAGCAAAAAAGTTTTTGAATATCACCGGTAAAACCTTTGTTACCGGGAATCCGGTACGGGAGAGCATTATTTATAAATCCAAGGCAGAGGCGCGCAAAGCGCTCGGCTTGGATGACAAGGTTTGCATCTTTTCGTTTGGCGGCAGCTTGGGTGCAACTATGATTAACCGTGTCGCTGCTGACTTGATGGAGTGGCACCAGAATACCGACGCGGTCAACCATATCCATGGGTACGGACAGCTTGGAGTTGAAATTTTTCCAAAACTGCTCAAAGACCGCGGGGTTTCTCTGGAGGGCAAGCCCCGTATTATGGCGCGCCAATATATTGACGACATGGATAATTGCCTTGCAGCTGCCGACTTGGTGATCTGCCGCTCTGGCGCTATCACATTAAGTGAACTTGAAGCAGCCGGAAAAGCCTCTGTTTTAATCCCCAGCCCGACGGTCAGTGAGAATCATCAATACCACAATGCAATGGTGCTCCAGAACCACCATGCCGCCATTGTCATTGAGGAAAAAAACTATAAAAAAGAAGAGTTTATTGCAGTGGTGAAGGATTTGTGCATGAATCCAGAAAAATTGTCGGAACTCTCGCGCAACGCTTCTGCGCTTGCAGTATTTGATACGGCCGACCAAATTTACCGTGCGATCCGTGGCCTAGTGGATAATACGCTGTAAGGCGCTCCAGTGTATTCGTTGAATTCTTTTTGTCGGCAGGCTAAGAGTAGGTGCAAGCCGCCTTGTCTGTTTTTGAATAAGGTTTTTCGAAACGATAGGAATCCGGCGCTGAACACGTGGGTTCGGGAATATGGCGTGCAGCACCTGTCGGCAAACAACCGGTAGTTGAGTAGATGTACAAGGGTGTTTTCTTTTTATGTTACGGCCTTTTAAAACGTGGGGAATTCGTTTTCCGTGAATAAAAAAGCCTTGGCAATCACCAATTATCCCTTCTTGGCATAGTATAACTCGTAAGGCCTCCCGTAAGGGACTTACAGAGTCTGTGCATTACAAAGGGAGGGTGTTTCATGGAAAAACTTTTGATTACAGGCGGCGTCCCCTTGGTGGGGGAACTGCCGGTACATGGGGCGAAAAACAGTTCGCTGCCCCTGCTTGCGGCAACGTTGCTGGTGGGCGGCAAGACGGTATTACATAATTGCCCCAACCTGACCGATGTTGATGCCGCATGTAAAATTTTGACCTATCTTGGCTGCTGCATTGTGCGGAGCGGTTCGACTGTGGAGGTGGATGCCACTCACATCAATCGGTTTGATGTCCCGGATGATCTGATGCGTGAAATGCGGTCCTCTATTGTTTTTCTTGGGGCGATTGCCGCGCGGATGCACAGCGCGCAGATTTCGTTCCCCGGCGGCTGCGAACTCGGCCCGCGCCCCATTGATCTGCATTTAATGGGCTTGCGACAGCTTGGGCTGTGCATTAAAGAGGAGTACGGCTTACTGGACTGCAAGCTGGACAGCAAGCGTTTTGTCGGCAGCCGTATCTCGTTTTCGTTCCCCAGTGTGGGCGCGACTGAAAATATTATGATTGCGGCAGCTACTGCAATCGGGCAAACCGTTATTTCCAACGCGGCACAGGAGCCGGAAATTGTTTCGCTCGCCGAGTTTTTAAATCTTTGCGGAGCAAAAATTTACGGTGCGGGAGAAAGCACCATTGTCATTGAAGGCGTGCCAAAACTGCATGGAACAGAATATCGAGTAATTCCGGATCGTATTGTTGCGGTGACCTATCTCTGCGCCGCGGCTGCGACTGGGGGTGAGATCCTACTCACCGATATCCTTCCAGATCAACTGGACAGCGTATTGCCTGTCTTTGATCAAATGGGCTGCAAACTGAAAGCATCGGAGCGGTCAGTTTATTTAAAAGCGCCGCTTCGGCTCAAAGCGGTCAAGACCATCCGTACCATGCCATATCCCGGTTTTCCAACCGATGCACAGGCGCCGGTCATGACAGTAACCGCGCTCGCCTCCGGCACGACGATGTTTGTCGAAAACGTGTTTGAAAACCGTTACAAACATGTTGGTGAACTTGTACGGATGGGGGCGCATATCAAGGTAGAAGGGAAGGTCGCTGTCGTGGAGGGTGTACGGGCTCTGTATGGCACCAGTGTAGAAGCGACTGATCTGCGGGGCGGTGCAGCGTTAGTTGTCGCAGGCTTGGCAGCGTCCGGTGTGACAACGGTCACCAATCTGTTTCATATTGACCGCGGTTATGAGAATTTGGAGGCGAACCTTGTAGTGCTTGGTGCAAGGATTCACCGTGAGCATTAGACCAAAAAGGGATGTATTGTGTATGAATGAAGTAAAAAAAGCACGCCAGCAGTTGGATGCCCGCAACGGCCTCCAGCCGTCCGGCCGAAAAAAGGCGCCCAAGAAAAAGCGCCAACCCCCGAAACAGAATACGTCCGCTAAACAGCCGGCACGCCAACAGGCGGTCAAAAGCCGTCCCGCCCGGCAGCCGGCTTCTCCGGTGCGGGAACCGCAGCGCCGTCCGCAGCGCCCTCCAGCCCGGCAGCAGCCGCATAGGTCCATTGATGCCGAAGAGCGTGTGCATGCGCAGAAAGCAGTTGCAGCGAAACGCAAACGGCGCCGTAAAAAGAATTATGCTTTGTATTATATTATTTTGTTTATCTTTATTGTCGTCGCCGGTATTGTTCTTTCATTAACGGTGTTTTTTAACATCGACGCTATTCAAGTTGAAGGGAATTCCCGCTATTCAGCGGAAGAAGTTATTGAAAAATCTGGTCTCCGTACCGGGGATAACCTTTTCCGTATCAGCACGGGACAAGCGGCCGAACAGTTGGTCTCATCACTGGTTTATGTGGACCAGGTTGAAATTAACCGCCAATTCCCAAGTGCGATTAAAATTACGATTACCGAGGCGCAGCCGGTCATGAGTTTTTCCAGTGACGGCAAGGGGTACAGTATCGTCAGTGCGGCAGGCCGCATTCTCGATTCCAATTTAAGCGCTCCAGCAGAGAACACCTTCATTGTCAATGGGGTTGACCTTGAGGGATATACGACAGGGGATTTTATAAAGTCCGATACTGGGCAGGGTATGAACCTGCTCACCACCATCAACGAGGTTTGTGCCGAACTGGAACTGACAGGCGTTACCCGTGTGGATATCAACAGTGTGGTGGATATCCGAATTTATCTGGGGGAACGGCTGCGGATTGATGTAGGCAGCATTACCGAATTGCAGTATAAATTGACCTTCGCCAAGGAACTGGTGGATACACGGCTCAGTGAGACTGATATAGGCGTTATTGACGTCAAGCAGGTAGGTAAGGCATATTTCAGGCCGTCTGAAACGCTGGAGAGCAGTTCAGAACCTCAAAGCGATCCCTCGCCCTCTGAACCGGACACCCAAACTCCATCCGGTGACGGAACAGCTTCAGAATCAGGTTCCTCCAGCAGCGACCTGTCTGAATCGGCTCGGGAGCCCGCATAAAGCGGCGCATTCTGGCGGGTTTTGGAAATGATTTCCTCTAATGCACAAAACGTGTGACCAAATGGTTAAAATATGAATGAAACACTTGAAAACACCGCTCGTTTTATGCTATGATATTAGGCATAAAGCGTGTGTTAACTTGTGTTGGGGTAGATAGGCTGTTTCGTCAGGAAACAGGTTGACTGACCAATGAACGGATAAATCGTAATTGGGAGGAACGTTAAAGTGAATTTTGTTTTGGATAATGACATGGAGAAAGCGGTTAATATAAAAGTAATCGGTGTGGGCGGCGGCGGCGGCAACGCTGTCAACCGTATGATTGACGCTGGTATGGAAAGCGTTGAGTTTATCACCATTAATACGGACAAGCAGGTTCTGTTTCATTCCAAAGCCGCCAACAAGATTCAGATTGGCGAAAAATTGACCAAGGGCCGCGGCGCGGGCGGTGACCCAGAACGTGGACAGCGTGCCGCCGAAGAGAGCCGGGAAGAGATTGAAGCGGCTTTAAAGGGTACTCAAATGGTCTTTATCACTGCGGGCATGGGGGGCGGCACTGGTACCGGTGCAGCACCGGTTATCGCGGAAATTGCCCGTGAACTTGGTATCCTTACGGTAGGTATTGTCACAAAGCCGTTTGCCTTTGAGGGGCCTCGCCGTATGGCACAGGCGGAATCCGGCGTTGCGGCGCTCAGCCGTCAGGTTGATTCCCTTGTCGTTATTCCAAATGAACGCCTAAAGCTGATTCCGGATACGAAAATTACTCTTGCAAATGCTTTTCTTGCGGCAGATGATGTTCTTCGCCAGGGTGTGCAGAGTATTTCAGACCTTATCAACATTCCTGGTTTGGTCAATCTTGACTTTGCGGATGTCACTACTATTATGAAGGATGCGGGTTATGCGCACATGGGTGTTGGCCGTGCGCAGGGTAAAGACAAGGCGGAGGCTGCCGCTACTATGGCAATTTCCAGCCCGCTTCTTGAAACCTCCATCAATGGTGCGCGCGGTGTTATCATCAACATCACGGCTTCCAGCGATATCGGCCTCGATGAGGTTGACCTTGCTTCTTCCATGATCGCTAAAGCGGCACATCCGGAAGCAAACATCATCTGGGGTGCTGCATTTGACGATAGTTACGAGGATGAAATGAAAATTACCGTTATTGCTACGGGCTTTGACGACGGGCAGCGTTCAGCTGTCAATATTAACACTGGCGTCTCGGAAACGGCGGGTGCCTCTGCCGGTCCAAATGGCGTTGATGACGATGATTTTGGCAAGATTCTTGAAATGTTCAATAAACGGTAATGTCAAATAACAGCACAAAAACCCACCAAAATCTGGTGGGTTTTTGTGCTGTTTCGGGGTGTTTTCCGTGGGCGTTTTGTGTTATAATAAGTTCGTATTGTACAGGTATGGCATTTGGTACATAATAATGCTTTTTACTGCCGCGTTTATTCTAGCAATTTCACCTGTGCAGAGCCCCGGCTGCTGTCGGTTGGAATCGGCGGTTCGCTGTATCTTTATTTCATTGAAAAACAGGAGGTGGCATCGTGAATCCTGACCCGTACAGTCGAATATGGGACATTATGAAAAGGGGCGGGATGCGTGCGCCTGTTCGCTTGCCTCGCCCATAAAAGGGGAGAAGCTCATGATTAATATCTTCAAAACCGTGGACAACAAGGTTGTCCGCATCGATCAGGTTGCCGAAGGCTGCTGGATTTCGGTCGTCAGCCCAACCGAGGAGGAAATCCGCTATCTTGTCGAGGAGGTCGGCCTAGAATCTGACTTTGTCCGCGCCGCGCTGGACGATGAGGAATCTTCTCGTATTGAAAACGAGGAGAACCAGACATTGATCATTGTCGATACGCCGATGGCGCAAAAAGAAACCGAAAAAAACACCATTTTGTATACCACCATGCCAATCGGCCTGATTATGACCGAAAAGCTGGTTGTATCGGTCTGTTTGGAGGAAACACCGGTTATCACCGAGTTTGAAAGCGGGCTGATTAAAAACGTCCAAACCCATTTGAAAACCCGTTTTTTGCTCATGATGCTTTTGCGGGTTGCAACCAAATATTTGCAGTATCTTAAGCAGATTGACAAGCTGTCCAATATGGTGGAACGCCAGCTTCACCGCTCCCTGCGGAACAAGGAGCTCATTCAGCTTCTGGGCATGGAGAAATCCCTGGTTTATTTCTCTACCTCGCTCAAAAGCGATGAAATTACGCTGGAGAAAATCCTGCGCGGGCGGATCATTAAAATGTACGATGAGGATCAGGATCTGCTCGAAGATGTGCTTATTGAAATCAAACAGGCCATTGAAATGTCAAATATTTATTCCAGTATCCTCTCCGGAACTATGGATGCCTTTGCTTCGGTTATTTCCAATAACCTGAATATTGTTATGAAGGTGTTGACCTCCATCACCATCTTAATGGCGATTCCGACCATGGTTGCCAGTTTCTACGGGATGAACGTGGAGGGCATTCCAATGCCGGTCTTTTGGTTCCCAATCGCGGTTTCGGTTCTGGCAACCGTAGTGGTGGCAATTATCCTCATCAAAAAGAATATGTTTAGTTCAAAATAGTGTTTATATCAAAAGCGCCCCGGACAGCCGGAGCGCTTTTGCTTTTCGTGTTAGAACTCCTTTTCTTTTGGATAGAAACTTCTGCAAAGCAGTTGATTTTTTTCCCGCTTTGGTGTTTAATGGGTACAGTAAAAATAATTCAACAAACATTAAAGTGAGGAATTGCCATGAAACGCTCAAAAATTAACAAGGTCATTGAGGATGGAATGGAATTTATCCAGCGTATGCATTTTAACCTCCCGGATTTCGCTTACTGGAAACCGGAGGATTTTAAAGGCAAAAAGGCGGAGTATGACGAGGTGTTTACCAACATGCTCGGCTGGGATGTCACCGACTTCGGCTACGGCGATTTTGACAACGTCGGCCTCTTGATTTTCACCCTGCGCAACGGCAGTGTCGTCCACCCGGACGAGTACCCAAAGCCCTACTGCGAAAAGCTGCTCATCGTGGAGGACGGCCAAAAGCTTGCTCCGCATTACCATTATAAAAAGATGGAGGACATTATCAACCGGGCAGGCGGGAACGCCATTATCACCCTTTGGGAGAAGGATGAAAACGACCGCTTTTCGGATAAACCGGTTACCGTTACAATGGACGGCCGTAAAATTACCGTTCCGGCAGGCGGCACAGTCAAAATGAAGCCGGGCCAGAGCATTACCCTCATGCCGGGCCAGTACCATGAAATCGCCTGCGAGCCGGGCAGCGGCAAGCTGATGCTTGGTGAGGTCTCTACGGTTAACGACGATAATCTCGATAATCATTTTCTTGAGCCTTCCGACCGTATTCCGGAAATTGAAGAGGACTGCGCGCCAACCTATTTGATCTTCAAGGATTATCCGAATTATGTCGACTAATATATTTTTAATCAGCCAATCGTTCTGTGTAAACATTCGAACCATACGTCTTGGGAGTCGGTACCCATTTTTCTTAAAATAATCTATGGAAAAATCCCCGCTGATGTCAATCAGCGGGGATTTTTACGAATATAGGAATTGGTTGGTTTCATCTGCCAGTACAGCTGCATTGGGCAGTGCGGCCTAATTGTGTTCCGCATAGCCGTATGGGGCTTCTGCCGTTGGGGCGCAGTGCCGGCTGGTGGTCGGCCAAAGATTCGCCGGAAAGGCCGTGCGGGAAATACGGCCTTATTGATTCGGTTTGACCCGCATCCAGATCTCCTCATAGCAGTTCCCGTCTGCATCGCGGAAATACAGTTCCATATCATAGCCGCCCAACAGTACATAATCCGCAGTGGGAAGCCAGTCGGCATAAAACCGTTTAATCAGTGCCTGTAATTGAGCGGGCGTCTCTTCAATACGGTGCGGTTCGTTCCAAAACACGGCCCACGTATTTGCCGGGACGTCAATCACGGTGAAGTCCTTGGTCTCGCTGAGCGGCGTCAGCGGCATGCCAATCAGGTAAGAGAAAGCGCTTCCTTCCATTTCCCGGTAACCGCAGATACTGGACGGAACACAGGGAAACCCGCTGGAGCGTACCAGTGCGTCGTACCTTCCATCCTGTCGGATTTGGTTCCAGAACGCTGGGATTGCGGTAAAATTTTTACCCTCTGCGGTGTCAAAAATCTCCTCAATACCATACATTTGAAAAGCCGGTCGATTTACAATTTTGTAGCTCATTTCAATGGCTCCTTTCACAGTAAGCTGGAAGGAGATACGCGGATAGGCTTTAAGCGGCGCCCCTTGTCTGCGCGCTGACGTTGGGGGGATTCCATGAATTTGATGAAACACGCGGGTAAACGCCTCTGGGGAATCATACCCGTACTTGAGTGCAAGATCGATTACCTTAATGCCGCTGCTTTGAAGCTCAAACGCCGCCAGGGTCATTTTACGGCGCCGGATGTATTCTGAAAGCGGCATTTCTGCCAGAAACGAAAAGATCCGCTGGAAGTGGTAGGGCGAACAACAGGCGGCTTTTGCAATACCTGCATAATCGCTTTTCCCCTCTAGGTGGGCTTCAATGTAGTCTACTGCGTGGTTCATCTGCTTGAGCCATTCCATCTGCTGCTTCCTCCCTGCGTTTTCAGTATAGCAGCAACGGCAGGGACTTACCTTGCAGTTTCTGCAGGTTTCTGCAAGACAGGGCGTTTGCCGGCTGCCGGAGCTGTGGAAATAAAAGGAAAATTACCGCAGCCGCGGTCACAGTTGAACTAGGATGACAATTTTATATTTGATGCAAACATGGAATCTAGTGAATCTAAGCAGTGTTAGGAAAAATAGTTCCCTATAAACCACCAATTCACCCTACGGAAAATCCGGTTCTGCGCACTCAGCGTATAAATAGGAGCGTACCCCACACAGAACGCCTTACTCTCGGACTCCGAGCCGCCATAAAACGCCTGATAAAAAGTCTTGTACACAGCGTTCGTTCCGCAATGTTTGTGTCGCTCTTTCGCACAATCAAGGAATTCACCTGATGTTTTGCTGATATCTACAACATTCGTTTCCGCAGGCTAATTTCCCCTGAATTCAGGGTATGGAGCGTGCCGTCCGTATCCCGCACAATCAAACGCGCCTGATCGTCGAGATTAACCGGAACTGCCGGATAACTCCCGCCGGCCGAAATAACATTGTACTCCTGCCCGAACACGCAGAGAAGTTCCCGGTATTCTGTCAGAACAGTATGATATTCTCCCGCAAGATATTGCTCATAAATGGTTTCAAAATGACTGAGCAGGGAGGCGGCCAAACGGTTGCGGTCGCAGGGCTGTGCGGAAAATTCATTGACAGCGGCAATCACCGGCTTCAATTCCTCGGGCAGGTGTTCATCTGGATTGATGTTGATGCCAATCCCCACAATTAAATACTTGATTTGCCCGTTTTCTGCTTCAATGGACGCTTCGGTTAGGATGCCGCAGAGTTTCCTCCCGTCAAATAATACATCGTTGACCCATTTGATCGACGGTGTGAATCCTGCCGTCTCTTCGATGGCACGGCAGACCGCTACTACGGCGAGGACGGTAATCAGGCTGATGTCCTGTATTCCAATATGAGGCTCTAAAAAGAAACTGATGTAAAGTCCACGCTGCGCCGGAGAATAAAAGCTGCGGTTCATCCGGCCGCGACCGCCGCTTTGCTGCAAGGCAATGACCACGTGGCCATGATGGCCGACAAGCTGTTCCGCGCAACGCTTCAGGTAGGAATTGGTGGAATCGATCGTCTCTAGAACCTCAAGCTCGCGTCCCAGTGCTTTGGTTGTGAGCAGTCTTTGTATTTCCTCCGGGCGGATTACATCGCTCTGTGCTTTAAGCAGATAGCCCTTGTTTGCCACCGACTCAATGGCATAACCTTCCTTTTTGAGCTGTCCAATCGCTTTCCAGACTGCGCTGCGGGAAACACCTAGCTCCCGTCCAATGGCTAGGCCGGAAACAGGATCCCCTTTTTGCTGTTCCAATATCCGTAATAATTCCTGCTTTAACAAACTGTCACCTCGTTTATCGTCTATAAAACCATTATAATACGGTTTGAAGTTCTTGTCCATATTGCCTGTTTTTGGTTCTTCAATAGCATAATTGCCGAAATTATGCTATAATAAATTGCATTATTACGGAAAAGGAGGAGCTTATGGCAGAAAACACGCTCCTTTATTTGTTTGACGGCGCTATGGGAACCTATCTTTCGGACCGGTATGGCACCGAGATTTCCCGCAGTGAGTTCAACAATTTGAAATATCCGGAACGGGTGTTTAGCGTTCACCGGGAGTACATTGAGGCTGGCGCAACGGCTATCAAAACCAATACTTTTAGCGCCAATACGGCCTCGCTCGGCGTTTCACGCAAGGAAGCGGATGAAATTATCGCGCGGGGCTGCGCGATTGCCCTGAAGGCGGCGCAAGGAACCAATGCCACCGTTTTTGCAAGCATCGGCCCGGTTTCCATGCAGCAGGAAGAGCGGGAATGGGAGGAGTACTGCTCTATTATCATGACGGTCCTGCAAAGCGGGGTGCGGCATTTCCTGTTTGAGACCTTTCATGAGTACCGTGTCTTGTTACGGCTTGCCGATGAAGTCAAACGCTGTTGCCCGGAGGCATATATCATTGCAGAGTGCACCGTCACGGCGGACGGATACACTACCAGCGGCATTCCTGCCGCTGAAATTGTGGCCGCACTCCGGGGGGCAGATGCGGTTGACGCTTACGGCTTTAACTGCACCTGCGGCCCGATGCATCTGCTCCATATTGCCCAGCGGATGGATATTGGCCCAAAGCCGGTTTCCATTATGCCGAATGCTGGTTATCCAACCCTGATTGGCGGCCGCACCGTATTTGAAAACGCCCCCGCTTATTTTGCCGGGCAAATGGCAGCCATCCAACAAAGTGGGGTGCGTATTCTTGGCGGGTGCTGCGGTACGACGCCGGAACATATCCGTATAACGGCGGATGCCTTAAATGGGAAACGGCTGGAGCTGGATCGAAAGAAAAAAGGAACAGTTTCAGTGCAAGGGGGAAAATCTCCTCTAAAACCGGCGACAGAACGTCCGCAGACGGCATCTGGCGGCAAACGGTTTGCCGTGGAGCTGGATTCTCCCATGGACGCAAATCCGGAGAAATTCGTTCAGGCGGCACGTGACATCTGGGACAAGGGTGTGAATATGCTCACCATTGCCGACTGTCCGGTTGCCCGCGCCCGTGTGGACAGCAGTATGCTTGCGGCGCTGCTGAAACACCGCTACGGCATTGACGTTATGCCCCACCTTACCTGCCGCGACCGAAACTTGAACGCCACTAAAGCGCTTTTGCTGGGGCTTGGGATAGAATCCATTGACAAGGTGCTTGTGGTCACCGGCGACCCGATTGCCGCTGAAGACCGCGGCAAAGTCAAAGGGGTATTCAATTTTAACTCCGAAAAGCTGATTGCATTTATCCGCGATTTAAACCGCGGCGCCCTTGCGGATTGCCCAATACAGCCGGCGGCGGCGCTCAATGTAAACGCGGTGAATTTTGAAGCAGAGCTGGAACGTGCCAAACGCAAAGAGCAAGCCGGTGCGGTGCGCTTTTTTACCCAACCGGTGTTTACCGAAGAAAGCTGCCGTAACCTGGAGCGGGCAAGAGCGGAACTGAGCGCAGAGCTGTTTGGCGGGATTATGCCGCTGGTCAGCTACCGCAATGCCTGCTTTGTAAACAACGAGGTTTCGGGCATTACCATTCCGCAGGAAACGGTCGACCGCTATGAGGGCAAAAACCGGGAGCAAGCAGAGCGGCTTGCCATTCTGCTTTCGGTGCAGACCGCAAAACGGATTTCCGCTGCCGTGGACGGCTACTATCTCATTACACCGTTTCAGCGCGCAGGTTTAATTGGCTCCATCATCGACGCAATTAAGGAGGATTTCTCATGTTAATCATTGGCGAAAAATGCAACAGCTCCATCCCTACTACCCAGAAGGCCTTTCTGGAAGGGGATGCAGAAACCATCCGGCAGTTGGCCTTAAAGCAACTTGAATGCGGCGCCGATTACCTTGACGTCAACGCTGGCGTCTTTTTAGATGAAACCGAGAAGCTGCTCTGGGCAGTTGGCGAAATCCTGTCAGTCTGCGACGCTCCGCTGGTGCTGGATTCCGCAAATCCGGCGGCTGTTTCCGCTGTGCTCAGGGAATATCCGGTGAAAAAGCCGATCATCAATTCCGCAACTCTGGAGCCCGCCCGCTTCGAGGGTATGCTTAAATTGGTACAGCAGTACAACACCGGCATCATTGCTCTGCCGGTGGATGAACGCGGTATTCCAAAGGATGCGGAAACCCGGGTGGAGAATGCCCGGCGTATCATCGCAAAATTCAATGAAAACGGTGTGGAGGATGACCGTATTTACATCGATCTGGTTGTTGAAGCTCTTTCAGTAGAGGCGGAATCCGCAAAGGCGGCGTTGAATGCCGCTGCGCGCATCCGGGAAGAATTCCCAAAGGTTCATTTGGTCGGCGGCATGTCCAATGTCTCGTTTGGGCTGCCCAAACGGGTATTTGTCAACAGCGCGTTTATGACCGCCGCCGTTATGACAGGGCTGGACGCCGCAATTATGGACATCACCAATCCATCTTTGAAGATGAGCCTGCTCGCCTCCCTGCTTGTCAAAGGGGAGGACGAGTTCTGCATGGAGTACCTAACCGGCTTCCGCGCTGCGTTTCAGGATTAAAATTCTCTTAGGCCGTTGAATCAGCAGAGCCTTTGTGGTACAATAATACTAAATATATTATGAAAACCTGATTAATAAAGTTAGGATGATGTTGTTTCATGTCCGAAGAAAAGAAAACACTGAAATTTTTGTTTGTTTACCCGGATTTTCTCGGCAACGAGAAACGGAAAGATATGAAGGGCAACTACCATGAAGGCATTGCCATTATTTCAGCTGTCCTGAAACAGCACGGTTACCAGACCGCGCTGTATCACCTGACCTATGCCCCGGAAGAAGCGGAGTTCAAGGAGCGTATCCAGAAAGAAAATGCCGATATTATTGGCTTCTCGGTTCGCACCTCGGCGGTTCCGCAGGTGCGTAAAATGTGTAAATGGGCCAAAGAGGCGACCAACGCCTTTACCGTTTGCGGCGGCCCGCATGCTACCCTTGCCCCGGAAGAAATGATTGAAATGGACGGCATGGACTGCGTCTGCATTGGTGAGGGCGAATACCCGGAGCTCGACCTTTGCAATGCACTGCGTGACGGTACCGACTACACTCATATTGAAAGCCTGTGGTTTAAGGACGGCAAAGGTGGATATATCAAAAACCCGGTGCGTCCCTTTGTTCAGGACTTAAACGAGCTGCCAATGTCCGACTTTGAACTGTTCGATTTTGACAACCTCGACGCTTCGTCCATTGCAACAGCGATTGTCGTTGTATCCCGCGGCTGCCTGTTCAGCTGTACCTACTGCGGCAACGGCCAGATGCGTATGGTTTACCCAAGCCGTAAGGGCTATGCCCGCGTCAAGGAGCCGGAAAAGGCCATTCAGTATTTGGAAACCATTCTGGAAAAACACCCGTACATTAAGTACATCAATTTCCGCGACGCCATCCTCAATATGTATACCGACTGGTTCACTGATTTTATGAACCTCTATAAAGAGCGCATTCATCTGCCGTTTACCTGCAACCTGCGCCTTGACAACATGACCGAGGACACCGTCCGCCTGATGAAAGAGGCCGGAGTTTACATGATCGACGTCGGCGTAGAATCAGGCGACCAGGAAATCCGTTACAAATACCTCAAACGCGCCATGTCGGACGAGCAGATCATCAACTCCTTCAAGTGGTTTAAAAAGTACGACATTCCGACCCTGACCTACAACATCGTTGGTCTGCCGTATGAGGATCTGCATACCTGCCTGAAAACCATCAAACTCAATGCAAAGATCAATCCGGATAGGATGATCCCCAACATCTTCTGCCCCTACCCGATGACGCAGCTCGCAAAAATTGCGGAGGAAGCGGTTGAAAAGAATGGCGGAGAAATTCGTGATATAGGCGATCCGAATGTAAAGGTACCGCTGATTCAGAAGAATTTCCCGGAACACCAGGTACTGTTCGCAGAAGGTTATTTTACCAAGTTTGTTAAGCTGTATAAGCTTGCCTACCGAATGCCAAAAGGCGTTGGCCATGTATTTGAGCGCATGCTCGACGGCATTTTTACCGGCCGGTTTACTCCGCGCAAGTTCCTTGTATTCTTAAGCACCGCAGGCGATAAAACGGTGCGCGGCATGAAGCGTTTTGGCAGAAAGCATCTGCCGGGTATTTACCTCAAGCTTCGCAACCGCAAATACAACGTCAAGGAAGCCGAGGAAACCGCAGAAAGCGCAAAGGCGAGCGCGTAAAAAACTGGGCAAGGGCCAATTTGGCCTTTGCCTTTTTATTTCAGTATCCACGCAATCGTTCTGAACAGGCGGCGCCTGTATAGGGAGTATTCCATGTATCTCAAAGTCAATGGCACAAATTTGTATTACGAACAGACCGGGGAGGGAACACCGTTTTTACTGTTGCACGGCAATGGGGAAGATCATCGTATTTTTGACGAACTTTCCCGCGTCCTTTCCCACCAGTATACCGTATTTGCGGTGGATAGCCGCAGTCATGGAAAGAGCAGCAGGTCGGGGGGGATTTCGTATGACCTTATGGCGGAGGATATTGCAGCCTTTATCCACGCTTTGAAATTGGAACGCCCGCTCCTGTACGGTTTCAGTGACGGCGGTATTGTAGGGCTGTTGCTTGCCAGCCGGTATCCGGCTTTGCTTTCTAAGCTCATTGTAAGCGGTGCAAACTGCAATCCGCAGGGGCTTAAAGCGGGCTGGCGCGCTCTTTTTCGGTTGGAATGGTTTTTCGCCCGTTCGCCGCTTATTCGTATGATGCTGAACGAGCCGGACATTCGTCCGGAACAGCTTGCACGCATCCAAATTCCGGTGCTGGTTCTTGTAGGTAGCCGCGATATCATTAAAAAGCAGCATACCGGCATGCTTGCCGAACATATTTCACACAGTACCATAAAAGTCCTGCCGCATGAAACCCATAGTAGCTACGTTGTCCATAAGGAAAGCCTTTACCGAGTAATAAAACCTTTTTTGGAAGAACAATTGGAAGCAGCGGACTTGGAAGAAGCGGCCGAATGAGCAATACCAGCTTTCGGTTTCCGTAGACAATCAAGGTTTATATAAACGGATACTTTTGATGGATGAAGCGGCACAGGGTGCATCCGTTTGTCGGCCTCTATAATGTCGGAAAATAGCGCGCTAAAAAAGTTCCCTATTTCAAAAATAGGGAATGAAGGTCTCAAGATGGATAAATTCTCAAAACCGCCGAGTACTGGAAAAGAATCGAAGTGACAGCTTGAAGTAATCAGTATGGATATAGCGGGTCGGTTCTAGAAAGTCGGCACAAAGACGGTTGGCTGTGCATCAAAGTATTGGAATCGGCGGTATATATGCTGCAACCCTCTGGTGCTGGAGTGCAATCAAAAGAGTCTGAAGGTCCTCTGCTTGAATATGGGATCGAATAGGGGAAGTGCTTTATCAAGCGCACAATAGCTGCTGTGGTCTTGAACTGCGCCATCATGAGGATTATTTTCGTCGGAATGTCGAACCGCAGAAGCAAGGAGCCCCACCGTGTCGAAACTCGAAAGCCGCGGTTTGCTCTGGGAATGCTGTGAGTCTAGTAAAAAACCTTGTTTGAAACACGGGAAAAGGCTGGCAGAAATATTCCGCCAGCCTTTTTAATTGTGTTTTGAAACAACATTTCCAGAAGCCCCACGGTGAGGAAGGTTCAAAGTCCAAAGGAAAATCAAGACCAATAAGCCGAAAACAATCGCTCTGCCAGAATGGCTACCACAGATAGTTTTTCAGTACTTCAAAACGCTTTTGGTTGTTGCCCGGCATGTGCTCATGACCAAAATAGCGGTACACGTAAATATCCTTTTTGCAGGTCATGTGATTGTAGGCCGCAAATACGGTAGAGGGCGGGGTGATTTGGTCAACCAGCCCGGTAAACACATAGGTGTCGCACTGGATGTTCGCTGCATGATTCATCAAATCGAAGTATGACAGGGTTTTCATCGCCTGTTCTTCTACTTCTGGCTCTGGATTGCGGCGAAAGTATTCGTTGAGTTCCAGGTAGGGATCGATCTGCGCCATGTCGATGGCCCGCCGAAAGTGACAGAGATACGGGTAATTTGCCACGGCGACGCAGGGAATGTCGGTCAAGGCCGCAGCGGCAAGAGTCAGGGCGCCGCCCTGGCTGCCGCCCATTACAGCGACTTTGTTTTTGTTGACACATTCCATCCCGGCGATGATTTCGGTCAACCGCACCGCGTCCATATAAACGGCACGGTAGTAATACGTCTCCGGCGACTGGATCCCTTTACTCATCCAGCCCACTGCATGGCCGCTGGTGGCAGGCAAGGTATCCTCACTGTTGCCCTGCTGTCCGCGGATCATCATGCAGGCAGCAGCATAGCCGTGCATAGCCTGGACAACAGTGTCTTCCAGCGAGTTTGGCCCCCAGTTGTAGCCGTGAAAGCCCACGATTGCGGAAAATGGGCCGGTACCCACCGGCTTTGCGAAATAAGCGCTAATGTTTGCGTCGTGCATGCCCTTATAGCGAAGCTCGTAAAGTTCAATACTGCGGGCGGGGTAATCAATGGGGGTGAGAGTGTATTCCATTGGTACGCATGCGAGCTCACGCTTGGTGTTGTTCCAGAAGCAGTCAAAATCCGGCTGCCGTGTGAGCGGGGGAAGGTATGTCCGAAGTTCCTCCAAAGGCATGTCGTATGGCTGTGCTACTGCCATGTGAAGTCATCCTTTCTTTTTATAAGGTTAGCTGCCGAACTCAGCAGCCTATTGTGTATTATTATAGCATTCTAGTGGGATCAGATCAATTCTGCATCGAAAACAGTTGAAAAAAATTTCCGGACGCGCTATGATAAACAGGAAATCAATCGAATATACGGAGGAATCCATTCATGAATCACGACTATGCATTGCAGCTTTATACGGTTCACGAAGAATGCGAGCGGGATTTCCGCGGTATGCTCAAAAAAGCGTCCGAACTGGGATACAGTGCGGTCGAGTTTACCGGCTTTTACGGCCTGTCAGCCAAGGAGCTGCTTGAGGAACTGAAAAACAACCATTTGAAGCCGGCATCATCCCAAATGATGATACCGAACATTGCCGAAAAGATAGACAAGGTTATTGCCTATGCCAAGATGATTGGCCTTGAGAACATTGCTTGCTGCGTTGGTGACGTTTCCGGTCCCGAAGCAATGAACGACACCATTACGCAGTTAAAGCCCATTGTAAAACGCCTGACCGAAGCAGGGCTCAACTTTCTTTACCACAACCATGCACCGGAATTTGTTCCAGTAAACGGCGAATGGCCCATAGAAACCCTGTTAAAGACCTTTGAAGGGCAGAACTTTTACTTGGAGCTGGATACCTATTGGGCGCAGGGCGCGGGGGTGGACATCATTCGGTTCATGGAGGAAAACGCCGCTAAAATTAAGGATATCCACATCAAGGACGGGGACGGCAAGGGGAAATCTTGTCCGTTCGGGCAAGGTGTCATCGACATTAAAGGGATTGTAGAATGCGCGCGGCGCATTGGCGTACCATATATCCTTGTTGAGGATGATACCCCGGATCCAGACGGCCTGACAGTCGCTGCTCTGAACATTCAAAAACTCCAGGAATGGGATGTTTAAAGCGAATAGGGATAACTATGCTGCGCCGGTGTCGCGCCTGAAATTGATAGATATGGTGTAAAAAGCCCGCCTGTTGGCAACTCGGTGGGCCGGAGAGCAGTACGACAAAATGCAGCTTGTAAAAAAGGACGCTTCTTTTAAAAGCGTCCTTTTTGCATTTTTATTTTTTGCTGGTATCCTTCATTAAGGTCACCATAACCGCCTTCTGTGCGTGCAGACGGTTTTCTGCTTCCTCAAAGATTTCATCCGCGTGTTTCTCGAACACCTCTGCGGTAATTTCTTCTCCGCGGTGTGCCGGCAGGCAGTGCTGAACCATTGCATCTGGTTTTGCCACAGCCATGACCTTGTCGTTGATCTGGTATCCGGCAAAGACCTTTTGCCGCTCTTTGGCCTCTTCCTCCTGTCCCATTGACGCCCAGACGTCGGTAAAGATAACGTCGGCGCCCTCTGCGGCACTCAGGAGATCAGTGGTCATGGAAAACTTGCCATTTTCGTAGGCGTATTCCAGCACCTCTTTGGCCGGACGGTACTCACTCGGGCAGGCAATGCTCACCTGCATCCCGGTCTTGATGCCGCCGACGATCAGCGAGTTCGCCATATTGTTGCCATCGCCAATGTAGCACATCTTGAGCCCTTCCAACGTCCCCTTATACTCGCGGATGGTCATTAAATCCGCCAGCACCTGGCAGGGATGACAGAAGTCGGTCAGCCCATTGATGATGGGGATACTGCCATAGTGGGCGAGATCCTCGACTTCCTGCTGGGCAAAGGTGCGGATCATAATGCCGTCCAAGTAACGGGAGAGCACCCGGGCGGTATCCTCAATCGGTTCACCGCGGCCAATCTGCATATCGTTGCCGCTCAAAAACAGCGCCGTACCGCCGAGCTGGTACATACCAACCTCAAAGGAAACCCTGGTGCGGGTAGACGCTTTCTGAAAAATCATTCCCAGCGTTTTCCCCTCAAGATGTTTGTGCGGAATGCCATATTTTTTCTCGTATTTCAGTTGATCCGCAAGATTCAACAGGTTGATGATTTCCTCTTTGGATAAATCCAGCAGTTTTAAAAGATGCTTCATCGTGTCCCTCCTGATTAGTTAACCCAGTACCGAAGCAAGGATATCAAGCCCCTTGTTCAGTTCTTCATCGGTGATGACAAGCGGCGGCAGCAGCCGCACCTTGTCTTTGGCGGTTAGTACAAGCAACCCTTTTTCCAGGCAGGCCTTGGCAACCTCGCCCGCTTTTTTTGTTTTCAGTGCAATGCCAACCATCATGCCTTTTCCGGTCAGACCAGCAACCTCGCTGCAATTCGCGAGCTTCTGCTCAATCTGTTCAAAGCGCGCTGCGACCTTTGCAAGGAAATCCGGCGCTGCAACGGTATCCATAACGACATTTGCACCCGCACAGCTGATGGGATTTGCCCCAAAGGTGGAGCCGTGGTCGCCAAATCCGAGTACTTGTTCGGTCTTTTCATCCAGCAGAACCGCCCCAATGGGGAGTCCGCCGCCCAGCCCTTTTGCCAGGGTGGTGATGTTGGGCTTTACGCCGTACCATTCTGAGGCAAGAAATTTACCGGTGCGCCCAACGCCGGTCTGTACTTCATCTGCGACCAGCAGAACGTCCTTTTCTGCACAAAGGGCGGCAAGCTCTTTGACAAATCCCTCATCAAGCGGAACAACGCCGCCTTCCCCTTGAATAAACTCCACCATCACTGCACAGACTGTCCCGTCCAGCTTGGATTTGACGTCCGCAATGTCGTTGGCGAGACCGTAGACAAAATCCCCGGTAAACGGGAAGAAGTACTGGTGGTAATGCTCCTGCCCGGTGGCGGAAAGGGTGGTGACCGTCCGTCCATGGAAGGAGTTATCAAGGGTCATAATGGTAGAACGCCCGGCGCCGTATTTGTCGAAGCTGTATTTGCGCGCCGCCTTAATGGCACCTTCGTTTGCTTCTGCGCCGGAATTGCCGAAAAACACCTTTTTATAACCGGTGGTTTCACACAGCGCTTTGGCGAGCACAGCGCCCGGAGCGGTATAATACAGGTTGGAAACATGGTTCAAAGTGCCTACCTGTTTGGCGACTGCCGCCGACCATGCGTCGTTGCAAAAGCCGAGGGAGTTAACGCCAATACCACTCGTGAAATCAATGTAGGCATTCCTTTCAAAGTCATAACAGGTTGCGCCCTTGCCCTGTGCCAATGCAACGTCAAACCGCGCATAGGTGGGGGCGATATATTGTTTGTCGGTGCTTTTTACTTCGGTTGAATTCATGTCATACGCCTCTTTCATTACAGGAACATGGTTCCAATGCCTTCGTTGGAGAGCATTTCAATCAGGATGGAATGGGGAATGCGCCCGTCAATGATGAACGCACGGTTGACCCCGCGGCGGACCGCTTCCACACAGCACTGAATCTTCGGGATCATACCGCCGGAAATAATACCCTGATTGATGAGATAGGGAACCTCACTGACCTGTACCACCGGGATGAGAGTTTCTTCGTCATTTTTATCGCGGAGCAGGCCGCGAATATCGGTCATGAGGATGACGTTTTCCGCCCCGAGTGCCGAGGCAATCCGCGCCGCCGCCGTATCAGCATTGATGTTGTAAATCTGGCCGTTTTCGTCGGTCGCTACTGTGGCGATGACCGGGATGTACCCGCTGTCCAGCGCGTTCATAATTGGCTCCACGTTGATGCCGGTAATGTCACCAACAAAGCCGAGATCATCCTTTCCTTCGAGTTTCTGGGTGGAGATCATGCCGCCGTCAGTCCCGCAGAGGCCGAGCGCCTTGCCGCCGTGCTTCTGGAGCAGGGAAACAAGGCTTTTGTTGACCTTTCCCGCCAGCACCATCTGGACGATTTCAGCAGTGTCTCCGTCAGTATAGCGCAGGCCGTTTACAAACTTGCTTTCCAGCCCCACACGGTCGAGCATGGTGTTGATCTCAGGTCCGCCGCCGTGGATGAGCACCACCTTGATGCCAATGAGCGAGAGCAGCACCACGTCGGACATGACCGCCTGCTTCAAATCCTCGTCCAGCATGGCGTTGCCGCCGTATTTCACAACGACGACCTTGTTGTAATACTTCTGGATGTAGGGAAGTGCGTCAACCAGTACATTTGCTTTTTCTTCATTTGTAATGTGCATGAAATCCACCGCCTTTTTGTTATGGAAGTTTTGGGAAAGTATACGGGACGTTAAGTTCGGTAATCGCCGTTGATTTTGACATAATCGTAGGTAAGGTCGCAGCCCCACGCCATCGCGGAGCCTTCGCCGTAACCCAGATCGACGATGATTTTCACTTCGTCCTCCAGCAGGATCTGTTTGGCGGCATCCTCGTCAAAATCCACGCTTGCCGCTTTTTCGCAGACCAGGATGCTCCCTTTGGCTGAGGAGAGCGCCACCGAAATGTTATCAATTTCAAAATCCGCATCGGTATAGCCAATCGCACAGAGGATCCGCCCCCAGTTTGCATCAGCGCCGAACATGGCGGATTTGAAAAGCGAGGAGGTAATAATGGATTTGGCGATCTTCCGCGCGGTTAAATCGTCCGGTGCACCGTTCACCGCACATTCCAACAGCTTGGTTGCACCTTCGCCGTCCCGTGCAAGCTCACGGGAAAGGTTCATCATGACTGCATACAGCGCATTGACAAAGGTCTCGTAATCATCGCCGCTGTTGTTGATTTCCTTGTTGCCCGCAAGGCCGGAGGCGAGCAGGGTGACCATGTCGTTGGTCGAGGTGTCGCCGTCAATGCTGATCATGTTAAAGGTGATATCCGCCACCTGCTTGACAGCTTTGCGCAGCCACTCCGGATCGATGGCTACGTCGGTGGTGATAAAGCAGAGCATGGTCGCCATGTTGGGATGGATCATGCCGCTTCCCTTTGCAATGCCGCCAATGCGGCAGACTTTACCGTCCAGAATAAAGGATACCGCCACTTCTTTGGGAAAGGTATCGGTGGTCATGATAGCTTTAGCAGCCCGGATGCTCCCATCTGCCGAGAGCGACTCTTTGAGCGGTCCAATGCCTTTTTGAATCGGCTCAAGCGGAACCGAAGGCCCGATAACACCGGTGGAGCCAACCAGAACATCCTCCACCGGAATGCCGAGCGCCTCTCCGGCGATGGCGCACATTTTGTTGGCGACTTCCATACCGTCCGGCGCGCAGGTGTTTGCAATGCCGCTGTTGCAAAGAACCGCCTGCGCCCTACCATTTGCAAGATGTTCTTTGTTGACCAGAAGCGGCGCGCCTTTGACCTTATTCTGGGTGTAAATGGCTGCCGCGCTGCATGGGACCTCGCAGGCGATGAGCGCCAGATCGTCCTTTTCTTTGTTTTTGCGAATGCCGCAGTGAATGCCGGAGGCGGTAAAGCCTTTGGGAGCGCAGACGCCGCCCTCTGTAAAATCAATGCCGTTAAATTTAATAAACACGGTTATTTCCTCTCTTACCTTTGTTGAATTGTTTGGAGCAGCCGGTTAAAAAGCCGGCGGAATCAGGTCAAGGCCTGCGGTTTCGTCAAGCCCGCATGCAATGTTCATGTTCTGAATTGCTTGGCCGGCCGCACCTTTAACCATGTTGTCAATGGCCGAGACAACAATGAGTCGGTTGGTTCGTGTATCAAGGTGCAGAGAGATGTCGCAGTAATTTGACATCCGCACGTTTTTTAGGTTGACAATCGCTCCTTTGTCCAATACACGGATGAAGGGTTCATCTTGATAAAACGCCTTGTATGCCGCAAGAATGCTGTCAAAATCCGACGGCTGACGGAGCTTGGTGTAAATGGTGGAGACAATTCCCCGGTTGAGCGGGAGCAGGTGCGGTACAAAGGTCACATGGAGCTTTTGTTCCGCAAGTCTGGAAAGGGTCTGTTCAATCTCGGGGGTGTGGCGATGTACTGCTACTTTGTAGGGTGAAAATGCCTCATTGCAGTCCGGATAATGGGTGGTCTGGGAAAGCCCGCGTCCTGCTCCGGTGACGCCGGATTTGCTGTCGATGATGATGCTGTCCGGCTCAATCAGGCCGTTTTTGAGCGCAGGAGCCAGCGCCAAGCCAATACTCGTCGGATAACAGCCGGGATTTCCAATGATTTTAACCCCTTTCAGCGTATCCCGGTGCAGTTCCGGAATGCAGTAGGCCGCCATGCTGTGCAGCTCCGGATCGTTGTAATCCAAACCATACCATTCGTTGTAGTCCGCTTCATCGGTCAGCCGGAAATCAGCGCCAAGGTCAATGAACAACGCGCCCTTTTCCACGCATTTGCGGGCGAGCGGCTCGCACAGGCCGTGGGGGAGGGAGGCAAACACCACGTCGCTTTTCTGGATGACTGTGTCCTCATCCACCAGAACGTCGTCGCAGATGTCCTTAAGGTTGGGGTACACTTCGCTGATGGCTTTGCCCTCAAAGCTGACGGAGGACAACGCCGCAATTCGCACATCCGGGTGTCTGAGGGCAATTCGCAGAAGCTCCACGCCCGCATAGCCGGTTGCGCCAATGATTCCGATATTTAACATAATTGTTCTCCGCCTTTCGTTTGTTAAAACTTTAATGGATTTCCTGCTGTTCCGTGGGAAAAACCTATTTTAATATTCCCCTAGCGCCTGTTCTGCCAAGCGGATTTGCTCTGCCACGCTCTCCGGTGCAGGGCCGCCGGCCGCCTTGCGGCCTTTGACGCAGGTCTCAAGGCTAATGGCGTCGTATACATCCTTCTCAAACAGCGCGCAGGCGACCTGGTACTGCTCCAGCGGCAGGGTTTCCAGCGTCAGTCCCTGCTTGATGCAGCTTGCCACCAGTTCACCGGTGCATTTGTAAGCGTCGCGGAAGGGCAATCCCTTTTTGACCAGATAATCCGCACAGTCGGTCGCATTGATAAACCCCTTTGCTGCCGCCGCACGCATGTTGTCTTTGAGAACCGTCATGGTTTCGAGCATGGGGGTGAAGGTGCCAAGGCAGAGCTTGACGGTATCCAGTGCGTCAAAGATGGCCTGTTTGTCCTCCTGCATATCCTTGTTGTACGCAAGAGGAAGCCCCTTCATCATGGTGAGCAGAGTCATCAGGTCGCCAAAAACCCGGCCGGACTTGCCGCGGATGAGTTCGGTGATATCTGGGTTCTTTTTCTGCGGCATAATGCTGGAGCCAGTTGCGTAGGCGTCATCCAGCTCAATGAATTTGAATTCCCACGAACACCAGAGGATGATTTCCTCGCTGAACCGGGAGAGATGTACCATCAAAATCGAAAGGGAACTCGCAAGCTCAATGCAGAAATCGCGGTCGGACACACCGTCCAGACTGTTTGGCATAATGCCCTGCATTCCAAGCTGTTCGGCTACCATATCACGGTTGATGGGGTAGGTGGTCCCGGCGAGCGCTCCGCTGCCCAGCGGGGAATAGTTCATCCGCTTTTTGGTGTCGTTCAGACGGGAGAGATCGCGCAGAAGCATCCAGGCATACGCCATCAAATGGTGTGCAAAGGTGATGGGCTGCGCACGCTGTAAATGGGTGTAACCCGGCATGACCGTTTCAAGGTGCTCTTTGGAAAGGCCGCACAAAGCCTGCGCAAGCGCCTTGACTTGTGCTTTGACCGCGTCAATTTCGTCCAGCAGGTAAAGCCGCAGGTCGAGCGCCACCTGATCGTTCCGGCTGCGCGCGGTGTGCAGGCGCTTGCCGGTGTCGCCAAGCCGTTTGGTCAGCTCGCCCTCCACGAACATGTGGATATCCTCCGCTGTCGGATCGATTTCAAGCGCACCGCTTTCAAGGTCGTTTAAAATTCCTTGCAAACCGGCGCAGATGGCCTCCGCTTCCTGCTTTTCAATGATGCCGGTTTCCCCCAGCATGGTCGCATGCGCCATGCTCCCTTGGATGTCGTTGCGCGCCATTCGCTGGTCAAACGAGATGGAAGAGTTAAAATCATTGACCTTTTCGTCCACTTCTTTCTGGAAGCGGCCCGCCCACATTTTTGCCATAACGAAAAATCCTTTCGGTGTTGCTTTCTGCCGGACAAAGCTCCGGCGTCCTTTTGAAAACAGGAATCCCGCGGCCGCGGGATTCCTGTTTTATCCGCTTGTGCAGGCTACGGTGTACCGATAAACCTTGGCTGCCATGCAGAAAAATGGAATCTGTACGGCATTTCACTGTCTACACAGCCGCCGAACTGCGGAGCCTGCCTGTATGTTTATTTTTTGCCGTCTGCCAGTGCTTTCACTTTAATCGGCAGGCCGAACAGGTTGATGAAGCCTTGGGAATCCGCCTGATTGTAAACGTCATCTGCGTCAAAGGTGGCAACTTCCTCGTTGTAGAGGGAGTATGGCGCGGTCACGCCTGCGTTGATAATGTTGCCCTTGTAAAGCTTGAGCTTGACGTCGCCGGTGACATGCTCCTGGGTGGAATCCACAAACGCGGAGAGCGCCTCACGCAGCGGAGTGTACCACTGGCCGTTGTAAACGAGGTCGGCGAATTTCAGCGCGACCTGCTGCTTATAATGCTGGGTTTCCTTGTCCACGGTAATGGTTTCCAGCACCTTGTGCGCATGGTACAGGATGGTGCCGCCCGGGGTTTCATAAACGCCGCGGCTCTTCATGCCGACCAGCCGGTTCTCAACGAGATCCGCAATGCCAATGCCGTTTTCGCCGCCGAGCTTGTTGAGCGCTTTGATGAGCGAAACGCCGTCCATCTCCTTGCCGTCGAGCGCGGTCGGAATGCCCTTTTCAAAATGAAGGGTAATATAGGTCGGCTGATCCGGAGCCTTTTCCGGAGAAACGCCCATTTCAAGAATTTTGTCGTAATCTGGCTCGTTTGCCGGATCCTCCAAATCAAGGCCCTCATGGGAAAGGTGCCAGAGGTTCATATCCTTGGAGTAGTTGGTTTCACGGGTGAGCTTAATGGGGATATTCTTAGCGATTGCATAATCAATCTCTTCGTCACGGGATTTGATATCCCAAATCCGCCACGGGGCGATGATCTTCATATTCGGCGCAAACGCTTTGATGGTCAATTCAAACCGGACCTGGTCGTTGCCTTTACCAGTGCAGCCGTGGCAGATGGCGTCTGCGCCCTCGGCTTTGGCAATTTCCACAATCCGCTTTGCAATGGCTGGCCGTGCAAACGAGGTGCCAAGGAGATAATCTTCTTCATAAACTGCTCCGCATTTGAGGGTTGGGAAGATAAAGTCCTCTACAAATTCTTTCTGCAAATCCTCTATGTAAAGCTTAGAAGCACCGGTTTTCAATGCGCGTTCCTCAAGACCCTCCAATTCTGCATCCTGCCCGACGTTGCCGGCAACGGCAATGACTTCGCAGCCGTAGTTTTCTTTCAGCCACGGGATGATAATGGAGGTGTCCAGACCGCCAGAATACGCAAGTACCACTTTGTTGAGCTTTTCCATAATTCAGTTTCCTTTCACAATTCATTTGTTATTATCATTATACATCTTTTTCAGCGAATTGCAAGTAAAATGTGAATAATTATGCAGTTTTGTGTATATTCATTCAAACTAGCGGTTTTTGCCTGCAATCTGTCCGTACTTTTATACACAATGCCAATAAGAGGATTCTTTTTTGGCGTTGAAAGCGTTTCTTTTCATTCGTATTCCTGCACCAAAGGGACAAAGAAATGCATATCCTTGTATAAAATTCATCTGCGCCGGCACGCTTGTTTTTCCCTGTGCGGTTTGCTACAATAAAGAAAAAGAACGACAGGAGTGTTTCGCATGGCTTTTCAGAAAATAGACCCCAAAACCTTTCATGACAACGTCTTTACCCGTATTGGCTCCGATTGGTTCCTGCTGACGGCCGGCAACGAGGATTGCTGCAATACCATGACAGCGGCTTGGGGAGGTTTGGGCTTTCTCTGGAACAAAAATGTAGCAACTGTTTATGTGCGCAAAAGCCGCCATACTTTTGGCTTTATGGAGGAGAACGACATTTTTACTATGTCCTTCTTTGATCCCTCCCACCGTGATGTTTTAAATTACTGCGGCAGCAAGTTGGGCCGGGATGTGGATAAAATCAAGGAATGCGGTCTCACTAAAATCATGCTGGACGGCGGCGTTGCCTTTGAGGAAGCAGACCTTGTCATCGTCTGCAAAAAACTGCACCATCAGGAGCTTGCGCCGGAGTATTTTACCAACGCTTCAGTGGAAGAAATTTATGCGGCCGATCCGGATTACCACACCATGTATATAGGGGAAATCCTCGGTATGTATCGCAAATAGGAGAATGTAAGTTGAGACAGGATGAAATCATTGCAGCGCTTTTGAAAGACGGTCTCCGGTGGGAGGGTCATGCGCAGAAAGCGGTGGAGCTGTTTACGTCGGGTTGCAACTGTGCCCAATCCCTTTTTGGTGCTTTTGCGGAGGAATGCGGCACGGCGACGGAATACGCTATGCGCCTTTGTTCCTCGTTTGGCGGCGGAATGGGCCGTCTGCGTGAGGTCTGCGGCGCGGTGACAGGCGCTTTCATGGTGCTGGGGCTTCGGCTCGGAGCGGCCGATCCTAACCGTTACGCCGACAAGGCAGAACAGTATGAACGGGTGCAGCGTTTTGCCAAAGTCTTTGAGCAACGGTTTGGTTCCTACCTTTGCCGCGACTTGCTGGGTCTGGAACTTCAACGGGAGGAACCAGCTCCTTCGGAACGCACGCCGGAGTATTACCTGCAGCGCCCCTGCGCTCTTTATATCGCCTATGCGGCAGCGTTGCTGGAACAAATGTTGGCGGCAGACAACGGATAGCATCTGCCTTTCAATAAGGCCTGGGAAAAGGGGCTTTTGCCTTGCGCTGAGTACAGACGGCGGCTTTCACACGCCTTTCTTGGATTTGAAAAGAATGTTTTCGGTAAACTGTAAGCGGTTGTAGAATGTGCTGAAAGCATATCTTTGCGGTGATATCCGGGCGTAGGCTTGCTGTGAAAATTGAACGGGATAAAACAAAAAACAAACGGCAATGGATGTACTCCATTGCCGTTTGTTTTTTATAGTTGCAGATATTACAAGGTGTGCCTAGCTCAGTTTTCCATTAGGTAATTCGCGGCCTGGGTTGCAGCAACGGCGCCGTCTGCTGCTGCGGTTACAAGCTGGCGCAGCAGTTTGGTACGGGTATCTCCCGCAGCAAATACCCCTTCGACATTGGTTTTGCAGCTTTCGTCTGCAAGAATGTAACCGTCCTCGCTGAGCGCCACCTCCGGCGCAAATATCCCGTTATCCGGCTTCAGACCAACCGCGACAAAAACCGCATCGGTCGTAAGTTCGGTTTCTTTGCCGTCCTTATCAACAAGCTTCACCGCAGTTACCTTGTTTTCCCCCAGAATTTCCTTGACCTGCGTATTCGGGATAAATTCAATGATCTCATTTTTCAGAACGCGTTCTACCGTACCTGCACTGGCGCGGAACGCATCCCGCCGGTGGATGAGCCGTACCTTTTTACAGAGCTTTGCAAGGTAGAGCGCGTCGTCCAGCGCGGTGTTGCCGCCGCCGACAATACACACCTCTTTATCTCGGAAAAAGGCGCCGTCACAGGTGGCGCAGTAGGAGACTCCCCGCCCGGCCAGGCGTTCCTCACCGGGACAGCCAAGCTTGCGGTGTTCCGCCCCGTTTGCAATAATGACAGTGTCCGCCGTATAATCCTCGCCGCCGGCAAAAACATGCTTCGGTTTGCCGGCAAGCTGATAACGGGTCGGAGCCGCGCTAATGACCTTTGCCCCAAAGGATTTGGCTTGTTTTAAAAGCGCTTCGGTAAATTCATAACCGGAAACCGCTTCGATTCCCGGGTAGTTTTCCACGTCGGGCGAATTGACAATCTGCCCGCCGGTCATTTTATTCTCAATTACCAGGACGCTCAGCGCCTGCCGCGCCGCATAAATGGCGGCGGAAAGCCCGGCGGTTCCCGCCCCGATGATAAGAACCTGTACATGCTCTGCCATATTGGTTCACCTGTCTTTCCTGTTTCCTTTATTTTACTATTTCCAGCCGCATTGTCAATATGTATTGCGTCCAGGTGCTTGGCCGCATATTTCACCCATGGAATGAATATAAATGGACCAGCTAAGTGAAACAGGAAAGGAAGATTGCAGTGAAATTGCTTGATGTGCTGCACAGGGATTTAAACGAGGTCTCGGAGGTCAAAACACTACGTATTTCGCAGAAGCAACCAGCTGAGTTGACCGGACCACCCGGGCTTACATCACGTGAGGCCCAGCGGCTGTTGGAGAAAAACGGGAAAAACCAGCTGGTTTCCGGCAAACGGATCAGCGCTTTCAAAATATTTATCAGCCAGTTTAAGGATATTCTGGTCATCATCCTGCTCATCAGCACCATTGTATCGGCCTGTATGGGAGAATTTGTAGAAGCGGCCGCCATTGCAGTCATTGTCGTACTCAACGGCATCATGGGCTTTATTCAGGAATTCAATACTGAAAAAACATTGGAGGCGCTCAAGAAAATGGCCGCCCCCACCGCACGGGTATACCGCGATGGCGTGCTTCGGCATGTCCCGGCTGAAGATTTGGTGGCGGGCGACGTGTTGGAGCTGGAAGCAGGGGATAAAGTGCCTGCGGATGGCCTTATCCTGCACCAGACCGCCCTTGCCGTCGATGAATCCATCCTGACGGGAGAATCGGTTCCGGTGGATAAGTTCGCAGGCGATCCGGCGCTGGATACGGACAGCCAGCCGGAGGATGCCCAGGTCTTTATGGGAACCATTGTCACTAAAGGGCGCGCGCGGATCCGCATTGCGAAAACCGGGATGCAGACCCGTATGGGCGGCATCGCGGGTATGCTTGGTTCAATCGAGGAAAGCCAGACTCCGCTTCAGCACAAGCTGGATGAGCTTGGTAAATACATCGCCGTCGGCTGCCTTATCATCTGCGCCATTGTCGCTGGAGCGGGTATCCTGCATGGAGAAAATGCGGTGGATATGTTGATTACCGGGGTGTCGCTCGCCGTCGCCGCCGTGCCGGAGGGGCTTCCTGCCATTGTCACCATTGCGCTGGCGCTTGCCGTCAAGCGGATGGTTCGGCGCAGGGCACTGATTCGCCGTCTGCACGCGGTAGAAACGTTGGGTTGTGCCAGCGTCATCTGCTCGGATAAAACCGGTACTCTCACCCAGAATAGGATGACGGTCAAACAGCTTTATGTTCCCGGGCACACCTATGCTCTGAGCGGCGACGGATACGAACTAGAGGGGGAGCTTACCGAGAACGGCCGCGCCGCCGCACCGGGGAAACAATTAAAGCGCCTGTTGGACTGCGCCGTCCTCTGCAACAATGCGAGCCTTTGCTCCGGCGAAGGAGATGAAAATAAAGGCGACCCCACCGAGCTTTCTTTGCTGGTTGCCGCCGTCAAGGCGGGAGCAAAACCCGCTCAGGTGCTTTCCCATTACAGCAAAATAGATGAAAATCCCTTTGACAGCGTTAAAAAGTACATGACGGTTACCGTCAAAACGCTGGATGGCAAAACGCTGCTTTTCCTCAAGGGTGCGGTGGACGTCCTCATGCATCGCTGTGCCGCCCTTTTGACCGAAGAGGGCTCCTCTTTCCTCAGCCGGCAGAAAAAGGCAGAAATTCTGGAACAAAATGAGCGGATGGCGGGGGAGGCACTCCGTGTCATTGGCTTTGCGTTTAAGGAGCTTCCGTTCGGCACCTCCTCCCGCGAGGAACAGGATTTTACCTTTATTGGCCTTGCCGGCATGATTGATCCGCCCCGAAAAGAGGCGCGCAAAGCCATTCGCATCTGCAATAAAGCGGGCATCCGCACTGTCATGATCACCGGCGACCACAAAACAACCGCCATTGCCATTGCGGAGCAAATCGGCATATTCCATACAGGCGATCATGCCATCACCGGCAGTGAGCTGGAGTCCATGAGCGATCATGAACTGGATTTACTGGTCAACCAGACCACCGTGTTTGCGCGGGTCAGCCCGCACCACAAACTGCGCATTGTTCAGTCATTGAAACGGCATGGGCATGTCGTTGCTATGACGGGAGACGGCGTCAACGACGCACCGGCGGTCAAAGAGGCGGACATCGGTGTTTCCATGGGCATTGGCGGGAGTGACGTCACCAAGGAAGCGAGCGATCTCATCCTGCTTGACGACAACTTTGCAACCCTTGTCGCCGCTGTAGAGGAAGGGCGGGTCATTTACAGCAATATCCGCAAGTTTATCCGTTACCTGCTTTCCTGCAATATCGGCGAGGTGCTGACCATGTTTGTCGGCATTCTCATGGGGCTTCCGGTCGTTCTGCTGCCCATTCAAATTCTTCTGGTCAACCTCGCTACCGACGGCCCTCCGGCTATCGCTCTGGGATTGGAGCCCGCCGAAGATGACGTAATGAGCAGGCGGCCGCGCCGCAGAAGCGACAGCGTCTTTTCCGGCGGACTGCTTACCACCATCCTGTTCCGCGGCTGCCTTATCGGGCTGACAACCCTTGCGGTTTTTACCACTTTTTTTGACCAGTACCACACCGTGGAAATTGCGCGTACAGCGGCTTTTCTGACGCTGGTGCTCACCCAGCTTATCCATGTGTTTGAGTGTAAAAGTGAAACCAAGACCATTTTTTCGGTACCGTATTTCAACAATATAAAGCTCATATTTGCTGTACTGTTGTCAGCGGCTGTAGTGTTTGGGGCCATTTATATTCCGCTGCTACAGCCAATCTTCTCCACCGTTGCTCTTTCAGGACTGGACCTTCTGACGGTATTCCTCTACTGCTTGGCTGTACCGGTGTTGTCTGCTTTGTTTAAATGGATTACACGGCATTTTGCCTCTGCAAAAAACCGGGAATAATTTTTGTGCCTTCTTGCTATTCGGCGTATGGTGGCATATAATAAAGCTATATTCGTTGAGAAAAGCGAGGGGAAGTTGAAGATGAAAATTGGCATTCTGACAAGCGGCGGCGACTGCCCAGGTTTGAACGCAACCATTCGCGGGGCGGCCAAAGCGATTTATGAGCAGGTAAAGGATCCGCAGATCGTCGGTATTGTAGACGGTTATCACGGCCTGATTCATGGAGAATCCCATAAAATGAACCCAGAGGATTTTTCAGGCATCCTCACGCGGGGCGGCACCATTCTGGGCACTTCGCGCCAGCCCTACAAAAAAATGCGGGTCATTGAGGATAACATCGACAAGGTCGAGAACATGAAAGCCAATTATAAAAAAATGGGGCTGGACTGTCTGCTCATCCTCGGCGGAAACGGTACGCATAAGACGGCGAAGCTGCTCTCGGATGAGGGGCTGAATGTCATCGGGCTGCCCAAGACCATTGATAACGATATTTGGGGGACCGACGTGACCTTCGGTTTCCATACGGCGGTTGACATTGCAACCGATGTCATTGACCGCATTCACACTACGGCATGTAGCCATAAACGGGTCATGGTCATTGAGATTATGGGCAACAAAGCCGGCTGGCTCACCCTTTATTCCAGCATTGCAGGGGGGGCCGATATTGTTGTCATTCCGGAAATCCCCTTTGATGTAGATAAAATTGCAGAGTCGGTTCAGCGCCGTGCAGATAAAGGCAAAAACTTCTCGATTGTCGTGGTTGCAGAAGGCGCCATGGACAAAGAGGAAGCCAAGCTTAAAAAGAAGGAGCGCGCAAAACAGCGCCAGGAACGCGGTGAAATAACTGCGACCAACCGCATCGCGGCGGGAATCAGCGAGCGCATTGGATTTGACACCCGCGTGGTTGTGCCGGGGCATATTGTGCGCGGCGGCAGTCCGTCCTCCTATGACCGTGTACTTGCAACCCAGTTTGGCGTTTATGCCGCGGAGTTGATTGAGCAGCGCACCTTTGGCGTGTCGGTTGCCATGAAAAACAACGTGGTCACCCACAATCCGCTGGAGGATGTGGCAGGCATTACCAAGTTTGTCCCAACCGATCATCAGATGATTCGCATCGCTCGTAAAATTGGAATGTCGTTTGGCGATTAAATGGAGGTTTTCTCACCTAAGGGTCTCTGAAAGAAAAACCGGGGCTCGGCTTTAGGAAAACGATTTTTGGATGTCCGGACTGCTTCGGGTGGAAAAGGTTCAAGCCGCCGTTTGGGCAGTTTAAAAACATCAAACAAACAGGACATCAACGGAAAGGAAATATTATGATCAAGCACATCGTTCTGTACAATGCAGTTGAGGGGAAGGAAACCTATCTTTCTTCCGGACATTACCAACAGATGAAGCAGGCGCTTGAATCGTTGGTCGGTCGGATTGACGGCCTGCTCAAAGTGGAGGTTTCGGTGACTTACAACCAAACCTCGCACGATATCTGCCTGTACACGGAATTTACTGACAAGGATTCGCTGGAAGCGTACCGCACCAACCCGGCACATTTGGAGGCTGCAAAAATTGTGCGTAGCCTCACCAAAGACCGTGTCAGTGCAGATTTTGAAGTGTAAAAATAACACTTGCATTTTGTCTGTTTTTTTAGTATACTATTAGTCGTTATCAAAATTGTTGCGGGAATGTTCCGCAACAATTTTTAGGTAACGACTTTCTTTTTTGGAAGCGTATCGAAGTGGTCATAACGGGCCTGACTCGAAATCCTGCGGGGAGCTGTCCGTTTCGTCCACCAAAAACCTTGTAACCGTGCGGGTTTTCCACGGTTCGAAAATTAAATAAGTCTGCTGTTCTTTCCGTCAGTTCTTTCCAAAGCCCTTTTCTATCGGAAAAAGGCGGGGAAAAACGGCGGCTGAACATATAGGGAGCGGTATCGAAGTGGTCATAACGGGCCTGACTCGAAA
>QAMM01000017.1 GCA_003150405.1 Clostridiales bacterium
TCACCGCTGGCAGCGCCAGTGGCCAATGTCATGGGAGTGGCGATATTCAGCCATGACCTGCCTTATTACTGGGCTATGTTTTTCTACTATGGGAACGGTTATTGATGGGGGAGAAGGGGGGATTCCAGCGCAGCCAGAAGATATGGATGCCTATTTCGCTTTAGAAAAGCAAATCATGGAAAAACACCACTTAAAAGAGCCTTTTGAGTGGGAGTGAAAGGACGAATTTAATGGGATACGATGTAAGTTTTCACCCGATTTCACCAGACGAAATGCGGGAATGGTATTTTACCCCGCTTACCTGGGTACAGCCGGGGCAAGAGGAAAAGGTGATGGCTCTTGTTGTGCAGCATAGGATGGAAGATTTCTGAATACATTGCGCGTTGGAGCTGAGACAGAAACTGACGAATTGTTTGACAAAAGCCATGGCTTCTAATAAGGTGAATTTCCATAGAAGTGGTTAGAATAAAGCTCCCGCTGATATTAAGTAATAGATTGAATTCTACGAATCATAGCTTTGAATAGTTTTATCTCTATTTAACACCTGCGTCAATATTTCTACTATTCGCGTTTTATGTTGATCCATTAAACCGCAAGATTCAAAAGCTTGCGGGCAATCTAAATTCGTATTCCAAACACCCCTGCCAATCCAATTCCAAATTCTAGCTTTTGTTTGAATTTGGGTAGATTGAAACCGTTCTTTTAATCTGCAGCATATTCTGTTTTTTAAAAAATTTTGTACCGCTTCAAAACAGTGGATTCTTTGGGCGTTTTGTGGTATGGTAGAAGCAGTTTAGAAAAGGAGGGCGTTCTTGCCATGACTTCAAGATATCTGCACACGAATTTTAATGTTTTTGACCTTGCAAAAAGTCTTGCTTTCTATGAGAAAGCGTTGGGGCTTAAAGAGGAGCGCCGAGTAAATGGCCCGGACGGCGCTTTTATCATTGTTTTTCTCGGAGATAGTCAAACCGATGCACAGCTCGAGCTCACCTGGGTGCGTGATCGTAAAACGCCATATGATCTCGGCGATAAGGAATTTCATATTGCGTATCGCGTACCAGATAAAAAGCAAGCCCACTCCCTGCATGAGGAAATGGGCTGTATCTGCTATGAAAACCATGACATGGATTTGTACTTTATTGAGGATCCAGACGGATACTGGATTGAAATCTTAGACTAGTACTGAAATAATTGCCCTGGCTTTTCAATGACCGCAATGCGTTCTAGATAGGAGGCTGCTTTGGCATCACCTTTAAGCCAATCAAAAATCCGGTAATCGTCCCCAAAGTGCATGGGGAAAATCCGTTTGACGTCTGCCATCTGGACAAGGTAATCTAGCCCCAGCAGGTAGGATTCCCGCTCCAGCCGCGGATCAACCGGAACAAAAGCGATATCAATGGTTTTTCCCGCAGTTTATGGATTTCATCTCGGTAGCTTTTGGACATGTTGGCGTTGTAACCGGCGCTTTCTCCGTCCCAGTGCCACCAGTTGAGATCTCCAGCGTGATAGATAGTCAATCCGTCTGCTTCAATGAGAAAAGCCACACCTTCATCCGTTGAAGTCAGCGCCGTTACAGTAATACCGTCAATGTTCTTGGTTTCGCCTGGATAAATGTTAACACCGCCCTTTTTGGGGCAAGGAACGTCGTGAGACATGACGTATTGCAGTTTTTTGCATTTTTTCTGCCAGGATACAATGTCCTTCCAGTAGTGATCCTCATGGCGATGTGAGACAAAAACGACGCTGTCCGGTTCCGCAAGTAAAGTTGGATCCGGCCCTGGATTGCTTCCGTCGTAGTCAAAGACCAGATAGTGATGATCGGTTTTCACTGCGAAGCCGCTGTGGTGTAAATACTGTATTTGCGCTTTCATATGAATCCCCCCTTTTGCCTTAGTATAGCATAATTGTGCAAAAAGAAAATAGAGATGAAAGTTTATTTTTAATTTTTGGAGAATATTCCTAAAGATGGGCTTGTCTCTACCGCAATATCACGAAAAAATCGAGCACCCTGAAGAGATTTCTCCAGGGCGCTCGGTTTATGGGAGTTCAACAAATAAAGAATTATTCAATATCAATGCGTCTGGATACAGGTGCTTTAGAGGGATCTTTTTTGGGCATAGACAGGGTCAGAATACCATTGCTGTATCCCGCTTTAATTTCATCGCTTTTGATTTCACTTAGGTCAAAGCTACGGGAAAAAGACCCATAACGCCGTTCCCTCTGGATGTATTGCCCTTTTTTCTCACCCCTTGTTTCGGATGTTTCACGGTGTTCTGCGTGGATGGTCAAGGTGTTGTCCTTAACATCAATTTGAATATCTTCTTTGGAAAAGCCCGGCAGCTCTGCCTCCAGAATATATTTATCGCCTTTGTCAAGAACATCGGTCCGGAACTGGGTGATTTGTGTTGTAAACCCATCCAAAAAACTGCGTTCCATATCGTCAAAATAATTGAATAAACTTCGGTTGCCGCGTCCAAATGGAATCATATCAAACATAATACAAAACCTCCTGAAAACGATTGATGCCTTTTGTATGAATTGGTTTTCAGAACCTTACCTGGCCCATCTGAATCACCTTCCTAAAAAGCCTCTTTTTTGTTTACAACTATAATATATCCCTGAATTGTTATATATCATCACTTGTTTTTTAAATAAAATATTAATTTTAGCACTTTAATATATTGAGTGCTAAAATTAAAGATTACGATTTCTTGCTATCTTTCTTCTTGCTTTTTAACGGATTTTCGCTTGCTTAATCCGGGTGGGGCCTTTATAATAGAATCAATATGGGAATTTATAGAATCTGACAGCAACCGAGTAAAGGATGGAGAAAACTATGAAACAGCGTGTATTGGGCAGAACGGGGATAAAGGTCAGTGAAATTGGCCTTGGATGCGAACATTTGCAGGGAGCAACGCCGGAAACGGTCAATGCCGTTGTGGACGCGGCGCTGGAATGCGGTATTTCCATATTCGATGTGTTTATGTCGGAACCGCAGGTGCGCACCAATCTTGGCAACGCCTTAAAGGGTAGGCGGGAGCGCGTCTGCTTGCAGGGACATATTGGTGCTGCATGGGTGGATGGACAATATGAACGGACCAATGACCTGGAAAAATGCCGTTTTTTCTTTGAGGATTTTCTCACCCGGCTGCAAACGGATTATGTTGATATCGGAATGATTCATTTTGTCGACACTGAGGAGGATTACCACGGTATTTTTGATACGGATGTCATTCGGTATGCCCTGTCTTTAAAAGAGCAGGGGAAAATCCGTGCGCTGGGGATGAGCTCCCACAATCCGGTGGTGGCAAAACGAGCGGTCGAAACCGGCCTGCTCGATGTATTGATGTTCAGTCTCAATCCAGCCTATGATTTGCTTCCAGAGGATGTGAAGATAGATGACCTTTTTGTACCAGAGACCTTTGAAAGTGGTAAGCTCAACGGAGTGAATCCTAGCCGTGCGGCATTGTATCAGGCTTGTGAACTGCATGGTACGGCTATTACGGTTATGAAATCGCTTGGTGCAGGCGCTCTGCTGAAAGCGGAAAGCTCTCCTTTTGGTATTGCTCTGACCCCGGCGCAGTGCGCCCACTATGCCTTGACCCGTCCGGCGGTGGCAAGTGCCTTAATTGGGTGCAGAACACCGGAGGAGGTGCGGCTGGCGGCTTCTTACAGTGATCTTTCGGAAGCGGAAAAGGATTATTCCGCCATCCTCAGTACAACACCCAAGTACGCCCTGCGCGGCAAATGCATGTACTGCAACCATTGCCTGCCATGTCCATCGCACATTGATATTGCACAGGTCAATAAGTATTTGGACTTGGCGCTGGAACAGGACACTGTTCCAGATACCATCCGCGCCCATTACGCCGTGCTTGAAGCAAAAGCCTCGGATTGTATCCAGTGTGGAAGCTGTGAAGGTAATTGCCCGTTTGATGTAAAAATCATTGAGCGAATGGGGCGTGCAGCAGCGTTATTCGGCCAGTAAAAATCCATCCTACATTCCAGAAATTAATACACAAAGGAGATACGGCTTATGCCAGAGAAAAAATTAAAAGTCGCGGTGGTAGTTGGGCACCATTCCTATGAAGTCCAACCCTTCCAAAACCTGTTTACCTGCATTCCGGAAATTGACTGTTACATTCAGCATCTGGAGCAGTTCACCAGCAGCTCCAAAGAGGTGCGGGAAAGTTACGATGTTATTGTGTTTTACACCATGTGGCTGGATACCCCTGTCAACGACGGTCCTTGGTATGAAGGCCGTGCGCTGGACGCTCTGAGTGCGCTTGGGGAAACCAGGCAGGGGATTTTTATGCTGCACCATTCCATTCTCGCCTTTCAGGATTGGCCGCTCTGGGCGGAAATCTGTGGCGTCTCGGCGGAGCATTATAAGGATTATCACCTTGACGTACCGATGGATTACCACGTTGAGGATGGGGAACACCCGGTTACCCGTGGTTTGCAGGATTTTTCTATGGTGGATGAGGCCTATGAAATGGAATCCTGTGCATCGAATTGCCATGTCTTAATCACTACAAATAACGCCAAAAACATTCCTACCGTTGCTTGGACAACCGAATATAAAGGCTCAAAGGTACTGTGTTATCAGTCCGGTCACTGCAATACCTCGTACGCCGACCCGAATTTCCGGGAAATTGTACGGCGCGGCATTCTTTGGCTCGGCGGAAAACTTCAGTAAACAAAACATACGTTGCAGCAAACAATACAGAAAGAGGAAACGATTATGGCTTACAAAGCAATCTTAGTTGGAACCGGAACCTGGGGCGAATGGTGGTGTGAAAAATTTCTGCCGCCAAATATTGCGGACGGTACCGTAGAAGTGGTGGCTGCTGTGGATCGAAACCCGGCGGCACTGGGCTGTGCTAAAAAGTTCCTGCACCTTTCCGATGCGCAATGCTATACAGACGCAGAAACCGCGTTCCGTGAAAACAAAGCGGATTTCTGCATCAATGTCGTGACGCCGGCGCACCATGAGGAGATTGTCGACCTCGCTATCAAGTATGGGCTTAACATCCTCTCGGAAAAACCAATCGCCGATACATTGGAGGGTTCTATCCGCATTGCAGAGAAGGTCAAAAAAGCCGGCCTAAAAATGGGGGTGACTATGAGCCATCGCTTTGATCAGGATAAGACCTCTATGCGCGGCCAGCTTCGCAGCGGGCGCTGGGGTGAGTTGGATTATATCATCACTCGTTTTACCTGCGACTGTCGCAAATACGGGAGTTGGGGTGATTTCCGCCATGAAATTGCCAATACGCTGCTGCTGGAGGGCGCGGTTCACCACCTTGATATCCTTGCAGATTTTGCGGGCGCAAAATGCGACACCGTTTATGCGCAAACATGGCATCCACGCTGGGGGGAATTCAAAGGGGACTGCCAGGCGCTTATCACCATGACCTTTGAAAATGGTACAAAGGCTTTCTATGAGGGCGCAAAAACTAATGCCGTATCCCTCAATACCTGGGCAAATGAATATTTCCGCGCCGAGTGTGAAAACGCTACTCTGGTTTTAAACAAGCGCCGTCTGGAGGTTTTTCCTTACAATCCAGAAACCTCCTGGGCGGAGGGAGTTGAAGGCCAGGGGCTTACGATTCCGCTGCTTCAGCAGAAAAAATGGGCCAATACCTGGCTGATTGAGCAGTTTGTCCGCTGGTTGGACGGCGGTGAACCAATGGAAACCGATGTTGAAGATAATTTGCAGGCGGTAGCGCATATTTTTTCCGCCATTGAAAGCGTGCGAACCGGGCAGGTTGTTAAGGTACAGCAGTTCCTAAACGAAACCCGTGAAAAGGTTTTGGCAGGAATGTAAACACCGGATCTGTTTCAAAATAAGCTTTATCCCCCAAAAATCTTGTTCTACTTAAAAGCACTGTCCGTTTTATTGGACAGTGCTTTTTGTATAATAGAGACAGAAAAGGGAGGTAAAACTATGAAACGTATATGGACAACACTTGGCTTATCCGGATTAGGATTTTGTTTTATAGCCGCTTCAGCAAGTGACGCAAACGTCATTCCGTTTGAATTCATCCTTTTGCTGCTGATATTTGGGCTTTTACTGCTCGTTTCAGCTGTAATCGGGCCACGCCTTTACCGGTTGCACCGGCGGGCGATTCTACGGCAGCGCCGGATAAAAATTTGCCCGGCTGAATACCGTATCTATTTAAACCGCTGTAATGTGCAGAAAGCGCAATTTCCGGATGTTGTAGGTTGACAGTGCACGGAAATCCGAATCAAAACTGTGGCATGCCACCAGCGTATTTTCCAGCGTTGGAAAGGGCGAGGTCTCCACAATGACAGCAGCATGGTGAAACCGTGCTCCGGCGGTAACTAGCTGAACAACATCACCCGGTTCAGCTTGCTCCAATTCAATTTCAACAGCCGTCGGCCCGGTTTTATGCGGCGTTGTCAAAAAACGGTAAAATGCTTCCACCCCACTCCATGCGGGAGCTCGGTCGTGCAGGCTGTAATAGTACCAGCCGTAGATCGGGCGGGGATCCATTCTTCCACCGCCTGCCAGAACGCATTGGGATACAAAGTTTGTGCAGTCACCGCCCATTTCTTCAAAATCGGCGTAGTTCGGATTTCTATGAAAAGCCCACTTGTGGGCATATTGTACTGCTAATAATCTGTCGTATTGCATGATCATCACCCTAATGCATAATACGCAGACAGGAGAGGAGATGTGCCGACAAAGAAAAGCCTAAGGGCTTTTCTTTTGCATCTTTTTTTGTCGAAAAACGTCGAATCATTCGGTATTATAAAAACCTCCCGTTTTTTTGCAGATGGGAGGTTTTTATTTATCGAATTATGGTAAAACCTAAATCTTCAATGGCATCACAAATGGAAAGATAGTCCAGGTCAGCTCCCGTAACAGCTACGCTGCGTTCTGCGGGGGACACTACAACACATTCAATGCCGGGCAGCATCATGATTGCATCAATAATATCCTGTTTGCTGGAGGCTTTGAGCCGGCCGTCTATGGGAATGGTCAAAGACATTGGTAACATCACTCCTTTTTATTGCTATTGTCGGCAAAGGAGTAGATGATATGTATTACCAATTTTTGAGTTTAGGAAGAATCGCTTCACCATCCCGCAGGCCAACATTGTAAAGCCGGGCCAATTTTTCCGGTTTTTTTTCGAAACGTCCAATCGGCACCGTTTCGGTTTGCGCTAAAACAAGGGCGGTGCCATCCTGTTCCAACTTTTTCAATAACGCTAGCGTTTCATTGTACTGCTCATGGCGGCGGTCAAGTGCCTCAATCATGTTTGGGTAATCCTTAAATTTGTGCCGGTAAATGCGTCGGAAACTCTCCGGCTGTTTTTGGTAGCCGCGTGGGCGGGTTAGTACCACAACAACCCGGTCGCAGCCATCCTCCAATGCCTTGTGTACCGGAATCGGGTCGGTCGTTCCACCGTCCAGGTATTGCCTGCCGTGAATGGTCACCATCGGCGAAAAGACCGGAATGGCGCTGGAGGCCGCCACAATGTGATTGACCTCATGAATGGGCGGGTTACTGAAATAAAAAGGCTTGCCGGTCTGTACATCGGTAACGCCGACGACAAATTCGGTTGGATTTGCCGCCATTGCATTATAATCAAAGGGGAGAAGATGATCTGGTATTTCATGAAAGATGAAATCCATACCAAAAACAGATCCGGTTTTGATGAAATTACGTGCGCTTACATAACGCTTGTCCTGCGAATACTCCAGGTTGATTTTAAAACTGCGCCCGCGTTGACCGGATAAAAATGAAGTTGCATGACAGGCGCCGGCCGAAACCCCAATGAGGTAATCAAAGGCAATGCCGTTATCCTGAAAAGCGTCGAGTACCCCTGTGGTGTAAACACCACGCATGCCGCCGCCTTCCAGCACCAATCCAATCTTCAAATCATCGCCCCCTGTCTTTCTATTTTTATTTTATCATTCTTCCGAATTTGGCACAAGTGTAAAATTGAGCATAAAGGCTTTCTATTTCCCAGGAAAACGTGTATAATAATGCCTGTCTTATTATTTCGAAAAGGAATGGTGTCTTATTCGCAGCCGCAGTGTAAAAATTGTTTCCATTGTACTAGTCGTTTTGTGCATGGCTTTCATTTTTTGGTTTTCTGCTCAGCCTTCCAGGGAGTCCTCTGCAATGAGCGGCGGTATCACCAGTTTTGTCTTATCGGTTTTTTTACCGCAGTATCCAAGCTGGGATGCAGGAACTCAGCAGACGATTTATGAATTTGTCGAAACTGTTGTGCGAAAATCCGCCCATTTCAGCATTTATGGATTGCTCGGTTTTCTCACGATGTTTTCTGCAAGCCGCTTTCTTCACCGGCGGCCCTGGCAGATGGGGGCTGCTTTTGTGGTTTCGGTTCTGTATGCGGCAGGCGACGAATTCCATCAGCTGTTTGTTGCGGGGCGGAGCTGCGAGTTTCGGGATGTCTGCATTGATGCTTCCGGGGCTCTGCTTGGCATCCTGTTGATGCGGCTAATTTTGGCAGCTTCCGCCCGTATTGGCGCACGGCGCCGTTTGCTCTCCCAGGCCGCGGCGGATTCGGTACGCCGGGAGCATCTTCAGGAAAAATGATGGTTTGGCAGTCCCTAAAAATAGGATATCCCCTTGTTTGTGAGAAATGGTAATCAATTGCAAGAAAAACGCGCTCTCATTATGAGAGCGCGTTTTTTGTGAAGTCTTTGAAATACTAGATCTTCATAATATCTTTGGTGCAGAGCAGGGGAATATCGCAGGCAGCCAGCTCTTCTACAGCACGTTGATTGTCATCAACATGGAGAATGACAAACGCCTTATCGTGCGGAGCGCCTACAAAGGCGTAAATGTATTCGACATTGATACCCTTTTCATCCAGTATTCGCAGAGGATAAGCAAGCCCGCCCGGTTGATCCTCCACCGAAACAGCAATAACGTCGGTGATAGAGACCGTCAGTGCTGCGTCCCGCAGTGCTTTTTCCGCGCGCTCCGGCTCGTCGACGATAAAACGCAGAATACCAAATTTGGTGGTATCTGCCAGTGATAAGGCGCGGATATCCACTCCGTTATCTGCGAGAATCTTGGTGATTTCTGCGAGTCTGCCGGATTTGTTTTCCACAAAGACCGAAATTTGTTTGATAATCATGACGAGCCCTCCCTTGTTTTATTGCATGTAACCCAGTTCAAACGCTTTTAGATTCAGGTCCAAAAACTTTTCGGGGACGGTAGCTTTTAAGGATTTGAGCCAAATTTCCTTATCAATTTCAGAATGCTTTGCCATTAGACCGAGCAGAACCACGTTGACCGCTTTTGCATTGCCGGCCTGGTTTGCCAGGGAAAGCGCATCTATGGCATCAAACGAAACACCGCTTTTCTTTATGGTGTCCAGAATGTGCTCTGGATAATGTGCCGCTCCGGTGATGACAGGCATCGGATCGATCTGCTGGGTGTTGATGATCATTTTTCCGTTTGGCTTTAAATAAGAAATCCAGCGCAGGGCTTCCAAAAGCTCAAAGGACACAATAATGTCCGCTCCGCCTTTTTCAACAATCGGGGAATAGACTTTATCGCCGTAACGGACATAGGTGACAACCGAGCCGCCGCGCTGCGACATGCCGTGAACCTCAGAAACCTTGACATCATAACCGCAGTCAATGAGGGCGTTGCCGATAATACGGCTTGCAAGCAAGGTACCTTGTCCGCCAACGCCGACAATCATAATACTTTTAACAGCCATGTGCATTCTCCTTTAACGCGTCAAATTTGCAGGCTTTGGTGCACAGACCGCAGCCGGTGCAGAGCGTGGTATCAATAATGGGTTTGCCGTCTGAACCTTTTTTTATGGCCGGACAGCCCATTTTAAAGCACATGCCGCACTTCTTGCATTTTTCCGTGTCAACCGTGACCGGAGGTTTGGCTTTTACAATTTTCAGCAGAGCACAGGGCCGCCGTGCAATAATGACCGAAGGCGCCTCCACTGAAAGCTCTTCGCGTAGCGTTTTTTCAACCCCTTCAATGTCAAACGGATCGACCACGCGGACACGCTCAATGCCAATGGCATTGCAGAGCGCTTCCAGGTTGACTGCCGTAGCGGGATCGCCCTTGATGTTATAGCCGGTGGTCGGGTTCTGCTGATGCCCGGTCATACCGGTGATGCTGTTGTCCAAGATAATAACCGTTGAGTTGCTCGCGTTATAGGCAATGTCAATCAGGCCGGTAATACCGGAATGAATAAAGGTGGAATCACCAATAACGGCAACCGATTTTTTCTCCCATTCGCTTCCACGCGCTTTGTTAAAACCGTGCAGGCCGGAAATAGAAGCCCCCATGCAGATGGTGGTATCCATTGCCGCAAGAGGAGCACTGGCGCCAAGGGTATAGCAGCCAATATCACCGCTGACAAAGAGCCTTAACTTGCCCAGCACATAGAAAATACCGCGGTGCGGGCAGCCGGGACATAGAACCGGCGGACGCATAGGCACATTTTCACTTACAGTAATGTATTTGGTGGTAGCACCGAGAATTTTGGAACGGATAGCCTCTGCTGTGTATTCACCAATAGGGGAGAAGAGCGCCTTGCCCTCTACCGCAACGCCGTGAGCGCGGCAGAAATCCTCAATAATACTATCGAGTTCTTCAATGACATAGACCTTGTCAAACTTGCTGGCAAAATCCAGAATCAGCGCCTCGGACAGCGGATGAACCATACCGAGTTTCAGGTAGGTCGCCTTATCACCGAGCGCTTCACTCGCATATTGGTAGGCAATACCGGAAGTGATAACACCGATGGCTCCACTACCAATGACCTGGTTAATGGCACATTTTTTTGCAGCATACTCCTTGAGTTTCTGGGTACGCTCCTCAACCACAACATGGCGGCCACGGGCAAAGGCAGGCATCATAACATACTTCGACGGATTTTTTACATATTCCTTAAGAGGGAGGTTTACCCGGTCGTGCAGCTCCACAATCCCCTGGGAGTGAGAAATACGGGTGGAGAGTCGGAGGATAACCGGCGTGTCAAACCGCTCGGAAATTTCAAAAGCCAGTTTGGTAAAGGCAAGGCATTCTGCCGAATCAGAAGGTTCCAGCATCGGCACCTTGGAGGCCGCCGCATAGTGTCGGGAATCCTGTTCATTCTGCGATGAATGCATGCCGGAATCGTCAGCAACGGCAATGACAAATCCGCCGTTGACGCCGGAATAAGAAGATGTGAAAAGCGGGTCGGCCGCCACATTCAGGCCAACATGCTTCATGGCGCAGAAAGAACGTGCGCCGGCCATTGCAGCGCCGTAGGCCACTTCGGTTGCAACCTTTTCGTTCGGCGCCCATTCACTGTAAATGTCGTCGTATTTGGAAACAACTTCGGTGATCTCGGTGCTCGGCGTACCAGGGTAGCTGGATACGACCGTGCAGCCCGCTTCATATAAACCGCGGGCAACCGCTTCGTTTCCAAGCATCAGTTTTTTCATAGTCCATCGTCCAATCCGCCGCTGTGCAAACGGCACTGTATTTAGTATCCCTTTGCCGCGCACAAACGGCAGGGTGTTTTAACGGTGTAATTTATATTGTTCCTTTGTTGCGCAGGTCAATTACGCGCTTGGCTTTGCCCGCTGTGCGTTCAATGGAGCGCGGCTCCTTCAGGGTGATCTTGCAGTCCAGTCCCAGCACTGTTTGGAGACGGTGCCGAATGTTATGCTCCAGCTTTTCTAGTTCAGCATAACGCTCCAGCAGAGAACCGTCTACCACTTCAACCACGACCTCAATATTGTCCATATACCCGGTGCGGGTGAGGATGAGCTGATACTGCGGCCCAATGTGAGGAATCGTCATCAGCACGCTTTCAATTTGAGAGGGAAAGACGTTGACTCCCTTAATTTTGAACATATCGTCACTGCGGCCCATAATTTTTGCCATCCGCGCGCCGGTTCGACCGCAAGGACAGGTGGGTTCGTAATTAATGCGGGTGATGTCTTTTGTGCGGTACCGCAGGAGCGGGAATCCTTCTTTGGTGAGGGTGGTGATAACCAACTCGCCAATTTCACCGCCCGGCAGCGTTTTTAAGGTGTTCCGGTCAACAATTTCTGGGTAGAAATGGTCTTCCGCAATGTGCATGCCGGTACGGAACGCGCAGTCGCCTGAAACCCCAGGCCCCATGAGTTCGCTCATACCGTAGTTGTCGGTTGCAAAAATACCGAGACTCTCTTCAACAGCAGTACGCATTTCTTCGGTGCAGCCTTCTGAACCGAACAGGCCGAGGCGAAGTTTTAAATCTTCCGGCGTGTAGCCCATATCTCGGACAACCTCGCCAATATGTAACGCATAAGAGGGGGTTGCAACCAAAACAGTTGCACCGAAGTCTTTTAACAGCATGACCTGCTTTTCGGTGTTGCCGCTGGAGGCCGGTACAATGGAAGCGCCTATCTTTTCCAATCCATAATGAAGGCCAAGCGCACCGGTAAACAGTCCATAGCCGAATGAAATCTGTGCAATATCCTCGTCAGAGGCGCCAGCCGCTACACAAAGGCGTGCCACCAGATCCGACCAGGTGTTCAGGTCGTTCCGGGTGTAACCGACAACGGTTGGTTTTCCAGTTGTGCCGCTGGAGGCATGCATCCGCACAATCTGTTTCTGCGGAACCGCAAACAGACCGAACGGATAGTTGTCGCGGATATCATCTTTAGTCGTAAAGGGAATTTTCTCCATATCCTTAAATTCCCGGATATGTTCTGGTTTCAGACCAATGTCGTCAAACCGTTTGCGGTAAAACGGCACCCGTTCGTAGCAGTAGGCTACAATGTACCGCAGGCGCTCCAGTTGAAGTGCCTCCAGTTCAGGGCGCTTCATAGTTTCAATATCTTTTTGCCAGTAATTAATCATTGCCATCGATGTATTCTTCCTCTACTTCTTCTAAAACGTATTTATGGTGCGCGGCGATTGTCTCGTCGTAGCAGGCAAAGGATGCTTCCACATGCTGTTTGGGAAGCTTGGGAGTCAGCACACTGACCAGCGGCACAATGATGAGTGAAAACACAATTGCCAGTGCGCCGACATTGAGCGGGGAATTGAGCAGTGCAAACGGTGCGGGGAGAATGGTTCCGGTCATATTAAGGATGAGTCCGGCCACGGTGATGACAATACCAGAGATAAACCCAGCCCAAACGCCCGCACGGGTTGTTCTTTTCCAGAACAGGCCATACAAAAACGGCCCAAGAAAGGCCCCCGCCAGCGCGCCCCACGAAATCGACATCAGGCTGGAGATCATGCTGTTGGGGTTGAGGGCAATCAGAACCGAAACGGCGATGAAACCGGCGCACAGCAGCCGGATCACCAACATCTGCCGCTTGTTGTTCATTTTCGGGAAGAAAATACCCTTTAAAAAGTCAATGGTAAAGGTGGAGCTGGAGGTGATCACCAACGAGGAAAGGGTGGACATCGAAGCAGAAAGCACCAGGATAATGACCACCGCAATCAACAGGTCCGGCAGGGACTGGAGCATGGTGGGAACTACGCTGTCAAAGCCGCCAGCAGGGGTGTCGCCCTCAACAAAAAGGCGCCCAAACCCACCCATAAAATAGGAGCCGCCTGCAATAATCAGGGCAAAAACGGTGGAGATAATGGTGCCGGTTTTAATCGTCTTTTCATTCTTCACTGTGTAGAATTTGTGGATCATCTGTGGCAGGCCCCAGGTACCAAGACTTGTAAGGATAACAACGCCGAACAAGCTGACGGGATCCGGTCCAAAGAATGAAGTGAACGGCCCGGCCATTTCCGAACCGCCCGCGGGCTGCAGCTGAGAAAGCTGCGCCATGGACTCCATAAAACCGCCGTGTACATTGAGTACTGCAAGCACGACCGCAACAATACCCACCAACATAATAATCCCCTGGATAAAGTCGTTGATGGCCGTTGCCATATAACCGCCCGCAATGACATAAATGGCTGTGAGCACCGCCATTCCAATGATGCACCAGGTAAAATCGATGCCAAAGGCCATTGCGAACAGTCCGGAAAGCCCTTTGTAAATGGAAGCGGTATATGGAACCAAAAACACAAATATGATAATGGACGCCGCTATTTTCATTGGCTTGCTGAGGTAGCGCCGTTCAAAAAATTCCGGCATGGTCGCCGCCTCAAAATGTTTGGTCATAACACGGGTGCGCCGTCCAAGAACGACCCAGGCGAGCAAACTGCCAATAATAGCGTTACCAATGCCAATCCAGGTAGCGGAAATACCGAAGTTCCAGCCGAACTGCCCTGCATAGCCAACAAAAACAACTGCTGAAAAATAAGAAGTCCCATACGCAAAAGCCGTGAGCCAGGGGCCAACGTTGCGTCCGCCCAAGACAAAGTCGTTGACACTTCGAATTTTTTTGCGGCAGTACAGACCAATCCCCGCCGTCACGATAACAAAAATAACCAGTACAATGATTTTTACCGCCATAAAGGTTCCTTTCCGGTAAGCATTACAAAAGGACACACCGTGTCCTTTTCAATCCTTCCTGTTTTCTATTTTACCGTAGTTTCACCGCTTTGTAAATGCCGGAGAGGCTTCTTTTCTCCGGTTTACGGCGGAATGGGCCTGCAAGACCCCCCGCGACTGTTTTTAGGCAAACGTCAAAACAAGTTCACCGCCTGCAGTCATAAAAAATGCCTTTCATCCCTGACGTTATGGGACGAAAGGTTGCTTCGCGGTACCACCCATATTCACCAACTCACCGGTGCACTTACAGCATTACACTGATTTTCCTTAACGCAGGATTACGTCGCCGACTACTCTGTTTGGGTTCACCGGAAGAACTCGGGGGAGAACTTCAAAACCAGCTAATCACAGATATGCTTGCAGTCACGGCACATCCCCCTGAGAGCGGCCTGGCCTCTACTTTTCCCCTTCAGCGTCGTTATTTTTAATTATAATTGTTTATGCCGCTGTTTGTCAAACGATTTTATCCATTTAAATGGAGAAAGTATGGTTGTAAATTTGTGCATTTTGTAATATAATGCAGAAAAACTAAATCAAAATGGAGGCAGTGAATCAATGAGCGTTTATGAATATCAAATTCGAACTGAGGCAGAAGGGTTTGTTGACATTACCATGCAGGTCAACGACGCTGTTCAAAAAAGCGGGGTTCGTTCTGGTATCTGCGTGGTGTTTACCCCGCATACCACTTCGGCGATTACCGTCAACGAGAATGCCGATCCGGATGTAAAAACCGACCTGCTCAAAGGACTTGCAGAAAGCTACCCGGAACTGCCCGCATACCGCCACATGGAAGGAAACTCCACCGCACACCTGAAATCCAGTTGCGTTGGCTGTTCGGAAACTCTGATTGTTGAAAACGGCCGACTGCTGCTTGGTGTGTGGCAGGATGTGTATTTCTGCGAATTTGACGGCCCCCGCAGCCGCCATTTTTATGTCAAAATCATCGAGGACTGATCCGAATAAAGGTTCTGTATTCAGTAACTGGAAAGACTTTAATAATAGAAGCGGGACAGTTTCATATCCTAAATCTTTGCCTGTGGGCTGGGGTTCCAAATTACAGGTGGACTGCCCGCTTTCGGTAAAAATCAAAAAGGCCGCGGTTCTGCCGCGGCCTTTTTGCGTCAAATTAAATGCAATCTTGCTTGTTTCATTTTCTCACCGTACAAACCGGATACGTCCTTCTTTACGCGGCTGCGCTTTTGCGGTGAGTTGATCAGAATAGCCGAGTGCAATGCTGCCACAGACAATTTCATCGTCCGGGACGCCAAACCCGCGCAGGGCTTCCCGCAGCACCTCGTTGTCCGAAATCCAGGTGAGCTGGTTAATCCAGCAGGAACCAATATTCATAGAGGTCGCGGCAAGTAAGATGTTTTCAATCGCCGCAGCACTATCCGCCATGGCGTTGCCGTGGCCGCGTTTGTTTGTGACGATGACCAGCGTCGGGGCGCTGTAAATAAAATCGTAATTTCCGCGCTGCGCCATTTGAATGGTGTGCGCCTTGCTTTTGTACATGTTTTCGGTAATTTCCATTTTGGAAAATACTTGCTCCACAATGACTTTGAGGGTACGCAGTGTTTCAGGTTTCTGCACAACGGTAAAATGGGTGTATTGGCAGTTGCCGCCGCTGGGAGCGTACATGCCTGCTTCAAGGAGAATTTCAAGCTCTTCTTCGCTGATTTGTATAGGCTTATATTTCCGAATACTCCGGCGGCTCAAAATGGCATGTATGGTCTGTTCCATATTGTTTGCTCCTTTGGTTGGTGAGTTGTTTTTATAGTTTTCCAAACAGCATTATTGTAACGCGTTCCGCACAGAAAATCAACTGTGGTGGAACAGGTTGCGGAACCGCTGGGCTATTGTGGGCCGCGTCTCTTCTGAAGAGCCGTTTTTAGCGCGTTCAATGGCTTCGTGCATAAAGTATTCCTGCGACGCTTCGTCAAAAGGCTCGCGCTTGCGGAAACGGTATTCACCGTCCCGGTGGAGCACTCGCCCCTTGACGGTATCCGCAAACATAATCTCCAGCATCCGGTAAATGCGCTCCTTCAGACGGGGGTTCTCAACCGGGCAGGCAATCTCCACCCGGCGCTGGGTATTGCGGGTCATCATGTCGGCGGAGGCAATATAAAGTTCCATTTCACCGTCTACGCCAAAACAGTAGACACGAGAGTGTTCCAAAAAGCGCCCCACAATGCTCAACACCGAAATGTTTTCGGTTTTACCGGGAATGCCGGGAATCAGGCAGCAGATTCCGCGGATGACGAGCTTCACCGGCACGCCGTTCTGGGATGCTTCCGCCAGTTTGTCAATCACATCACGATCGGTCAAAGAATTCATTTTCATCAAGATGCGCGCTTTACGCCCCTGCTTTGCTTTTTCAATTTCCTGATCAATTTTGCGGATGACATTGGATTTTAAGCTGTAAGGCGCCACCCAAAGTTTATCGTAGCTGCCCTCCAGGTTGGAGAGCGCCATATTTTTAAAGAAGTTGACCGCGTCCTCACAGATAGCCGGATCGGCTGTAATGAGGGAGAGGTCGGTGTAAAGCCGCGAGGTTTTTTCGTTATAATTGCCGGTTCCAATTTGGGTGATGTATTGCAGCCGTGAACGATCCTTGCGCATGATCAGGCAGATTTTGGAATGCACCTTGTACCCGTCAAATCCGTAAATGACATTGCAACCGGCTTCCTCCAGCCGCTGCGCCCATTCAATGTTATTCTGCTCGTCAAACCGGGCGCGCAGCTCCATCAGTACCGTAATTTCCTTGCCGTTTTCCGCCGCTTCAATGAGGTATTCCGCGAGCTTGGACTCCCGGCTAATGCGGTAAAGGGTAATTTTAATGGACAGCACCGCCGGGTCGGACGCTGCTTCGCGGATGAGGTTTAAAAACGGCTTCATGCTCTCAAAAGGGTAGGAGAGCAGGATATCCTTTTTGAGAGCCTGTCTTATGAGACTCTGGCGCAGATGAACGTCCGGGCTGTCCTGCGGCTGAAACGGCGTGTTGAGCAAAAGCTGTTTCACTGAGGAGGGGAGCATATCCTCCAGCGAAAAGACATAGGACATATTCAAAGGGGAGCGGCTCACAAAAACCTGTACCGGGCGCAGAGAGAGGCGTTCGCACAAAAAGCCACGGAACCCTTCTGAAAGCGGTGCGGCGGTCTCCAGCCGGACCGGGGCCAGCCGTGCGCGTTTTTTGAGAATGGTTTTCATGTGCTGACGGAAGTCAAGGTCAGCGTCATAAAGGCCTTCGTCGGTGTCAATATCGGCGTTCCTTGTCACGCAGACCACTGTCTTTTCCAGTACGTCATACAGCTCAAAAATAGTCTCGGCGTAATGCAGGATGACATCCTCCATTAACATAAAACGCAGTTCGCTTTCCGGCAGGACAATCACCCGTCCCAACGCCGGGAACACCGGGATCAACCCGTAGCATTTGTTTTTGCCGTGCCGCAGCACTGCCGCAACATAGGGTTGTTTGTTGACTAAATGGGGAAATGGATGCATGTTATCGACGACCTGCGGCGAAAGCAGCGGCAGAATGGATTTTTTGAAATATTTGTCGATGTATTTTTTCTCCGACAGAGTGAGCTCGTCAAAAGAGGGGCGGCAGATGTGATGCTGCGCCAGCGCCTGGGCCACCTGATTGTACGCCTTGTCCTTCTTTTCGTAGAGCTTGACGGATTTTTCGTAGATGGCCTCCAGCTGCTCTTTGCAGGTCAGACCGGATTTGTTATCCGGTTCGTCGTCATCCGCTGTGGCCAAATCGTACAAGCTTCCAACCCGGACCATGTAGAACTCATCGAGATTGCTGGTAAAAATGGAGATGAACTTTAAGCGTTCAAACGCGGGCGTCGTCTCGCAGTTTGCTTCTTCCAAAACCCGCAGATTGAACTTCAGCCAGCTCAATTCGCGGTTTTCGGTATAACTGTAATCAGCCTCTATTTTTTCGTACATTTATTTTCCCTTCTTTGCCGTCTTATTGGGCGGTTATAACGCTGACTCCGTTCCTGTATGCACAAGAGAAGCTCATCAAACAGGATACCAGATATGTGCAGCTTTTAGGACTCTGTGTCTATTATAACGTACTTTGCAGTATATTTCCATAGGAAGCGCACGAAATTAAAACGTAAAATTTGTGTAAATTCGACAATATTATAGAACTCATCGACAAATTCTTGTTGTAAACAGAAATCGGTTGTGACATAATGAAATTACCGAACATCATTGAGGAGTGATTCTGTGAAACAAGGAATTCGCGACATTGTTGCCCAAATGACCCTTCAAGAAAAATGCGCGTTTGTATGCGGCTTGGATAAATGGCATACCGAACCGATTGAGCGGCTCGGCATCCCTTCCATTATGATGACCGACGGTCCGCACGGCCTGCGCAAAATTGTAGAAGACGGCCACACGGTACAGGCCACCTGCTTCCCGGCAGGAGCCGGGCTTGCCTCAAGCTGGAACCGGGATCTGATAAAACGGGTCGGTGCGGCCATTGGGGAAGAGGCTCAAGCGGAAGAGATTTCCATTGTGCTGGGGCCTGCTGCTAATATTAAACGTTCTCCGCTTTGCGGCCGGAATTTTGAATACCTTTCCGAAGACCCCTATCTCACCGGGGAGATGGCAAAAAGCCACATTCAGGGGGTGCAGTCCCAAAATGTTGGCACCTCGCTCAAGCATTTTTGCGCCAACAACCAGGAAACCATGCGGATGCGGGTGGATGAAATCATTGATGAACGTGCTCTGCGGGAAATCTACCTTGCCGGCTTTGAAACAGCGGTCAAGGAGGCGGCGCCCGCTACCGTAATGTGTTCCTACAACAGCGTAAATGGCACGCCGCTTGCCTGCAACAAGCGCTTTCTGACCGACGTCCTGCGGGAGGAATGGGGATTTGACGGGTTCGTCGTCTCCGACTGGGGCGCCATTAAACAGCGCGCAGAATGTGTTTCTGCTGGCCTCGACCTTGAAATGCCGGGAACCAAAGGAACCTTTAACGATGAAATTGAAGCGGCGGTCTTAAATGGAACGCTGCCGGAATCCAAACTGGATGAAGCGGTGGAACATATCCTCTCTTTTGTGCTGGATGCCGCCAAAGCGCAGAAAAAAGGCGCGTCCTACTCCAAAGAGGAGCACGATCGCTTTGCCCGGGAAGCTGCGGCAGAATGCATGGTGCTGTTAAAAAATGAGGATGAGCTGCTTCCATTTAATTCGTCGGATACCATTGCAGTTATCGGCGCCTTTGCGGAAACGCCGCGCTTTCAGGGCGGCGGCAGTTCGCATATCCAGCCCAACAAGACAACGTCTTTGCTTGATGCACTGAAGGAGCAGGGCAGAAGATTTACATACAGCAAGGGCTTCTCCCTTGAAAGTGACGAACTCGATGAAGCTCTTGCGGCAGAGGCGCTGGACGCCGCGCGCAAGGCTGGAATTGCTTTGGTGATGGCCGGGCTCCCGGCACACTACGAGTCCGAAGGGTATGACCGCGTTCATATGCAGCTTCCGCCGAACCAAAACAAGCTGATCGCCCGCCTCTGTGCCGAAGGCGTGCGGGTGGCGGTTGTGCTGTCCAACGGTTCGCCGGTGGAACTCCCGTGGGCGGATTGGGTGGATTCGATTTTGGAAGCATATCTTGGTGGGCAGGCTTCCGGCGCTGCGCTGGCAGATCTTCTCTACGGCGAAGCAAACCCCAGTGGTCGGCTTGCTGAAACCTTCCCAATGCGGCTTCAGGATAACCCAAGCTACCTGAATTTCCCTGGCGCGCAAAACCGCGTGGAGTACCGCGAGAGCGTCTTTGTTGGTTACCGTTACTATGAAAAAAAAGAACTTGGCGTGCGTTTTCCCTTTGGCCATGGTTTAAGCTATACCAGCTTTGCGTATGAGACCCTCCGGGTGAGCAAGGAACGCATGAATGAGCGGGATTTGCTTTCGGTTTCGGTCACGGTGCGCAATACGGGAAAACGGTCGGGGCAGGAGGTTGTCCAGCTTTATATTGCAGCGCCCGGCGTACAGGCAAACCGTCCGTACAAGGAGCTCAAAGGTTTTGAAAAGGTGTCGCTGGCACCTGGTGAATGCCAAACTGTATTGTTTGAACTAGACGGCCGCAGCTTCTCCTACTTTGACGAATATGAAAATACCTGGATGTGCGAACCGGGAAAGCACAAACTGCTTATCGGTTCCTCCTCTGTGGATATCCGCCTGAAAGGTTCGGTTGAGCTTGTACCGGAATGCCTGCCGCGGCTGCGTGTGTCGCCGTATATGACGGTCAAAGAAGTGCTGGATCATCCCAAAGCGGGTCCGGCGCTGTCGGATCGAATTTGGCAGCTCCTCTCCAGCCGTAAAACGGAAAGTGAAGACGGTGCCCTCAATCCTCAAATGATTGACGCCATGCTGCGTGAAATGCCGCTTGCAAGCCTTGCAGCCTCCTATCCGGAACAGTTTACCCAGGAAGTTCTGAAGGAACTGCTGAGTAAGCTAAATGCATTTGCATAAGAAAAACAGGAGGCTCCTGCGGGAGCCTCCTGTTTTTTATAGAAAAGCCGTAAAAGATGGAACATACAAGCCGATAAACACGATACAAATGACTGTCCTATTTTCCAAACCGGAAAGCGGGCATTCCGGTTACTCCCGCGTTGGCTGCAAACAGACTGCCGCCAAAAGGATCTTCCCGGCGCTGCTGGGAAGAGCTGTTCTCCCAAGCGGTTGTGATATAGAGTGTACTGTAATCCGGCCCGCCGAACGTGCAGCAGGTGACCTTTTTGGCCGGAACTTTAACCTCCGCGAGCATTTTCCCGGTAAAGGGCTCCAGACAAAGCACCATGCCGCCCCCAAACAGTGCAATCCACAGGTTGCCGTTTGCGTCAACCGTCATCCCGTCCGGCATACCGGATGTCTCGTCAATCACAGCCGCCGGCCGTGGGTTGGACAGTTCGCCGCTTTGGCTGTAATCATAGGCCATGATGGTTTGGGTGCAGGAGTCGGTATAATACAAGATTTTACGGTCTGGACTGAAACCCAGACCATTTGAGATTTTCACCCCGTCGATTAGGGTACGGCATCCGCCGGCCGAGTCAATGGAATAAAATGCCGCATCGCCTTTCATCCCCATTGTACCGGCGAGAAAACGGCCGTATGGATCGCATTTCCCGTCGTTAAAACGGTTGGGTGTATGGGGCTCCGGATCAACCATTAAGGTTTTTTTAAGGCCGTTTTCGGTTTCATCCAGCCGGTAAATCCCGCTTTTAAGCGCCGCGATAATCCCGCCGTCTTTTCGGAAAGCAAAGGTGCCAATGGCTTCTCCAACCGTTACCGCGGTATCCTTTCTGGAGGTCGGATTAAACCGGTGCAGCTCACCCAGATTGATGTTTACCCAGTAAAGGCAGTTATCCTCCTCGTGCCAAACCGGGCCTTCAGCTAACTCTGCTTCTGCTTTAAAAATCAATTCTGCCTGGTATGTTTCCATAAGATGCCTCCTTTAGTCTGCCGCACTGCTCGGTTCAGGGGAAACGACTTCCGCCTCGGCGTCGCCCACCTTTGCTTTGCTCAGTGCCAGAACCGACTTTTTCCACCGTTTGGTACGCCAGAGCGCGCCGGTCGCAAGGCCACGCAGAACGTCATCCATTGCCATGCTGATCCACAGCCCGATGATGCCCAGCCCGCAAACCGTGGAAAAGACAAACCCCATGCCTACATTGACAATCCAGATGGATCCAATGGCGATCATCATTGGCCAGAATACATAACCGGAGGCGCGCAGGCCGTAATTGAAGGAGTGGTTGAAGGAGCGTCCAATGTTGATAAAAATGCAGAGCGCAAACAGCGGCATGGACATATCAATAATTTCAGTGCTTGAGGTAAACAGCCCCATAATCGGCCGGTGCAGAAGAAAGATTGCTGTGGATATGCTGAGGTTGCAGGCAAACACCCAGCGCCATTTCCGACAAATGTACTGGTAGGCTTCTTCAAGTTTTCCAGCCCCCATCATCTGGCCGGCAATGATCTGTGCGGCCTGGCCAATCGAAAGGCCGATAACATACGCGTAATAGTCCACCGTCTGGACATACACCTTGGCCGAAAGCGCCGCTGCACCAAATGCTGCGAGAAACCCGGTGGTAATAACCTGCCCCAGCGTGTAGGAAATTCCCTCTGCACCAGACATAAAGCCAATGCTGAGGATTTGCCCCAGTGTTTTAAGCTTGATGCGCCAAAGATTTTGCAGCCGGTAGCAGCTGAACTTTGCACGAACAAGCACCACCACCAAAAGGATCAACCCAACTGCCTCGCTGATAAACCGTACAATACCAATTCCGGAGATTCCATAGAGCGGGATTTCAAACGGACGGAAAATGACAAGGTAGTTGCCTGCGACGTTGACGATGTTGATGATCATCACAACTGCCATTGGTATCTTGGCGTTTCCATAGCAGCGGAACAGTACCGATATGACGCTGGAGATGGAGATCATAATCGAGGCCCCGCCCACCCATTGCAGGTAAACGGACGCGTCGCCGATAAGCTCCGGTTCCAACCCTAGAATCGACATGATAAAAGGCGCGAAACAAATGAGCCCAATGCTGACAACTCCGCCCAGCAGAACGCTGACGCCAACGGCATTCATACTGACCATCCCGGCGTCCTCATCCCGGCGTGCCCCCAAACTTTGGTTGATAACAACCGCTGCCCCTGCTGCGAGCATGGTAAAGGTGATATTGACCACGTTCATCACCTGGTTTGCGACGCCGACTGCTGCAACCGCGTCGTCAGAGTAATTGCCGAGCATTAATACATTGACGGTGCCTAAGAAATTACGGAGCACCTGTTCAATTAGAATGGGGAGGGCCAATGAAAAGAGCGAGATTTTTCCGTTTTGTTTTGACATGTGATTAGAACCTTTCCAAGTATAATATTATATTGTTTTCTAAAATATTTAAAGGATGTTCATAATAAATAAAAGTATAGGCAGGGGAGTGCAGTTTGTCAAGAATATTTGAAAAAGTAACAAATTGTTGTTGTGCTTACGCGCGAAATATGGAATAATAACAATCATAAACAACTGAATCCTGTGCATTCTATTACCGGGTGAAGTGAATGCGAAAATATAAGGAGTATTCCATTGTTTATACCATCGGCTCCATCGGCTACGGCATTGTGGAGGTCTTATGGCGTGGTTTCACGCATTGGTCTATGCTGCTTACCGGTGGGTTCTGTATGTTGTGGCTTTATATTTTAAATTTTAAGCATTTTTCCATGTCGTTTTGGAAAAAATGCTTAGCTGGTACCGGAATCATTACGGCCGTCGAGTTTGCTGTCGGTTTATTGGTGAACCGCCTTCTGCATTTGGACGTCTGGGATTATTCCAAAAAACGGGGAAACATCTGCGGGCAAGTTTGCCTGCAGTACAGTTTTTTGTGGTTTTTGCTCTGCGTTCCGGTGCTATTTTTCTGTAAGTATTTAAAAAAGAAAATGTTTAAGCTATAATAGAGTTGTATGGTTTTGGGTTTGGCGTTATAATATGGAAAACACTTGGGAGGACCTATGGCAAGACAGAAAAATTTATATTCCTATTCCAAAAAACGCAGAAGAAAGCGTTACCGGCTGCGCCCGGTTCCCATTCTTATTTTGATGCTGCTTATTGCAGTAGTAACCGTAACAGTTGCGGTTGTTCTGCCCAACATTACCGCGCCGGCTGAGAGCACAGAAGGCTCCGCGCTGACTCCCAGCACCATTATGCAGGACTGGTCGGAAAAACAGGCACAGATTTCGCAGTCGCAGTCTCAGGCTGTTTCCGGCACGCCGGATTCCTCTATCCCCATTACGCCTGCCACGCATGATGCACCGGTACCGCTGGCTCCCGCGGTGGATATGTCCTATTTTGATGATGCGCTCTTCATTGGGGATTCCCGCACCGAAGGGTTTATGATGTACAGCGGCGTTGACAACGCGACCTATTATGCCTATAAGGGCCTGTCGGTCCGGACGGCATTTACCAAAAATGTCATCCGGGCTAAGGACGGCAGCATGACCACCGTAGAAAATGCGCTTAAGCAGCAGTCCTTCGGTAAGGTCTACATCATGCTCGGCATCAATGAGCTTGGCTGGCCGAATACCGACGTTTTCATTGAAGAATACAGCAAGCTCATTGACACGGTAAAGGCGACAAGCCCAAATGCAATTATCTACATCCAGCTTATTATGCCGGTGTCGGAGAAAAAAGCGGGCGATGCGGTTTATAACAACGACAATATCAATCGCTTTAATACGCTCATCAAATCAATGGTAAAATCCAAAGAGGTTTATTATGTGGATCCGGGCGAAGCCGTTTCGGCGGATGGTTGGCTTGTCAGCGAGGCGACTACCGACGGAATCCACTTAAATAAAGATTACTGCATTAAGTGGCGCGATTATCTCATGAGCCACACCGTGCAGAAATAGTTTGTCAAAAGGAGAATGACGATGAAAAAATTTGCAGCCGCGGCAGTTATGCTGCTCATGGTGTGTTTCTTTGCCGGATGCCAGGGCGGGGAACAGGCCAAGGACGTTGATGTGACCAAGCTGGCAGAGGACCTGAAAACCCAGATCACCTATAAGGATGATTTAAGCAAAATTTCGGATGATATGTTTGCCACCGTCTATAAAATGGACATGGAGTCGATTAAAACGGCGGTTGCCTATACCAGCTCCGGCGCTACCGCTGAGGAGATTGTTGTTGTAGAAGCAAACAGCGCGGACGGCGTGGCCGCAATCAAAGAAGCGCTGGAAGACCGTGTTGCCTACCAAAAAGCCGGCTATGAGGATTACGGCCCGGATGAAGTGCCAAAGCTTGACAGCGCAGTAATTAAGACGAGCGGCAGCTATGTAGCTATGTGCGTCTCGGATGACAATGCCAAAGCGGAAGAAATTATCAATTCCTATTTTGGGTAAAAACCAAGCCCGTCCTGTCAGGACGGGCTTGGTTCAAATATCCCATAAAAGCAACGCCTCCCGACTTCTACAATACGGGAGGCATTTTCTTATGTCTTTTTAATAAATTGAGTGCGGCATTTGGGACAGGTAATTTTAATCCGCCCGCGGCCCTTGGGTACACGAAGTCTCTGTTTGCAGTTTGGGCATTTGTAGTAGCGGTGAGTCTTACGGTCCTGGAAACGCCGCTTTAAATTGAGAAACCAGTTTTTTACAGGGTACCAGTACCGCAGGAACACCTGGTTTTCCCGGTAGCGTTTCACGGTATTCCGTGAAAAGGTGCGGAACAGTATAACCGCAAACAGCAACAAGCCAATCCAGGAGAAAAACCAGCAGTAGGGAATAAAACTCAGGAAAAACAAAAGAAAGTAAAGGACAAATAAAGCAATCGAAAGCTGGTCGGTGCCATAGCGGCCCGCCAGCATCCTTTGCAGCCAGTTCATGCAAGGAGCCTCCATTCAAATTACAATCGACCAATTTAGTATAACGCAGTTTATAGATGCGGTTGTAATCCGTTCGTTGCCTTTGTATGGATAATTTGTAAATTACACGACAGCACGGCTCAAATCTTCACTGCGCCGTTTTGTAACAGCCTTATGGATGAAGTAAATATAAGGCAGCCCAAGGTTGGTTTCCAGCAGGGAATTAACAATAAGCGGGGCAATTCCCTGCGCTCTTATGCCGGATATGAGCAAAACGAATTCCCACGCAAACTGAACAAGCACGCCAATGGCAAGAATCCAGCCGAGCGGGGCGCGCTGTTCTTTTGGCACGCGCATGTTGTAAACACAGAGAATGGCGTAACCCACAAAGAGGATGGCCGCCATAATGCCGTGATAGCTTTCTGTCCCGCGGGAGATTGAAATTTCCCCAAACCCGCCTCCAAAATTTTGACTAAGCAAGGCGGAGGCGAACCATCCGCTGACAATGATGACCGACCATTCAAAAATATGCTTGTCCCGATCCAGCCAAAGCCAAATCCAGACAAAATTGGTAAAACCGTAACTTATGCTCAGCCAGAGCAGAAACCAGAACGGATTTGCGCCTGTTACCACACGGGTGTGTAGCAGCATGTAAAATCCGCCGTAATCAACTGCAAAGTAAAGGATACCGCCAAACAGACCAAACAAAAGCGCAGCATACTTTTTACGTATCAGCAGCAGGATGAACAGAAAACACAGAAAAGCAATATCCAGCCAAATATACAGGCCGTTGAGCATGCGGGATGGAATAACTTCCATAAAAATCCTCTCCTATTCCGTTTTAATTATAAGTCTGTGCCCATTATAACAGCATTGGCCGAAAACCGCCAGAATCGGAAAAGAAAAAAGGCCCGGTTGCCCGGACCCTTGGTTTATCCTTCCTGTTCCAAAAACTGCTGCGCCATATTTTTGAGGCTCGTTTCGCTGTCAATGGTATCTGCCTGTTGGCAGATTTGATCCCGGATGCGATCCGGCAGGGAGTCATAAAACTCTTTGGCGCTTGTTTCGTGTTCAATCAGGTTATAAAGTCCAGGGTATTCCTGCATTTGACTCTCACCTCCGGGTATAGCATCTGAAAAATTTGGAAGATTATGCAGGAACCATGCGCATTTTCCAAAAAAGACCAAGTATCCAAGACTTATTTTAGCAGGTCTGCCTGCTCCGGATGCTTTTCAAACCATTTGGCAGCATAGGAACAGCTGCACACTGCTTTTTGTCCGGAGGAGCGCAGGACTTGTACCGCAAGCTCCATCAATTTTCCCGCAACCCCTTGTCCGCGCAGCGAGTCGTCCACGAAGGTGTGGTTGATATCGACAACGCCAGCTTCCACTTCGGGAAAGGTGATTTCGGCAATGGTTTTTCCTTGTTCGTTGGTGCTGAAAATGCGGTTGGACTCGGTTTTAAATTCCATAATAAACGTCCTTTCGTGGTTGATTAAGTTTAGTATAGCACAGTTTATCGCGTTGTATCAATTGAAATCAAAGAAAACATAGGGTATAATAATATCAGCACAGCAGGGGGAGACCCTGGTTAAAACCAATTCAAATGAGGTGCATTTTTATGGGCATGGTCGAAGATGTCAGAGGCCAGATGATGGCTGCAATGAAAGCGCGGGATACAAAGCGCAAGGATGTGCTTTCCAACCTTTTAGCGGCGCTGAAAAACGGTGTTATTCAGAAACGTGCGGATTTAACTCCAGAAGAAGAAACCGCCATTGTTGCGCGGGAACTTAAACAGACCAAGGAAACGCTGGAAAGTGCGCCGGCTGATCGGCAGGATATTGCCGAGGAATGCCGTTATAAAATCGGTGTTCTTTCGGAGTTTATGCCGGAGCAAATGGACGAAGCGCAGATCCGCGGCACCATTGAAGCGGTGTTGGCAAAGCTGGGGCTGGAACAGCCGACAGCGAAACAGAAAGGGATTATTATGCGTGAACTGATGCCGCAGGTGAAAGGTAAGGCGGACGGTAAGCAGGTTAACGAAATTCTTGCCACCTATTTCATGGCTTAAGTTTTCTTAGAACAGGTAATAATCAATCTTTCAAATACCAATCAAAGAGCAGGGGGCAAAGCTCCCTGCTCTTTGATTGGTAAAACAACAGTTTCTGTCAGAATGTTTATACGGACTAAAGCAACTAAATCAATTCATTGCTGTAAGGCTGACTGCTTTACAGTGCTTGCGGCGGTGACTGTTTCAAAAAAGGTGCTGGAAATTTCATTGAATTCCCGCCATTTCTGCAAGCTGCATACGTGGCCGCACTGCCGGATAAACCGCAGTTTGATCCGATTTTGAAAATTCCGCAGGGAGCCGATGGCGTCCCGCAGAAAAACATGGTCCTCACTGCCCATAATCACTAGACTTTCAATTCCTTTAAAACAGGACATATTATCATGCAGTCGGTAAATTTCACCTGTCAAAACGCTGTACCACTTAATAAATTCCGCGCGCCCTAAATTTCTGCACTCCTGTACCAGAAATTTGCGCGAAATTTTGTGGGTGCGGTTGGGCATTAAAATCATGGCAAGCATCCGCACCATCGCCATATAGGGCAGCAGGTGCTTGAGCAGGTTCCCGACGCGGAACGTCAGTTCCGAGAATCGGTTCATCCCAAAAACCGCGCCGCACAGGATAACCGAATTGACAACTTCCGGATGTGCTTCCGCAATAGCGGACATTATTAGAGTGGCCATTGAGACGCAGATGAAATTCGCCTTTGCAATGCCTTCGCTTTGTAGAAGTGCCACTACGGCTTCGGCAATGTCCTGCAAACCGACATGTTCCGTCTCCGACAGGCGGTTGGGAGCTTCCCCGTGGCCTGGCAGTTCCACAATCATCAGGTTATAGCGGCTTTTAAACGCTTCTACTTGTTTGCTCCACATTTTTTTGCTGCCACCAAATCCGTGAATTAAAACAATCCACGGGGCATTTTCACTGCAGTGTATCTGGGTGTTTGAAATTTCCATTCTAAGCCTCAAATCCGGTCGCTGTTCCAATACGAATGGATTTATTATAGCACAATGGTAGTATAAGATATGGCTAAACCATGAATACACTGTGTTTCTTATAAAGACAGTTGTATGCCGGAAAGATAAAAAGGCCGCGGATTGTCCTAAAATCCACGGCCTTTTCTTGTGGGGAAATCTATGGGCGTTTCTGAATCTCCGCCGCAAGAATTTCTTCCTTTTGCGTCAGCAAAATATCGCTGAACAATTCCTTTTCCATTTCGTCCGCACCAATACGATCAATAGCAGCACCAAGGCGCTCTTTTTCGTAGGCATATTTTTTAAACCAAAGCATGGTCTTTTCCAACAGGGGAAACAGTTCTTTATAGGTAACGCGGTGTGAAAGCGGCGTACCCATCCGGGTATGTTTGCCCCAAGTGCCTCCGACAAAAATCTGGTATTCCTCATCATTGTGTTTTTCCACTGCGCCAAACGGGCATTTGCCGTTGCAGACACCGCAGGTATTGCAGATTTTCGGATCAATGACAATTTTACGGTTTTCATCCAATACGGCCGCTTTCATAGGGCAATTTTTTTCCACGTTGCAGATTTTGCAGCTCCGACACTTGCTGTTGTCCAACCGCAGAACGCGGTGGGCTTCTATGCCAAAGTCGTTTAAACTTGGTTTCATGCAGCTGTTGGGGCAGCCGCCAACCGCGATTTTAAATTTATGCGGAAGTTTGACGTTGCTCCACCCAAGATAGTAACGGTTGTGAATTTCTTTTGCGATGGCCTGTGTATCACAGTTACCATAGACACAGGTCGTCCCTTTGCAGGCAGTAACCGGACGGATTTTTGCACCGGTTCCGCCAAAAGCAAGCCCGCTTTGTGCCATAAACGCACAGGCATCGTCGATATTTTCATAAGGGATGCCAACAATTTCGGCAGCCAGTCGACTGGTAAAGGCCACCTTGCCGTTGCCGTATTTTTGTGCGCACTTTGCAATCAGGTCCAGTTGTTCTGCGGTGAAAATACCGCCGACCGGCACGACCCGCCCCGAGAATAAATCGGTTCCGCGGTTGAGCAAAAAACCCATTCCTTTGACCCGCTGAATATCCGCGGGTTTTATGCTTGTTTTAACCATAGAAATCTCCTCGTCCGTCGCAGGTAAATGTCTGCATAACAATCATATTTTGCGGCCGCAGTTCTCCTTACCGCAGGCCTGTCTGGATCTTTATTAGAATACCATAACCTGAATTTTTCGTCAAATACGAAAACACAGACAACCTATTTTTTACAACAGGTTGTCAAATATACGGTTTTGTTGTAAAATAGCAGGGTATAAGTAAAGGAGTGAATCCATGAGTCAAATGGAAGAGCAGGCAGCGCCAATGCCTGTAACAGAAAACAAGATGGGCCATGCCCCTATGCTGCGGCTGATTATTTCTATGTCGCTTCCAGCTATGTTCTCCATGTTAGTACAGGCGCTATACAACATTGTGGACAGCTACTTTGTTTCGCAGGTCAGCGAAAATGCGCTGACCGCGGTTTCCCTTGCTTTCCCGGTTCAAATGCTGATGACTTCAGTTGCAGTCGGCACCTCAATCGGTATCAATTCTTTTATTTCCCGAAAGCTCGGAGAACACCGCCAGGACTTGGCGGACAGTGCCGCTACACACGGGATTCTTCTTGCACTGTTCAGTTGGGCGATATTTGCTCTCGTCGGCATTTTCGGTTCCCGCTTTTTCTTTCAATGCTTTACAAACATTCCGGAAATTGTTGATATGGGCACCCAGTACATCAGTATTTGCTGCATTTGTTCTTTTGGTATCTTTGTAGAGGTTAACTTAGAAAAAACATTGCAGGCAACCGGTAATATGATTTATCCCATGCTGTTCCAGCTTTTGGGTGCAATCACCAACATTATTTTGGATCCGCTCTTTATCTTCGGCTGGCTTGGTCTCCCGGCGATGGGGGTAGCAGGTGCGGCAGCGGCGACCGTTATCGGCCAGATTTTTGCCATGATTTTTGCGGTTTATGTCATTTTTGCCAAAGATCATGCCATTAAAATCAGTTTCCGTGGATTTAAAATTGACTGGCAAATTGTTAAGAGCATTTATGCGGTTGGTTTTCCGTCAATCGTTATGCAGTCAATCGGTTCAGTGATGAATGTTTGCATGAACGCCATTCTAATCTCTTTCACCGAGACGGCGGTTGCAGTATTTGGCGTTTATTTTAAACTCCAGTCCTTTATTTTTATGCCGGTTTTTGGTCTGACACACGGTGTTATGCCGATTATGGGCTATAACTATGGTGCGCGCAACCGGGCTCGCTTGATGTCCGCCCTGAAAATCGGCGCAGTTATTGCTCTGTGCATCATGCTGGTTGGAACAGTGGTGTTCTGGGTGGTGCCGGATTGGCTGTTAAGTATCTTCAATGCATCTGAACATATGTTGGAAATTGGCATTCCGGCGTTGCGGCTCATCAGTATTTGCTTTGTTCCGGCAGCCCTTGGTATCATTTACTCTACTTTATTCCAGGCGGTGGGTAAGGGCGTTTACAGCTTAATTATTTCGGTGCTCCGCCAGCTTGTCATTTTAGTTCCGGTGGCATTTCTGCTTTCCAGCGCTGGGCTTTATTATGTTTGGTTTTCGTTCCCGATTGCGGAGGTATTCTCGTTAATTGCGAGTGTTCTGCTGTTTTGGAGGTTAAATCGCAAACAGATTAAGCCGCTGGATGTTCCGGAAGGTGTTTGAAATATGTAAAAACAGAGGCGTTTTGAAAAACGCCTCTGTTTTTTCGTTGAGATGTTATTTTTTTATTAAGTATTTAATAAAATATGCGTAAAAACAAGCTGACATCCTAGGATATTCGGACCTCGCTGAAAAAAGGACAAGCGATATGCTGTATGGAAATCTAAAGTGATTACCGCTCAGCACTCTGTATAACCCAAAGCTGTTATTTGGCGAAAGACGAGCGACAAATTGCGAAACAGAGTTACCGATAGAACAAAAGCTCTGCTTAAAATTCAGCAGGGCTTTGTTCTGTTACAGAGTCTATTGTTTTTCCGGTTTTTCTAAAAGCTTGAGAATTTCCTCTTTAGGCCTGAAACCAACTGCTGCAGCTGCAATTTCCCCATGTTTTACGACCATGACAGCCGGAACTGCCATAATGCTATATTGGGCAGCGAGCTCCATTTCGTCGTCAATGTTGACTTTGCCGACCTTTATACTCCCATTTGCTTCTTTGGCAATTTCCTCCAGAATGGGGGAGAGCATTTTACAGGGACCACACCATGCCGCCCAGAAGTCAACAATAACAGGAACGTCTGCTTCCATAACTTCACTTTGAAAATTGTCCTTTGTGAGATTGAGAACCGCCATTTGAAACCCTCCGTTGCAATTTAATTTCCTTTTTTCTTTATTATATCCGAAATGGCGTCGTCTTTCCAGCTGGTTTTTGTTTTTAATGTAATTGATGTAAAAAAGGCACGGAGAGCCGTGCCTTTTTATTATGCGATTTTAACAATATTCATAGAGACATTGGTACTTCCGGCGGCTAAGGAAACGGTGCCGCTGACCGACGCGACAATGCGCAGTTGCTGTCCGGTTGCTACTGTGAGAAAAACAATCCCATCAGATGACTGTCCATCGGCTAACAGATGGGTGGAGCCTGGAACGGTAGCGGCCGGGAGCGTTACCAGGCGTACGGTATCGCCTGCGGTGACGCCCGAAGCTGGGGTAACATGGTAAGAAACCTGATAGGTGCCGGCGTCGGTAAAAGTAATGGTTGAATTATCCGCGCCTAAGGTGACGCCGGTTGGAGCGACACTGTTGTCAAAGGTGACTGGAGCGTCTGCTCCTGTCAGCGTTTGCGCGGAATCCGAATAGAAACCGCCGTATGCCGGAACAACCGTTCCTGGAAGGGTAAAGTTGAGAACGGCATTTTCCCCGGTACCGGATACGGTGACAGCCGGTGCGCTTCCCGGCGCCCCTGAGGTTACGGTACCAATGGTTACAGTCGGAGTTGCGCCGGTAGGACCAGTCGGGCCGGTTGGACCCGTGGCTCCGGTAGCCCCAGTCGCTCCGGTAGGCCCAGTTGCGCCAGTACTACCGGCAGGACCCTGAATTCCCTGAGGACCGGTTGGGCCGGTATCGCCACGTGGAATGGTAAAGTTCAGAACGGCATTCTGGGATGTACCAGAGTTGGTAACAGAAGCGCTTGTACCCGGTGCTCCTGTTGTAACGGTGCCAACCGAAACCGAGGCTGCGGTCCCTTGCGGTCCTTGTGGCCCCGGAACGCCTTGTGGTCCCTGTGGCCCCTGCGGTCCTTGAACACCCTGCGGTCCTTGCGGTCCTTGTGGGCCTTGACCAATGGTATAGCAGCAGCACGGCTCGCATCCACAATCGCAGTCGCATCCGCTGTTACATCCACAGCCGTTGCTGCCTTTATAAATATTCATATATGCATACCTCCCTGAGAAAATAAAGCCGGAGTCCATACGGCTTTACCACATTATATGGCAAAGGGTTCCGGGGAGTGATTATTTTGGCAAACTGCAGTTAAAACCTTTACAGGATTTGGCAAGTAGAGTATAATATTAGGCAATGCCTTGTAATCTCCCGAACCGTTTGTGGACTCTGTCGTATGGTCCAGGAAATTGCTGCAAAATAGATTTATCGAACAAATAGACAACCAAGAATAGAAAGAGGTGCGCAGTATGGGGATTCTGGAAAAAATGAGCCTGAACGGCAAAAAAGCCTTTGTTACTGGTGGGGCGAGAGGAATTGGCAAAAGCATTGCTACGGCGCTCGCGGAGGCCGGAGCAGATGTCGCTCTTGTGGATGTTGATTTTGCGGAAGCGGAAAAAACAGCTGTTGAAATTGCCCTTAAAACAGGCCGGGAATTGTTTGCCGTAAGGGCGGATGTAACCGTTCCAAACGAAGTTAACGCTATGATTGAGAAAATTACCGAGCGTTTCGGCCGCTTGGATGTGGCGTTCTGCAATGCAGGTATTTGTAAAAATATTCCGGCGGAGGAAATGAGCTATGAGGATTGGAAACAGGTTACCGACATTAACCTCACCGGCGTGTTCCTCACCGCGCAGGCTGCCGGCCGGGTGATGATCAAACAGGGAGGCGGTTCCATCATCAATACCGCGTCCATGTCTGCGCATATTGTCAATTTCCCGCAGCCGCAGTGCTCTTACAATGCGTCGAAAGCGGGCGTTATCCAGCTCACCAAATCGCTGGCAGTGGAGTGGGCAGCGAAAAACGTACGGGTTAATTCCATCAGTCCGGGGTATATTGGCACCGAGCTCACCCTGAATTCGCCCAGTCTGAAGCCGTTGATAGAACAGTGGAACGCGGTTGCACCGCTTCATCGTATGGGCCGCCCGGATGAGCTTCAGGCCATTGCTGTTTACCTTGCGGGGGATGCAAGCTCGTTTACCACTGGTTCAGATTTCGTGGTTGACGGTGCGTTTACCTGCATATAAATAAAGCAGAGAATTGAGTCGGGCTTCTGTAGACTGGCCGAATTTACCTAGTAAATCTAGTAGAAAGAAGGAAATCTTTTTTGATTTATAATACCATCCTTGATGCGCTCGGACACACCCCTATGATCCGGTTGAACCACATGACGGGGGAGAATGACGCCGAGATCATCGTCAAATACGAAGGCGTCAATATTGGTGGTTCCATTAAAACCCGTACGGCTTATAATATGATCATCGAAGCGGAAAAGAAGGGATTGATTGGCCCAGGTACGACTATTGTGGAGCCAACAAGCGGCAATCAGGGCATTGGTTTAGCGTTGGTTGGTGCAGTGCGCGGTTATAAAGTGATTATTGTCATGCCAGATTCGGTCAGCGAAGAGCGCCGGTTCCTGGTTAAGCACTATGGAGCTGAAGTAGTGCTGGTGCATGATGACGGCGATATTGGAAAATGTATTGCAGATTGTCTCCGCCGCGCAGAGGAAATTGCTGCAGGGGATCCAAACGTCTTTATTCCGCAGCAGTTTACCAATCCAGATAACCCGTTGGTGCATAAATACCACACAGCAGTTGAAATTTTGGAGCAGGCGGAGGGACCAATTCACGGCTTTTGTTCCGGCGTTGGTACCGGTGGCACCATTTCTGGTATTGGAGAAGTTCTCAAAAACCAGTTCCCGGACATTGCAATTTGGGCGGTGGAGCCGGAGCATGCAGCAATTCTTTCCGGTGGCAGCATTGGAACCCATTTGCAGATGGGGATTGGCGACGGCTTGATTCCGGATAACCTTAATATGAAGATTTATGATAAGACCATTACTATTACCGATGATGAGGCGCTGAATGTGGCAAAACGCCTTGCGCAGGAAGAGGGAATTCTTTGCGGGATTTCAAGCGGTTCTAATGTTGCCGCTGCCATAAAGATGGCGCAGCAGCTTGGCAGGGGCAAGCGGGTGGTAACTATTTTGCCGGATACTGGTGAGCGGTATTTTTCGACGCCATTGTTTCAGGATTAATCAAAAACAGGCACGGAATACACTCCGTGCCTGTTTTTGATACTGAAAGCAAAAATAAGCTGGAGCAAAAGGCGTTTTCGTCCTAGCTTGAAGAAACAATAAAAAACTATCGCTATTTCGCATAAGAAGCTATTAAACACAAAAACAGACTCTAAATGCGATTGCGTTCAGAGTCTGCCGATATTGCGCTGCAAAAAGATATCTATTTTAGCACAGCTATAAAGGAAAACACGCCTCACAAAGTGAGGTGTGCAACTTGGAAGTGGCTTGTCACTGGGTTTGCGCTACAAAAAAGATATCCCGTTTTCAGCATGTGCACCTCACTTCGAGCAAAAAAGAGCCTGGAACGCGAATTGCGTCCAAGCTCAGCCTAGTGGGTTTGGGTTACAAAAAAGATACCCGTCTGCCAAAGTAAAAAAGAGAATTTCGGGTTCGGAATAAAGCTGTTATCATTTTTGCATTACGCTTTTTAAGTTTTTTATTTTGGATGTGTCATTTTTGGGGGCGCAATTCCGATCTCTATTCAGTTCTTTTTGCAGCCGACTGTGATCATAGTAATATAGTCGTCACGGCTTTGCAGGGACATTTCATTTAGGCCCTCCTCATAGGAATATCCAACCAACTCCATTTGGTTTTCCTCTGCAAAAGTGTAGATGTTTTGGTAAACCTTCTCCAACTTTTTCCATCCTCCCAGACAAAAAGCCCGTAGATACATGCCGGCAGGACGCACAGTATCGTAAACTTCCGTATCCTGCCTGCCGTAAGCGAAAAAGCAGTCGTAATCGGCATAGTTTCCGGCTGAGAGCTTTTCAACTGAAATCCGGCTCCCGAAATTATCATAAAGACCGAAGATGGATTTTAACCGCAAAGAAAACTCTCCCGCAACTGCAAAGTCATCGTCGTCATAGGCCCCAGTGATAGGAGCACTGAGCAAAATGCGCTGTTCGGGAAGTGTGACCACTTCGATCTCCCCCTCTTTAGCTGTAAGACTCAGGGACAGTTTTTGAGATTTTTGTTCCAAAAAGGCTTTCGTGTTCAGAAGCTCCCGAATGGATTTATCGATCACGGCTTTTCTCTCTTCGATCAGTTCCGCGAAGGAAGCGCCCGATGGCCTTTGCTGGTAACGGAGGATCTCTTCGATGGATAAGCCAATCTTTCTCAGTATCAGAATCAGTTCCAGTTGTACTGTCTGAAAACAGGTGTAGTAGCGGTAGCCGTTTTCCCCTTTGATTTCGGGAGAAAACAGCCCAATCTCATCGTAATAATGCAACGTGCGCTTGTTGACGCCGTTGAGCTTTGCAAATTGTCCCGTAGTATATAAATATTTCTTATTTTTCATCTGAAAGCCTCTTGACATTACAGTTACTGTATAGCTTATCATACTGTATAGTGAAAAAAATTGCAAGGGTGGCGTATGAAGACGGGTATTTTAAATGCAGATCAAAAACCATGGAAAGAAATTAAGGAGATTTACATGGAGGCTTTTCCCAAAGCGGAGCGAAAGCCTTTTTCGGCGATTCGACGTTCTGTAAACAAGGGAAAGGCGCTGCTGTTGACCGCAATGGAGAATGAGGTTTTGCAGGGTTTTGTGATGGCGATCCCCTATAAAAATATGGTGATGGTAGATTATCTGGCCGTTTCTTCAAAAATCCGCAGCCGCGGGACCGGCAGTAGAATCCTACAGGAGATATGCCGGTACTTTTCAGGCAAGAAAATCGTTTTGCTGATCGAGCGGCTGGACGACACCGCCGAAAACAAAGGCCAGCGGATTGCCCGCAGACGGTTTTATTTCAAAAACGGTTTTACCTCATCCGGTATTTATATCACCGGGCGCAGCGGAAATATGGAGGTTTTAAACTTTGGCGGTACAGTGTCTGTGCAGGAATACATGGGTTTGCAGCAGTATGCGTTGGGGAAGCTGATGTTCCGGCTGTCCGGAATCAGGCCGACACTATGAGGAAGGGGTATTTTTTATGAGAGCCATTTTTTCAAGAGTGAAATTAAAAGGGAAACAAATTTGGCTGCTTTCCGTACTGGTTTTGTTTGCAGCGGTTGCAGAAATGATGCTCCCCTCTCTGCTCGCCCAAATGATTAACAGCGGGGTGGCCGATTCTTCCCGCGGCACGGTGTTGATCCTTGCCGCCGTTATGGCGGGGGTCACCGTGCTGGCCTGTATCGTTAACTTTTTGTCGGTGAAAATTGCCTCCCGCATTTCCACGGACTTTTCCGCAGCGCTTCGCGGACAGGTTTTTGAAAAGGTGCAGAACTTTTCGGCTGCGGAACTGGACAAGTTCGGTACGGCCAGCCTGGTCACGCGAAGCACATCGGATATTACCAACGTGCAAAACTTTCTTACCCTGCTTTTGCGCATCGGCATCCTTGCACCGATGATGGCGGTGGCGGGCTTAATTTTCTCCGCTGCTACCGGCGGACAGGTCAGCTCTGTCCTTACGGTTGCGATTCCGGTATTATTGGTGGGGTGTGGCATTGTCATTCTGTTTGCTTCCCGCTATTCCGTAAAACTCAGGCAAAAACTGGACCGGCTCAATCAGCTTTTTCTGGAATCGCTGGAAGGGGTCCGGGTCATCCGCGCTTTCAATAAGCAGCAGGCGGAATGCCGCCGTTTCGGCAAGGCGAATACCGATTATGCTGCAACCGCCATGCTGTCCGGCCGAATCACCAGCCTTTTGCTGCCGGTTATCAACGTGATTTTCGGCGTGACTACGGCGGCGGTTTTGGGGTTTGGCGCCTATTATGTCGAAACCGGCGCCATGGAGGTCGGTTCTCTAGTTGCGAACAGCCAGTATATCAGCATGGTGCTGATGTCGGTGATGATGTTGGCCCTTGTCATCATGATGTTCCCCACGGCATATGCCTGCGCAGGGCGTATTGCAGAGGTGTTGGAGACAGAAACCACGATTCGGGACGGCTCGTTTTCCTTGCAGGAGCGCCCTCTCCGTTCTACGGTAGAATTTCGCCATGTCACCTTTGCCTACCCCGGAGCGTCGGAGCCGATTTTAAAAGATATCAGCTTTGAAGCGCACCCCGGAGAAATCACCGCCATTATCGGCGGAACGGGACGGGGCAAATCCAGTATCCTGAAACTGATCCCGCGCCTGTACGATCCTCTGTTCGGCGAAGTGCTGATCGACGGCGTGAACGCCAAGGAATATGCCGTGGACGACCTGCGCTCCCTGATTGGCTATGTCCCCCAGAAAAACGTTCTGTTTTCCGGCGATATTGCCTCCAACCTCAATTTTGGAAAAGAGGACGGCGCGCAGCAGGATTGGCAGGCGGCGGTAAAAACTGCGTGCGCCGAGGAATTTATCCTAAAAAAAGAAAATGGGTATCATGACAGAGTTGCCCAAGGAGGAACAAACCTTTCTGGCGGACAGCGCCAGCGTATGGCAATTGCAAGAGCAATTATGAAACAGCCCGAAATCTATGTGTTTGACGACAGCTTTTCCGCTTTGGATATGAAAACCGACCAAACACTCCGCAAAAATCTGAAAGCGGCCATGGGAGACGCCACCATTATTATGGTGGCGCAGCGGGTCAGCACGATTTTGGACGCCGACCGCATTCTGGTCGTTGACGATGGAATGATCGTCGGCCAGGGAACACATCAGGAGCTTTTGAAAAGCTGCCCCCTCTACCGTGAAATTGCCGAGATCCAGTTGGGAAAGGAGTGTGTCTGACATGAAAACCCATACCTTCAAACGACTGCTGGGGTATCTGAAAGGCCATAGGCTGCGGTTGTTTTTCGTCCTGCTGTTTGCTTCCGTCAGCACCATTTTCACCGTGATGGCCCCGTTTGTGATCGGCAAGGTCACAACGACCCTGTTTGACAGCATCCGGGACGGTGTGTTTTATTGGGAAACCATTCTCTGGCTGCTGGCGGCGTTGGTCTGCCTCTATCTGATTTCCCAGTTCTTTTCGTTTTTGCAGGGATTTCACATGGCGAAGGTCACTGCCAATGTTATGCGCGAAATCCGAAGCGACATTGACGGGAAAATGCACCGCCTGAAGCTGAACTACTACGATACCCATACCCACGGCGACATTCTCAGCGTGATCACCAACGACGTCGATACCATCAATAATACTGTCAGCCAGAACCTGACCTCTATCGTTACACAGGTAATCACGGCGATCGGCATTCTTTTGATGATGCTGGCAATCAGCCCGAAGCTGACCATCATTCCAATCATTATGGTGCCGCTGTCGCTGCTCAGCGCGGCGGGCGTGATGAAGTCCAGCGGCCGGCATTATGAAAAGCAGCAGCAGTTGTTGGGTCAGCTCAACGGATACATTGAGGAAATGTACAACGGCCAGCAGGTCGTCCAGACCTTTAGTTATCAGGACAGAGCAAAACGGCGTTTTTCCGCTTTGAATGATGAACTGAAACATAGTTCCTATAAGGCGGAAACAACCGCGGGAGCCGTCAGCCCGATTACCACTCTAGTCAACGATATGGGATATGTAGTTTGCGCTGTCATCGGCTGTCTGAGCGCCATCGGCGGCCGGATCACGGTGGGAAATGTGCAGGCTATGCTGGAGTACACCCGTCGGTTTGCCGAGCCGTTTTCCTCGCTGGCTGGTATGGCGGGAAGCTTCGGCGCAGCCAAAGCCGCAGGAGACCGAATTTTCGCTTTGCTGGACGCGGAGGAAGAATTGCCGGACGCAGAACACGGTATCATTCCCAAAGACCGTTCCGGCAGCGTGGCGTTCCAAAACGTTCAGTTCGGGTATACGCCTGACCGTTTGCTGATGAATGGTGTAAATCTGACCGTCAAACCTGGTCAGAAGGTGGCGATCGTGGGACCGACCGGCGCGGGCAAAACCACCCTGATCAACCTGCTCATGCGCTTTTATGAGATTAACGGCGGCGCTATTATGGTGGACGGCGTCAATATACAGGAT
>QAMM01000015.1:0-83407 GCA_003150405.1 Clostridiales bacterium
GGTTAGAACGCTAGCCTGTCACGCTAGAGGTCGACGGTTCGAGCCCGTTCTGGGTCGCCATTTTGCTGTTATAGCTCAGTAGGCAGAGCACTTCCTTGGTAAGGAAGAGGTCACCAGTTCGAATCTGGTTAACAGCTCCATTCAGATGATAGGAACCTGCATAAATGCTACGTTTATGCAGGTTCCTATTTTTTGTTTCTTGAAAAAGCTGTACTGCAATTTTCTGTAGAGCTGCATTTACCCACATAAAATATTTTTTTCCTTAAAAAATAATTTTGTGTCCGAATTTGTTTTACAGCCTATTCCAGCCTAAATGTACCTGTTTTGCAGTAAATTGCTATCAAGCGGTAGTTGCTTGTGTTCCACGGTACTCTGCATAATAGTCATCTAATTCCCGGATAGATACAACAGGAATTTCCGCTGAAACGTGCGTATAAATATTGAGGGTCGTTTGAATGTCCCGGTGTCCCCATCAACTTTTGCACAATCCTGGAATACACACCTTTAGAACCGCAGATGGATTGCTATAATATTTTCATGCAAATGAAATTTAGCGGGGAGAAAAATGGAGAAGAATTTATCTGAAATGAGTTTAGAAGAATTATGGAAGCTATTTCCTATTTATTTGACAGAATATCAGTCTTATTGGAAAGAGTGGTACACTGATTAAGAAATATTTTTGAAAAACAGAATTCCTAAAATGGAGAGAATAAATCATATAGGAAGTACAGCGATTCCTTCTATTTATGCAAAACCAATTGTTGGTATTCTTGTGGAATTTTCAAAAGATAATAGGTTATCCGACTATAAAGAATTGTTTGTGAAAAGCAATTATATTTGTATCTCCGAAACTTCTGATAGAATTTCTTTTAACAAGGGATATACAGAAAAAGGGTTTGCCGAGAAGGTATTTCACTTACACTTAAGATATATTGGCGATAATGATGAGTTGTATTTTAGGGATTATCTCATTGAACATACCAATATTGCTCTCAAGTACGAAAAACAGAAATTGAAATTATGGAAAGAGTATGAACTTAATAGAGATGGTTTAACAAAACTATAGATCCAGAGCTAAATCCTCTGGAACACTGGTCCCGTTGTAATTGGTTCGGAACAGGAGGTAGTATTCAACGGGAACCCCGTCAAATTGGCACTTGATTTGAAAGCCACGCAAATATGGCGGTGCGCTTGATAAATTGTAGTCATCATTATCCCATAAATCAAAAGATAACGTATTGCTGTCCATTTCAAAGGTATAAGTATGATTTCCAAGGTAGGACATCCCCTTCTCTGAGGTGCCGTCCAACGGGGCTGCAACTCCACGCCCGGAAACCGGGTAGTCAATAATGGTAACGGAACTATCCGGTCGTTTACTAAACTTAATCGTGAAGCGGGATGGGGTATAGCGGTTAGAATCGACTTCATCTATCAAGCTCGGCAATGACCAAAAATTGTTGTATAGATTTTTAAACCATGTATAGTTTTTATCCGCTTCGGTCTCTATACTATTCGTGCGAACAATTCCGTCGTAGGGCAATGGATAATCCACCGCACAATTCTCACCAAAATAGCGGGCGGTTACCGTAATCTTTGGTAGCGCGGGATCCATACGGCTTTCATAATCTTTTACTAATAAGGGTAACGGTACTGCTTTTCCACTCGATATTTCGGGTGCAGGCCATGATGGTTCAGATTTTATCGTTTGGAAAGAATACGGGATTGCGATTATGAGCCCTATCAAGGTAACGAAGAGCACAGAAAAAACAATTATTTTTTTTACCTTCAAGGTTGTGCCTCCAGATGCAGCCAAACATCTAATATTTATAGTATCTTAAAGTTCTCCCATTATAGTAAGGGCAGTCAGCCATCGTATGTTCAGCCAGCACCATATTGCCCCATTTTGATACCACTGTGACAACGCCACTTGAAACACGGACTACATATGCGGAATGGTCCTCTAGCTTGTCGTAAGACCCATCGTCATAATATACCCGGACGCCGGTTGAAGGGCTTACGATTTGCCGGCAGGCTCCATCTGTCATATAAGGGACAGCGTTTGGTATCCAATAGTTATTGTTATTATGTGTCTGGCTGTACCACGCATAGCTGTGGCAATTATACCGTTTGGTAGAATTTTGCAAAAATACAGCATTGGGATAACGTGAATGATAATAAGAACCATTCGCTGCTATTTCCTGTGCTGACCAGTCCTTATCAGAAGATGTCCATTCCCTAACCGTAACATCTTTGCCGCCGGGCGTTTTAATTATCTTGTTGACCGTGTAGGTATCAATTTGTTCTCCCATAGCCTTATAAAAGAGCCCTGTAGAGCCACTATACGTTTCCGGGAGTGTCCCTTGCAATTCAATTTTTTCATCTACCGCAGCCAATATTTCTTCAAACTCCTGCTCAGATAACTGATTTACAAATTCAGGCTGTGCTAACATTACATCGAGGAACATTGACTGCATAATTGAATCATATAAGACATCGTTATTTACCGACCTGGTGTTAAGAATTACCGGCGCCGTTTCCATGTGTTTCGATAGCAGCTTTGCAGCGCCCTCACGTTTCACCAGCTCCTGTAAACCGTTAAAGTCTTCCAGGACAGCTTGGAAACCACCTTCATAGGTGTTGTAAGCGAGCATATCAATCAGGTATGGGTAGTGTAAAACCGCATTGACAAGCTGTTCCGTCGTCATCTGGTTGAGCAAGTAGTCCGGTATCTGTGAAGCATTGACTTTATCAACATGGTTGTCAAACTCTCCCCAGTCAATGACCTCCATCAAAGCAATGTACTGCTCATCTGGCGACAAATTGGATTGCTCCGCCGAAGCTGAAAAACCAACGCAGCCGAACATCAAGGCCGCTGACAAGAGTGCTGATGTGATTCTACGAAACCGCTTTTTCATGTTTACCTCTCCTTTGTTTTCACATTTGGGTCAATGCGCTGGGGAAAAGGTATTGAGGCGATATTCAATGCTGCACGGGCATCTCCTTCCAATATTTGTTAATCAAATTATACTATAAATAAATAATTTTATCAACGATATAGCAGGTGTATTTGTATAATATATCCAACAAATATCAACGTGGTATTTTGTGAATACCGACCACACAAATGCAAGCTAACAGCGCCTTGAATATAGTGCCCAAAACAGCTTGTCCTTTCGCTGTTTGAAAAAGGTCAGAACGAAAGGGGAACGCCTGCGTTGGTAGGTCTGTACCTCTCCAGCCGAAAGTGCAAGCACGCGGTGCAATGGTACAGCCGCTGTCCGTAGCTGTCAGGATACCAGGCGTTTCAGAAATTCGTCCGCTGCCTTTAAGTATGGCAACAACACGTTCAAAGGATTTGGTATGGTAATCCGGCCGCAGCTTTAACAGCCGCTCCACCTGGTCAATGCGCAGGCCGCCGTAGGTGTGGAGCAAATCAAGTACCATCTTCTGATCCTTGTTTAGAATCAATCCAGTCACTTCCTTTCAGGTATTCCGGTGGCAGGCGGACAAACAGCTCAGAATACTGTTCTACAATGGAATTAAAACCACCGGCATGAGATATGCTGTAACATTTTTAACCGGTGTGGTGTTATTGCGGATAATATTATAGGCCCGGGTCAGCGTCTCGGCGTTAAGGCAATCTAGGTAATTCCGAATTTCTGCTTGTGGAAAAGTCGCTCCGCTCACCGTCACCTGTTTGGAATAATACAATCGTTCGATGATATCCCGTAACACTGCTTGTACGGGTTCATCGAAAATTTCAAGTTCACAACGGCTCAAAATACGATTGAGCCGTTGATTGCCTATCTGACAGACTGACCGACTGTTTTCAATCTCATCTATATCAACCTCATTATTCTGACGCTGATTTTTCTCAGTTTTAATTGTCTGCGTCACTGAGAATCTCCGGCCATTCATTATGGGGGTAACGCATGGAGAGCTGGATGATCCCCTGGGTCGCTGCCTGTATGTTGATGTTGCGGAAACATGCAACCGACCAAATTTTCTTGCTGTCGAGAAGGTCAATGTTGCAGTATTCATCCATCATCATATTAACATAGACCGGCAACCGTTGATTCGGTTGCTGTCGTGCGTAATCAAATAAAAAGCAACGAGAAAAACATAGAGGACAAAAACGGTAAACTACTATCTTGATCAGAAAAGCAACCTCTAAATTTGGATTACGGTTATTTTTCACACTTCTAAAGTTGGTGATAAACTCTGCAAATCCCAGATCCATTTTCAATTAAAATCTGCACGAACATTTTGTTCTTGCGGATTTTTGTTTTGGTTGCCTGAAAATGCGTGCTGTAGCTTTTTGCGGATACTCAACATTCTCCTCCTGCATTTTGGAAACTGGAACAAGAATCCATCTGCCTTGTTTATTTGTTCGGTTTCGGTGAATCCTATGAACAAGGAGTGTGATGCAGATGCAATCCATTTGGAACCGCACGGCAGAATCGAAACCGCATGCGGCTTTACGTGGGGATTTGACCATTGACGCTGCCGTCATCGGAGGCGGCATGGCCGGAATTCTAATCGCTTATTTTTTAAAACAGCGTGGGTTGGAGGTTGCGGTGCTGGAAGCTGGTACAGTTGGCAGCGGCCAGACTGGGAATACAACGGCAAAAATTACTTCACAGCATGGGTTGATTTACCATAAGCTGCTGGAAACACTTGGAAAGGATATGGCCCGCGCTTATGCGGAGGCAAATCAGCGTGCTGTTTGGGAATACAAACGTATTATACGGGAACGCAGCATCCATTGCTGCTTTGAACAGAAACCAGCCTTCCTCTATTCTCTGGAGGAGACGGAATCCCTGATGCGGGAAGCCGAGGCGGCCAGCCGTCTTGGCATAGAGGCGATGTTTACCACCGATACCGAGCTCCCTTTTCCGGTTAAGGGCGCCGTCTGCTTTGAAGGTCAGGCGCAGTTTCACCCGCTGCAATTTTTGTTTGCACTGGAACGGGAACTACTGGTTTATGAGCACACCAATGTGACGGCGGTCGAGGAAAATCGCATTTTGACACCAAATGGCATTGTCACCGCAAAACACATCATCTTTGCCACCCACTATCCGTTTCTTAATGTCCCCGGTTATTATTTTATGCGGATGCACCAGGAACGCAGCTATGTGTTGGCGCTCCAAAACGCCATGCGGCTGGAAGGGATGTATCTTGGCATTGACAAAAACAACGGATGGTCGCTCCGCAGCGCCGGAGAGCTGCTCCTGCTCGGCGGCGGAAACCACCGAACGGGTGAAAACCGGAACGGAGGGAAATACCGGCTACTTCGCGAAAAGGCGCAGGAGTTTTGGCCGGGCTCTACGGAGATTGCCTGTTGGTCAGCACAGGATTGTATGACTTTGGACGGTGTTCCCTATATTGGGCAATTTTCTGAGAGCACGCCGCACTGGTATGTCGCCACCGGTTTTCAGAAATGGGGGATGACCAGTTCAATGCTCTCCGCTATGCTGCTTTCTGACCTCATCACCGGGCGGGAAAATCCCTGGCAGAAAGCATTTTCTCCTCAGCGGTTTACACCGGGCGCTTCGGCAAAATCAATGCTGGAGGACGGCCTTCACGCGGTGCGCGACCTTTCCCGCCGCATTTTTGCCCCAGCGCGTGCTGATGTAGAAGCGCTTCCGCTGGGACATGGCGGTGTTGTGGAACGGGACAGTGAAAAGGTCGGCGTCTACCGCGATGATACCGGTCAAACCTACGTCGTTTCCATCCGCTGCCCGCATCTTGGCTGCCAGCTAGAATGGAACCCGGATGAAAAAAGCTGGGATTGCCCCTGCCACGGCTCCCGTTTTGATTACAGAGGCAATCTCATTGACAACCCTGCACAGGAGGATCTGAGCCATGACTGAAACACGCTTTTACGGCAGCCCGTATGCTCCCTATTTTGAGGGCTGGTACCTCAAGCACCAAAACAGCCGGGATACCCTTGCCCTCATCCCGGCTGTTCATACCGACCAGCGGTGTCGGCGTTCGGCTTCGCTTCAAGTCATTACCAACGAGGGCAGTTATACCGCTCAGTTTCCCATCTGGCAGTGCTCGGTACAGGAGCATCCGACCGTGTTTCGGCTTGGCAACAACCTTTTTTCCGAGCACGGCTGTCGCCTTTCCTGTCAAACCGGGGAGCTCAGTATCAGGGGAGTGCTGCGCTACGGCCCTATGGCCCGCCCGGCTTCGGATATCATGGGTCCATTCCGATTTGTTCCGTTTCTGGAATGCCGCCACAGCGTTTTCAGCTTTTGCCACCGGGTGGACGGGCATGTTTCGGTAAATGGAAAAAGCTACTGCTTTCGAAACGGTGTGGGCTATATGGAGGGAGACCGCGGGCGTTCCTTCCCCAACCGTTACCTCTGGACCCAGGCCAACATCGATGCGGATTCCGTTCTGCTGTCGGTCGCGGATATCCCATACTGCGGCGTTCGTTTTAACGGCTGTATTGCCTCGGTCTATCTAGATGGAAAGGAGCACCGGTTTGCAACCTATTACGGTGCACGGATTCTCTCGCTGCACGGCGGCGCTGTCATCCTTCAGCAGGGAAGCAGCGTTCTTGCGGTCCGTCTGCTGGAAGCCTCGCCGCATCCGCTGCATGCGCCGCGCTCCGGCAGCATGACCCGTATCATCCATGAAAGCCCCTCCTGCAAGGTGCAGTACCGTTTGGTTCAGAACGGCAAAACCCTGCTCAATGCAGTATCTGAACAGGCAAGCTTTGAAAATGCCTGGTATTCCTGACAAAGGCTTGACATACCTGCCTTTTGGGTTTGAAAATTTTGCATGTAGAAAGGATATTTGCAGACCGGTTCCCAGTTTTAAAGAGGGAACCGGACGTTTTTTGTCTGACAGCCTTTTTAGAAGGCAATGAGCCTGCAAAACGGAATTCTCAAAAATAGAAAACATTGCGGCAAACCGGACTATACCTTTCACAAATACCCTTTTCATTTTTTTCAATTCATCGTATAATAAAAACAACGGATTACATACGGCGGCTTTCTCTTTGTTCCGTCCAGTCACTGAAACACCGAGTATGGAGCGGGCATTTCCGCGTTTAGGAGGCAGCATGATTTTCGATATTGTCGGCATCAATTATTTTGTCAGCAAAAATGTCTTTACCGGCAGCAAGGAGCAGTTTAATTTCCGCATTGCCCCGGTGGAGGATATCCTTGAGGTCGCTACTTGGTACGGTATGCTCTGCTACCAGAAAAGCGACATTTTGGCACGCAATACCTTTGAGTTAAACCAACAGGGCTTGGATGCCTGTATTGCCTGGCTGGAGGAGCAGTATCATATTTACAAAATCCAGGGAACCGAAATTTAGACGTTGGTGAATTTTTAGGAAGGAAAGTGTGTCCCCACACCTGAAACCATTGATCTTAAGCAGCGCTGTTTTGAGAGGTACCGGCTTTTTGTCTGGTATGGCAAGCAAATTTTTATAGCCGGGATTTCGGGCGCTGCTGTTTGTTGTTCACGAAAAACTTACAAATCCTGCAGTGATATTGACGGCGATTCCCGTTGGAAAGGACGGTGAACCGCTCGGTCTGGGAATGGCGCTGACACAGTGCATTCAGGAGATAAACCGTTTTGCGGTGCTTTCTCCGCGGCAGCAACAGCAGCAGGTTATCGACTACACCCACCAAATTCAGTCCCGCGAATAGATGTAGCAATATGTTTGCTGCCTTACAGAAGGTAGCCTGCCCGGTTAAAGCAAAAAAGAAGCCGCCCGGCTTTGGAACTTCCAAAGCCGGGCGGCTCTTCGTTGGGGAACGAATCTATTGACTGAGATTAGAAATCAACTTCGGTGCCATAGTAAATGGCGGTGAACAGTTTCTCCATTTCTTCCTGAGACGGCTGACGCGGACTGGAACCAGTGCAGGCGTCACCAATGGCATTTTTGGAAATCTCAGAGAGCTTTTCTTTGAATTCCGCTTCGTCAATGCCGAACTCCTTCAAGGTCTTTGGAATGCCCATTCTCTTGTTGAAGTCGTCAATCTTGCGGCAGAGTGCGTCAATCCCGTCAAGGCCAAGAGCGTTTGCAATGTCCTCATAACGTTTTGCAGCGTCCATCACCTTAGCGTTGTATTTGATGACATACGGCAGGTAAATGGCATTTGCACAGCCGTGCGGAATGTGGCCAGTGCTAAAAGCAGCGCCGGTTTTGTGCGCCATTGAGTGGACAATGCCCAGCAACGCATTGGAGAATGCCATACCGGCGAGGCACTGTGCGTAATGCATCTGTTCGCGGGAAGTGGTGCAGCCGTTGTAGGAATCCGGCAGGTACTGCATAACCATCTTAATGGCCTGCAGAGCAAGCGGATCGGTAAACGGCGAATGCAATGTGGAAACATAAGCCTCAATGGCATGGGTCAGTGCGTCCATACCAGTGTGGGCGGTAAGCTTCGCAGGCATGGTTTCAGCAAGCTCCGGATCAACTATAGCAACATCCGGGGTGATGTTGAAATCGGCCAGCGGGTATTTAATTCCCTTTGCATAGTCGGTGATAACCGAGAAAGCGGTCACTTCGGTCGCGGTACCGGAAGTAGACGGAATTGCAAGGAATTTCGCTTTGGTACGCAGGGTTGGGAAATTAAACGGAGTGATGAGATCCTCAAAGGTGGTCTCCGGGTATTCGTAAAACGCCCACATTGCCTTTGCAGCGTCAATCGGGGAACCGCCGCCGATGGATACAATCCAGTCCGGCTCAAATTCGCGCATTGCCGCAGCGCCCTTCATAACCGTTTCAACCGATGGATCCGGCTCAACGCCTTCAAACAGCTTGGTCTCAATACCGGCTTCATGCAGGTAGTTCTCAACCTTGTCCAAGAATCCGAATTTTTTCATTGAGCCGCCGCCAACAACAATAATGGCTTTTTTGCCCTTCAGGGTTTTCAGCTCTTCCAGCGAGCCTTTGCCGTAATAAATATCTCTCGGTAATGTAAAACGTGCCATACAATATCCTCCTCATGAATGATTTGGGAATTAGTGTTTTAAAAGGTTTCCAACATGAGAAACGGTTACACAGATTGGGGCATGTCCGTTTGAAAAAAGTTTAAAAACCTTTGCTTGTTAATATTTTATCATTGTCAATCACCGCCGGGTAATGTATAATAAATATAGTTTCCATAACTTTTTGGAATAAAGGGGGGCATTGCCATGAATACACAGCACATGCGGTATGTTGTTGAGGTGGAAAAAACCGGCTCCATTACCAAGGCGGCACATAATCTTTATATGGGTCAGCCCAATCTCAGCAAAGCCATCAAGGAGCTGGAAAGCGAACTCGGTATCATTATCTTCAAGCGCACGGCTAAGGGGGTTGAACCTACCCGCCAGGGGGCGGAGTTTTTATCTTACGCCAAAACCATTCTTGCGCAGATAGATGAGCTTGAATCCCTGTATAAACCACACACCCAAAAAAGCGTAACCCTCAATGTTTCAGCGCCACGCGCTACCTACATTTCGGTTGCTTTTGCCAACTTCCTCAGCCAATATACGTCAGAGGAACAGCTCAATGTACGTTACCATGAGACCAGCGCCCCAGGCGCCATCCACGACGTGGCAGGCGGGGAGTCTAACCTCGCCATCATTCGTTCACAGGAAATGTACGAGCCCTACTATCAAAGCCTGCTCCGGGAACATGGCCTTGCCAGTGAGGAGCTGTGGTCGTTCTCCATGTCGGTCCTTATGTCGGAGTCCCATTCTCTTGCCGGATATGAGGATATTCCTTATCACCTTTTAAGCGGCTGCACCGAAATTGTCCATGGGGATTTCCAGCCTCCGCCACTTTCCTTTGCCCATATCCGCAAAAGCGCCCGGCTGGAAACGCCGCACAAATCCATTGCGGTGTATGACCGCGGCATTCAGTTCGACCTGCTCCAGCGGGTGCACGATACCTTTATGTGGGTCTCTCCCATGCCGCAGGATGAGCTGGAGCGCAAGCACCTAGTTCTGCGCCGGTGCAGCTCGGCCGCGGCTGTCAACCGGGATCTCCTCGTCACCAACCCCAAACGGCCGCTCAACCGGCACGAGGCCCTCTTTGTAGAGGCTCTCCGGCAGTCGTTGAAACAAACCGATCTGGTATGCCCTGCCTAAAAACAAAAGCTCACGGATTGGGGACGGCATTTCAAAAACAAGAGAAATCCAATCCTTTCCTCAAATGGTTTTTGTTACGCCATCCGGTGTTCCGGGCGCTTTTTACTGCTCCCGCACCGGCATGGGGGATTCGTTCCCACTGTTGGCTGGCGCGTTTTGGCGTTTGTTTCCCAATTCAACGCCCCTGGTTGCTTGCACTTTTCAAACCAGTTGTTCACAGAATGTGAGAATATCTTCAAAAACGGTGAGGCGGATGTCCTCGTTCAGAAGTTCATGTCGCTTTCCGGGGTAGAGCTTAGCGTCTACGTTGGCATAGCCACGCTCCCGCAGAAAAGAAACTGCCTTTTGGAATTTCACCTCGTTGATTAAGCACGGGTCGTCTGCGCCGGACAAAAACAGGATAGGCAGGCCGGGCTGGCGCATCTGCCAGCCTGTTTTGCCGTAGGCCTCCAGCATCAGCCCATAGAGGTGGTAAAAACCGTTTGCCGTAAAGGTGAAACCGCAGAGCGGATCATCGTCGTACGCCTGTACACTCTCCCGCAGGCTGGAAGTCCATGCGTTGTCGCTCCCTTCGGCGCGGTAGCGTCTGCTGAAGGAGCCAAAAGAAAGCTGCTGCAGCAGTCTGCTGCGGTAGCGGCCTCCTTTCACTGCGCCGATGATCTTGGCAAGCAGCCGACCAAGACGTGCCGCCGGGTTGTAGCTGGGCGAGCCGCAGACAATCAGTCCCGCCAGTTCGCTGTCATATCGTTTGAGATAGGCGCGCACTACCATTGAGCCCATGCTGTGCCCAAACAGAACGAGCGGTTTCCCGGGAAATTCGGCCTTTGCATATTCGGTTACCTGGTGCAGGTCTTCTACCAGCGCTTCTGCGCCGCCATCATATAAATATCCTAGGTCTTTTTGAGCGGCAACGCTTTCACCATGTCCGCGGTGATCGTGGATGACACAGGCGTAGCCATGTGCACACAGGTATTCCATCAGGGGGAGGTACCGCTCTTTGTGTTCGCTCATTCCATGCGCAATCTGAAAAATTGCTTTCGCTTCTCCTGAATCCGGCTTCCCGCAGATGACGCTAATCGAAATCCCGTCTGCCCGGGACGTCAGTACCGTTTGTTTTTGCTGCATGGAGAATCCTCCTTTCGTCTGCGCCTTTTATTTTCAGTATAGCACCGGCGTTGTTTTTTTACCACCTTTTCGAAAAAGGTCCGTCTTATAATTCTGCCCAAAAAAGAAACCTGCTTTCTGTTGGATCTGTAAAAGAAATGAGCGGAAGCATGGAAAATACTATTTACTCTTCACAAAGAATCCGTTATAATAAAATTAATCCAATCAAGCCTCAGTCGTTACAAGGATGAATCAACTATGACAAAGAAAATCATCACAATCGGCATATTGGCCGTGGCGGCAGTCGCACTGTTGGCTCTCATGATCCTCGGCCGGAACAACAAGCCGGTTGATGCGGCTGGCGTGCGGATTGAAACCTCGGTGGATTCACTGCTGCCTGCGCTGGACGCGTATGGCTGGTTTAACGGTATGCCGCTGTCTTACAATACAGAGCAGTCGTATTCCGACTCACAGGGGACGTATTATCCGGTAACCGAACGGTTCAGCACTTATTCTGAGCTGAGCAGTTATATTTATACTGTTTTTAGTCCTGAAATCTCGCTTCATTTGCTGAGCAATGGAGCCTATAAAGACATTGACGGCAGATTGTGCGTCAGCCCCAGCCGTTCGACGACAACGCATGACGACGCTTCAAGCGTCATCAATAAAGAAGTTTTTACCATTACAACCCAGACAGCCGACCGCATTGAGTACGTTTCTTCGGTCACCTATGTTTCCAAAACCGATTTTGACGATGTCAAAGGCGTTTATGATTTTCATTTTATCTGTGAAAATTTAAACGGTCAGTTTTTGTTTACCACCTTTGAATATTATTATTAATCCAGTTGTCTCATATCTTATAAAAGGAGTTATTGGAACATGATTTCACACAAAAACGAATGGGCAAAGACCCCGCCGATGGGCTGGAACAGCTGGGACTGTTACGGCGCTTCGGTTACAGAAGAAGAGGTCCGCGGCAACGCGGAATACATGGCAAAGCATTTAAAGCAGCATGGCTGGGAATATGTGGTTGTCGATATTCAGTGGTATGAACCAACGGCGGATTCTTCTGCCTACCACCCCTTTGTCCCGCTGGAAATGGATGAATACGGCCGCCTGATGCCGGCTCCCAACCGTTTTCCGTCTGCGGTGAATGGTGTGGGTTTCAAACCTCTTGCGGATTATGTCCACAGCCTGGGGCTTAAATTCGGTATCCACATCATGCGCGGCATTCCGCGGCAGGCGGTTCACGCGGCAACCCCGGTCAAGGGGACAGAGGTCACTGCTCGTGACGTTGCGCATCCGTTCTCGCTCTGCTCTTGGAATACCGATATGTACGGCGTGAATCCGGACGCACCCGGTGCCCAGCAGTATTACAATTCCCTCATGGAGCTTTATGCTGAATGGGGCGTCGACTACATTAAGGTGGACGATATCTGTGTTACCTATTTTGCCCCGGATAATCTCTATTCGGCAGAATCGGAAATTGAGCTCATCCGCCGCGCCATTGATCAGTGCGGCCGTCCGATTGTTCTGAGCCTCTCGCCGGGCCCCGCACTCATTGAACGGGCGGAGCATTTAAAGGCGAACGCCAACCTTTGGCGGATGACCAACGACTATTGGGACCGTTGGCCGGATTTGACCAATATGTTCGACCGCTGCGCCGTTTGGACAGAGCATGTCGGCCCGGGCTGCTGGCCGGACTGTGATATGCTTCCGTTGGGGCGAATTGGTATCCGTGCGGTGGACAGCGGCAACGGAGACCGTATGACCCGTTTTACCCACGACGAACAGAGAACCATGATGACCCTCTGGTGCATTTTCCGTTCCCCGCTGATGTTCGGCGGCGAACTGCGCAGCAACGACGAATGGACTTTAAACCTAATCACCAACGACGATATCCTTGAAATGCACCGCAGCTCCCACGGCGCACACCCGGTTGCCCGCAACGGCAAACAGGGGAACCATTATATTTGGGTTGCGGAGCATGACAACGGCAGGGATCTTTATGTGGCGCTCTTCAGCCATGAAAATATCCCATATCGTATGGAAGCAACCTTTGCGCGTTTGGGGATTGAAGGCAGCTTCAAGGCCCGCGAACTTTGGAGCGGGGAAGACTTAGGCGTTCTCTCTAGTTCCATTGTTGCAGAAATCCCGGCGCATGGCGTCAAGGCGTACCGGCTCTCCCCGGTGTAAGCGGTTGCTTGCCCCGGCTCCGGGCGAATGCCCGGAAAATACATTGAAGCAGGCGGAGGAATCAGTATGAAACATGTTGTATTGACCGTTGGACGTATGTTCGGCAGCGGCGGCCGTGAAATCGGCAAGAAGGTCGCTGAAAAGTGCGAAATGGTGTACTATGACAAAGAGCTTCTCGAACTGGCGGCAAAGGAGAGCGGCATGAGTGTTGAAGTGCTCGAAAACATCGACGAGTCTGCGAGCAACAGCCTGTTATACTCCCTTTCCACCGGAGCGCACCTTTTCGGCGGGCATTTTGCCCAGACGGCAGAGCCTCCGCTGCATGACAAGCTCTATATTGCGCAGGCAAACATCATTAAGGAAATTGCACACAAAGAAAGCTGTGTCATTGTCGGTCGCTGTGCCGATTACCTGCTCCGCAATATGGAGGAATGCATCAAAATCTTCATTTATGCACCGCCGGAGGTACGCATTAAACGTGTCACCGAGGTTTACGGCGCAAAAAATGAAAAGGAGGCGGGCGAGCAGATCCGCAAAATTGACAAACGCCGTTCCTCCTATTACAATTTCTATTCCGGTAAAAAGTGGGGAAGTATGGAGAATTACCACCTTTGTATTGACAGTTCTCTGCTCGGCATTGACGCCTCTGCGGATATGATTGCTGAAATCGTCCGGCGCAAAACTGCCGAATAAACCGTTGAATAACAAAAATGCGGGGCGTGAAAACGTCCCGCATTTTTTATTATCAGCATCTGTCTATTTTACACAGCCTTTCGCTGTGGACGGTGAAAAATTAGCTCTGCTGGCTTCCGGCGCCTGTATGGTTTTTCTATAAAGTTTTGCAGGATATCTCTGTCCCTCGGGGTCTGCAAAGTACCTGCTGTAAAAGATTTTTGTGCAATGAAAAATTTCAGCGCCGTATCTTGTGCATTTCATCCCTTGTGCCGCCTTTGTAAATTCGTTATAATGGTACAAAACGGCAATGTTCAGGCGCCCGCTGCCAGAGAGAACAGCGGGTACCAAACAGTCTAAAAGGAAAGCGTAGTTTTGTTGGGGAGTAAGACGTCGCAGCCTTTGCCTGTTATATGGGGAATGGTTCCATTCGCCGCGGAAAGCGGTGTGGCTACAAGTGTGTTGCCTGCCTTATGCAGTGGAGTGGGCCGCAGGACCCATTCAGCCCGGAATTGCCGCATAGCAGACCAGAACCCGAACCAACGTCCAAATTTGAATCACAGCACAATCGGAGGAGAGTTTTATGCGCTATGCGTTTCGTTTGCTCAAGTTTACCAAAAAATACAGTTATCTTCTGGTCCTGACCGGAATTGCCATTATTGGTGTTACCGCAGTCAACCTGTATGTCCCCTGGTGCATCCGGGATGTCACCGCCATTCTCACGGGCGGCGGACCGGATATGCTCGCATCCATTTACCACATTGCCTGGATGCTTGGGGCTGCTTATGTCGGCAAGGTGTTCCTGCGTTTCTGCCAGTCTTACCTGAGTCATGTCGCGTCCTGGAATGTCGTCGCGCAGCTCCGCACCGAGGTCTATGCCCACCTGCAAAAGCTGTCTCTTTCCTATTACAGCAACAAGCAGACCGGCCAGCTCATGTCTCGTGTGATGAATGACACCGCCCTGCTCGAGCAAATGGTCGCCCACTCCATTCCGGATGTGGCCTCCAACATCTTCATCCTCATCGGCGTTACGACCCTGCTCATGACCATCAACTGGCAGCTCGCTCTGTTGGTGCTCATCCCGATCCCGTTGATTTTTGTTTTAACCTATTGGTTTTCCACCCGTGTACGCCCTTACTTCCGTAAAGCGGCACAGGATATTGCGGATTTAAACGCCGCGTTGCAGGACAATCTTTCTGGTATCCGGGAGATTCAGGCCTTCAACCAGCAGGTGCCGGAGCGCAACAAAATTGAGACAAAGGCGCGGAAGCACGCCAAATCCATTCTGCACGCCCTGTTTATGAGCGCTATTTTTCACCCGTCGGTTGAGTTCTGCGCGTCCGTGGGCACCGTCATTGTCATTGCGGTGGGCGGCACCATTGCGGTAAACGGCGGCATGTCCACAGCGGATGTTGTCGGCTTCATCGCGTATCTTTCCATGTTCTATGCGCCGATTGAGGTGCTCGCCCGTGTCGCTGAGGATTTTCAGAACGCAATGGCTGGTTCCGAGCGCATTTTTGAGGTGCTGGATACCGAGCCGGATATCGTCGACAGACCCGGCGCGCGCAAGCTGAAAGCCTGTAAAGGCAACATCGCCTTTGAAGACGTCAGCTTTTCGTATGATGCAGACACCAAAATTCTCGACCACGTTTCCTTTGAGGTCGAAGCCGGGCAGATGCTCGCCATTGTCGGCCCTACCGGAGTTGGCAAAACGACCACCATCAACCTGCTCGCCCGGTTTTACGAACCGGAGGAGGGTGTCATCCTGATCGACGGCCAAAGCATTTCGGATTTGACCATCGACTCGTTGCGTGATCACATGAGCATTGTCTTGCAGGATGTTTTCCTCTTCAACGGCACCATTGCTGAAAACATTGCATACGGTTTTAAAAACGCCACCCCGGAACAGATTATTGAAGCGGCGAAAATTGCCCATATTCATGACTTTATTGAAGCCTTGCCGGAGGGATACAACACTTACATCGGCGAACGCGGCGTACGGTTGTCCGGCGGGCAGAAGCAGCGCATTTCCATTGCACGCGCTGTCCTGCGCAACACCGAAATTTTAATTCTTGATGAGGCTACTGCTGCTGTTGATACAGAAACAGAGGCGGAAATTCAGGCGGCAATCCAGAATCTTGTCGGCACCCGGACGGTCATCGTCATTGCGCACCGGCTTTCTACCGTGCGCCGGGCCGACAAAATCATCGTCCTCAATGAAGGGGTTATTGCTGAATCCGGCACCCATGAGGAATTGCTTGCAAAACACGGGATTTACGCACATCTGTGCGAATCAAACCTAAAATAACGAACGGAGGAATTGTATGTCTGTCAAAAAAGTAGCAGTAATTGGCCTGGGCGATATTAGCGGTATCTACCTCAAAAACATCGCGCGGGTTTTTCAAAATATTGAACTGTACGGGGTCTGCACCCATCGTGTGGAGCGCGCCCGCGAGGCCGCAGCGGAGTATGGCGCTTCCAGGGTTTATGAAACCATGGAACAGGCGTTTGCTGACCCGGAGGTTGACATCGTCGTCAACCTTACTCGCCCGATGGAGCATTTTGACGTCACCATGAAGGCTTTGCAAGCGGGGAAACACGTCTACACCGAAAAGCCGCTTGGCGCTACGTTGGAGGAAGGGCGTAAAATCCGGGATTTCGCCGCTTCCAAAGGATTAAAAGTTGCCGGCGCGCCGGATACCTTCCTCGGCGGCGGATTGCAGACCTGCCGCAAGCTCATCGACGATGGATTCATCGGCACTCCGCTCGGCGCGTCCGCGTTCATGACCTGCCGTGGGCATGAGCGGTGGCATCCCAACCCGGAGTTTTACTACAAAAAGGGCGGCGGCCCTATGATGGATATCGGCCCCTATTACCTCACGGCGATGGTCAGTCTGCTCGGCGGTATTGATACCGTTTCCGGCATGTCCAAAGCTTCTTTCCCAACCCGTACCATCACCAGCCAGCCAAAGTACGGAACCACTATTGAAGTTGAAGCGCCAACCTATCAGACTGGCCTCATGCGTTTTGCTTCCGGGGTAATCGGCACCATTTTTGTGACCTTTGACGTTTACGCTTCTGAAACCCCGCGCATTGAAATCTACGGCTCAGAGGGCACCCTCTCGGTTCCCGATCCTAATACTTTTGGCGGCCCGGTTCGGCTGTTCCGCCCCGGCAGCGGTGAGTTTATGGAGATTCCGCTCACCCACGGCTATGCGGAAAACAGCCGCGGCATCGGTGTAGCGGATTTGGCAAACGCTATCCGGGACAACCGCGCCCCGCGCGCCGGTGTCGATTTGATGTACCATGTTCTTGAGGCATTTGCCGCTTTTGAGCGCAGCAATGCGTCTGGCGCCCACATCAAACTGGAGTCTACCATTGAACGCCCGGCGCCGCTTGCCTTCAGCGAGCTTGCCGGCGTGCTGGACGACTAAGGAGGAGCTTATGAACCGTATTTATATGCGCTTTCCGGACGGTAAATCCAAAGCTCTCACCCTAAGCTACGATGACGGAGTGGAGCAGGACATCCGTCTGATGGAGCTTTTGGAACAGTATCAGGTCAAAGCGACCTTCAACCTCAATTCCGGCCTTTACGCGCCGGAGGGGACGGTATATCCCAAAGGGACTATCCACCGCCGCATGGATGAGAGGCGGGTGTCTGCCCTTTACCGAAATCCGCTTGCCGAAGTGGCGGTGCATACCTCCACCCACCCGTTCCTCGACAAGCTTCCAACCGCGCTTGCTATGGAGGAAATCCTCCAGGACCGCCGCACGTTGGAACAGCAGTTCGGCGTTCTGGTGCGCGGCAGCGCGTACCCTTACGGAACGTACAACGATGAAGTCGTTGAGCTTTTGCGCCTTGCGGGCATCGTCTACGCGCGCACTGTCCATTCCCACCATAGCTTCGTGCTGCCAAAGGATTGGCTGCGGCTTGGGGCCACCTGCCACCATGACGATCCCCAGCTTATGCCGCTCGCACGGAAATTTGTGGAAGAGGTTCCGGAGCGGGATTCCTGGCTTTACTACCTCTGGGGCCACAGCTATGAATTTGAGCAGCATGACAACTGGCAGGTGATTGAAGAATTTCTTGATTTTGTTTCCGGCCGAGAGGACATTTGGTACGCGACCAACCTTGAAATCTATGATTATATGCAGGCGTATGAACGCCTTGTTTTTTCTGCGGATGGCCTTACCGTCCACAATCCGTCCAGCGTTCCGGTCTGGTGCCAGTGCGACGATGCTGTGCGAAATATCCCGGCAGGGGAGACAGTACAAATCAGGTAAAAACAAAGCAGGCTGTGAAATCTTCCACAGCCTGCTTCGTTTTATATCTTTGAAAGCGTTCCAATTACGAATTCTGTTCCATATGTCTGATTTTTGCGGCAAACAAATGAATCCACGCCAACTCATCGCTTAGTAGAAAAAATGATTTTAGATGGTCATTCAAGCTCATTCGTCGTCGAAGTGTAGCTTCGGTCTACCGTGATGACAGTGTAATAATTCTGGCTTAATTTTTTAACCTCCCGATCGATTCGCTCCCGCAGTTCCGAATCGCTCAAGCAGTATGCCGGAGGAACCGCCACATCGAAAATGAGGTTGCTATGGGTTGCCCCGGACACAAATCGGAAGTCGTGCATAGAAAGCTCAGGCCCGATTTCTGCTACAATGTCGGAAACCGCTGCGCGCAGCTCATTGGTCAGTGCGTCGTCCACCACCACTGGGTCGAGATGGATGACTAGGTGGATGTTCAGCTCGGTATTGAAATCCCGTTCAATGTTGTCAATCAGGTCATGGCTTTCCATAATATCGCCGGTATTTGGCACCTCCACGTGAACCGATGCAAAGCATTGGTCTGGCCCATAGTTGTGCACCACCAGGTCATGGTATCCCATAACGCCGTCATAGCTTTTGATCTTGTCGCCAATTGTGCGCACAAGCTCTTTGTCCGGTGCGCAGCCAAGCAGAGGGTTGAGGGTTTCAATAATGGACCGAATGCCGGAATAAATGATGAATCCTGCCACCAATACGCCCATGTAGGCATCGATCTGCCAGCCGGTAAAGTGTGCCACCAGCAAAGAGAGCAGAACCGCGGCAGTAGTAAATACATCGTTGAGACTATCGGTTGCGGTCGCCTCCAGCGCCCCGGAATGGATTCGCTTGGCAACGGTTTTGTAAAACCGTCCCTGCCATAATTTGAGCAGGATAGATGCCGCCAGCACTACAACGGTGATAACGCTGAACTGCACCGGCTCCGGCTCCCATATTTTCTGGAACGAAGTCAGAAAAAGCTGAAACCCTAAAAACAGGATGACAATCGAAACAATGAAGCCGGAAATGTATTCGCTCCGCGCATGTCCGTAGGGATGCTGCTCATCCGCGGGCTTGGCGGACATCTTAAAACCGATGAGGGTGATGAGCGACGAGCTGGAATCCGAAAGGTTGTTGACAGCGTCCGCAATAATGGCAATGCTGCCGAAAAGAAAACCAACCGCAACCTTCATTCCAAACAGCAGCAGGTTTGTCAAAATCCCGGTCAGACTCGCCACCTTACCGAAACGCTGGCGCATTGCCGCGTCCGGCGGGCCGCCGTTGTCTTTTGCAAACCAGCGCAGAATCAGCCCGGTCATACAACCACTCCTTTTTGATTTTCTTCTTAGAATACTATAATTTTACAATTTGATCAAGACCTGTACTTATTTGTGCGGTTGAAATTTGCCCGGAATGCGGTATAATAATTTTATTGCGAATTGTATCAAAGGAGGTACGTGGATGGGCAGCTTTGTAGACTTTCAGGAGGTTTATAAACGCTATCACGTTGGTGATGTTGACATCACTGCGTCCAACGGCGTCACATTTCAAATAGAAAAAGGGGAGTTTGCGGTTATTGTCGGTGCCAGCGGCGCAGGTAAGACCACGGTGCTCAACCTGCTCGGCGGTATGGATACCTGCGACGAAGGCCATATCTGGGTAGATGGGAACGACATTGCCGGCTACAACCAGAAGCAGCGCACCACCTACCGGCGGTATGACATTGGCTTCGTCTTTCAGTTTTACAACCTTGTGCAGAACCTCACGGCAAAGGAGAATGTCGAGCTTGCCACCCAAATCTGCCACGATGCGCTCGACGTGGAGCAAACCCTCGCCGAGGTCGGCCTTGCCGAGCGGATGAATAACTTTCCGTCGCAGCTCTCCGGCGGCGAACAGCAGCGTGTCTCGATTGCGCGCGCCCTTGCCAAAAATCCAAAGCTTTTGCTCTGTGACGAACCCACCGGTGCGCTTGACTACAACACCGGCAAAACCATATTAAAGCTTTTGCAGGATACCTGCCGCAAAAACGGCATGACTGTCATTGTTGTCACCCACAACTCTGCTCTGATGCCAATGGCCGACCGTGTCATCCGTATGAAAAACAGCAGGGTGCAGGAGATTATACGCAACGAACACCCTGTCGATATTGAAGAGATTGAGTGGTAATATGAAACAGAGAGCGCTCGTCAAGGACACAGCCCGCGAGATTTGGCGTACCAAAAGCCGTTTTATCTCGATCTTTGCCATTATCCTGCTCGGAGTTGGTTTTTTTGCAGGTTTGAAATCCACCTGCCCGGATATGAAGCTCACGGCGGAAGAGTATTTCAGGAATTCTCATCTTATGGATTACCGTCTTGTCTCGACCTATGGGTTTGATGAGGACGATGTTGCAAACATCCGTGCGCTGGAAGGCGTTCATGCTGTAATGCCTGCGTACAGCCACGACTTCCTGCTTCTGGATGGGGAAAACGAATTGGTGATGAAAACCTATTCGGTGAATGGTAGCGTCTCTTCGGACGACGAAAACAACCTCAATCGTCCCAATCTTGTTGAAGGGCGTTACCCGGAGAAGTCGGGCGAATGCGTTGTGGAACGCGGCGCATCCTCGCCGAAGTATTTTGAGGTGGGTGGCCAAATCACCCTTTACAGCGGGGACGACACCCCGGTCGGCGACACTTTGAAAACAGATACCTTCACCATTGTCGGCATTGTGGAATCCCCGCTTTATATCTCGTATGAGCGCGGCACTTCCACCATTGGCAATGGTTCGATCAACAGTTTTATTATGCTCCCGGAAGAGGATTATAACCTGGAGGTTTATACCGACCTTTATGTTACTCTGGACGAAACCCAGGAGATTTCTCCCTTTACAGATGCCTACCGGGATGCAGTTGACAATTTCAGCGACTCCTTGAAAACGGCCGCCTTTGAAAGCGTCTGCACCCGCTACGATTCCATTGTGTCCGAAGCCGAGCAGGAACTGGCGGATGCCCGGCAGAAACTTGCGGTCGGCGAACAGAAGCAGAAGGACGAACTTGCCGCTGCTCAGAAAAAAATTCAGGACGGCGAGCACAAGTATAACGACGGCCTGCGCCAGTACAATGAACAGTATCAGCTTTTCCAAGATACCATTGCGGATTCCCGCGCCCAAATCACTGCGGCGGAGGAACAGCTGAACCAGCAGGCGGCGGAATTTGAATCGGCCAATACGTTGTACCAGTCTCTGGTGAATCTGCGTGAAACTGCCCAGCCTGGTGTACCGTTTACCGAAGAACAGCAAGCGGTGGCAGAGGCTTCCGCTGCCCTTGATGAAAACCTGCCGCAGCTTGTTTTAGCGGCGCTTTTGACCGGTGACCCCACCATGCTTCAGATGCTGGACAGCGCCTTGGCACAGACAGCTGAAGGTCTGAACCAAGCATCTCAGGCCTTGACGAATGCCCGTGAACAGCTTGCCAAGCAGACCGCTTTGCTGAATCAAAAGGAAAGCGAAGGCGAGCAAACCTTTGCCGAAACCAAAACGCAGTTAGAACAGGCCAAACAGGATTTGCAGCAGGCCAAGATCGATTTTGATGAGGGCAAACGCGAATCCGACGCCGAACTGGCGGACGCCCGCGAGCAGATTGCCAAAGGCGAAAAGGACCTTGAAAAAATTTCCGAACCCACTGTCTATGTCTTTGACCGTGACGACAATGTCGGTTATTCCGGCTTCAGCAGCGACGCTGATAAGGTAGACGCTGTCGCGCAGATTTTCCCGGTCTTTTTCATCTTTGTCGCCGCTCTCGTCTGCCTCACCACCATGACCCGTATGGTGGAGGAACAGCGCACTACCATAGGCACCCTGAAGGCGTTGGGGTACAGCAAAGCCTCGGTGGCAATGAAATACCTTGCTTATGCGGTTATTGCCAGCTTTGCCGGCAGTGTGATCGGCCTGCTGGCTGGGTTTCAGATCTTCCCGCATGTCATTTACAGTGCGTATGGAATTCTCTACCATATGCCGCCGCTCATTGCGCCGTTCCACTGGGATTACGCCGTCTGGTGCACCGTGGCCGCAGTGGTTTGCTCCGGAGCCGCAACCTTGATTGCCTGCTACGCCGAACTCCACGCAACACCGGCGCAGCTTATGCGGCCAAAACCGCCCAAAAGCGGCAAGCGCATTCTGCTGGAGCGGGTCGGCTGGCTGTGGAAACGACTTTCATTTATCCAAAAGGTGTCCATCCGCAATTTCTTCCGCTATAAAAAGCGGGTGATTCTAACGGTGACCGGCATTGCCGGCTGTACTGCCCTTATGCTCACCGGCTTTGGTATGAAGGATTCCATTTCTTCCATCGTTACCAAACAGTTTGACGAAATTTTTCTCTATGATGTTACCGTTGCCTACGACGGAGATGTTTCGGGCGACGAACGCCAATCCCTGCTGGATACCATTTCAGACCAGCCCGCTGTGACCGAAGCCATGGGTGCTCAGCAGCTGTCGGTTACCGGAGTTGGCAGCAGCCGTAATGTTGACTGCTATCTTGTTATCCCACAGTCGACCAATGCGCTCGATCATTATATGAATCTCCGCTCCCGCGGTTCCAATACGCCGCAGCCGCTCACCGACAACGGTGTAGTTGTCACCGAAAAGCTTGCTAATATGCTGGGCCTTTCGGTCGGGGATAATATTTCGCTTAAGGATACCGATGGCGAAATGGTTGAAGCACCAATAACCGGCATCGCGGAGAATTATCTGTTCCATTACGTCTATATGACGCCTGCGGTTTACGAATCCCTGTACGGCGAGACTTCCGCTCCCAATGTGGTTTTCCTCAACCTCAATACCGAGGAACAAGCCGCCTGTGATGCGCTTTCCTCCGCCATTCTTCAAGATGACAACGTGCTCCAGGTAAGTTTTTCGTCAAGCAGCGGCGGCAGCTTCCGGGATATGATCGAAAGCCTCAACGCCGTTATCCTTGTTCTCATCCTTTCGGCAGGTGCGCTGGCATTGATTGTGCTGTATAACCTCACCAACATCAACGTCAATGAACGGGTTCGGGAACTTGCGACCCTCAAGGTGCTCGGCTTTTATGACAAAGAGGTCTCAGCCTATATTTACCGGGAAAATACCGCATCTTCCATTCTTGGCGTCCTTGTGGGGTTGGTCGTCGGCATTTTCCTGCATCGGTTTGTCGTCCTGACGGCCGAGGTGGATTTGGTCATGTTCAGCCGGGAGATTTTCCCCATGAGCTATGTTTGGGCTGCACTGTTAACCCTTGCGTTTACACTGCTTGTAAACTTCCTGCTTCACTTCCGGCTCAAAAAAATTGATATGGTGGAATCCCTGAAATCGGTTGAATAATTCAGGGCGGATATAGGCCTTTTCCCGCCGGAAAAAAGAGGGGGGTTGACAACCATTTTTGCCCGTGCTATACTTTTACCATATTCCAAACAATGAAATACGTTGAAGAGGATTAGTAGCATTTCCCGCGCCTTTAGAGAGTTGTTGGCTGGTGGAAAACAACGGCAAGGGGTATGTGAACTCGCCTTGAAGTAGCTCGCTGAAATGCAAAGAGTAGGTGGAGACGGAGCCTGACCGTTATCGCAGGAGGATATAAGGCTTTTACAAGTCCGTATCTGTGACGAGTGCATGCTTTGGCATGAATTAGAGTGGTACCACGGGGTTTACATCCTCCGTCTCTAGGTTATTAGAGACGGAGGATTTTTATTTTCCCCCGGTACACTTAATCGGTCGATACGCAATGTAAGCCATGATAGAAACCAAACCGCAAACAAGAAAAGGTGGATGATTATGGAAAATTGCAGTAAGTACACACGGGGTTATTTCATGCCCCCGGTCAACAAAATGAAATGGGTTCAAAAAGAGTATGTCGAGAAAGCCCCCATCTGGTGCAGCGTTGACCTGCGGGACGGAAACCAGTCCCTCATTGTCCCAATGAGCTTGGAAGAAAAAATTGAGTTTTTCCAAAAGCTCGTCCAAATCGGCTTTAAGGAAATTGAGGTTGGGTTCCCGGCCGCCTCTGAAACCGAATATGAATTTCTGCGCACCCTTATTGAGCAGGATTTAATCCCGGATGACGTTACCATCCAGGTACTTACCCAGTCGCGTGAGCACATCATTCAAAAAACCTTTGAGGCGCTCAGAGGCGCAAAAAATGCCGTTGTTCATCTTTACAATTCCACTTCGGTTGCGCAGCGTGAGCAGGTGTTCCGCAAATCCAAGGAGGAGATCATCGGCATTGCTGTATCTGGTGCCAAAATGATTGCTGAATACGCCGAAAAAGTGGAAGGAAACTTTAAATTTGAGTATTCGCCGGAGAGCTTTACCGGGACGGAAATGGAGTTTGCTCTTGAAATCTGCAACGCCGTATTGGATATTTGGAAGCCTGCGCCGGATCATAAGGTCATCATCAATCTGCCGGTTACGGTGGAAATGTCCATGCCGCATGTCTACGCAAGTCAGGTGGAATATATGTGCGATCACCTGAAAAACCGCAGCAACGTCATTGTTTCGCTTCATCCGCACAATGACCGCGGCTGTGCAGTCGCTGACTCTGAGCTCGGCCTGCTGGCAGGCGCCGACCGCATTGAGGGCACCTTGTTCGGCAACGGCGAACGTACCGGCAATGTTGATATTGTCACCTTGGCGTTGAATATGTACTCCCATGGGGTCGATCCGGAACTTGATTTTACCAATATGCCGGAAATTGTAAAATTGTATGAGCGCGTGACCGATATGAAGGTCTACGACCGCCAGCCATACAGCGGCAAGCTGGTTTTTGCCGCCTTCTCCGGCTCGCATCAGGATGCGATTGCAAAGGGTATGAAGTGGCGTGAGGAAAAGGACCGCGATCACTGGACTGTCCCATATCTGCCTATCGACCCGAAGGACATCGGAAGGGAGTACGAAAGCGACGTTATCCGCATCAACAGCCAGTCCGGCAAGGGCGGAATTGGTTACCTGCTTCAGCAGAATTACGGGTTCGACCTCCCCAAAAAGATGCGCGAAGCATTTGGTTATACCGTCAAGGGCGTGTCCGACCATATGCACAAGGAGCTCAAGCCCAAAGAGGTTTACGAAATTTTCGTTCGCCAGTTTGTCAACATTGTGGAACCGGTTACCCTCAAGGAATGCCACTTCCGTCAGGGCCAGAAAATTGAAGCTATGGTCACTCTGTATTATAAGGGCAGAACCATTGAACTCACCGGTAAAGGCAACGGCCGTCTGGATGCCGTGAGCAATGCCATTAAGGAATACTTCAAACTCAACTACACCATTGTAACCTATGAAGAGCACGCTCTGGAACAGGGTTCTGACTCCAAGGCGGTCTCCTATGTCGGTGTTGCCGATGCGGACGGCAGGGTTTCCTGGGGCGCTGGCGTTCACACTGATATTATCGCCTCCTCCATCGACGCACTTATCAGCGCCGTCAACCGCATGATGAAAGGTGAATAAAGGCTTATCCCCCAAAAGGAGCACGGGAGAATTCCCGTGCTCCTTTTTTGACCGAAGATGGGGGAGCGGCTATCCGACAGCCTGTTCCTATCCAATGAACCATGCGATTGACCTTCATGCGGACGATAAGCGCCGCAATATTGTCCACACATAAAATGCGGTTTTACCGGTCAGGTGTAGAATCAATGTCTCCGGTTTTCTATTTAGATGGACAACGTTCTTCACTTGATACATTTTTGCCTTTGCTCCACAGTTTGGAGGAGTCATTAAGCATTTGATTCTGCTAGCCACCATTCAGAGGGATCGTTATTTTATCTCTATCCTCTGTTGTCCTGGACGATCACCGGTTTCCGGCGCCTCAGGCTTTTTAAAGGCCGTTACCAGCTCACGGACCCCCACTAGCAGAACAAAGACCGCAAATACTTTGGTCAGCCACTCCGAGCCGAGCAGGTTGGCGCCCCAGACGCCTATGAAAACGCCAATTACCGCGAAAATTGTGCTTGGCAGAATTACCGATTTTTCAATCATCTTGTTTTTGATGTGAAAGATGAGTGAAAACGCCGCTATCGGCAGGAAAAAGATCAAATTGACGCCCTGTGCTGCAAGCTGCGGCATTTGAGCGAAAATCGTCAGATAAATGACGAGGATAAACCCGCCGCCCAGCCCCATCGAGGCGGTGATCCCGGTGAGAAAGGCTACAATTCCAATGATAATCCAGTCCATCATTGCAGCAGCATCCTCATCGCTCCAACGATGATGACTCCCGCAAAGACGCATTTAAGCCATTTCACCGGGATTTTTTTGAGCAGCATTGCCCCAACGCCCGCGCCAATAAGCCCAGTCGGCAGATAGGCGGCCGCCCCAAGCAGATCAATGTTTCCGTTCAGATAGTAAAGCACCGCACTAATAATGCTGGTCGGCAGAATAATGGCGATGGAGGTTGCGTGGGCTTTTTTGGCCTCAACTCCAAATTTTTCGAGCAACGGCACTGCAACAACCCCGCCGCCCGCGCCGAACAGCCCGTTGAGGATGCCGGATATAAAGCCGAGCACGCCAAATTTGACGCGCTGTTTGAATTGCACATGAATCACTCCTTACACCCATTTATTATTCGATGTTTTGAAAGAATTTATGTGCTTGGAGTTAAAACAGCTTTCGAACGCGGAACAAAATTGCCTGCATAAAAATACAGCCTTTGCCGGGTGCCGCTGTATAGAGCTTAAAAATGCCCTGCAGTACTCTGTTGCATAAAACGTCGTGCGCGTATCGTATTGCACCCTTTCATGGTTCAGGCTTTCTGTTTCCAACTTTATCGGGTTAGGATTGAGGGGTAAGGAGCACGGCGCTGCACACCAATGAAATTCACGTAAAGTAAAAGGCAAATAAAAAAGGCGGACCAATAACCCGCCTTTGAATAAACAGAATACCGCCTTGCAGTCGTGTAGCAATTAAAAACCCGGTCCTTCTAGACAGGGTGGATATCTTCCTGAGAGTTTCGCGCTCCCTTCGTCCGCAAAAGCGGGAGGTCTGCAGTCCACCCCCAGAGGTCAAGATTCCTAAAATTAAGTGTCGGATTAATTAGCTACACTAACTAAACAAGGCAGAAAATAAAAACAATTTTATGTGCTTATTATAGCACATTGCCCTTAAAAATCAAGAGGGATTTCCTGCTTTTATTCGTCGATTTCTTCCACGTCGCCGTCGAATTCATCATCAAACATATTGTCCAAGCGCTCTAAGAAAATTGCGCCGACACGCTCGTATTCCTCGTCATCGTCAATAGAGGCCATCATTTCCTCGTCATCCACCATTTCGGACTTCAGAATGACCAGGTCTCCATCATCTTCAATGGATTCTTCCGGTTTTTCATAATACGGAATCAACGCAAAATAGCGGTTGTCGTCTAAATCCAGCACATCAAGCAGTTCAAAAGCCTGCTCATTGCCTTCTTCGTCCACAAGGGTGTAAATATCCGGGGTCATATCCATATCGCTCATATCGTTCTCCTTATCCATAGTGGTTTTCACCGCATTAGTATCTGCCGCGGCCGACATTACATACGTCTGAGTTTAATTGTAACGGAAATACCACCGCAAGTCAATTATTTTTCGTCTATTAGAAATTTCTAATAAAAAAGTTAAAAAAACTCCAAAAAAACTATTGACAAAAACTAAAAAGTGGAGTATATTATAGACAGAAAGAAAGAGAAGAGAAAACAAGAAGAAATTAGAATTGAAAGAGGTGTTTCCAATGGGCAGTATAACAGAAGAACAGCGTGTGTCCGTTTGGAACAAGTTAAGCGGAGGCTTCTTTTAATTGATTGCCAAAGAGGGCTGAGACGTTTGTGGAACCGAAGGTTTGACACAACTTGAGCCACGAGTGATTGAAGAAATTGTTCAATTAAAAAGATAAACCTTGTTCCGCAGGCTGAGCGATGAAAATGAGTAATATCACAGCTTGCTTTTCCAAACGGACCAAGAAAAAATTGAAAAGGTGAGTCCGATGTACTAAATGTACACAGCTAATGGTTCTTTAATATAGAAAAAGCATCGAAGGAAGATGATAAAAATGTTCCGTCTTTGCAGATTAATTGTATTAAAGATTGAATAAGATGGTGAGGAGTGAGTCCGCCGGACACGTTAGCTTTTTAAGGAACTTTCTTTCAGAATAACTGAATAAATAGGGGTGGTGCCGAAGTCTCGGTACCACCCTTGTTGTTTTAGGCTGGACTTTTGGATTCCGCATTCGGCCTGTACTGCCTGTAAACCTTAGTTTAGTCCTATTCGGCCGAAGTTTTGGCTTGCGCTTCGCTTCTATCCATGTTAGGATGTGCTTAGAAAATTTGCATGAAGGTGTGGTTGTGGTGCGAAGAAAAGAACGTGAGGTCCCCGAATTTTCCGAACAACTCAAAATCCTGTTGTCCTGCGACGTTTGCCGCGTCGGCTTTGGCGGCGAACATCCTTATATTGTACCTATGAACTTTGGGGCTGTCAATTCTGACGGTGCATTGACTCTTTATTTCCATGGCGCACTGGCTGGCCGGAAATACGAGCTGATCGCGCAAGCCCCATTTGTTTGCTTTGAGGCGGATACTGCCCACCGTTTTGTCGAACGGGAACCTCACAATTACACCATGGAGTATGAAGCGGTCATGGGGGAGGGGCGTATTTCTGTTGTCCGTGATCCGGAGGAAAAACGCATGGCACTTGCGGTTCTTGCCGAACACTATATTGGTTTCCCGGATCAGGATTACCCGGAGGCACTCGTCGAACGCACAGCCGTTTTTCGCCTGGAGGTGCACTGCATGTCCGGCAAACGCCTGAAAACCTGAGTTCGGAAAGGCGGTACTGCTATGAAAACCGTCCGGCGCAAAACCTTTATAGAAATAATATTCCTTTTATCTCTGGCGCTTCTGTTTGCCTTGCCGGTTTCAGCGGATATGGGCCCAAAGCCTCAGCTCACCGTTCATGTGATCAATCCGCCCGAAGAGCCCTATTATCTGGATCTGCTGATCCGGGAGTCCGGAGGATATTCCAATCTTTCAGAAGAGAAGCAGACGTCCTTAAACCCGGAAATGCTGGCCCTTCTTGACACTTACCAGGATAAAGGCTGGTATCCAGCCTATGTTGGCGGTACAAAGATTCCAATGTGGGGGGATTTGACTGGAACGCCGGAGGAGGGCGGCAGGATGCATGTGTTTGGGTATTATGGCCTTCCAACTTCCTGCCGTATTATCCTTGTTACCCAAAGCGGCAGGGTAGTGGTCAGTCAAGAGGTTGTTCGTCAGGCATTCCAGAGCAGCGTGTTCTTTGATTATCAAGCCGCTGCCAACAGCGGCGAAGCTATCCTGCCGTTCACCGAAGCAAGTGACGGCGTACCCGTTCGTGCGACGAATTTGCTTCTACTCTATCTGGTACAGTTTCTTTCCACCTGTGTTCCCACTCTGCTTCTGGAAGGCGCCGTCCTATTGTTGTTTCGTTTTCGCCTGCAGGAGAATTGGAAGGTGTTTTTGTGTACCAACCTTGCAACACAGGTTTTGCTTACATTGACGTTTGGCATCACTTTGATTCAGGGTGGATCCATCGTGGCTTATATGGTGCAGCTTCCGGTTGAACTTGTCATCCTTGTTGTGGAAGTATTGGTGTATGGAAAACGCTTGAAAGGGCATAGCGCTACCCGTGCATGGGTTTATGGCGTCGTTGCCAATCTGGCGAGCTGGGCGGCAGGCTTTTTCCTGCTGGAGTCTCAGTACCGTTTTTTGACAAATTATATTGCATAAAAGCTGCGCTGCAGCGAATATTCAGTTAAAACTGCCCAGCCACTGGTATACGGCCGCAGAATAGGAGGAAACCCAATGGAATTTGAAGAGTTGGTCAAAATCGCTTATGAGACCCTGAATCCACGTGAATTATCGGATTTATCATCCGCCGGTTCGGTTGCCGCTGCATTGATTACCGATCGGGGAAATATCTATAAAGGGGTGTGTATTGACGTTCCCTGCTCGATGGGGTTTTGCGCAGAACACGCGGCTATTGCGGCGATGATCACTGCCGGAGAAAGCCGGATTGAAAAAATTGTAGCCGTCTGTGATGAAATTGGGATTGTCGCCCCCTGCGGACGGTGTCGGGAATTTATGTACCAGATCAATGAAGAAAACCTGAAAACCGAGGTGCTGCTCTCAGGCGGGAGCCTTTTGCTGGAGGAACTTCTCCCGCACATCTGGAACAAATGATCCTACCGCTCCGGATGGAGCAAAAGAGGCTGATTATACCACAAGGCGCAGACTGTGAAACAAACATTTCATAGCCTGCGCTTTATCTATAGCTCAATGATTTAGCCGAACAGCTCGCATTCTGTGGATTGGATTAATTCCACCGTAGCTTCATTGCTGTTTTCTTTTAGGCGGAGCAGAGCGGACACATAAACAGCTGGCGTCCAGTGGGCTGTATCAATGGCTGGATCACTTAAAATAAGTGTGCGATATTTCCAGGCCAGATCAGGCATTGCCTCATAGAGGAGCAGATAACTCCGGGCAAAATCAAATACAGGATTCCCTATGCGCGCGTTGATCCAGTCAATGATGTAATACCTCTTGTTCGCACGCATGATGTTAAAAAAATGAAAATCCAAATGCAGCAGGTTTGTTTGTTCTGGTATTGTGTCCAGAATGGCTTGTACGCGGGCTTTCCGCACCGGAGCGGCCTCCAGTACAGCGAGATCCTGCAAAGCCGATTCTCTCAGAGACCGTAAGTGCACGTTGGTGTGCGTATGGATTTTTTTCTGAAGCTGAACCATGTCCTGTAAGCTGTTCGGCGCGCTCCCAGCCAACATTTGATCTCCCAGCGTGATGCCGTCAATATAATCCATTTTCAGAATGTTCGGCGCCTCGGTTTTGGCATAATGCACAACGGGTAAGCCGGTTTTAACAATTTCACGCTGGGTCATCAGCTCTCCCTGAATCCATTCTTTGGGATAATCCTCCCGGTAGACCTTATAGGCGCAGCCTTTGTAAAGGTAGACAACCGCCTGCGCGCCCTGCCCGATTTTTTTCTGGCTTCCGTCGAAAAATGGCATTTACAAGGCCCTCTCATACAGTTTTTGGCAGACAAATCCACGGGGCAATCCTGTTCCACAATAAAAGCGTACTGCTCAAATTTTGACGCCATAGGCTGGGAAATCCCGCTTCGGAACGGAAACAGCCTGTTCGAATTTTGGCGTCACCGAAACCGCTCGCGTGGAATAAAAAACAAGGACAGCACTTGCTGCCCTTGTTTGCACTTTACCGCAAGTCCAATGGAACGTAATCCCGCAGTGTGGTCACACTTTTATAGGACGGGCGGATGATCTTTCCGGCATTGATGAGTTCCTCAATGCGGTGGGCACTCCACCCGGTGATGCGCGCAATGGCAAAAATGGGGGTATAAAGCTCCAGCGGCAGGTTGAGCATGTGGTATACAAAGCCGCTGTAAAAGTCTATGTTTGCGCTGACGCCTTTGTAAATATGCCGTTCTTCAGCAATTACCTGCGGCGCAAGCCGTTCGACCATGGAATACAGCTGGAATTCCTCGGTCAACCCCTTCTCTTCGGAAAGGCTCTTGACAAAGGCCTTGAAAATATTGGCACGCGGGTCGGAAAGGGAATAAACCGCATGTCCCATCCCGTAAATAAGCCCGGCTTTGTCGAACGCTTCCTTATGTAACAGTGCCTTGAGGTAGCAGGTAATTTCTTCCTCATCGCTCCAATCACGGATGTTCTGTTTCATGTCCTCAAACATCCGCACCACCTTGATGTTTGCCCCGCCGTGCTTTGGTCCCTTAAGAGAACCAAGCGACGCCGCAATGGTGGAATAAGTGTCAGTACCAGAAGAGGAGACCACGTGGGTCGTAAAGGTTGAGTTATTGCCGCCGCCGTGCTCGGCATGCAGCACCAGCGCTACATCGAGGATTTTTGCTTCCAATTCGGTAAAGCTGCTGTCCGGACGCAGGGTATAAAGAATATTCTCCGCAGTCGAAAGTTCCGGTTGCGGGCTGTGGATAAACAGACTGTTGCCATCATGGTAATGGCTGTACGCCTGGTACCCGTAAACCGAAAGCAGCGGGAACAGTGCAATGAGCTGCAAACATTGACGCAGTACATTTGGTATAGAAGTGTCGTCCGCCGCATCGTCATAGGAATACAGGGTCAGCACACTGCGGGCAAGGGTGTTCATCATGTCCGCGCTCGGCGCCTTCATAATAATATCGCGCACAAAGCTCGTTGGCAGAGTACGGTAGTTTGCAAGCAATTCTTGAAAATGTTTGAGCTGTTCATGGTTCGGCAGGTCGCCGAACAGCAGGAGATAGGTGGCCTCTTCAAAGCCAAACCGTTTTTCGCGGATAAACCCCCTTACAATCTCTTCAATGTCTACGCCGCGGTAATACAGTTTTCCTTCGCAGGGAACCTTTTTGCCGTCTACAACTTTGTGGGAAATAATATCGGAAATTTCAGTCAGACCGGTCAGTACGCCGTTGCCGTTTAAATCACGCAGGCCACGGTTGACCTCATGTTTGACAAAAAGCTGGGGATCAATGGTGCTGTTCCGGACGCATAATTGAGACAATTCGAGAATATCGGAGGTGATTTCCGTATACGGATTCGAAACGATATTAGCCATTGCATCAGCCGCCTTTCTCTAAAATATAATATTTTAATTATAAACTAATTTTATTAACGGTCTGTGAAGATGGTGCAAGAAAATTAAAAATAGAGGAAGCAAATCACGCGCTTTCCGGGCAAATATCATTATTTTTTGTCGAAAGAGGGGAGATATCCGCCTTTTTCTTACTGAATAACAGCTGTTTGCAGCCTTACGGTCGGTTTCGGCACTTATGAAATTTTTCCATCGCCTCCGGGCGGCTTATGACTGACAGGATGCTCCTTTAATTGCCCAGTGTCGAACCACTCTCCGGCCTTTCAAAAACCGGGCTGTCTCTTAGGGGAGCGCCATCGCTCCAAAGCTCTGTACGCACGGGGAACGAGCTGCCGCTTTTGAAAACAGAGCTGCTTCCAGAAACGGCCCGGCAGCTGAGTGACATCTCCCCCAAGTAATTGTAAGTCCGTGGACAAAACCTGAAATACTGGGCACATATTCCCTTAAGGGCGGCTTTATTGGTTCGCTTCCGCGCTGTCAGCCTTATGGTAAACGGCAGTTTTCCTTTGTAAGGGATAAACCAAACATTTCAGGGTTCTCCAACAGCGCGGCAACCTGCGCCGCTTCCGCCAACCAGGGGGAAAAAGCGGTGGCGCTTCCTGCAGCGACGCCAAGACTAAGTGCTTTTGAAGCATCCTTCGTGCGGACATAGCCCGCGAGAAACCCGGCAATCATGGAATCCCCAGCGCCAACCGAATTGATTAATTTCCCCTTAGGAGCGTCTGCTATTTGTACGTCGCCTTTCTCTGGGATAAGCACAGCTCCGTCTTTCGCCAGCGAAACCAGCACGTTGCGTGCACCCCGGGCTTGTAATTCCTTTGCCATCCTGATAATTTCCGCCGTATTTTGCGGTTCAGTGCCAAACAGCCCGCCCAATTCATGGTGATTGGGCTTAACTAAAAACGGACGGTGCTTTAAAGTATTTAAAAGCCATATTCCTTCGGTATCCACTACAAACTGAATTCCGCGTCCTTCCAGCCGGGCCAGAATATCCTCATAGCAATTTTCCGGAAGAGAAGGGGGGAGGCTTCCGGCAAGCACCAGAATATCATCCTGCTTCAGTGTGTCCAACTTGCGGCAAAGCAGCTCCAACTCGCCCGGCGAAATCTGAGGACCCAGGCCGTTGATATCGCATTCCTGCGCTGTCTTTAACTTAACATTAATGCGGGTCATGCCGGTTTGTGCCTGAATGAATTCGCAGCGGCACCCAAGCCCGGTGAGAATGCGTTCCAGCTCCTGCCCGGTAAATCCGGCGGCAAAACCCAGAGCGGTACTTTTCAGGCCGAGCCGCGCCAGCATCAGCGAGACATTTAGTCCCTTTCCGCCGGGATATATGGTTTCCCCGGCGCTGCGGTAAACACGTCCCGGTACAAAGTCCGGAACCTGCATCGTGTAATCAAGCGATGGATTTAAGGTAACGGTTACAATCATAATAAACTCCGGTTTTTCTGTTTTACCATTATTATGCCTCTTATGCCGGGTTTTTCTCTCGTTTTATGAGCGGAATCAATATTTTCGTAAAACTCGGAATACTACTAGCATAGCACAGCCGTTGGCAAAAGAAAAGAGTCCGGTTTTTGCGTCGCATCGTATAGAACGTCTGGGATATATTTGCGCAGCGGAATGGGATCCTGTATAATGGAAAAAATAGAATTTGTGAGGTGTGCTATGAATCTGTTCAAAAAAGCAGGAACCATTTTGGTTACTGCAGTCATGGTGCTTCAGCTTAGCGGTTGTACCCCGGGTTCGCCGGAGGATTTTGACCAGTTTCTGGAAGAACTGCCGGCAAAGCTCATAAGTGCGGATAATTTTAATATGAATTACCTTTTTAACGACCCGGAAAAATACGGGTTTGAAAAAGAGATACTGGAGCTTCCGTATTCGGATGAACAGGACTATAAGCAGTCCAAGGAAGAGATCAACCATCTGCTCAGCCAACTCAGCCGTTTTGATTACAATCGCCTGAACGAAGAGCAGAAACTCAATTATGATATTCTCAAGGACTATTTGCAGCGCAGCCTGCTCACGCTCGATTATTTTGAACTTGACAACAGTTATCTGGGAAGTTTTATCGGGTACCAGGCACAGCTTCCCATGCTGCTCAATGAATTTACCATCAACGACAAGACCGACCTGGAATCTTACTTCCATATCCTTGAAACCACCGAGGAGACCTTTTTGAAGTATGCCGATATGGAGCGCCAGCGGCAGGAAAAACAGGTCGGCATGGGCCAGACCATTATGGCAAAGGTCATTGAACAGTGCGAGAATTTTTCAAGCGGCGACAACCGTTTTCTCATCGATGGGATGAACCAGAAAATTGCAGCCGCAGACTTTTTGACCGAGCAGGAAAAGAAAGAGGCAATGGAGCAGAATGCCAATCTGGTCAACAACCGGTTTGTGCCTGCATATCAGGTTCTGGGTGAGGCGTTGTCCAAAATTGAGGTAAAATCCAGCGACCTGGGCCTCGCCGCCAAGCCGGAAGGAAAAGAGTATTACCAGGCTGTGCTCCGGCAATCGACCGGAATTGACACCAGCATTGAGGAACTGAAAACCTATCTAGAAGGCATTTACAATGAGAATCTGATGAAAATGATGCATCTTTACGAGGAATATACAGAGGAATTGACCGATGTTATGGTGGGCACGGGAACGGTACAGTACAGCAATTTTACCTCGGTTGAAGAAAATCTTGACTACCTGCAAACCCAGATTTTTACGGATTATCCGGCTGTGGATTACCTGTTGTATAAGGTCATTCAGGTGCCGGACTCCATGAAGGATAATTTCTCGCCCGCGGCCTACCTGGTTTCCAAAATTGACAAGGATCCAAGCGAACCGGAGGCCATTTACGTCAATGGCGACTACGACCAAAGCCTTTTTTCAACGGTGGCGCATGAAGGATATCCGGGCCACATGTATCAAAATGTGTATTTTAAGTCGCTGGAACTGCCCCTCTTCCGTTATATGATTGATTATAACGGCTACAGTGAGGGTTGGGCGACTTATGTAGAGGGAAACGTCTGGAAGTATGCCCCGGCGGAGAATAAGGCGGCGCTGGCGTTTATGAATTATAATACCGTCGCTACCCAGGCGGTTATTGGGCTTGCAGATATCGGTATCCACTACGAGGGTTGGAGCAGAGAAGAGTTTTATGCGGAAATGAAGCGTTATGGTATGGATGTTTCCACCGATATTTTGGATGAACAGTTTGATCTAATTCTGGAAACCCCGACCAATTACCTGCAATACTACCTCAATGGGATGTATTATCAGGATTTGTACGACAACGCTAGGGAAACGCTTGGCGCCGCGTTTGACCCAGTGGAATTCAACCGTGTACTGCTGGAGACCGGCCCGTCCAGCTTCAGCATCCTTCAAAAACAGGTGGAGCGTTACCTGGAGCAAGCGCAGAGTGATGCCGCAAGCCAGCAGGCAGCCTAAGGCACAGCAAAGGAAAGGCAGGAAAACGGTATGGAAATGGAATGGCAGACGCAGGCGGTGCTGTTTTTACGGTTGCTGCTTGCCTGTATCTGCGGCGTTACCATTGGCTATGAGCGCCAAAATCGTTTAAAGGTAGCTGGGGTGCGCACCCATTTAATTGTCGCCCTTGGCGCCGCGTTGATGACCGAGGTCTCCAAATACGGATTTTGGGACGTCTTGGGGGGCGAAGGTATTGGTCTGGACCCTTCCCGTGTTGCAGCGCAGATTGTATCCGGCGTTGGATTTTTAGGGGTCGGTATTATCTTCGTCCGAAAAAAGGAGGTCAACGGCTTGACGACGGCCGCGGGAATCTGGACGACGGCAGGTGTTGGCATGGCGCTTGGTGCTGGGATGTATCTCATCGGGATTGCATCGGCGGTTTTAATTCTTGTGGTACAAATCGTGCTGCACCGCAACCATAAATGGCTCCCGTTTTACATGGGGGAGCGAATTGTGTTTGAACTGGAGGACGGCGACGCCACCCTGCGGTACGTGCGGGATAAGCTCGCCGAAAACCACATCCGAATTCTGGGAACCAAAGTCAAACGGGATGCCGAAACTGGCTATTACCGCATTGAGTTTGAGCTCCGGGTATCCGGCGTCGAAAAAATGAACGAGTTATTGGATTTATTCAGCGGCAATAAACACATTGTTTCCGTTGAAGTTTAAACAGCCGGCATCCGCAAAAACTGCGGATGCCGGCTGTCTGTCAGATTTTTGGGGCCGGGGAGCACCAGATTCCCTTAAAAAATTGGAATTGCTTCCGGCAATAAAAATGCAGACTGTAGAAGATTTTACAGCCTGCATTTTTTGTCCATTCCTTTTCAGAACGTATCCAGATGAATGAGGCCCCGACAAAGGGGTTGGTAGGTTCACCCCCAGCCTTTGACGGTCGGTTAAAGCTCGTAATCGTCCAGCGCAATCAGCCCCATGCAGTAAATCTTCATGGCTTCAAACAGGCTGGAGAGCTTCAGACATTCATCCGGTTCATGGCCGCCGCCGTGCCCCGCAGGGAACATGGAATGTTCTTTGGAATCGCCTGGCATGGAGGGGCCAAACGCAAACGCGCGCGGGAGTTTGCGGGCGTAGGTTCCGCCGCCCATTACATAAGGTTCTGCCTGCTTTCCGGTCATCTCGTTGAAAACACCGTTGAGCACCTTGACAGCGGGCTGCTCTTTAGGGTAGTAGTTCGGCTTGCTGTCCCGTTTTAAATCAAGGGTAAAGCCGTGCTGCGCCGCCGTCGTGCGAATGATGCCAATCATTTTTTGAGAGTCGGCCGTAACCGGGTAGCGGATGTTAAAATGCAGCCATGCCCGCCGTCCGTCATCCAGGCCACACATGCTGCCCACGCAGGTCAATTTTCCAGATATGTCGTCCTCCCCTTGAATGTGCAGTCCGCGTCCGTAAAAATCCTGCCCCGCTTCACAGAAAAACAGGATGATTTCTGCGTCTTGGTCGCTGAGGATGTCCGCATAGGCAAGCCCTTTGGCGAGCCGGGAAATGGCACTGATACCGCCCTCCGGAAAAGCCGTATGGCTGGAAACCCCATGAACCGAGATGCGGTAGGCGTTTTCCTCTTCCTCAACTGTAAATTCCTTGGGAAGCAGGGAAAGGGCTGCCGTTGTATGTTCGGTTTTGCGCAGGACAATTTCTGCACGATCCGGCACCATATTGCTGGCAACTCCTCCATTGAGTAAGAGAATCTCCTCACTGACCGGCCGCTCCGAAACAAGGTTTGCCTCAAGGATGCCCTTTTCCCCATAGCAGACCGGGAATCCGCTGTCCGCTACAATTGAGAGCTTGGGGCAGGGGTAATGCTCCGCGTAATATTCAAGGTCGCTCATGCCAACCTCTTCGTCGCAGCCAACAAAGAGTCGTAGAGGATGCTTAAGCTTGACGCCAAGCTCATGCAGGCAAAGTAGGACATACATAACGGCAATGGTCGGCCCCTTGTTGTCCTCCACACCGCGGCCAACCAGAAAACCGTCCTTTTCAAACGGCTCAAATGGGGAAAACTGCCAGTGGTCGCCGGTTGGGACAACATCAAGGTGCCCCCAAAAGCCAATGCTTTCAGAAACATCGCTTTCGTCACCGTCCAGCCAGAGACCGCCGCAGCGGTTGTCGTAATTTCGGGTTTGAAAGCCGTGTTCCTTGCCAATGGCGAGCATCTCCTCCAATACATCACGGCAAGCCTGCCCGTAAGGAGCTATCTTGGAATTTGGCTCCGAAATGCTTGGGATCCGCACCAGGCGGAAGATGTCCTTGACCATGTCAGCGTGGTGTGCGTCAATCCATGAAGAAATTTTATTGTATAATTCTTGGTTCATCGTAACACCTCTTTCTCTTCGATTATACGCTCTTTTAATTAAAATGAAAATAGGCAAATTCTTTTTTGTGCTCCCAAATATCCAGCCTAAAAAAGAGTCCGTCATTACATAGAAAAACCTCCCTCGAAGATTCATCCACTAGGGAGGTCTTATACCAAAATTGGAAAGTCATATTGATGTCAGACTTGGTATGCAGGCTGTTGGCCGGAGCCCGACGTTTTCTGCTCCGGTGCGCTAGAAACAATCGCGGTGACGTCACCGTCCATGACGTTGTCAATCGCCTCGGAGGAAATGGTGGTTTTATGCCCCGCACCGGAGACCGGCGGCTGATGTTGGTTTTTAAAGACCAGCTTCAGGAAGATGGGGCAGAAAACTGAAGACAGTACAATCAGGAAGATGGTTGCAACCAATGGGTCAATCCCGGCCAGTACACCGTTTTCATAATAAATGAGACTCTGCCCGGTGGCATAAACCGCCAATGCAACCTCGCCGCGGGCAATCATCCCGCAGCCAATGGTCAGCGATTCCCGGCCGTTGTAATGGAAAGCACGCGCTGTAGCACCACAGCCGGCAATTTTCCCCACAAGACCAAGCAGTACGAACACAGCGGCAAAAATAAGCCCGGAAAGCTGGAAATGGCTGAAATCGGCGCTGATACCAATGTAAGCAAAAAACATTGGGGTGAAAATCATGTATCCGCTCACTACCACCTTGCGGTCAACAAAGGAGGTATCATCCAGCCCGCTGAGCATCAAACCGGCCATAAAAGCGCCGGTAATAGCGGCAATGTCAAAGAACTCCTCTGCACAGTAAGCATAGAAAAAGCACATGGCAATGGCAAAAATACTGGTCCGGCGCTTGTGCGGGTACTTTTTAACAAGCTGCTTGAAGAGCCAGCGCATCAGCAATCCAAGCCCAATGGTAAATACAAAGAATCCGGCTGCTTTTAACAGCGTAATACCAATGCTTCCGCCACCGTTCATACCGGTGATAACGCTTAGCAGAATAATGCCGAGCACATCGTCAATAATTGCCGCACTCAGAATGGTTGTACCAACCCGCGTATTCAGCTTGCCGAGTTCGCGCAGCGTTTCTACGGTGATGCCTACGCTGGTAGCTGCAAGAATACAACCAATAAACAACGCGTTCATGAGAATGCCGTTGTTGAGCGCGCGGCTGGGCCACCCCATAAAAAATAGGGCGCCAAAAGCTCCTAATGCTACAGGAACAAGTACGCCGGCAACCGCAATCGCCGTTGCGGCGGCGCCGCTGCGTTTCAGCTCTTTAAAATCGGTTTCCAAGCCGCTGGAAAACAGAATGAAAACGACTCCAATCTGTGAAAAACTTTGCAGTACATCCATTTCTGGTTCGTTTGGATGGATAATTCCCTGAAATCCGTTAATTCCCATCTGTCCAAAAATAGCAGGCCCAATGATCAGCCCGGCGAGAATCATGCCAACGACCTGCGGCAGACCAATTTTTCTTGTCAGCATGCCAAACAGCTTGGTTGTCACTAAAATGACAGCGCAGTAAAACAGGATGTTCATGACGTTAAAATCCATAAATACTCTCCTTTGAACAGGCCATACTGTTTTGTGTACCGGAATGGCGGCCTGTCCTTTCTTTATCCCAATTTTACATTATACGCTGGGCTGTAAGGGGAGTCAACGAACAATTCACCGTTTTTCGCCCTTTTCCCCCTGTCAGACCGGATGAAAGGTGTAATGATTTGAGATTTTCTTAATACAATCTTTACAACTTTCACTGTTTTTATAGACTTTTTCGACAGACGTGCTATAATAGCACTCAATATCAACAAAAAGGAAGCGTCCAAATGGAAATTATATTGGTTGGATGCGGTAAAGTCGGTGCCGCTCTGGCGCACCAACTCAGCGAAGAGGGCCATAGTGTTACGGTTATTGATACCAGCGCCGAAAAGATTCAGCGTATCACCCAAAGCTTGGATATCATGGGCATTGTGGGCAATGGATCTTCCATCGGTGTGCTTAACGAGGCGGGTCTGGAAACGGCAGATGTCCTCATCGCCGTTACCGGTTCCGATGAACTCAACCTGCTGTGCTGCATGTTTGCCAAAAAGGTGGGCCACTGCCGCGCTATTGCACGGGTGCGCAACCCCGCGTACAGCCATGAGCTGGATTTCATCAAGCAACAGTTAAATATTTCTACTATCATCAATCCGGAGCTTGCTTCTGCGCAGGAAATATCACGTTTGCTCTGCTTTCCCGCTGCTATGAAGATCGACACCTTTGCAGAAGGCCGCGTCGGCCTGATTAAATTTCAGCTTAATAACAGCAAGGGGCTGGACAGCATCCCACTGCGCGACCTTTCCAGCCGGATTGGGAGCGGCGTTTTGATCTGCGCAGTTGAGCGGGGAGAGGATGTGGTCATCCCAAGCGGCGGGTTTATCCTGCGGAAAGGCGATATTATTACCATTCTCGCCACACAGGAAAAGGCGGCGGCTTTTTTCGGCAGGCTCGGTATGCCAACCCGCCCAGTGCGTAGCGCTCTGATTGTGGGTGGCGGCACCATTGGCTACTATCTGGCAAAGGATCTGCTCGCGCATGACATTCGGGTGCGGATTGTCGAACATGACACCAAACGCTGTGAAGAACTGGCGGAAACCCTGCCCGGTGCCACTATTTTGTACGGTGACGGCACCGACCGCCAACTCCTGCTGGCGGAAGGGCTTCCTTTGGCCGAGGCTTTTGTCGCTCTCACCAATATCGATGAGGAAAATGTCCTGCTGGCGTTGTTCGCCAAAAAACACAGCAACGCAAAGCTGGTGACTAAAATTAATCGGCTGGAGTTTGACGATATTCTGGAAGGATTGGACATTGGGAGCGCTATCTACCCCAAGTATCTTATTTGTGATTTTATTGTCCAGCATGTGCGCGCTCTGCAAAATGAGGCGGGTAGCAACATTAAAACCCTTTACCGTATTTTGGACGATCGCGTTGAGGCATTGGAGTTTACAGTGCATGAGGCGTCCCATGCAACCGGTGTGCCCTTGTCTGAGCTGAAGCTCAAACCCAACCAGTTGGTGTGCTGTATTACCCGGGGTGATCAAATTATCATTCCGAGCGGCAGCGATAGCATCCAGGTGGGGGATTCGGTCATTGTCGTCACATTGGAACACGGCCTGCATGACCTGCGGGATATTGTGAAATCTTAGCGGAGGGCCAAAATGAACCTATCCATGATTTTTTATATTCTGGGCTGGATTCTATTGTGCGAGTGTGCGCTTCTGGCCCTGCCGTTGCTTGTAGCGGCTCTGTATCTGGAACATGGCGCTTTGTTGGCCTTTGCAGCGGCAATGGGCTTGTGCCTGCTGTTCGGGGTGCTTCTGGTTCACCGCAAACCTCGCAACCGGGTTTTTTATCTGCGGGAAGGGTTTGTCATTACTGCATTGAGCTGGATTGTCATCAGCGTTATGGGCGCGCTGCCATTTCTATTCACCGGGGCAATCAAAGATCCCATCGACGCATTGTTCGAGACCGTTTCCGGCTTTACGACCACTGGAGCCAGTATACTGCCGGATGTGGAAATCCTGCCCCGCAGCCTGTTGTTTTGGCGCAGCTTTACCCACTGGATTGGCGGCATGGGCGTGCTGGTTTTTTTGCTGACACTGCTTCCACTCACCGGAGGCTCCCATGTCAACTTGATGAAAGCTGAAAGCCCAGGCCCTCAGGTGGAAAAGCTGGTTCCAAAGGTGCAGTCCACAGCTAAAATTTTATATGGAATCTACATCGCTTTGACCGTTATTCAAATCCTGTTGCTCTTGGCCGGAGATATGCCGCTGTTTGACGCCGTTACCGTTGCGTTTGGCACAGCGGGAACCGGCGGCTTCGGCATCAAAAATGACAGTATGGCAAGTTATTCTCCATACCTGCAAAATGTGGTTACTGTGTTTATGATTCTGTTCGGAATCAACTTCAATTTTTATTTTCTTTTGCTGCTCCGCAAATTCAAACGGGCACTTTTTCTGGAGGAAATCCGCTGGTATTTGTTGATCATCATCGCTTCAATAGCGGTTATCACTGCGAATATACACGGCCTGTACGAGAATATAGGCCAAGCCATTCAGCAGGCGGCCTTTCAGGTGGGTTCCATCATCACCACAACAGGCTTTGCCACGGCAGATTTCGGCCAGTGGCCGGAGGTGAGCCGTACCGTTTTGGTCATTCTCATGTTTGTGGGCGCCTGCGCGGGCAGCACTGGCGGCGGTTTTAAAGTGTCCCGCATCATCATCCTGTTTAAAACCGTCCGCAAAGAGCTGCTGCATTTCCTGCACCCGCAGGGGGTTGCAAAAATCAGCATGGATGGAAAAATGGTTCCGCATGAAGTTATGCGTTCCATCAATGTGTTTATGGTGGCTTATGTGCTTGTTTTCTCACTCTCAGTTCTGTTAATAGGGTTTGACAATCATGATCTTGTCACTAATTTTACAGCGGTAGCCGCCACTCTCAATAATGTTGGGCCAGGACTTGAGCTGGTTGGCCCTACCCAAAATTTCTCCATTTTTTCCGGCGGCGCAAAGCTTGTGCTTATTTTTGATATGCTGGCTGGGCGTTTGGAACTGTTTCCGCTGCTGCTGTTGTTCCGTAAGGAAACCTGGCAGCGTTTTTAGCGGAAAGCGAAACGATTTCCGCAAAATCATCAAACGGCGCCAATTTGAACTGGCGCCGTTTTGGGTTCATATCTTTGCAAAATAGGGAAGAAGAGCTGCTGCTTTTATAGCAAGCAGGCTTATTTTTATGGTGTCGGAAACGAACCATCAGTGTAAATCCAATTAATCCATATAGTGGTTCTGGAAGCATTTTGTGAGGCGAATGTATGAACTTCGCATAACGACCAGAGTTTGGTTGTTGGATTTTGCTGGCGAATCCGCATCCAGTGGGTTTCCTGTGACATAGTATAGACAATATCGTCCAATGAAAGACTGGCTGATATCGTAACATTATTATTGGTCTGTGTTTCAATAGTTGAATCATAAATGGTGGTACGGCGGATATCAGCCAAAACAGAGGTTCCGGTTATTGTAGGCTGAATCGAGATCCGAATACTGGTTGTAGAAACATTGCGGATGACCAGAGTCAGACTTTCCAGTGGAATATTAACCGTACTTCCAGTTGCGGATAAATTATAGTTGTAAAATTCTACATTTGATTTGAGATTTGGACTGGTAAATTCCGCTGTATCGGTTTGAAAGTGGACTTTATAACTGGTTTTTGTATTTTCGGCAATTGCCATAAGGGGCATTTTCCCCTGTGGTCCGGTATCGCCTTTTGCGCCGGTCGCACCGGTTGGTCCAGTCGGCCCTTGTTCGCCTTGTGGTCCCTGTGACCCGGTGTCGCCTTTCGCACCGGTCGCACCAGTTGCGCCGGTTGGTCCAGTCGGCCCTTGTTCGCCTTGTGGTCCCTGTGACCCGGTGTCGCCTTTCGCACCGGTCGCACCAGTTGCGCCGGTTGGTCCAGTCGGGCCGACATCTCCTTGGATTCCTTGCGGTCCGGTGGGCCCTTGTGGCCCTGTTGCTCCTGTAGGGCCTGGATCACCTTTCGGTCCTGTGATTCCAGGAGTACCAGCGGCGCCTTCCGGGCCAGTTGCACCACGTTCGCCTTGTGGGCCGCGCGGCCCTTGAATACCGGGAATTCCCGGCTCCCCTTTAGGACCTTGAAGACCTTGCGGCCCCTGTTCTCCTGGAATTCCCTGTACACCCTGCGGTCCCGGAATGCCTTGCGGCCCTTGTGGTCCTACCGGTCCTTGAACGGTTAAATAATTTTCGTGTGACACAGCAAAAATACAACGCTTTTTAGGATTGCAGTCATAATGTATCATATAAGCATAACCTCGTCCGTCAAAAGTAAATATTAAAAAGGACAACACATCTAATTTGTTTGGATAACAAATGTCCAGGCCGCTACATATTTTAAATATACACTTTAGTTATAAGTTTGACAGCCTGTACGCTGTATGCGCCTTTTATTCTCATATTATGTTTTGAGGCTTGGTTGGGTTCAAAAAAGTCCGTGAATAATTCTGAGGACTTTTTAAATTGCGTCAATACTCTTCAACTCAATACTGTGCCCTTTTCGTTTGTGGGTAAGAGGGAATCCGTCTCCGTTAAAGCAAAATGGTGTAGGGCAGGGGTTTTTAATCTTTATAATTAGCGGTTGTCCATCTTGAAATACAGCAGTCAAATGAATGTTCCGTTCCTGTTCCGGTAGGATTTCCCGGCAGGCGTTTACTGCATTTCCAGCGCATTTGCCAATACAATGCAGGTGTCCATCTCGTCAAGCGGAAGCTCCTCCGGCAGCTGAAGACTTACTGTGACGGCACAAATCGCCGCTGCAAAGGAAATTCCTTGTCTCGGTCATAAAAGGAATGAGCTACGCCGGCTGGAAGGTTCAGTATACACAAATCCAATATAGTTTAAGCTGACTCCTGAGCGGTACTCAGGGTTCCTAGAGCACGCGGCTTTTGTAAATAAAGAATGGCCCACTCACATAAAAACCGGAAAAACGTCTCAAAACAGTTGTTTACAAATAAAAAGAGCCTGGACATAATCGTTGCCTCAAGCTCTTTCAGATGTAATGGAGCATCAAAATAATAACGTTATATCTTAACTGTGCATCTCGGTCTCTCTGCTTGTCGCATCCGGCGCGTTTTTCTTTCGGTGCATATAAACTCCATTCATCATATCAATATTTGATTCCAATTCTTCCAATAAGGGCCCTTTGCTAAAATAACCACTCTATCTGCATCACACTCGCTCCAAAGCAGATCCCAAAATACATCCCAATTTTCTCTATCGCACCAATTTTTGTGCTGTGTTTTCTAAATATTTATCGCAATTTTTAAAGGCTGCACATGCTGCTCAAAACTAATACACTGGGCTGTTATCGACTGGACGCCAACCGCAGGTGCATGCCTTGGTAGCCTCATACCGCGTCACACTGGTTTTAACGATCTGATAGCTGTCATGCTCTTCTTTTGGCATCCCATTGCTTGTATAAATTTCTACATGGGTATTCCATGATTCCAGTGCAGTATAATCTTTGCCGGCACCGAAGGACATCCCGCATTCGCACACCACTTGTTCAGAATAAATCTCTTTTGCGATTGTACCAAAGTCATGAACATGTCCGGTGATTACTTCTTCTCCGCATCCCGAGCAATATTGATAGGCCAAGCCTTTAAAACCAGTTCCCCAGCTGGAGGTACACCCATCTGCCGCGTGATGGAGAAATAAGTCATTTTGGGAACGAAAAAACATCGGTTCTTCGCCGTTGTATCCATGAATACGGCATTCTGCTCCGTATTCCATGTGCCAGCTGTTTTCAGGGCTTACATACACCCATGTATGGACATGCGGCGTTCCCTCATCTTCTGTTTCGCTCAATGAAGATTGTGAGCCGCCATTCGTCCCAGAGGCCCCAAGAGCAATATTTTCGTTGTTCCCGGTGGCATCTGAATTTGTTGTGGAATTTTTACTCGGCTCACGAATTGATGTATTCTCTGATACAGTGGTTTCATCACTGGGGATTGTTCCTGTGACTTCCGTATCATGGTAAACAGCGGTACCAGCATCTTCCAGACTCTGAGCAGCGGACGGATCGACCACTATAATTTTTTTGGAAGCAACAATCACGCTTTCTGTTATACCGTTTTCCGGAAATTCTCTCCCGAGAAATTCGCATAGTGCTTTTGTGTTTACTGTAAAGGTATAATGTGCCTCCAGATTGGCAGGAGTAGATAAATCCAGTTCATTAGCAGCCGCCTTTATTACGATGGAATCGTCATAAGACAAAAGGGATAATAAATCCAAAGTGCTTCCGGCCAGCACATAAGTCTCTCCTTCAAGCCCCGTGACGATGCCGGTTAAATCCTCAACGGAAAAATTAATCACCTGGCTCTTTTCGGGCGTGCGCTCTCCGCCTTTGCTGCCAAGTATAACGCCTGCAACAATTCCTGCACAGAGAATGATTACAAAAATAACTATAAAGGTTGTAATTTGCTTTTTATGGATATGAATCCAATTTTTTAGTGCGTCCATTCCTGCTTGCCGCATCCTTTCTTCATTTTTTGCTTAACTGCGTATTTCGATCTCTATGGGGTCGCCGTCCTTATCACAAAGTTCCTGAAACTCTTCTAAAATCCCCTTCATAGTTTGAACACTGGTGCTCAACTCTTTGGATACAGAATCTCCCCCTACTACTACTTTGTCTGCATCACACTCACTCCGTAACAAATCCCAAAACGTATCCCAGTTTTCTCCATAAAAATGGGGAAAATCAAACGCTTTTTTAATTCTTTGATGGATCTCTCCTAAGTATTTACAACCGGTTAAATCCAGTGTAACGATTTTTTCTTGTTTCATTGCTCACAACCCCCCTTAAATTATTTCTGAAAATGTTTCGTAATGATCGTAGGTGACAAACAGCAATCCGTCGTTTGACCATAACAGACGGTGGCCATTTCGTCTCCCGCTGTAATAATTGATATCAGCTTCATACCAGATTCTCCCGGATCTTTGAGGTAAATGTCTGTTTCGATTTTGATAAATTCCCATAGTAGCCATTTTCTTTGGCGCAAATTTAGCGGGAGATTTACCTTTTTTCTAACCTAAAGATAATAGTTCGTCTCTGGTGATATAGTACTCCGACAAATTCGCAACATACTTCATCCAGTAATCAGCATCGTTTTTTCCATCTTTGTTCCATATCCGGCAATCACCGCATCTATTGGTTTTATCTCGCACCGGCAGTGAAAGTGGAGCGGCAGCTCTAGATCCGGCACCTCATCCATCTGGTAGATTTGACCGTGGCAGTCTCGGCATTTCCGACAGGTTTTTATATCCAGAACCGCAATCCAATTTTTATAATTTCGGCTTTCCTGTGTGGGTGGCGAATAGAAATCCAGCAGACCTTTGGTCAAGGCACAGGACATATCCGCTAAATGACATATCCACGCATCTTTTTTACATACATTATAGCACTTTCCTATTTTGTGATAAAGACAAAGTCTTTTCACTAATTCCCGGAAATTGGATAAAAATTGCACTGTTTTATGCAACTTGCGAATAATATTTACAAATTATTCATAGTCTAACAGATAAAACCCGTCCCAAAAAAGAAATCGGGGCCTCCGGCCTGAAAAATCAGGCGAAAACCTCGCATCTGCTCATAAAAAGTCTTTGTTTTGCTATTTTTTGGAAAAGGCATCTATGGAAAATCATTTTGGATTTTGCGCTCTAAAAAGCCCGCAAACCCGCATGAATATTGACAAAAATAGGGTGGACACTTTAGATAATTATTTGAATTTTTTAGTCATCACGGCTCATAATTTCTTCTAAATAATCTTCACTATTGTACCTATATGTATTTTCAATGGGTTTATGGCAATCACTACATGTATCCCAGTATCCCCACTCATCCATTTCTGTAAAAACAGATGAAGAATGAGCGCATTTACAAAAGTTGTCATGTCTACTTGCATCGTAATAACTTATCATTTTATTCCTCTCTTTCGTTATAATAATAAAATCCGACATGTCAAAACATGTCGGATTTTGGAAGGGGTGGACACTTTAGATGCCTCACGAAGATGATAAAACATATCTAAAAATTTTTTTAGCTGTGTATTTCGATCTCAATTTGCTCTCCATATCTTTTACGATGTTCTTTCAGCTCATGTAAAATTTCATTTATCATTCTAACGCTCGGTACAAGTTCATTTGATACAGTTTCTTCTCCTATTATTACTACCTTATCTGCATCACACTCGCTCCAAAGCAAATCATCAAATGCACTCCAATTCTCTCCATAAAAATCGGGAAAATTAAACGCCTTTTTAATTCTCTGATGAATCTCTCCTAGGTACTTGCAGCCGGTTAAATCCAGTGTAACAATTTTTTCCTCTTTCATTGCACACAACCTCCTCTAGATAATTTCCAAAAATGTTTCATAGTGATCGTAGGTAACAAACAGCAATCCGTCATTTGACCATAACAGACGGTGGCCGTTCCGTCTTCCGCTGTAATAGTTGATGTCCGCCTCATACCAGATTCTCCCGGGAATCTGCGGTAAATGATGATCTTTATTTTTATAAATTCCCCTCGTTAACATTTTGCCCGGTGCAAATTTTGCAGGGGACTTTCCCCATTTCCAACCTAACGCAACCAATTCCTCCTCTGTAATGTAGTACTCCGGCAAATCCGCAAAATACTTCATCCAGTAATCGGCTCCGTTCTGGCCGTCCTTCGTTCCATATCCGGCTTCTACCGCTTTCATCGGTTTTATATCGCACCGGCAGTTCGGATGAAGCGGTGGTTCTACGTCCGGTATCTCATCCATCCGATAGATTTTACCGTGGCAGTCTCGGCATTTCCGACAGGTTTTTATATCCAGAACCGCAATCCAAATTTTATAATTCCGGCTTTCCTGTGTGGGTGGCGAATAGAAATCCAGCAGACCTTTGGTCAAGGCACAGGACATATCCGCTGAAATGATATATCCACACATCTTTTTTACATACATTTTAACACTCCTCTATTTTGTGGTAAAGACAAATGTCCCTTCACTAATAGGGAGTAATTAGTCAAAAGTTGCACTATTTTGTGCAACTTTTAAACAATATTCACAAATTATTTACATTTAACCCGATATACATCTGTTGTGGAAAATTAAAAAAATGAGCCTCTTGCTGTAAAATCAGGTGGAGGCCCCGCATCTGCTCGTAAAAATCCTTTGTTTTGCCATTTTGTGGAAAAGGCATCTATGGAAAACCGTTTTGGTTTTTGGTCTCTAAAAAGCCCGCAAACCCGCATGAATACTAAGAAAAATGTGCCTGACAGTAAAATCAGGCACATAATCTGGAAGGGGTGGACGCTTTAGATGCCGCTTCCAGCGCGGGCACTTTGCCCGGGTAAAAAAGAAAAGAGTCCGAACGCGAATTGCGTCCAGACTCAGTCTGGTGGAGGAAGATGGATTCGAACCATCGAAGCTGAAAGCAACAGATTTACAGTCTGCCCCCTTTGGCCACTCGGGAATTCCTCCAAATTATGAAATTGTTATTTGCTCAACAAAAGTGGAGCTGGTGGACGGACTTGAACCCCCGACCTGCTGATTACAAATCAGCTGCTCTACCAACTGAGCTACACCAGCAAGAACGATAATTATTTTAGCATATCTTTCAGCCGATGTCAACAAAAATTTTTGGTCGGGGCGACAGGACTTGAACCTGCGGCATCTTGGTCCCAAACCAAGCACTCTACCAAACTGAGTTACGCCCCGAATTGGCAGTGATAATTATTATAAGAGAAATTTCAGATAATGTCAAGTGTAATATTTTTTAGGCGTTTTTATTTTTAATAGAACCGAAAAAAATACCGGTCAAGTAGTCGGGCAGTCGCGCTGTTGCGGTAGCCGTTATTTTTTTGTTTGACCGTATTCACGAAAAGCACAAACGTTGCAAAATGGCAAAATGAAACCTCTTTTTGGAAAAATGATATAAATCAAAAGTCGGCGCATAAATCCCGGTATTTCCTCCAAAACTAGTAATAGCTTATTGGTTTGAAATTACTTTTTCGGAGGATAAAGCGTATGAAAAACACGAAACTCAAACGTTCCGGGCTGTCTTCCTTTTTGACAGGGAAGGGCTTTTATATCGCGTTGTGCGTCAGTATTGTTGTGGTGAGCGCCACGGCGTACTTTGTCATCAACGCAACCAGGGACAACTTGAACGAACAGAACAATATCAATCTCTCGTCAGATACCGGCTCCAATGAATGGGGCTTTTCTGGTACTGAGGTGAGCAATTCCCAGAGCGATGTACCAAAGGAACCGTCGTCCAGCAGCGAAACGCCGGCCGCGAGCAGCGAGAGCCAGCCGGAAAGCCAGTCCGCCAACGCACCGGCGGAAAGCTCCAGCCAAACCTTTAGCAACACCTTTGTCATGCCGTTGAAGGGCGATATTTTAAACGCTTTCAGCAACGGCAAGCCGGTGAAATCCAAGACGCTGAACGAGTGGCGTACCCATGATGGTGTCGATATCAAAGCGGCGATTGCCACTCCGGTTAAATCGGCCTCAGACGGCATTGTAACCGCGATTGAGGAAGATCCCATGTGGGGTGTTACCATCACCATTGACCACGGCAACGGCTATCAGACCATGTATATGGGCCTGAACGTCAATGTCAGCGTTAAGAAGGACCAGCAGGTAGAAATTGGAACTGTACTCGGTTCGGTCGGCGAAACAGCAGAGATCGAGATTGCAGAAGAACCGCACCTCCATTTCGCTATGAAAAAGGACGGCGAGTGGATTGACCCCATGAGCATGATTCAAAACGCATAATCCGAACACCGGAATATGAACCCCCAAAACCCACACGGCAAAAACGGCATGGCCATTGCGGCTATGCCGTTTTTGTTTTGATGAGAATCACGCAACGATGCTGCTCATTCGCCAGCAGGGAGTTTCTGCGCTGCAATTACATGCTGAAAGGTCGGGCTTGGATGCTCAAATGGGGTGTCCGGCTGGAATTCGGTCATGTTTCGCCAGTAACGCTTGGGCATGTGACCCATCCGGCATTTGGGATTATAACGCCCCTCTATAGCGACCGAATCGTAAAACCGTTTCCACAGGGCGCGGTAACGGGCTTCCTGCTCTTCCGGGCGCGGGAGAGAGAAATCTTCAAGCGGGAGGATTACCGGTTCATAAGGCTGGTACACCAGAGCTTCCCGGTGGGTGCTGTCAAAAATGAGAAATCGCTCTTCCGGGTAGCGGGAACAGAAATGCTCAGCCAATAGGGGAAGCACCCGGTTTTGAGGTTCAATAATCGCAGCCAGCGTTCCGTTTTGTTCCGAAAACCGCAGAAATTCCTTAAAAAAATGCGCTTCGTTGTTTAAATATTTTACCGCCTTTGTCAGCGCGTTTACGGTATCGTCTGCCAGACAGTCGAGTACGGCTCCGCGGTAGCGGTATCCCAGCCGGATAAACCGCAAAAGCAGTCGTTCCTTTTCCGGTTGGCAGCCTAGAAACGCCTCTGCAATAAACGCCGCAGCGGCAGGGGAGATTTTACTCCGAAAAGAATTGTAAACCCGTTCGGCGTGCTGCTTATCGGTCTCCACCCAGTGTTCTGGATACAGTGTCTCCTGCGGCATTTCATCCGGCAAAATAGCCGCTGGTAATTCCCGGCGGTAAAAACTGTCGAACACGCAGCAGAGGAATCCTTCAAAACTACCGTCGTAACGGTAGGCAAGCATTTTTTTCTGCATTGTGGATTTCCTTTCCTTTAGGCGCGCAGCAGTGGGCTTCCGGTAACTGAAATAGCGGCGTTGAGACCATCAAACAGGCTCAACTGTTCCACTTGTTCTTTTGGGAGCAGCGCCTTACCCTGCTGGGTGATTAAATTCTGGAGCATAACGTCGGGGGAGACCCGCAGTCCTTCAAGCGCTTTGCCCCGACAGGTGATGAAGTACTGCGCCCGCTTGAGCACTACGCCAAGCTTTTTGAGCGCCGTAAAATCAAGGCTTGCCATCCGCCGGGCGGTCACAATCGCCTTTGCCGATTTTGGACCAATGCCTGGCACCCGCAGCAGGGTGTGGTAATCCGCCTGGTTGATTTCCACCGGGAAATACTCCAAATGCCCCAACGCCCAGTTGCATTTCGGGTCCAGCAAGGGATTGAAGCTCTGGTTTTCCCGGTCGAGCAGCTCGCGGGCCTCAAATCCGTAAAAGCGCAGCAGCCAGTCGGCCTGATACAGCCGGTGTTCCCGCAGGAGCGGTGGCTTGGTGTCCGGCGAGGGGAGCAGGGAGCTTTCCACTACCGGCATGTAGGCTGAGAAAAAGACCCGTTTCAGCCGGTATTTTTTGTAAAGCCCTTCGGCAAGCATTAAAATCTGGTAATCACTATCCGGCGTTGCGCCTATGATCATCTGGGTGCTCTGCCCGGCCGGAGTAAACTGCGGCGCGTTTTGGTAGCGTACCAGCTCCTGCCGGTTTTGCTCAATCTGTTCTGCGATCATCTCCATTGGTTTGAGAATGGCCTTCTTGGATTTGTCCGGGCAGAGGAGCTTCAGGCTGCTCTCGGACGGCAGCTCAATGTTGACGCTCATCCGGTCGGCGAGCATGCCAAGACGGGTGAGCAGCACCGGGCTTGCCCCAGGAATCGCCTTGACGTGGATATACCCCCGGAAGCGGTATTCCTGCCGTAGCATGGAAAGGGTTTTGATGAGAAGCTCACAGGTGTAATCCGGGCTTTGCAGGACACCGCTGCTTAAAAACAGCCCTTCAATGTAGTTGCGGCGGTAAAAGCCAATGGTTAGCTCGCAGAGCTCACGTGGGGTGAATGCGGCGCGCGGGGTGTCATGCGAGCGGCGGTTGACGCAGTATTGGCAGTCATAAATACATACGTTGGTAAACAGCACTTTCAGCAGAGAGATGCAGCGTCCGTCCGCCGCAAAGCTGTGGCAGATGCCGCAGGAAACCGCGCTGCCCAGCGCCCCCTTTTGCCCGGCTCGGTCTACACCGCTGGAAGTGCAGGCGACATCATATTTGGCTGCGCCGGTCAGGATTTCCAGCTTTTGTTCGGTTGTCACAGCGTTCGCTCCTCCCAAAAGAACATTTGTTCTATATCAATATAACCCATTTGCAAAGGTTCGTCAAGGGGGAGCAAAAAAGAAATTGGAAACAACTTGTTGAGCGGTTGTATAGGCTAGGCTTCCGGACATGTCTGCGCCGTGCAGTGCCGCGCCGGAAGCTCAAGCCGTGTGCCGCGCGGACAGGCGCATCAGACTGACCAGTCAGATTATATGGGTATTGGGAGCTGAAAAATCAGCGCCCATACCGTAATGGATGGACGCTGATGGTGAAAACAAGGATATTGACTGCTGTCTAAATAAAATGCGTTTTCGCGGAAAAGCTGCCTGACGCAGCAGCGTGAATCATAGCACGAAACGAAACTCTTTCCAAAACACTGCTTCAAACAGCGTTTGAAATACATGGAGATGTCGATACAGCCATACCATCCCCTTCCAACCATTGCCGCTTAAACATCAGCGGCCCGGCGGAACACGCTGTTACGAACCGCTCGTTCCAGACTCGGGGGGCGATTCCACCGGAATTTCCGGCGCATCCTTCTCCAAAAGCCCGGGTGAAGTTTCCTCCGCGTCCTTGACATCCACCGGTTCTGATATGTCTGAATCGGCCTTACCGTCTGCGGATTCGCCCGGCTCGGAAGAAACGAGCGGCTTGCCGTTGATAGCGTTGTCCAGCGTGGTCAGAACGGCGCCGTTATGTTCGGTCATAATCAAAAACAGGTAATCCCCATACTCTTTCAGTTCAGCGTTTTGCGCCACTGCAAGCTGATCGGGCAGAACTCCCTCAAAAGATGCTTCGGCGTTTTCTTTTGCGGTCTGTAAGGCGTCTTTTAAGGCATCCTTTTTGTCTTTTTGTGCGTGAAACCCCGCAAATACCGTCGCCGATGTTTCTTTCTGTGGAACGTAGGCCACTGCTTCGGTGTAAAACGCCTGGCTTATCCCAAAGTGTTCGCCGGTTTCTCCGGAGTCAAGCACCATCAGCCACTGTTCATTATATGGGTCAAGCGCCGTTTGGTAAACGGAGGTCATGGTTTGGTATAAATCAAGCTCCAGCGCGGAGGTGCATCCGGAACAAAATAAAAGCAAAATGGCAAGGCAACAGGCTGACGCCGAAAAATGTTTCAAAAAATTCCTCCAATCGGCAAGGCTGGGACATGACAATTATTTAGCTTTATTCTAGCGGATAGCCAACAGAAAATCAAATCTCAAACATGGCGGCTCGAGTACTGTTCTTGTCATTTTATCAGATATTCCGCAGAAAAAAGTATGAAATTCATACGCTTTTACAATTCACCTCCCCAAAGCCTCCAAAGGCATTGACTATTCCCGGGAATAAAAATATAATAGAAGTAATGTTTTTTAACAGGACGTTGTTAAAAAAATTTTTGGAGGGTATTGATTCATGAGTAGAGTTTACAATTTCAGCCCGGGACCTTCCATGCTGCCGGAGGCCGTTCTGGCCAAAGCCGCAGGAGAAATGCTCGACTACGAGGGAAGCGGTCAGTCCGTCATGGAAATGTCGCACCGTTCCAAGGAGTATGACGCAATCATCAAAGGCTGCGAGGCATTGCTTCGCGAAGTGATGAATATTCCGGACAACTACAAAGTCCTGTTCGTTCAGGGCGGCGCATCCTCCCAGTTTGCCATGATTCCGCTCAACCTGATGAACGGCTCCCATAAAGCAGACTTCGTCGTGACCGGCCAGTGGGCGAAGAAGGCTTATCAGGAGGCTTCCCGTTACGGCGAGGCCAACGTGGTGGCATCCAGCGCGGATAAAACCTTTTCTTACATCCCGAAGCTCGATCCGTCCACCTTTGACAAGAATGCGGACTACTTCCACATCTGCTGGAACAACACCATTTACGGAACCCGCTTCACCGAGCTTCCGGATACCGGCAATGTCCCGCTTGTTGCGGACATGAGCTCCTGCATCCTTTCGGAACCGATTGATGTGAGCAAGTTCGGCCTGATTTACGCGGGTGCACAGAAGAATATGGGCCCTGCGGGGCTGACCGTTGTCATCATCCGTGAGGATTTGATCGGCAAAGCAATGGATATCTGCCCGACGATGTTCGACTATAAAATTCATGCGGACAACGATTCGCTCTACAACACCCCGCCAACTTATGCAATTTATATTTGCAAGTTGGTACTGGAGTGGATTAAAAACGAAATTGGCGGCCTGGAAAAAATGAAGGAAATCAACGAGAAAAAGGCAAAACTCCTGTACGATTTCCTCGACTCCAGCAAAATGTTCAAAGGAACGGTTGAAAAAGAGTTCCGTTCCATTATGAATATCCCCTTTGTCACCGGCAACGACGAACTTGATAAAAAGTTCATCGCCGAGTCTTCCAAAGCCGGCTTCATCAACCTCAAAGGTCACCGTACTGTCGGCGGTATGCGCGCCTCCATCTACAATGCAATGCCGGTTGAGGGTGTGGAAAAGCTGGTTGCCTTTATGAAAGAGTTTGAAGCCAACAACTGATTGAAGCGAGGTTAAGTAGCGTGTATAACATCCACACTTTGAATAAAATTTCCAAAGCCGGTCTGAAGCACTTTGACGCTGCAAAATACAACTGCGGCGAAGAAGTCCAGAATCCGGATGCTATTATGGTGCGTTCGGCCGCCATGCACGACATGGAGTTCGGCAAAGAGCTGCTCGCCATTGCGCGCGCCGGTGCCGGCGTCAACAATATTCCGGTCGATCGCTGCGCAAAAGAGGGAATCGTTGTCTTTAATACGCCGGGCGCCAATGCAAATGCAGTAAAAGAGCTGGTCATTCTCGGCCTGTTGATGTCCTCCAGAAACGTGCCGGATGCGCTCGCTTTTGCAAAATCCCTGGACGGGGAAGGCGAAGCTATCCCTAAGCTGGTTGAAAAAGGCAAAGGTCAGTTTGTCGGACCGGAAATCAAGGGCAAGACCTTGGGCGTTATCGGACTGGGCGCTATCGGCGTTATGGTCTGTAACGCGGCCAAAAGCCTTGGCATGACGGTGCTGGGTTACGATCCGTATCTGTCGGTCGATGCTGCTTGGGCGCTCTCCCGTGGCATCGTTCATGCCAAAAGCGTTGAGGATATCTACAAAAACAGCGACTATATTACCATTCATGTGCCGTACAACAGCGAAACCAAGCACATGATCAACGCCGAAGTTATCGACATGATGAAGCCGGGCGTCCGCGTGCTCAATTTTGCACGCGGTGAGCTAGTGGATGACGACGCAATGCTTGCTGCACTTGAAGCCGGCAAGGTTGCCCGTTATGTCACTGATTTCCCGAATGAAAAAACGGTCAACACCAAAGGGGTTGTCGCGGTGCCGCATCTCGGCGCTTCCACGCCGGAGTCGGAGGACAACTGCGCCAGCATGGCGGCAGTCGAGCTCATTGATTATCTGGAAAACGGCAACGTGGTCCATTCGGTCAATATGCCGTCGGTTTCTGCCCCGCGCAACGGCGGCGCCAGAATCTGCATCATTCACCAGAATATTCCCAAGATGCTGCAGGGCATTTCCGGTTCCTTCGGCGAAATCGGCATCAACATCCAGAACATGACAAACCGTTCCCGCGGTGATTATGCCTATACTATCATCGATCTTGAGGAAAAAGAGGTTCCGGGTTCACTTCTGGAGCAGCTTGAACGCGTGGAAGGCATCATCCGTGCGCGCGTCATTCCTGCATAAGAGCTTCATGGTTTTGAAGCGGCTGTATGAAAATACAGCCGCTTTTTGCTGTTTCTGGTACAATTTGCCGGGAAAAGGTATTGAAAAGCGGCGGGCAACGATGGTATACTGGTACATAAGGATGGATTTGTCCGCCCATTTTGCCAGAAACGGGAGAAATAAATGGAATTTGGATATAAATTTAAATCGGCTCTGTTTGGCTTTTCCAAGCGCGATGTCATGAGGTGTATTGGGGAACTCAACGCCGCCCATGAAGAGGCGCTTTCGGAACTTCGGGAACAGTGCCAGGCAGCCGAACAGAACGGCAGTGACCTGAGCGGCAGGTTGCAAGCCGCCCATGAAGCGTTGCTGGAGCTGAAACGGCAGCTGAGGGAGCAGGAGAAAAAAAGCGCCGCCCTTGAAACCGTTGTCAAACGCCTGGTGGATAACCGCGCAGATAATGAATCCGAAATCTCCCAGCTGAAACAGCGGGTTGCGGCTATCAACAACAAGGCAGGGGAGTTGCAGTTAAAGAACAACGAGCTTGCCCGCAAGCTGTCCGAGGCCAATGAGAAGGTCGAGAAATACGACGCACTCACCCAGGATATCAGCGAAGTTATGCTGGAAGCACAGCAAATGTCCGCCCGCTTGCGGGAGGATGCCCACGAAGAAGCCGCCCAGATTGTGGACGGCGCGCGTCAGTCTGCGGCTAGGGCCCGTTCGGATATGGATTTGTTCCAGCGCAGAATCGGGCAGATTAGCCATTCGCTGGAACAGCTTGTGCAGAATCTGCAAAAGGAAATCGGCCGGATTGAGGAATCTTTCACCGAATTAAACGACGGGCTGGATCAGCTTAAGACGCCGGAAGCGGAAATGCCACAGCGGGAAATAACCGGAACCAAACCGCCGGAGTCCCCAAAGGCGGTACGAAAACCGCCGCTGGAAACCGCTGGTCGAAAAAACAGCGGCGTGACAGATTTTTTTGGAAAATTCAGGGAGTGGTTACAATAGCGACTTATCACATTGCAGTGAAAGAACTGCCGGATTATACCGAAAAACTGCGGGTCAACGACAAGGTTTATCTGAGCGGCACGGTTTATACCGCGCGTGACGCGGCGCATAAACGTTTTTTTGCCCTGCTCGATCAGGGAAAGCCCCTGCCGTTTGAACTCAAAGGTGCTGCCATATATTATGCCGGCCCAACCCCAACGCCGGAAGGTCTCGCCATAGGCTCCTGCGGACCTACCACTTCTGGGCGGATGGATGTGTTTGCCCCCCGTTTGCTCGACGGCGGTCTGACCGCAATGATCGGAAAAGGGGAACGGAGTCAGGCGGTGCGGGATGCGGTCTGCCGCAATCGTGCGGTGTATTTCTGTGCCATTGGCGGCGCCGGTGCGCTGGCGAGCCAGTGCATCACCTCCTGCGAAGTAATCGCGTTTGAGGATTTGGGCTGTGAGTCGGTGAAAAAATTGCGGTTTGAGGAGTTTCCGCTCATTGTGGCGAACGACTGTTCCGGCGGCGATATTTTCAGCCGCTAACGGCATGCGCGCTGCAAACTGCGCAACACAAAAAATAAAGATTGGCGGGAACCTAATACGATGACAAAGATGATTCGGGACAAGGGGTTCTATAAAATGGTGCTGGGGATAACCATTCCCCTCGCCATTCAGAACTCCTTAAACTTTTTTGTAAGTATGGTTGATACCCTTATGCTGGGCGCGCTCGGGCAGACACAGCTCACCGCCTCCCAACTGGCGAATCAACCTTTTTTTATTTTTTCCCTGCTCTGTTTCGGGCTCGCAGGCGGCGCCTCGGTGCTGGCGGCACAGTATTGGGGAAAAAAGGATCTTGCTTCCATACGCAAGGTATTTTCCATTGTCCTTTGGATTGCAATGGGGGTTTCTCTCGTTCTTATGGTGTTGGTCCTTTCATTTCCAGAAGTCGCAATGGGCATTTACACCAATGAGTCAGACATCATTGCAGAAGGGGTATCTTATCTGCGCATCATTGTGTTCAGTTATCTGTTTAACGGCTTTTTTGCCACGCTGACCTGTGCGCTGCGCAGTGTGCAGATTGTAAAAATTGCGGTCATTGGCAACTGCGCCTCTCTTGCAACCAATGCGTTTCTCAACTGGGTGCTCATTTTCGGCAACCTCGGCGCACCCGCAATGGGGATTCGCGGGGCGGCGCTGGCAACTGTCATCGCCCGCGTGGTTGAATTTTTCATCGCCTTTATCTATGTCTTTTTCATCGAGAAAAAGCTCTGCTTCCGGCTGCGTCATATGCTATCATTTGACCGGACACTTTTCCGGGATTTCATCACCTGCAGCATTCCTGTGGTGATTAACGAGGTCATGTGGTCGGTCGGCACCTCCATTCACTCCATGGTTATGGGGCGGCTGGGTTCCGCTGCGGTTTCTGCGGTTGCGGTTACCAATGTAGTACAGCAGCTTGCAACCATCATGATTTTCGGCGCCGCCAACGCCGCGGCGGTAGTTATTGGAAAAATCATCGGCGAAAATGATTTTAAACGCGCTGAACAGGCGGCGTTTACCTTCCGCATCATCTCTTATCTGCTCGGCTTGTTCTCCATGATTGTCATGTTCCTGTTACGCGACGTCGTCACCATATTTTATGACCTGCCGGCAGAAACCAACGCCCTGGTCTCACAGCTCATGGTGGTGTCTGGCATCATTGTGTTTTTTATTTCTGCTTCGGCTACTGGAGTTATCGGTATCCTGCGCGGCGGCGGGGATACCAAGTTCGCCCTGTTTGCCGAATTGGTGACGCTCTGGTGCGTGTCGGTGCCGTTGGGGCTGGTTTTGGGTTTGTGGTTGCATCTGCCGGTGGTGCTCGTATTCGGCTGTATGAAGCTGGATGAACCCATTAAGTGGATCATCTGTCTGGTGCGGATGCGCGGCGGAAAATGGATGAACAATGTCACCCGGGATTTCGGCGCTCTGGAGCAGCCGGAACCGGTAAATTCTGCAGGAATGCTTGATTAAAATTGCAAAACAGGGTAAAATAGAGGTAAGACGGCTCCCGGTCTGTTGGTTGTTTGAATAAACATCACGGCCGGGCGCTGAACGTTGTATTGGGAGCTGAATGATTTTGGCAGTACATAAAGATGTTTTAAAATTGATTGCAGAACATGCGCATCATTTTTCCAAAGGGCAAAAGCGGATTGCACAGTATATTACTGAGCATTATGAAAAAGCGGCCTTTATGACCGCATCCAAACTCGGTATGACGGTAGGAGTCAGTGAGTCTACCGTAGTGCGTTTCGCAACCGAGGTCGGCTTTGACGGGTATCCGGCGCTGCAGAAAGAGCTGAAGGAGATGATCCGCAACAAGCTCACCTCCATCCAGCGCATTGAGGTCACCAATGACCAAATTGGTGATGAGGATGTTCTTGACAAGGTCTTGAATATGGATATTGACAAAATCCGCCGCACCCTGGAAGAAACCTCCCGTGAGGATTTTAAGGCCGCGGTGGACGCCATCGTCGCGGCAGAAAACATTTATGTTATCGGTGCCAAAAGCGCGGCAACACTGGCGCGTTTCATTACCTATTATTTTAATCTCATGTTTGTCAACGTTAAACTGGTACATACCACCAGCTCCAGTGAAATGTTTGAGCAGATTATGCGCATCGGAAAGAACGATATCCTCATCGGCATCAGCTTTCCGCGTTATCTCACCCAAACGGTGAAAGCGTTCAAGTTTGCCAAGGAAAACGGTGCAACGGTTATTGCCATTACTGACAGCCCGGCGTCCCCGCTTGCGGAGGATGCCGATCACCTGCTGCTTGCGCGCAGCGATATGGCCTCTTTTGTCGACAGCCTTGTCGCACCGTTGAGCCTCATCAATGCGCTCATTGTTGCAGTCGGCCTGAAAAAACGACAGGAAATCTGTGACACCTTCTCCAAATTGGAAACCATTTGGGATGAATACGAGGTGTACGACAAAGGGGATCAGGAGCAGGAAGCGGATGAAGGCTGATGTAATTGTCGTCGGCGGCGGGCCCGCCGGCATGATGGCCGCGGGTGTTGCGGCGCGCAGCGGTCTGCGGGTGCTGCTGCTGGAAAAGAACCCGCGGCTGGGCCGTAAGCTGATGATTACCGGCAAGGGTCGCTGCAACGTGACCAATAACTGCGATGTGCAGGATTTTCTAAACCACGTTCCCACCAATCCTCGTTTTCTTCAAAGCGCTATCCACCGGTTTACCCCACAGGACGCCATGGCCTTTTTTGAAGAGCTTGGTGTGCCGCTCAAGACCGAACGCGGCAGCCGAGTGTTCCCGGTGAGCGACAAAGCGGTGGATATTGTGGATGCAATGGTGAAATTCGTCCGTGAAAGCGGAGTAAACGTCCAATACGAAACACCGGTCAAGGCGCTTTCCTGTCAGGATGGAGCGATTGCCGGCGTTACGCTCGAAAGCGGCGAAATGCTGGAGGCGGACGCAGTTGTTCTCGCGACGGGCGGAAAATCCTATCCGCGCACCGGTTCCACCGGGGATGGCTACCATCTGGCGGAGCAGGTGGGGCATACAATTCTGCCGCCACGCCCCTCTCTGATCCCGATTGAAACCCAGGAGGACTGGTGCCAGCGGGTGCAAGGCCTTTCTTTAAAAAACGTCACCCTTTCCGCGGTTGATGCCGAGAGTGGAAAAATACGGTACAGCGAGCTGGGTGAAATGCTGTTCACTCACTTCGGGGTGTCCGGTCCGCTGGTGCTCAGCCTGAGCGCCCATCTGGGCGATTTGTCCAAGCGGCAGTACCGGCTGCTTATTGACCTCAAACCGGCTCTGGACATACAGGCGCTGGACGCCCGTCTCCTCCGGGATTTTTCCGAGCTTCAGAATAAGGACTTCGGCAATTCGCTGGAAAAGCTATTGCCTCGGAAATTGATTCCGATCGTCATCAGCATGAGCGGGATTCCCTCCATCACCAAGGTCAACCAGATTACCAGGGAACAGCGCCGCCGTCTGTGCGAGCTGCTCAAAGCGGTGCCGCTGACGGTTTGGCGGTTTCGCCCCATTGATGAAGCGGTAGTGACCTCCGGCGGCGTCAAAGTAGGGGAGATCAATCCCAAGACGATGGAATCCAAGCTGGTAAAGGGGCTTTTCTTCGCGGGAGAGCTTATCGACGTAGACGCCTACACCGGCGGCTACAACCTACAAATTGCCTATTCAACCGGTTATGCGGCTGGACTGGGCTGTCAAGGGGGATTATCATGATTGCAGTAGCGATTGACGGACCGGCAGGAGCCGGAAAGAGCACCATTGCCAAGGCGGTGGCCGCTAAGCTCCAGTATGTTTATGTGGATACCGGCGCGCTTTACCGCGCTATAGGCTGGTATGCGCTTTTCCACCAGACAAATACGCAGGACGCAGAGGCGGTTACGGCTCTGCTGCCGGAAATTTCGCTTTCCTTGAAATTTGTCGGCGGGGAACAGCGGGTCTTTGTCAACGGGGAGGATGTCTCGGTGCAAATTCGTTATCCAGAGGCTTCCATGGCGGCATCCCATGTTTCCGCCATACCCGTCGTGCGGGAATTTCTGTTCGCCTTACAGCAGAACCTCGCCCAAGAAAACAATGTCATCATGGATGGCCGGGATATCGGTACCGTCGTCCTGCCGAATGCGCAGATTAAAATTTTCCTCACCGCATCGGCGGAGGATCGCGCCGCGCGCCGGTACAAACAGCTTGAGGAAGCGGGAACCCCTGTGGATTATAACAAACTCCTCGCGGAGATCAAGGAGCGGGATTACAACGACTCCCACCGCGCTATTGCGCCGCTCAAACAGGCGGATGACGCACAACTCATTGATACCACCGGCGAAAGCCTGGAGGCATCAATCGCCCGCGTCGAAGAATTGATTCGCGGACGTTTGAAACAACTCGGAGAGGAGCCGTCCGCATGAGCTTTTATCAGTTTGCGCGTCACGTCTGTACGGCGTTTTTGTATATCGCTTTCAATTATAAAGTGGAGGGCCTTGAAAATCTTCCAAAGGACGGCGGCTTTGTGCTCTGTTCCAACCATCGCAGTTATCTGGACCCGGTTTTTCTCGCGCTGCGGGTCAAGCGGCAGCTCAACTTTATGGCAAAGGAAGAGTTGTTTCGGGTAAAGGTGCTGGGGCCAATCATCAAAAAGCTCGGCGCTTTTCCGGTGGCGCGCGGCAAAGGGGACACCGGCGCAGTGGACTTTGCCATCCAGACCATCAAGGACGGCAAGGTAATGACTATGTTCCCGGAGGGCACCCGTTCCAAAACCGGGGAACTGCTCAAGTTCAAATCCGGCGCGGTGGTCATTGCGGCGCAGTCGCAGGGCAGCATTGTGCCCGCCTGCATTGATTTCAAGGGCAAGCTGCGGTTCCGCAGGCGGGTAACTGTCCGCTTCGGAAAGCCCATTTCCTGTGAAGAGCTTCATCTGGATTCGCTGGATAAGCACAGCCTGAAGGCAGCGCGCGAGGTATTGTCGCAGCAGGTTTCCGCATTGCTGGAGGCCGGCCGATGAGTATTACCGTTGCTAAAACCGCCGGGTTCTGTTTTGGGGTGGATCGCGCCATCCAGCTAGTTTACCGGCTGGTTAAAGAGGGAAAACGAGTCTGTACACTGGGGCCTATCATCCATAATCCTCAGGTTGTAGCTGATTTAGAGCGTCAGGGCGTGCGCATTGTTTCCTCGCCGGAGGAATTGGAGCCGGGAGAAACATTGGTGGTCCGTTCACACGGTGTCGCCCGGCAGGTATATGATTATCTGGATATGCACCGCCTGCCCTATGAGGATGCCACCTGCCCCTTTGTGGCAAAAATTCATAAAATCGTTTCAGAATATTCGGAACAGGGATACCCGGTGCTGATTGCAGGGGACCCGGAGCACCCGGAGGTTAAAGGGATTGCAGGCCATGCAAAAGGGCCAGTCTTTCTTTTTAAAGACCTGGAAGCGCTCCAGGAGATTATGAAAAACCACCCGGAACAGCAGAATATTCCGCTGATTATGGTCTCGCAGACAACATTTCAGCAAAAATTATGGGAATCTTGCACGAAAAGTGCAAAAAACTACTATACAAATCTTCGAATTTTTGATACAATATGTAATGCGACGAGTAGGCGCCAGCAAGAAGCGGTTGCTTTGGCTGGGCAGTCGGACTATATGGTGGTCATCGGCGGCAGGGATAGTTCCAATACCTTGAAGCTCAAGGAAATCTGCAGCCGTTACTGCGATACTGTTTTGATAGAAACCGATGTGGAGTTAGACCGGGAGGCTTTATGCCGTGCTGGCCGGGTCGGTGTCACCGCCGGCGCATCCACACCGGCTTATATAATTAAGGAGGTACTAAACACAATGAGTGAGACCATGAAAACTCAGGACGAAGAAGTGAGCTTTGAGGAGCTTTTGGAGCAGTCCCTGGGCGAAAAATTATATGCGGGAAAGAGAGTTAAAGGCGTTGTTACTGCAATTTCACCGAATGAAATTCAGATAGATGTTGGTGCAAAACAGTCTGGTTACATACCCATTGACGAGCTTACCGATGATCCGACCGCAAAAGTGGAAGACCTTGTGAAAAAGGGCGACGAGCTTGAGCTCATCGTCATGAAGGTTAACGATCAGGAAGGCACTGCAATGCTCTCCAAACGCCGCTGTGATTCCGAAGCCGGCTTTGAGGAGATTGTAAAAGCGTACGAAGAGGGCAGCGTTCTGGAAGGTGTTGTTGTGGACGTAGTCCGCGGCGGCGTGCTGGTTCTTGCAAACAATGTCAAGCTGTTTGTTCCGGCTTCCCAGGTCAGCGACTCCCGTGTGGAAGACCTTAAGACCCTGCTCAAAACAACCGTTCGTTTTAAAATCCTTGAAATCAATGAAGGCCGCCGCCGTGCAATCGGTTCGGTTCGTGCTGTGCTCCGCGAGGAGAAAGAGGCGAAACGGGAAGAGTTCTGGAAGACGGTCGAAATCGGCCAGCATTACACCGGCACCGTCAAGTCCCTCACCAGCTATGGTGCGTTTGTGGATTTGGGCGGCGTTGATGGTATGATCCACATTACCGAGCTCTCCTGGGGCCGTATCAAACATCCGTCTGAAATTGTCAGCGTCGGTGACACCGTTGACGTTTATGTCAAAGATCTCGACCCGGAGAACAAAAAGATCTCTCTGGGCTACAAAAAGAGTGAGGACAATCCTTGGGAAATCCTCAAAAATAATTACAGCGCTGGTATGGTGGTACCGGTCAAGATTGTATCCCTTACCCAGTATGGTGCATTTGCACAGGTTATCCCGGGAATTGACGGCTTAATCCACATTTCCCAAATTTCCACCGAGCGCGTCAATAAGGTGTCAGATGTCCTTGCAGTCGGCCAGGAGGTCGAAGTAAAGATTACCGATATTGACTTTGATGCAAAACGTGTTTCCCTCTCTATGCGTGCACTGGAGGAGGAAAAGCAGGCTGCTGAAAATGCGGATGAAACCACTGTTGCCGATATTGAAGGCGTAGAGGTTACCTCAGACGAAGAGTAATTTTACAACGAAAAAACGCCGGCGTGGGTTTCCGCGCCGGCGTTTTTTGGAAAGGAACAAATCGTATGACCAAAAAAGAGCGTGCCGCCCTTGCGGTCGAGGCCTTGAAAAAGCGCTACCCGGAAGCGCGCTGTTCGCTGGAATACCGCAAGCCGCATGAGCTGCTTATCTCCACGCGGCTGTCGGCACAGTGTACCGACGCGCGCGTCAACATCGTCACCAAGGATCTGTTTGCCGCTTACCCAACCATTGATTCTTTTGCAGACGCTGACGTTGCTGATATTGAGCGGTATGTCCGTCCCTGTGGTCTGTATAAGACCAAAGCCAAAGACATTGTAAAAATGTGCCAGCAGCTGCGGGATACCTTCCACTACGAAATGCCGCAGACCATTGAGGAGCTGACCACCCTTTCCGGAATTGGGCGTAAAACTGCCAACCTGATGCTGGGCGATATCTTCGGCAAGCCCGCAGTTGTTACCGATACCCACTGCATCCGTATCTGCGGACGAATGGGTTTAACCGACAACACCGAGCCCTATAAGGTGGAATGTGACCTTCGCAAGATTCTGGATCCAACCGAATCCAACGATTTCTGCCACCGTCTGGTTCTGTTCGGGCGGGAAGTCTGCAAGGCGCGCTCTCCTCAGTGCGATATCTGTGAATGCAAAGCCTTCTGTAAGCAGAGGCTCAAAAAGAAGGATTAACACGGAACTGCAAAAAGCCGGAAGAGGCACTCTTCCGGCTTTTTATTTATTACGAACGTAGTATAATTGGACAACCGTTTTTCACCTTTCATGACGGTGGCTGGATGTACTGCCCTGTAGCTTACTATAAGGTGTAGCGCACTTTGGGGCAAGGGAGACTTGTGAAATCAGAACGTTTACGGTGCAATATATCCGGAATTCTCCTCCCCTCAGGCGGTCCAAGCCGTATCGGTTCAGGTGTACGCAGGAAGGTTGCCCAGCTCAGAGCTTTCTGCCTTATTGTTCACCGGCAAGTTGTAGATGGAATCTTGCCGAAAAGGATTGACAGCCTTATTCACTGCCGCTTCAAGTGGCGTTTGGTATCCGAATCAATGAGCACGCGCAGTTCAGCTAATATGGACTGTTCCTGAAAATACTTCCGCCCATAACCCAGGTTAAATGCGTAGTCAAAGTCCGGCGGATTTTTCCCTTGGTTGTGCTGGATAATCGTTTCCGCCTTATCCAACGCTTTTACCAGCCGTGCTTCCGGTGAAGCGCCGGTTTCGTACTCCTGCCAAAGTGCCATCAGGGCGCTTTGCTGCGGCTCCCCCAGCAGGGAAAAGACCTTTTGTGCGGCCTCCAGCTCCTGTCTGTATTTTTGGTCGGGATCAGGCCGTTCCACTGCGGGAATATCCCCGGTATAAAGCTCGCCAACATCGTGGATCAGGGCCAGCAGAAGCACTCTGCGGCCATCCAATTCCGGAAAGTCGTCCATCATCAGCCCGGCAAACAGAGCAAGCCTCCAGGAATGCTCTGCTGTGCTCTCCTGACGCCCACTGGATGTCCAGGCGGAACGTGTCACCTGTTTTAGCCGCTCCAGCTCCTGAAGAAACACAATCCGTTTTTTCAGTTTTTCGGTTTGTTTTTCGTCGCCGTTCACCACAGGTCCCTCCTGAATATTTATATACCGCATCCTGGACGGCGTTTCGTGAGCGCCGCTCTATTATCTGTATAGTAAAAAACTTCTGTCCGCATGATATAAGAAATCGAGCCATTTCCTGCTATGTTCTCCGAATCAATGGCACCACCATCTCGCTGCAATATCCATCAGCCCGAAAATCGTCTCTCACAGTGTACCCAAAGTTTATGTCAGCTTGCTTCGCTCGGGCGAAAGCCGCTGCTGTGCCTCCGCCTGCCATTGGGGGAGGAAATCCTCATTTGCCCACGCCTTCCTGTTCAAAAGGGCGCAGACCTCTTTATATCATCGTTAGGGTATAAGGTATCCTTTCTCCTTTATTTTTTTCTACCCAAAAGGACACAGGTCTCTACGTGCCTGGTACGCGGAAACATGTCCACAGGGCGGTAGTTCAGTACCCGGTAGCCCTGCTGCTCAAATAAGGCGCAGTCGCGCGCAGCCGTGGCGGGATTGCAGGAGATCATGACAACCCTCTGTGGTGCCATTGCAGCTACATCCTGTACCACGGCAGTATCGCATCCCTTACGCGGCGGATCAAGCAGCACAACGTCCGGGCGGATCTCCTGTTCGTTTAGCTTTCGTGTGGCCTGTTTGGCGTCTGCGCAAATAAATTCCGCGTTGGCAATGCCGTTTCGCACTGCATTTTCCCGTGCATTGTCAACGGCACTTGCCACCACTTCAACCCCAATGATTCGCTTCGCCCGGGCAGCCATCGAAAGCCCAATGGTTCCAACCCCGCAGTAGAGATCAATCACCGTTTCTGCTCCGGTCAAACCGGCGTAATCGGCTGCAAGCCGATAAAGGCGTTCGGTCTGAGCACGGTTTACCTGGTAAAAGGAGAGAGGGGAGAGCTCAAATACAAGCCCGCAAAGCTCATCTCGAATGGCAGGCTTGCCAAAAAGCAGGATGTTTTTTTCACCCAGAATGACATTATCTGTCCGAGCATTGATGTTTAATACAATACTCTGCAAGGCGGGATACCGCGCCGCAAGTTCCGCTGCAATCTGCCAAAAGGGATCGGCTGCACAGGCAGCAACTAGGCAAAGCATTACTTCGCCGCTTATCTCTCCCATCCGCAGGTAAATATGGCGCAGGATACCGTGCCGCTGTTCTTCATCATAAGCTTTAATGCCATACTCATCACAAAGCCCGCATACGTCCGCTGCAATTTTAGAAAAAAGCTCCGGCTGAAGAGAGCAGTCCTGACAGGGGATCAGCCGGTGACTGCGGTTTGCATAAAAGCCGTAAATCATGCGCCCCTCGGTGTCAGTTCCAACCGGGTATTGCGCCTTATTGCGGTATTCTTTTATAGAGGGGCTTGGCAGAATCGGTTCGCAGGGAGCTTCAATTCCGCCTAACCGGATAAATGCATCTCGCACCGCCTGTTCCTTAATGCGAAGCTCTGCCCTATAATGAAGATGGCGGAAGCAGCATCCGCCGCATTGACGGTAAACTGGGCAGTCTGCATTGGTGCGGTCGGGCGAAATATCCCGCAGCGCAGTGACAATACCGTACCCGTGGCTTTTCAATACCTTGACAATACGTATATCGCAAATGTCGCCCGCTGCAGTTTGCGGTACAAATACAACAAAGCCGTTTATTTTGCAAACACCTTGGCCCTCCACCGTTGTATTTTCAATGGCAACGGTGTACTGTTCGTTCTTTTTTACTGGTATGGTCATGGAATACCTCGAAAATTCCCCCGTGTTTCACGCAAATACGGAAAACGGGGGAATAAATGGATTTCGATTTGATGTCGTTTTGGTCAATGGGTGGTACAGTAATCCGGTACATTATCGGATTTATAGTAGCCCGTTTTCTTCTCCGGACAGCTCTCTTTAGCCAGCATCCCAGTTTCTGCACAATATGCCTTTTCAATCACATCGCCCGAAAGTTCGAACTGCTTGGCCTCATATCCCTGAAAGACCTCGGTCATAATCCGCTTCCAAATAGAAGGCGGCGAGTAACTGCCAGTGTAGTTGGTCCGAACGGCAAGCGGAGAACTGTCCTCGTTGCCAAGCCAAATACCGGCCACGTAATACGGCGTACAGCCTACAAATGCAAGGTCGGTGGTATAGCCGTCGTCATTGGTCGCGGTACCGGTTTTGCCCACAACTGTCATATTGCCGAGCCGTGCTGCGGTACCGGTGGAGCCGGAAACCTCCACAACATTTTGCAGCAGCTTGTTCATAATAGTAGCGCTTTCCGGAGAAAGTGCACGGGTGACCTTCGGCTCTTTTTCCAAAATGACGTTGCCTTCATTGTCAACAATTTTGGTGTAGGTGTGCTGCTCCGTATAAACGCCCTGACTCCCAAAAATTTGGTAAGCAGCGGTAAGCTCGTCCAGCGTCATGCCTTTGTAAAGCGAACCAAGCGCCATCGGCGAAAGCGCAATATCGGTGCCGCCGTTTTCATCCGGAGTGCCGACCAGCGTCGTGAAGCCGAGCTTCTGGGTCAGAAAATTGTAGCAGGTCTGCGGCGAAAGCTGGTTCGCTAGTTTGACCGGAATGGTGTTGAAGGAACGGCGTACCGCATCCGGCATTAAAATGTTGCCCCAATATTTGTGGTCGTAGTTCTGCGGCCAGTCGTTGCGCTGAACACCGTCAATAATGGTGGGGAACGGGCTGTCCTCCATCATGCTGGAGTAATGAATCAGGTTGCTTTCAACCGCCGGGCTGTAAATGGAGAGCGGTTTAATAGCTGAACCCGGGCGGCGTACCGCCATGGTGGCGCAGTTAAAAAGCCGGTTTCCTTCCTTTTCACCACGTCCGCCGACCAAAGCTTTGATCTGCCCATTGTAATCCATAATTACCATTGCAGATTGAGCACGATTTTCTGCCGAAAGATTGGTATCACCAAAGGTAGCGTCATCAAGGTATTTGGCTTCCAGAATGCTTTGCATTTCCGGATCCTGGGTGGTGTAAATTTTAAGGCCGCCGCTCATAACCTTGTCCGAAGCGTAGTCGCGCTCCCACCCCTTGATGTTTACAAGGTCCTCAATTACTTCTTCAATAACAGCGTCAACAAACCAGCTGTTGTATTGGGTGGTTTCGGTCTCCGGAAGCTGCGGATCAATCGCAGTTTTCAGCTCGGTGTTTTTATAGGTCTCAAATTCTTCAGCGGTAATGTATCCTTCTTCGTACATAGCCTGAAGCACGTAGGCATTCCGCCGCTCTTTATTTTCCTCCGGATGAAGAATGGGATTGTACGTACGCGGCGCCCGGACCATTGCGGCAAGCGCAGCACCTTCTACAACGTCAAGCTGGGAAACGTCCTTGCCAAAATAATATTTGGCGGCCGCTTGTATCCCATGTATGGACTGGTCCAGTGGGATAATGTTTAAATAACTTTCCAGAATTTGATCCTTGGAGTAAACCTTTTCCAGATTGACAGCCTGGAAGATCTCGGTGAATTTTCGGGTAATACTTACATCGTCGTTGCCGGTGATATTTTTAATCAGCTGCTGTGTTATAGTGGAACCACCCTGTTTTGTACTGTAAAAGTGCAGGAACAGGTTTGCAAATGCGGCAAAAGTACGCTTCCAGTCAACGCCGTCGTGGTCGTAAAAACGCTTGTCCTCTGCGGCGACAAAGGCCTGGCGTACATGTTCCGGAATCTGGCCTAAATCCACCCATTCGCGAATCGTGCGGTTGTGCAGAGATGCAATCACGCTCTCATTGCCGTCCGCGTCGGTGGCAACCAAGGTGGTCGTGTACCCAAGCTCCGGATTTTTAATATTAATGCTGGTATCCGGCTCAACAAATTTCATGACGTAAACCGTCAGCGCGGTAATGACAATGCTGCCGGTAATGGCCAAAATCAAAATAAAGCTGGCAAGCACCTTGCCAAAGGTCAAAAGAATTTTTTTTACCCTTCTTGCCCCTTTTGACGTTGCTTTTTTCTTTTTGCGCCCACTGCTGTGGGAGCTAATATCAACCATGTCGGAATGTTTTTTGTTTCGTTTTGCCATTGGCAATTCGCCTCCTTGTTTTACGCCCGAATATCCCATACAATCCCGGCGTGAAAACATGTCCGGCCGCAAAGCCGGATGTTATCCTGCCCAATAGCAGGAGGGGTTTTATTTACATACACTGTCCCTCATTATAGCATAAGCGGGCCGGTTTGTTAAGTCGAAAGATGAAAAAATAGAGAACCTGATGATATATTTTACAGTTTTGAAATGAGGTTTGGCCAATTTCGCCATGTTTTTAATATTCTGTATAATTTTTCCGCAAAAGTATCAAAATATCAGTACCAAGAGAAAAACGGAGAAATGAATTATGAGCAGAAAAACAATTTATCTGGGCGCCGTTTTGGGAGCGGCCATCCTCATCAGCGGCATTATGATCTCCCTCACCATCATGGCAGTCCAAACCAATGCCCAGGCCGCCGGAGATGAAGTTTACCAATATGTGCTGAAAAATGAAAACAACCGTATCGCCGTCTATGAACGCGGCAAGGAAGAACCGGTCCGCGTGCTCGATTATCCGGTCGATTCACTGCCCTATATGGAACAGTCGGCGCTGGAAAACGGGATACCGGTTAAAGATCAATCTGAACTGCAAAAAATGATTGAGGATTTCACCGGATAATGAGAAAAGGCTTGCACATGCAAGCCTTTTCTTTTTACGGCTGAAGTTAATCCTTTTCGGTCTCTTCCGCCGCAGGACGTGCAGGAAGCACGCGGACAATCACCCGCATAATGCGGTTGTCCACTACCTCTTTTATCGTGACATTTAAGCATTCGTAGGAGAATTGCTCCCCGTTTTCTGGAATATGCCCCAGCATTTCAATGGCCCAGCCGCCGACCGAATTGCTGTCGGTCTCAATGGCAAGCCCGTTCTGGTGCACAGCTTCCGCAAGGTCGTTTACACGGAAATCGCCGCTGACTTCAAAGGTGTTTTCATCCATTTGCAGGAATTCATTTTCCTCTTCATCGTATTCATCCCAAATTTCGCCGACCAATTCCTCCAGAATATCCTCTAGGGTGACAATGCCCATGTTGCCGCCGTATTGGTCAGTGACAATGGCAAGGTGAGACTTGCTTTTCTGCAATTCGGTAAATAGCTCGGATATCTTTTTCTTGGGCGGAATGAAAATAACACTCTGAAGCATCTCACGCACGTTAAAGCTCTTATCCCGTACATAGGCGCTGAAAAAGTCCTTGGAGTAAAGTACACCAATAACGTTGTCAATGCTGCCCTCGTAAACCGGAATACGGGAATAATGCTCTTCAATGAAAATTTCCTTAATGGTTTCAATTTCCTCGTCAATCGGAATGGAAACAACGTCGACACGCGGGGTCAAAATTTCGTCGGCAGTAACCTCGTCAAAGTCCAGCGCATTGCGTACCAGTTCTCCCTCTTGTTTTTCCAGTACGCCTTCGCCTTCAATTTCTTCTACAATGTACTTAAGCTCCTGCTCGGTGACCGAAACCTGCTGTTCTTTTGGTTTGATCACTTTAAGTGCCAGCTTTTTAATGCCAACAAAAATGTAGACCACCGGCGTGAGGATTACCATGACCCAGTACAGCGGGTAGGCGACGACACGTGCAAAGGAATCGGCAAACTCTTTTGCAATGCTCTTCGGCAGAATTTCACCAAAGATAAGAACCACAACGGTGGACACAGCGGTTGCAATACCAACTCCGGATACGCCGAACAGGTTGGTAAAAAGCATGGTGGAAAGCGAGGCAAAGGCAATGTTGACAATGTTGTTGCCGACCAGGATGGTCGAGAGGGTCTTGTCGTAGTTGTCTGCCATGTGCAGCGCCTTTTCCGCCTTTTTGTCCCCGTTGTCCGCTAGTTTGCGCAGACGTATACGGTTAATGGTTGAAATAGCGGTTTCGCTGGCTGAAAAGAATGCAGAGAGCATTACCAGTACAGCCAGCACGAGTATGAGATAACCGTCCAAAGAAATAGTTTCCTCCTTTAAATAAATGTTTTTAATTTTAATCAGGAATCAGGCTTTTGCCTTGTCTCTGATTTGGACCAACATCGGTTTGTCAAATATATAAGCCTTGTTGCAGAAATGGCATTTGACTTCTACGCTTTCTTCCTCTTCAATCATCGCGTCAAGCTCCTGCCGGCCAAGGCTTATTAGCGCGCGGGAAACCCGCTCCAGGCTGCAGTCACAGCGGTAAACGGGGCGGCTTTCATCCAAAAGGTTGGGCTCCAGCCCCTGAAGAAGCTTAAAGCAAACCTCCTGCGGGGTCATACCATCGGCGTACATCGAAGAAACCGGGGGCATCTGTTTTAAGTTGTCCTCCAGTACGTCAATGCAGCTTTCGTCCGCAAAGGGGAGAAGCTGGACAAGGTATCCGCCCGCCCCTTTAATGGTCAGGTCCGGATTGACCAATACGCCCAGCCCGCAAACGGTCGGTGTCTGCTCACTTGCAGCAAAATATTGGGTAATGTCCTCTGCAATCTCACCGGAGACAATAGGCACCTGTCCGGTGTACGGCTCTTTGAGCCCCAGATCTTTGATAACCTGCAAAAAGCCGTCTTTTCCAACGGCACCGGAAACGTCCAGCTTGCCGTATTGGTTGAGCGGCAGCTCCACAATGTTGTTTTCAGCGTAGCATTTTACATTTCCAAAGCTGTCTGCAACGGCAATCATACTGCCAATTGGTCCGCCGCCCTTCATGCGCAGGGTAACCGACTGCCCCTCCGCCTTGAGCATGCAGCCCATCATGGAGGCGGCAGCAGAAAGCCGGCCAAGCGCTGCTGAAACAACAGCAGAGGTCTTGTGGATGCGTTCAATTTCGCCGACGATATCGGTTGCATCAATGGCGCATGCCATAACGCTTCCGTCCGCCGAGATGGTTCGTACCAGTTTTCCCATAATGTTCCTCTCAGGATTTTTGTGTAATATAGATGAGACGCTCAGAATCCGGCCGAGGGGGCGCGGTGCTGTCCTCATCATAAACAGCGAGCAGCTTCAGGCCCGCCCGGTTCAGCATGGCGCAGAGCTCTTCGTGGGAGTATGCACGTTCGCTGAACTGCTCCACGGAGCGCCTGTAAACAGCGCCGTCCGGAAAAAACAAATCTAGGTCAATGCAGACGGTATGGTTCGGCCCTGGTGAGTTCTGCCAAACGCAGTACACTTCCGGCTCATCGTATAAAAAGATGTTGTCAGCCAACACCTGCTCATGCTTATAGATCGTATTCACATCAAATAAAAAAAGTCCGCCCGGGTTGGTAAAAAGAGAAACTCGGTTCAGCGCTTTCTGCAAAGCCTCTGGCTCGGTGATGTGGTTGAGGCTGTCCAACGCGCAGATGGTGACGTCAACTGTGCCGAAAAGGTCCAATTCCTCCATCGGCTGGCAGAGGTAAATAATGGAATCCAGCCCACTGTCAAATTTTTTCTCCATCGCGGCGGAAAGCATCTCTTCCGAAGCGTCCACCCCAATGATGTCATACCCCATGCGGGCAAATTCCATGCTCATCGAACCAGTGCCGCAGGCAAGGTCGAGCAGAATTCCTTTTTTTCCGCCGAATGTTTCAATCATCCTGTGATAATAAGCCGCGCGCCCTACATAATCAATATTTGCAGTGAGAATGTCATAGACGCGGGCGAAGTCGGTGTAACTACTCATCGGTTTTCATGCGATCAAATACGCAGGAATAACCGTCGTTGCCGTACATCAAAGAACGGTTGACTCGGCTGATGGTAGCAGTGCTGGCGCCGGTCTGGCCGACAATATCGCTGTAAACCCTGTGCTCGCTGAGCATTTTGGCCACCACAATGCGCTGAGACATGGCCTTGAGCTCCTGTGCGGTGCAGAGGTCCTCGAAAAAATTGTAGCATTCTTCCATGTTTTTCAGGGAAAGGATTGCCTGAAACAAAAAGTCAACATCGCTGTTTTTTAGTTTATTGTTCATGGGAAACCTCCTAAAACGGCAATCATTTTGTCTATTTTAACACACTAAAATAGAAAAGTAAAGCATTTGCAGCGGGATGAATGAACCCCCTTAAAAACTTGCAAAAACACCCGGGATCCAGTATAATAGGACCATGATATTGAGGCCAGAAAAATGGCCGGTATTTAAGGAGATTAAAATGCAGGAAAAAACCTTAACGATAAATGATTCCAAACGAACCGTTGCGCTGCCTGCGCTTGCAATGCGCGGCATCGTTATGCTTCCGGGCGCCGTTATGCACTTTGACGTCGGGCGCCTGAAATCCATTGAGGCGCTTAACGCCGCCGTCGGCAACGACAAAGTTATTTTCTTAGTTGCCCAAAAGGATCTTTCGGTGGATGATCCGCGCGAGGATGATCTCTATCAGGTCGGTGTGGCGGTCAAAATCAAGCAGCTTTTGAAAACGCAGGAAAACACCGTCCGTGTACTGGTTGAAGGTCTGTACCGCGCCAAGGTCGTGCGTTTTACATCGTTTGACCAGTACATTCAATGTGAAATCAAACGCCTGCCGTTCCGCGGAACCCGCAAGAGCATTGCAGAGGTTGAGGCGGTCATGCGCACCATCAAATCTATTTTTGATGAATACGCAGAAATCGTCCCCAAAATCTCGGACGAACTGGTTGCCTCCATCATGACCGAGAACCAGCCGGAAAAATTCTTTGAGACCATTGTGCAGAACATTATGCTTCGGTTTGAGGATAAACAGCGCCTTCTGGAAAAAACCGACCTGTATGCGCGGCTGGTGCTGCTCGCTGAAATTTTGGAAAAAGAGACCAACATCCTCAGCATTGAGCGGGAAATTTACGAGCAGGTCAAAGAGAATATGGACAAAAACCAGCGGGATTATTACCTGCGGGAACAGCTCCGCGTCATTTCGGATGAACTCGGCGAGAGCGAAAATGTCCAGGAAGAGGCTGAGGAGTATGCCGGAGCCATTGAAAATATCCAGAATATTTCGGCGGATTCCAAGGAAAAGCTGCTCAAGGAGTGCGAACGCCTCTTTAAAATGCCCCCCAATTCCCATGAGGCGTCGGTCATCCGCAATTACCTCGATTTGGCGGTCAGCCTTCCGTGGGATGAAGCCACTGTGGACCGCCTGGATTTGAAACAGATTAAAAAGCAACTCGATGCAGAACATTACGGCTTGGAAAAGGTCAAGGAGCGTATCTTGGAAAGCCTTGCCGTGCGTAAGCTGGCGCCTGAAGTTAAAGGCCAGATCATCTGTCTGGAGGGCCCTCCGGGGGTTGGCAAAACCTCCATTGCCCGCTCGATTGCCGACGCGCTCGGCCGCAGGTTCGTGCGTATCTCGCTGGGCGGTATCCGGGATGAATCCGAAATCCGCGGCCACCGCAAAACCTATATTGGCGCAATGCCGGGGCGCATCATCACCGGCATCAAACAGGCCAAGAGCCGCAACCCACTGATGCTGCTGGATGAAATTGACAAAATGGGCGCCGATTATAAAGGCGATCCCTCTGCAGCCATGCTTGAAATGCTCGACAGCGAGCAGAACGTGGCGTTTTATGACCATTATTTGGAGGTCCCGTTCGATTTGAGTGACGTGCTCTTCATCACCACCGCCAATACGCTGGATACCATCCCCGCGCCTCTGCTCGACCGCATGGAGGTCATCTCCCTGCCGAGCTATACCCGCGAGGAAAAGTTCCAGATTGCCAAACGGCACCTGCTTAAAAAGCAGATGAAAAAGCACGGGCTCACAGCACAGAGCTTCCGCGTGACTGACGCGGCGCTTTATGAGCTGGTGGACAGCTATACCCGCGAGGCCGGTGTCCGCCGTCTGGAACGGGAAATTGCTTCGCTTTGCCGCAAAGCAGCGAAACAGATTGCTGCGGAAGAAGCGGCGCGCGTCACGGTGACGCCGAAAAGCATTGAGTCGCTGCTTGGCCCCAAAAAATATTACCCGGATCTGATGGAGCAGAAGGATCAGGTGGGCCTTGTCACTGGCCTTGCTTGGACTTCGGTTGGCGGCGAAACACTCCCGGTCGAAGTCGCTGTGCTGGACGGCTCCGGCAAGCTGGAGCTGACCGGTAATCTCGGCGACGTCATGAAGGAATCGGCCCGCACCGCGGTCAGCTATGTCCGGTTGATTGCCAAACAGTACGGCATCCCGGCCGATTTTTATAAAACCAAGGATATTCATATCCATGTCCCGGAAGGAGCGGTGCCAAAGGACGGCCCCTCCGCCGGTATTGCCCTGACAACGGCGTTGGTTTCTGCCCTGTCCGGCATTCCGGTCCGGCACGACGTCGCCATGACCGGCGAGGTTACGCTGCGCGGCCGGGTGCTGCCCATTGGCGGCCTACGGGAAAAATCAATGGCTGCTTACCGTTACGGCGTCAGCACTGTTATCATTCCAAAGCGTAATGAACCGGATCTTTATGAGGTGGACCAGGTCGTAAAAGACGCGGTGGACTTCCGTCCGGTGGAGCACGTAGAGCAGGTTCTGGACATTGCTTTGGCGGTTCCCGAGCGGGAGAAGTGCTGCCGCCCGGAGCTTCCGGGAGCGGTTATCCCTCAGGCGGAGGAAAGCCCTGCCGCTGTCCCAATGTAAGGGAGGAGCAGAATGAATTTTAATCTGGCGCGTTTTGAGTCGGCTTACGGCGTCTCCAGGCAGCTTCCAGCCTCTGACCGGCTGGAAATCGCCTTTGCAGGGCGCTCCAACGTCGGCAAGTCGTCGCTTATCAATAAGCTGTTCAACCGTAAAAATTTGGCCCGTGTCAGCGCGGTGCCGGGCAAAACGGCAACCATCAATTTTTACCGGGTCGAAGAAACCATTTTTGTCGATTTACCAGGCTATGGGTATGCAAAGGTCGCAAAAAGTGAAAAGCACCGCTGGTCGGAGCTCATTGAGGGGTATTTTAACCAGGGGCGCAGCGTTGCGCTGGTGGTGCTGCTCATTGATATCCGCCACGAACCCTCCTCGCTGGATCTTGACATGGTCCGCTATCTCATCGAAACCGAGTATCCTTTTATTATTATATTCACCAAAGCGGACAAGCTCTCCCGCCTCCAGAAAGAAAAGCGGCTGGAAGCTTTTCGCAGTGAAATTCCCTATGGGGAAGAGATTCACATGCTGGCCGTTTCTTCCCAGACGGGCGAGGGGATTGAACAGCTTCGTGCCGTCATTGAAGAAGTTGCCGCAGAATAAAACTGTCTTTGGAGGTCCCAATGTTTGTTTCACGCAACCTGGATGTTAATGAAAAAGGGCATTTGACCATCGCCGACAATGACGCCGTCGATCTGGCCAAAAAATATGGAACGCCGCTCTATGTTATGGATGAAGACCTCATCCGTGAAAACTGCCGGCAGTTCCGTCAGTCTTTTGAACGCTATTACAATGGCGCCGGTCTGGCCTGCTACGCCAGCAAGGCGTTTTGCTGCAAAGAAATGTGTCGCATCATTGCCGAAGAAGGCATGGGGTTGGACGTTGTTTCCATCGGGGAACTGTATACCGCTCTGAGCGTCGCTTTCCCAGCGGAGCGCATTTATTTCCATGGCAATAACAAATCCGACGAGGAACTGCGGTATGCATTGGAGCAGAATATCGGCTGCATCGTGGTGGATAACCGCGAGGAGCTGCTCCGCCTGAATGCAATGGCAGAGCGCCTCGGCAAAAAACCGGATATTATGTTCCGCATCAAACCGGGTATTGACGCCCACACCCACAGCTTCATCCGCACCGGGCAGATCGATTCCAAATTCGGCCTGGCGCTTGAAACCGGGGAAGCGCTCACGGTGCTTAAAGAGGCGGTGGGGATGCAGCACGTTCATCTCAAAGGGGTGCATTGCCACATTGGCTCCCAGATTTTTGACCTGGAGCCGTTTCAGCTCGCTGCCCGTGTGATGCTCGGGTTTATCGCCCAGCTAAAGCAGGAAACCGGATTTGAGGTGGAACAACTCAACCTGGGCGGCGGCTTTGGCATCAAATACCTCCCGGAAAATACGCCGGTGCCTTACGATGAATACATCAAAGAGGTTTCGGTTGTGGTGGCAGAAGAGGCGAAGAAACTCGGCGTCCGTCAGCCGTTTATCCTTATCGAGCCCGGTCGCTCCATTGCAGGTCCGGCTGGCGTAACGCTGTATACCGTCGGTGCGGTCAAAGAAATCCCCAATATTCGTACCTATGTTTCGGTGGATGGCGGCATGACCGACAATCCGCGTTATGCACTTTATCAGGCGGAATATGACATGGCCATCGCAAACCGTGCTGCTCAGGAAAAGGATACTGTTGTCACCGTCGCAGGCAAATGCTGTGAAAGCGGCGATCTGCTCGGGGAAAAGGTACCGCTCCAGCAGGCGCAGGCAGGGGATATCCTCGCCGTCTTTGCAACCGGCGCTTATAATTACTCCATGGCCTCGCGCTACAACCGCACGGCGGTTCCTCCGGTGGTCATGGTTAAGAATGGAACCTCCCGTGTTGTCGTCAAACGTGAGACGTTGGAAGACCTTGTAAAAAACGACCTGTAAATTTATAAAAAAATTGCTTGACTTTTAAACGGCGACGTAGTATAATCTAATACGTCGCTGATATGGGAGCATAGCTCAGCTGGGAGAGCATCTGCCTTACAAGCAGAGGGTCACAGGTTCGAGCCCTGTTGTTCCCACCAGAAGCGGGAGCGCTTTGAATTGTTTCAAGGCGCTCGCAAATTGGCCCAGTAGTTCAGTTGGTTAGAACGCTAGCCTGTCACGCTAGAGGTCGACGGTTCGAGCCCGTTCTGGGTCGCCAATTTGCCTCTGTAGCTCAGTCGGTAGAGCAGAGGACTGAAAATCCTCGTGTCGATGGTTCGATTCCGTCCGGAGGCACCATGAATGATATGTACCAGCTTTTTGCTGGTACGAAATCATTCAGAATGGCATATTATAAAATAGAAAATGCGGGTTTAGCTCATCTGGTAGAGCGCCACCTTGCCAAGGTGGAGGTAGCGAGTTCGAGCCTCGTAACCCGCTCCAGTATGGCGCTATAGCCAAGTGGTAAGGCATGGGACTGCAACTCCCTGATTCCCCAGTTCAAATCTGGGTGGCGCCTCCATACCGCTGCAAACCTTATTGGTTTGCAGCGTCTTTTTTTTTCTTGGTTTAATTGTTTGCATCTGTTTTTTAACATCCAGTCTTTAAGAAAGCACATTCCTTTTGCTTCTCTTCCGTCAGGACGGGAAATGAAATCGTGTTTTATCCATCGACGTCGCCCAAACAACCAATGGTGAATCTTTAGGGTTTGCCGGCGGTTGTTTTTTGTTCATACCAGTTTCATAGAATTGTGGTAAATTATAAAAAGTATTGTAGCATTGGAGGAAGTTATGAAACTGAGTTTTCGCCCCGTTTGTAAAAAACAATCGGATTATAAAGCAGTAAAGAACCTTTATCACACTGCTTTCCCAAAAGAGGAACAGGCCCCTTTTTGGTTTTTGATGGCAAAATCCAAACGTGAGGATGTTGATTTTTATGCCGTTTACGATGGAACCCATTGGATTGGTCTGCTGTATACCGTGAACTATCAGGATATGACCTATATCTTTTATTTAGCCATTCGCGAGGATGAACGCGGCAGCGGCTACGGCAGCCGGATTCTGAAAGCCGCCGCCGAGCGTTACCGCGGGAGACGCCTCTTTTTGAGCATCGAGGCCTTAGATGAAGATGCGCCCAACTACGATCAGCGGGTGAGCCGTAAGGCATTTTATGCCCGAAACGGCTTTCAGTCTCTGGGTTACCAGGTAAAGGAATATGGTGTTTCTTATGAAATGCTTGGCTTTGGGGGAACAGTCTCCAAAAAAGAATACCAGGAGCTGTTTCAGCATTATGCAGGAAGGCTTATCACTCGGCTGTTCTGGCGTTGACGCCCCCGCCGTATCAAAATTATTCAAAAAGGAGCAGGGAATTTCCCTGCTCCTTTTTGAATGATTTTTTACGCATATTGGTACCGCTTCCGGTAAAGAATGAACAGCGCGGCCGTCAGAATGAGCGTAAGTCCTTCAGCGGCTACAATCGCAAGCCATACACCGTTAATTCCCCAAACAGCCGGCAGAATCAGAATGGCGGCTATCTGGATGACTAGGGTGCGCAGAAAGGAAATCAGTGCGGATAAAGCGCCGTTGCCCAGAGCTGTAAAGAACGCCGAGCCAAAAATGTTGAATCCGCATAATAAGAAGGATAAGGCGTACAAACGCATGCCGTTTGCGGTCATTTCCAACAGCTCGGTATCGTAGCTTACAAACAGCTTTGCAAGCGGCTCGGCCAACGCAACCCCCAATACCGTCATCAGAACCGAAGCGGCTGCTGTAATCACCAGACTTTTACGGAACAGGTTTTTCAGTTCTCTGGTATTTGCCGCCCCGTAGTGGTAGCCAACAATGGGTCCGCAGCCAATCGTGTATCCAAAGAAAAACCCCATAAAAATAAAGTTTACATACATAATCACCCCGTAAGCGGCAACCCCGTTTTCCGCTGCAATTCGAATAAGCTGAAAGTTATACAGCATCCCCACAAATGAAGTGGAAAGGTTGGTCAGCATTTCAGACGAACCGTTGGCACAGGCACGCCACAACGCTTTGAAATTCACCGGGGCTTTTACAAATTGAAGCAGGCTGTTATTTCTCCGCAGAAAGTAGATGACGGGAACCAGTCCGCCAACCACCTGACTGATAGCGGTCGCCAGCGCCGCTCCAAAAACCCCCATTGGAACAACATAAACCAGCAAAAAGTCAAAAATAATATTGCTGACGCCTGCCAGAACCGAGATCAGCAGTCCCGCCAGCGGCTTTTCCGCTGTAACTAAAAAGCTTTGAAAGCTGTTTTGCAGCATAAAAAAGGTATTGGAAACAATCAAAACCCTGCCATACAAGACACAGTCCTCTAAAATGGCCTCGCTTGCCCCTAACAGTACCGCAAGGGGACGCATCAGAATAAAACCGATGACCGAGAGGACAACGCCGGCAATGACCAGTACATAAATCAGCATGGTAAAATACTGGTTCGCCTTTTGGCGGTTTCCTTCGCCAAGGGTCTTGGCTACCAGCGCGCTGCCGCCGGTGCCAATCATAAACCCCAGAGCTCCCAGCGCCATTAACACCGGCATAATTAGGTTGACCGCCGCAAATGCGTTTTTACCCACAAAATTTGAAACAAAGAATCCGTCAACAATGCTGTAAACTGAGCTGACAATCATCATAATAACGGTGGGGAAAACAAAGCGCAGCAGCTTTTTATAGGAAAAGTGCTCCGATAATTGAATTCTCATTGCAGATCCTCCTAAAAATTGATTTGGGATACAATGCTGAATGTTTTAAGCAGCCCCTTTTTCCTTCCATTTTGAACACATGGCAAATTCGCGCTGAAAAGGGGAGGCTTTTGTGGCTTAAAAATGCCCGGCTGCCATACAGCAACCGGGCGCACCCGACATCTTTTCAACTTTGTGGCTGCGGCCACAAGTTCTCTGATGACATAACTTTGTTACAACAGTTTTGTTTCTTCTTTGAAAAAGGTGAGCTGTTTTTTCTGCAGCAAAAGAAGTGTTGCCCGTTCTTCTGCCGTAAAGCGTTCAAAGCATCTCTGTTCTGCTTGAATCAGGGGGAGAACCGTATCTTTGCAGAAATTCTTGCCCGCGTCGGTCAAATGTACTGCCTTTCGGTTGCGGGTTCCTTTTATGGGCTCCAGCTCAATAAATCCGTCTCGAACCAGGTGATTAATTGCAGAATTAACCGTCTGTTTCGGATAAAACCACTCGGTGCATAGGTCGTATTGGGTATAGGTCTGGCTGGAGGCGCAAAGGGCATACAAAACCCAAAGGGAGGTGTCGGAAAGCCCAAAGCGGCCCGCCAAATTGTGGTAAATTTCATCCATTTCTTTGTAATACCGGTTTACAGCTTCCAGTTGTTCTTGAATTGTATCACCCAAGTAAATGCCTCCCCTTGCAATAAGTCCGAAATCGGATATTTGCCATTATAGTCCGATTTCGGATATTTGTCAAGCGCAAATTTATTGTAGATTTCTCCGCCTTTTATCCTGACGAAAGTCCTTGCGTCCGCTGCCGCGGTCACTGTTTATCAGAAAACAACAGGGAACGGGGGAACAGGATTGACTTTTCGGCCAAAATGTGCTATATTGTTTTCAAAAGCGGGGGGACTGCTTCGGCGGTTGAGAAGGTAAAACCTGACCCTTTGAACCTGTCAGTTAAGACTGGCGCAGGGAAGC
>QAMM01000015.1:83838-101266 GCA_003150405.1 Clostridiales bacterium
AACGAAGTCCGGGCTGCAAGCTGCCTTTCATCGGGCAATTAACAGTTATTTGGAGATGTGCTGGATGTTTGGGAAAGAGGCGGGGTAAGACCGTAATTCCTCACGGCTGCAATGTATTTGTAGTATGACATGCTTCGGGGTGGCGCCTCCATACCGCTGCAAACCTTATTGGTTTGCAGCGTCTTTTTTTTTCTTGGTTTAATTGTTTGCATCTGTTTTTTAACATCCAGTCTTTAAGAAAGCACATTCCTTTTGCTTCTCTTCCGTCAGGACGGGAAATGAAATCGTGTTTTATCCATCGACGTCGCCCAAACAACCAATGGTGAATCTTTAGGGTTTGCCGGCGGTTGTTTTTTGTTCATACCAGTTTCATAGAATTGTGGTAAATTATAAAAAGTATTGTAGCATTGGAGGAAGTTATGAAACTGAGTTTTCGCCCCGTTTGTAAAAAACAATCGGATTATAAAGCAGTAAAGAACCTTTATCACACTGCTTTCCCAAAAGAGGAACAGGCCCCTTTTTGGTTTTTGATGGCAAAATCCAAACGTGAGGATGTTGATTTTTATGCCGTTTACGATGGAACCCATTGGATTGGTCTGCTGTATACCGTGAACTATCAGGATATGACCTATATCTTTTATTTAGCCATTCGCGAGGATGAACGCGGCAGCGGCTACGGCAGCCGGATTCTGAAAGCCGCCGCCGAGCGTTACCGCGGGAGACGCCTCTTTTTGAGCATTGAGGCCTTAGATGAAGATGCGCCCAACTACGATCAGCGGGTGAGCCGTAAGGCATTTTATGCCCGAAACGGCTTTCAGTCTCTGGGTTACCAGGTAAAGGAATATGGTGTTTCTTATGAAATGCTTGGCTTTGGGGGAACAGTCTCCAAAAAAGAATACCAGGAGCTGTTTCAGCATTATGCAGGAAGGCTTATCACTCGGCTGTTCTGGCGTTGACGCCCCCGCCGTATCAAAATTATTCAAAAAGGAGCAGGGAATTTCCCTGCTCCTTTTTGAATGATTTTTTACGCATATTGGTACCGCTTCCGGTAAAGAATGAACAGCGCGGCCGTCAGAATGAGCGTAAGTCCTTCAGCGGCTACAATCGCAAGCCATACACCGTTAATTCCCCAAACAGCCGGCAGAATCAGAATGGCGGCTATCTGGATGACTAGGGTGCGCAGAAAGGAAATCAGTGCGGATAAAGCGCCGTTGCCCAGAGCTGTAAAGAACGCCGAGCCAAAAATGTTGAATCCGCATAATAAGAAGGATAAGGCGTACAAACGCATGCCGTTTGCGGTCATTTCCAACAGCTCGGTATCGTAGCTTACAAACAGCTTTGCAAGCGGCTCGGCCAACGCAACCCCCAATACCGTCATCAGAACCGAAGCGGCTGCTGTAATCACCAGACTTTTACGGAACAGGTTTTTCAGTTCTCTGGTATTTGCCGCCCCGTAGTGGTAGCCAACAATGGGTCCGCAGCCAATCGTGTATCCAAAGAAAAACCCCATAAAAATAAAGTTTACATACATAATCACCCCGTAAGCGGCAACCCCGTTTTCCGCTGCAATTCGAATAAGCTGAAAGTTATACAGCATCCCCACAAATGAAGTGGAAAGGTTGGTCAGCATTTCAGACGAACCGTTGGCACAGGCACGCCACAACGCTTTGAAATTCACCGGGGCTTTTACAAATTGAAGCAGGCTGTTATTTCTCCGCAGAAAGTAGATGACGGGAACCAGTCCGCCAACCACCTGACTGATAGCGGTCGCCAGCGCCGCTCCAAAAACCCCCATTGGAACAACATAAACCAGCAAAAAGTCAAAAATAATATTGCTGACGCCTGCCAGAACCGAGATCAGCAGTCCCGCCAGCGGCTTTTCCGCTGTAACTAAAAAGCTTTGAAAGCTGTTTTGCAGCATAAAAAAGGTATTGGAAACAATCAAAACCCTGCCATACAAGACACAGTCCTCTAAAATGGCCTCGCTTGCCCCTAACAGTACCGCAAGGGGACGCATCAGAATAAAACCGATGACCGAGAGGACAACGCCGGCAATGACCAGTACATAAATCAGCATGGTAAAATACTGGTTCGCCTTTTGGCGGTTTCCTTCGCCAAGGGTCTTGGCTACCAGCGCGCTGCCGCCGGTGCCAATCATAAACCCCAGAGCTCCCAGCGCCATTAACACCGGCATAATTAGGTTGACCGCCGCAAATGCGTTTTTACCCACAAAATTTGAAACAAAGAATCCGTCAACAATGCTGTAAACTGAGCTGACAATCATCATAATAACGGTGGGGAAAACAAAGCGCAGCAGCTTTTTATAGGAAAAGTGCTCCGATAATTGAATTCTCATTGCAGATCCTCCTAAAAATTGATTTGGGATACAATGCTGAATGTTTTAAGCAGCCCCTTTTTCCTTCCATTTTGAACACATGGCAAATTCGCGCTGAAAAGGGGAGGCTTTTGTGGCTTAAAAATGCCCGGCTGCCATACAGCAACCGGGCGCACCCGACATCTTTTCAACTTTGTGGCTGCGGCCACAAGTTCTCTGATGACATAACTTTGTTACAACAGTTTTGTTTCTTCTTTGAAAAAGGTGAGCTGTTTTTTCTGCAGCAAAAGAAGTGTTGCCCGTTCTTCTGCCGTAAAGCGTTCAAAGCATCTCTGTTCTGCTTGAATCAGGGGGAGAACCGTATCTTTGCAGAAATTCTTGCCCGCGTCGGTCAAATGTACTGCCTTTCGGTTGCGGGTTCCTTTTATGGGCTCCAGCTCAATAAATCCGTCTCGAACCAGGTGATTAATTGCAGAATTAACCGTCTGTTTCGGATAAAACCACTCGGTGCATAGGTCGTATTGGGTATAGGTCTGGCTGGAGGCGCAAAGGGCATACAAAACCCAAAGGGAGGTGTCGGAAAGCCCAAAGCGGCCCGCCAAATTGTGGTAAATTTCATCCATTTCTTTGTAATACCGGTTTACAGCTTCCAGTTGTTCTTGAATTGTATCACCCAAGTAAATGCCTCCCCTTGCAATAAGTCCGAAATCGGATATTTGCCATTATAGTCCGATTTCGGATATTTGTCAAGCGCAAATTTATTGTAGATTTCTCCGCCTTTTATCCTGACGAAAGTCCTTGCGTCCGCTGCCGCGGTCACTGTTTATCAGAAAACAACAGGGAACGGGGGAACAGGATTGACTTTTCGGCCAAAATGTGCTATATTGTTTTCAAAAGCGGGGGGACTGCTTCGGCGGTTGAGAAGGTAAAACCTGACCCTTTGAACCTGTCAGTTAAGACTGGCGCAGGGAAGCTGTTCAATACTGCGAAATGTTGAAGCGCTTCTCTGTGAGAAGCGCTTTTTTCTTTGAATATCAAGACGTTTGCGGGGGGACTGTTTCGGCAGTTGAGAAGGTAAAACCTGACCCTTTGAACCTGTCAGTTAAGACTGGCGCAGGGAAGCAAACCGGAGCATTCCGGCGCCTTCTTTGTGGAAGGCGTTTTTTCTTGCGCTGTTTTGGAAAGGAGACGATTGTTTGAAACATCTGTTAAGCATTGCAGGCTCAGATTGTAGCGGCGGTGCCGGCATTCAGGCGGATTTAAAAACCTTTTCCGCCTTGGGCACCTTTGGCATGAGCGTCATTGCTTCGGTGGTGGCGGAAAACACCGCGCGGGTCCTCTCGGTGTACGATCTGCCACCCCAGGCTGTATCCGATCAGATTGACGCGGTCTTTGAGGATATCCGGGTGGATGCCGTCAAAATCGGGATGCTGTCCAATTTGGAAATCATGCGGGCAGTTGCCCGCAAGCTGCGGCAGTATGCCCCGGCGCATGTGGTGCTTGATCCAGTGATGGTTGCCACCAGCGGCGGCGTGTTGATGCAGCCGGACGCTTTAGAGTACCTTCGCGGGGAGCTGCTCCCACTTGCAGAGCTGGTCACACCGAATCTCCCGGAGGCGGAGGCGCTTACCGGAATATCCATTCGCACCGAGGGGCAGATGCGGGAGGCCGCCGTTCGGATTCACACCTTTATGGCGCAGGAGCATCCAGCGGAAAAATATGTGCTGGTCAAGGGCGGGCATCTGCAGCAGGACGCGCTGGATGTTTTGTACGACGGCAGCAGTTTCCAAACCTTTACGGCTGAGCGCGTCCCGTCCACAACGACACATGGGACAGGCTGTACCCTCTCATCGGCCGCCGCGGCCTTCCTCGCAAAAGGGTTGCCGGTGGCAGATGCGGTCAAAGAGGCCAAAAGCTATGTTACCGAAGCCATCCAGCATGGACTTGACATTGGAAAAGGCCATGGGCCAACCAATCACTTTTATCAACTATTTCAGGAGGATTGAAATGAGAAGCTACCACACCCAAATGGAGGCGGCAAAACAGGGCGTTTTGACGCCGGAAATGCAGACTGTTGCCAAAAAGGAGGGCGTTGCCCCGGAAAAGCTGATGGAATGGGTGGCATGCGGGCAGGTCGCCATCCCAGCAAACATCAACCACAAGTCGCTGTCGGCAGAGGGGATTGGAACCGGTCTGCGGACCAAAATTAACGTCAACCTCGGCATTTCAGGGGACTGCAACAACTATGAAAACGAGATGGAAAAGGTCCGCATGTCTCTGAAATTCGGTGCTGAAGCTATCATGGATTTGAGCAACTACGGCAAGACCAATACCTTCCGCCGGAAGCTCATTGAGCTTTCCCCGGCTATGATTGGCACCGTCCCGATGTATGACGCCATTGGCTATCTGGAAAAGGATTTGCTGGAAATCACCGCGGCGGACTTTTTAAAGGTCGTGGAGGCGCATGCCAAAGAGGGCGTGGATTTCATGACCATCCATGCAGGCATCAACCGCCGTGCGGTCGAGGGCTTCCGGCGCGAGGGGCGTAAAATGAACATTGTTTCGCGCGGCGGTTCGCTTCTCTTTGCCTGGATGGAAATGACCGGCAACGAAAATCCCTTCTTTGAACACTACGACGAGGTGCTCGATATTCTGCGGGAGTACGACGTCACCATCAGCCTTGGCGACGCGCTGCGTCCCGGCTGCCTTGCAGACAGCTCGGATGCGGGGCAAATCGGCGAGCTCATCGAACTCGGCAACCTCACCAAACGTGCCTGGGAGCGGGATGTACAGGTGATGGTCGAAGGCCCGGGCCACATGGCGATGAATGAAATTGCGGCCAATATGGCGCTGCAAAAACGCCTCTGCCACAATGCGCCGTTTTACGTGTTGGGGCCGCTGGTTACCGATATTGCGCCCGGCTATGACCACATCACCTCCGCCATCGGCGGGGCAATCGCCGCAGCAAACGGCGCAGACTTCCTGTGCTACGTCACCCCAGCGGAGCATCTGCGCCTGCCGGATCTGGAGGACGTCAAAGAGGGCATCGTCGCCAGCAAAATTGCGGCTCATGCGGCGGATATTGCCAAAGGCATCCCGCATGCGCGGGATATCGACGACCGGATGGCGGAGGCCCGCCATAAAACGGATTGGGACGCCATGTTTGACATCGCCATTGACGGCGGCAAGGCACGCCGCTATTTTGAAAGCACACCGCCCGCTGACCGCCACACCTGTTCCATGTGCGGCAAAATGTGCGCGGTGCGCACCACCAACCTGATTTTGGAGGGCAAACAGGTGACCTTCTGTTCCGAAAAATAGGCATTCCGTCAAATATGCCGCTTTTTTTGCAGTGCATGCAAGAGAGCGGTGTCCGGCGGTTTGTTTTGCGTACCGGGCACTTGTTTTTTCGGTAATTGGTAGGAGGGACGCAGTATGCGACCATTCTGTTATGAAAGTCCAAAACCAGTCGGCGAGGAACTCTATTTCGTTGTACTCTCTGGTAGAGTAGGCGGACATGCCCCGACTACAGACGCTTCAGAAAGTTCTACAACCGATAAGTTTATGTATTATAGCAGGTACAGGTTGCCCATACAACCCGAACAACGACAGGCAGCTTTGCTTGTCGAACAACCTGGCTCGTCGAACGAATGGGGCTGGAGAGCCCCCAAAAACCGTGTGCAGCAGCTCATACAGTCGAACCACTGTGCAGCGGCCGAATCCAATATTCATTCACTTGTTGACGGTCAGTCAAACACGGGTTATCTGGAGCTTTTGGGTGATCGCCCAGCTGGTTTCATGAAAAAAGAACTATAAAAAAGGAGTAAACACATGAATTCAACCGAACAAGCAGCTAATCTTTTAACCGAACTGCGGAACAAGGTGCCGCTGGTTCACAACATGACTAACTACGTCACCGTCAACGATGTTGCAAACGCCGTGCTTGCCATCGGCGCATCTCCCATCATGGCGGACGATATCAGCGAGGTGCGGGACATTACCTCCATCTCCTCGGCGCTGGTGCTCAACATCGGCACCCTGAACAGCCGCACCATTGAATCCATGATTGCGGCGGGCAAGCAGGCGAATGAGCGCGGTATTCCGGTGGTGCTCGACCCGGTGGGCGCTGGTGCTTCTCCGCTGCGCAACGAAACCACACTGCGCATTCTAAAAGAGGTACGGCTCACCGTACTGCGCGGCAACCTCTCTGAAGTTTCCTTTGTCGCCGGGCTTTCGGTTTCCACCAAAGGGGTGGATTCCTCCGAAGCAGACGCGGGTAACGACGCGGTCTCGGTTGCCAAAACCGTTGCAGAAAAGCTGGGCTGCGTGGTGGCCGTCACCGGCGCAGTGGATGTCGTCTCGGACGGCAAACGGGTGGTGAAAATTGCAAACGGCCATCCCATGCTTTCCAAGGTGACCGGAACCGGCTGCATGACGTCGGCGCTTGTCGGCGCTTATGTGGGCACAGGGGGCGATCCATTTGCCGCAGCAGTCGGCGGCGTCGCTTCCATGGGCATCGCAGGGGAGCTCGCCTTTGAAGCGGCCGGGCAGATGGGTACCGGCAGCTTTCACATCGCCATCATCGACGCATTGAGCAGGCTGGATGCAGAACTCTTCGGAAAGCGGGCGAAATTCTGTGAAGAATAATGTGGATTACAGCCTCTACCTCTGTACCGACCGCCGCCTGATGACCACCGACACGGTCGAGCGCTCGGTGGAATTGGCTGTGCAGGGCGGCTGCACCGTGGTGCAGCTCCGGGAAAAGGATTGCTCCGGCCTGGAATTTTATCAGACTGCCTGCGCTGTTAAGCAAGTGACCGACGCTTACGGCGTGCCGCTTATCATCAACGACCGTGTGGATATTGCCCTCGCGGTGGATGCGGCGGGCGTTCACGTCGGGCAGGGCGATCTTCCCGCCAAAGAGGTGCGGCGCATCATTGGGCCGGATAAACTGCTGGGTGTGTCCGCCTCCAATCTCGAGGAGGCGGTTTGTGCCGTTCAGGACGGCGCGGATTATCTCGGCGTCGGCGCCATGTTCGCCACCGGCACCAAAACCGACGCCAACCTGACCTCTATGGAAGAGCTTCACCGTATCCGCCAGACGGTGCAGGTTCCCATCGTGGTCATCGGCGGCGTCAACCGTGCTACGATCCCGCTGTTTGCCGGAAGCGGAATTGACGGCGTCGCTGTTGTCTCCGCCATTGTCGCCAGCAGCGATATTCCTGCCGCCGCCAAGGAACTGAAAGAATTGTTTTTGCAGGGAAAATATATCGCGTAACCCTGTGGATATGAAGAAAAGGAGGAACCGCATGACAGCGTTTGCAGCGGCAATTTTTGATTTGGACGGCACTCTGCTCGACTCAACCCGCGTCTGGGATGATATCGACGCGGAATTCCTGCAAAAACGCGGTTTGGCAGTGCCGGAGGATTATGCCGCCCGGGTCGCTGCACTGAGCTTTGAAGAAGCTGCCCGGTATTCCATCGAACGGTTTGGCCTTGCCGAAACCCCGGAACAGCTCATGCGAGAATGGAACAGCATGGCGGCAGAAAAATATGCCCGTGAAATTCCCCTGAAACCCTATGCTCGGGAATACCTTGAAGATTTGAAGCGGTGCGGCGTTCGTCTGGCCGTCGCCACCTCCAGCAAGCGGGAATTGTATGAACCGGCCCTGCGCCGCAACGGGATTGACTCGTACTTCGAGTTGTTCTGCACCGCAGACGATGCGGGCTGCGGCAAGGAATCCCCGGCCATCTTCCAGTTGGCCGCAAAGCGGTTAGGCGTTCCGCCAGAACAGTGCCTCGTGTTTGAGGATGTCCCCCAGGCGGTGATCAGCGCCAAGCAGGCCGGTATGACGGTTTTCGGCGTTTACGATCCGGCCTCCGCGTCGTTTGAATCCACCATTCGCGCCGCCGCAGACGGCTATATCAGGGATTTCCGGGAAGCCCCGCTTCCTGTACGGTAAACATCTGAAAAAGGGCAGCAGTCTCTTTCACCAGAGCGGCTGCTCTTTTTTGTTGGCTTGCACCTTTTCAAGTAGGGTATGCCTTCCGTTTTTTGAGGACACTCCCATCCTCCCGCCGTTTCCACGGTGCCCAAATATGTCCCGCATTCCGGAAGATGGGCACTTGTCTAAATTTCGTATGAATATGCGGCAGCTTTTTCGGCCAGCCTTATGCTTGCCTGTTTCCCGCAGAGGCAAAATTTACGGTTCCTTCATTTTTTACAAACTTTATCCATATACTCCCAATTATTTTTTACTTGTACCCGTTACAATATCTTCAGAATTATGAATGGAGGAGAAAAGATGAAGTATGGTAAAAAAATTGCCGCTTTCGCGGTAACCGCCGCCGTTGCAGCGACCGGACTCAGTGCGTTTGCCATTGAATCAACCAACCCGGAAACCAACGGTAACAAAAGCGCGTATGATACCTGGGCAGCTGACTGGGCAACCCAGAAGCTGGATTACAGCAGTGTGTCCATCACCCCCGGTGCAACTGCATCCGAACTGAATTTTGCGTGGTATGCAGAAACTGCTCCGGCGGCCAAGGTCAAAATTGCAACCAACAAAGAGATGACCGAAAACGTCAAAACCTTTGATGAAAACGGTTCCCTCACCATTGATATCTCAAATACCAGCCTGGGCGGCAGCACCACCTATACCAAGGCGGTGCGGGTAAAGGCAGAGGGCCTGAGCGAAAAAACAACCTATTATTATCAGGTTTCCAACGATGGCAGCTCCTGGAGCGACGCCGAGGAGCTTAAAACCGGCGACACTGCAAACTTCAAAATGCTGTTTGTCGGCGACCCGCAGATTGGTTCCTCCGGCAACATTGCGCATGATGCGTTCAACTGGGAGCGTACCCTTGAGGTTGCCACCCGTGAAAACCCGGATCTGGCGTTTGTCCTTTCTGCCGGAGACCAGACCGAGCACGCAAAAGCAAATTCCAGCGAAAACAAGGATGTTGAAACTCAGTACGCCGGTTATCTTGCGGCCGAAGCTCTGGCAAATCTCCCAGTGGCGACTGCCATCGGCAACCATGAGTCGAGCGGAACGGCGTATCTGAACCATTTTAACAATCCCAATCAGACCGGGCAGGGCACGACAGCTGCGGGCGGCGATTACTACTTCAGCTATGGCGACGCCCTGTTTATTGTCCTCAACAGCAACAATGACAACGGTGCAGAGCACGACGCCGCAATGGCCGCCGCAGTGGAAAGCCATAAAGACGCCAAATGGCGCATCGTCATGTTCCACCATGACATTTACGGCGCCGGTGCGCCCCATGCCAATACCGACGGCGCTGCAAAGCGCAGTTACCTTGCCCCGCTGATGGACAAGTACAATGTTGACGTCTGCCTGACCGGTCACGACCACACCTATTCCCGCACCTATCAAATTCTCGACGGCAAAGCGATTGATTACGGCGACAAAGACGGCGGTACCATCACCAATCCGCAGGGTACCCTGTATATGACGGCGAACTCCGGCACCGGCAGCAAGTATTATGATGTAATCTCCACCCCCAACTACTATGTTGCCGAGATGTCCCAGGAGCAGGTTCCTACCTACTCCACCATTGAAATGACGGCCAACAGCTTCGCCATTAAAACCTACCGCGTTGAAAACGACGGCACTGCAACCGACACCGGCGACGGTATCCAGATTGTAAAAAATGTGGATAAAGCCTCTCTCTATGACCTGATTGCGCAGGGTGAGGCCAAGGCGGCGGAAGTCACTGCGGAGAAAGCAACCCCTTCTACCTGGGCGGCCCTAAAAACCGCGCTGGTGGCAGCCAATGCCCTGCTCGACACCGCAGCGGATGGCACCTTCGACGATGAACTCAACCTCAGCGGCATTGTGGATAAAACCAAAGACAACGGCCAGGCTCTTGTTACAGCGGAGGATCTCAACAGCGTTTATACCACCCTGCTCAGCGCCATCAACGGCCTGAAGGTCAAAGGTGACGCCACTGAACTCAATACCGCGCTGGAAGCGGCCCAGAAGCTCGCTGAAGAAGCGGTTGTCGGCAGTGAGGCAGGCAACTACCCGCAGGCAGCAAAAGACGCCCTGCTCAAAGCAATCGACACACTCAAGGCAGTTGCTGCAAACGCAGAATCCACCCAGGCTGATATGGATCTCGCAAAGGAAAATCTCGCCAAAGCGGTGGAAACCTTTAAGACGAGCGCGGTCGCTGAAAATACCGGCGGCAACGGCGGCAGCAGCGAAAACGGCAGCGAGAATACAGCCAGCGGTGAAAACGGCAACGGCGCCCAGCCGTCCGATACCCCAAAAACCGGCGATGCCTTTGCCGTAACTGGCATTACGGTCATTGTCTGCATGGCGCTCGGCGGAACCGGAGCAGTCCTGCTGCTCCGCCGGAAAGCTGGCAAACGGTAATGGACGAGCCAATCAAATAAAACCCGTACACGCAGCTACAGGAGCGGGCAGGGGAGAGCCGGCTATGCCGGTTCCCCCGGGCCTGCCCCTGTATTTTGCGGTTTGGAATGGATGGAGGATATGCAATGGCTTCAAGGCTGTTCGGGGATAAAAAGGCGAACATCCGGCGTGCAATCATTTTGGTGTTAACGGCTGGGTTCCTTGTTTTTCTCTACTTTTTTAATCAGGTGGAAATTGTGCCGCTCACAAACCGTGAAGGGGTCAGTTACGAAAAGGCGCGGGTTATCCGCGTGTTACAGGATAATCTCCAGCAAGACGGTACCCGCGCTGGCAGCCAAACGGTTGAGGTAGAACTGCTCTCCGGTGATATGAAGGGTGAGGTCGTTCAGGCCCAAAGCCTGTCCGGTTATTTATATGGGGCAGACTGCACCCCTGGGCTTGAAGTTACCCTTTACCTCAGCCGTTCGGGGGAAAATATCCAGGCTTCGGTTTATAACTATTACCGTTCGCCAATCCTTTACCTGCTCATCGGGCTTTTTTTGCTGACCCTCTGGCTCATTGGCGGCAGACGGGGCATAAAATCGGCAATCGGGCTGGTCTTTACCTTTGCCTGCATTATCTTTCTCTACCTGCCCATGCTGTATCGTGGTTTTTCCCCGTTTTTTGCAGCTGTCATCGTTGTTGCACTGACAACGGCGGTCACCATGTACCTTATTGGCGGGGCAACCAAAAAAACGGTGTCCTCTATTTTGGGTACCATTGCTGGTGTGGTTGTTTCCGGCGTGGTGGCAACGGTGTTCGGCAGCCTAGGCAATATTTCCGGCTTCAATGTCTCAGAGATTGAAACCCTCATCAGCGTAGAACGGGTAAGCGGTATGCAGGTGGGCGGCCTGCTGTTCTCTGGTATCTTAATTGCTTCGCTCGGCGCAGTCATGGATGTTGCCATGTCGGTTGCCTCAACCATTCAGGAAATTTATGACCAGAATCCTTCGCTTGACCGCTGGAGCCTTTTCAAAAGCGGTATCAATGTCGGCCGGGATATGATGGGCACCATGTCCAATACCTTGATTCTCGCCTTTGCCGGCAGTTCCATCAGCACCCTTGTCATCACCTATGCTTATGCCATGCCTTACAATCAGGTGATGAATATGTACTCCATTGGCATTGAAATTTTACAGGGGATTTCCGGTACCATGGGTGTCATCCTGACGGTGCCGATTGTTTCCTTCCTTGCGCCCTTGCTCTTGACCCGCAAAAAAGGGCAGAATATCCTCGCCGCAGACCATAGCTAACCGCCAATCGTTTTTTCGGCGTCGGCGGGTAAGCTTCACACCTGTCGCTGTTCCCAGATTGCCGGCAGAAATTTGAAAAAAGGAGCGGCTTGTTCCCGGTTAAAAAACACCCGCCAAAGGAATCTTCCAATGACGGGTGTTTTTCTGTTCTGTGGTTTATCCGGTTGGTTGAACCAATCGGTTTAATGATTGTAGTAAAAAACAGCGAGTTGAGTGCGGTCGCGCAGATCGAGCTTATCCAGCACCGCGCTCAGGTAGTTGCGCACCGTACCCTCACTCAGGTAAAGGACATCGGCAATCTCTTTGTTGCTCAGCCCTTTTGCCACCAGCTCAATCACCCGCTGCTCCCGTTCGGTAATGCCCTGCGCAGCGTAGTCAAATCCTCCTGCATCGGCAATCAGATTCGGCAGTTTGGTGATGATCTGGCTCCCAAAAACGCTCTGCCCCGACGCGACTGCGCGCAGCGCCGGAACAATACTTTCAAAATCCTGCTTGATGAGGTACCCTTTTGCCCCCATTTTGAGTGCCTTGATGATGTAATCATCATCCGAAAAGGTAGTGAGGAACAAAATCCGTGCTTCCGGGTGCTCCCGCAGGATGATTTCTCCCGCCTCCAAACCAGTCATGCCCTGCATCCGGATGTCCATCAGCAAAACGTCCGGGTGCAGCGACTCCACCAGTTCAATCGCCTCTTTTCCGCTGTTGCCGGTGGCCGGCACAGTGATTTCACCGCTGGATTCCAAAATGGTTTTCAGCGAACTGCAAACCAGGGCGTCGTCGTCCACAAGTACAACCTTCATCTCAGTACCCCTCCTTTGGGATGGATAGAAACAATCGGAACCCGTTTTTGCGCTCCGCACGGAAGGTGCCGTGCAGCGCAGCAACACGATCCTCCATATTTTTTAAGCCAATGCCGCGTTGGTCGGCGGGGGAGAACGCCGTCCCATTGTCCTGCACAATAAGCTGATAAAAGGCGGGGTGTTCCCGCACTGTCACCGCAACGCTGGTGGCGTTGGAATGCTTTATGATGTTGGACAGCGCCTCCTTGACAACGGCACTAAAGCAGTATTTCACCGCTTTGTCCATCTCTCCGGCGTCATAATTCAGCCGGATGGGGCAGAAGGAAAAGCCCTGCACCATCTGTTCCACCTGGCTTTTCAGGTCAATGGATTCATCGTGCAGGTCATGAATGCTGCTGCGTATATTGTTCATCGCTTCGGTCAGCGTACCGTTGAGAACGGCAAGCTGCTCTTTTGCGGCGTTGTCTTTACAGGTTACCTGCATTGCGCCCACCTGCAAAATGGAGCGGGTGAGCATGTGCCCAACATTGTCATGAATTTCCCGTGCAATACGGTTGCGTTCGTCCAGCTTGGCAACCCGCAGGTCGGTGTCCTGCTTTTCCATAAGCTCCCGGTTTTGCTTTTGCAGGTTCAGGGAAAGCTCCCGGGCGCTGTCCTGCAGCTCGCGGTAACGGCTTTGGTAGCTGCGGGCGGAGTCGGTCCGGAATTTGAGCAGCGCGGCAAGTCCGGTCAGTACAAAAATCAGCAGGAATTGGGAAAAAGGAAGCCGAAAGTAGCCGGTTAAAAGCGGGAACAAACAGAGCAGGGAGGACCAAAACGGCCGCCGAATTACAAGATCATAGCCAATCAGCGGCAGAAAATACAGCGCCTGCGGCCACTGCAGGCAAAGCAAAAAACAAACTGCCCCGGAACAGAAGGCGAACTTGCGGCCAAAGCAGCCGTTCAGTGCGCTGATTGTCACCGCCGTCAGCAGCGAGACCACATGAACCAGCAAAATATCCGGAAAGGGGAGCAGCAGAAAACAGCCGCAAAACAAAATCAGCTTGTCTACAATCTGCCGCATTTGCATCCCCTCCTTTTCCAGTTCCCCTGCATTGCACAAAGCGCCGCGCCGGCTGCCCTGCGTTGCCTTTATTATAGCATATCCATCCCGGTAGCGTACAGGCGGTTTCAAAAATCGTGACATTTGTCATCCCTGTTCTGTGATGGATCACACTGGCTGTATCTTTGCGGACGGGTTACAATAAAAGCAGCAAAGAACGGAGGTCTGTATATGATCATTAAGGTGCAAAACCTGGTCAAACGGTATAAGGATTTAATCGCGCTGGACCATTTTAACCTGCAAATCAACGAAGGGGAAATTTTTGGCCTGCTTGGCCCAAACGGCTCCGGCAAAACCACCGCCATCAACTGCATTTTGTCCCTATTAAAGTACGATAAAGGAAGCGTCGAACTCTTCGGCAAGCCCATGCGGCCTGACGCGTATGACCTTAAGCGGGACATTGGCATTGTGCTGCAAAATGTCGCCGTCTTTAACGAGCTTACGGTTTATGAAAACATCGACTATTTTTGCGGGATGTATATAGCGGATAAACAGAAACGGCGGGAACTGGTTGAAGAGGCGCTTGCCTTTACCGGGCTGGAGGAGTTCCGCAGGTTTCTTCCCAAGCGGCTGAGTGGCGGCCTTCTGCGGCGGCTCAACATCGCCTGCGGTATTGTGCACAAACCCAAGCTCATCTTTCTCGACGAACCTACTGTAGCAGTTGACCCACAGAGCCGCAATAGCATTTTGGAGGGCATCCGGGAGCTCAACCGGCAGGGCGCTACCATTGTCTATACCTCCCATTATATGGAGGAGGTCGAGCAAATCTGCTCCCGTATCATGATTATGGATAAGGGCAAGGCAATCGCCACTGGAACCAAAGAGGAGCTTCAGGGGATGATTAAAACCGGCGAGAAAATCACCGTAGAAGTATTTGCACCCGTTCCAGTGCTGCTGGAACGGGTACGCGCCCTGCCGGATGTCGTCCAAGCGGATTATGAGCAAAACCGTTTGGTGGTGCATTGTACCAAAAGCGGGCACAATCTGCTGGCAGTATTGGATCTGCTTAAAACAGAAGGTCTTGCGTTTGGCGCTGTTTATTCGGAACCGCCGACCTTGAACGACGTTTTCCTGGAAATCACCGGAAAACAGCTTCGGGATTAAGGGGGAGAAAGCCGTGTTTTGGATCATATATTGGAACCGCATTAAGGCCTCTGTCCGTACAAAAGATCTGTTGGTGTGGACCTGGATTTTCCCCATCATGCTCTCAACGCTGTTCTATTTTGCCTTTGCAAATCTCGACAGTTCCAATACCTTTGAGGCGGTTCCAACCGCCGTGGTGGATGATTCCGCCTACCATTCGGCAGAGGGCTTCCGCCAAACGCTGGAATCCGTTTCGGCAGAGGGCGGGGAACAGCTTGTTGCTTTGACTAGGGTACCGGATCAGGAAACGGCGGACCGTCTCCTCGAAACAGATGAGGTGGAGGGTTACATCATCGTTCAGGAGGGAAAGCCCGAGCTCAAGGTCAAAGCCAACGGCATTGGCCAGACTATTCTCAAAAAGTTTCTGGATCAATACCTGCAAACGGCTTCCGCTCTGGAGATTATGGCAGAGCAGAACCCGGCGGCGCTTGAACAGCCGGAACTGCTGGAGCGCACTGGGTTTACCCATGAAATTTCACTGACCGAACGGCAGCCAACTGACAAGATCAATTATTTTTACGCCCTTTTGGCAATGGTTTGCATGTACGGCGGCTTTCAGGGTATGCAGACAGTTATTTATCTTCAGGCAAACCTTTCCCCCCTGGGCGCTAGGCGCATGCTGGCTCCGGTCAGCCGGCTGCGTGTCGTCGTCTGCGATATGCTGGGCGGGCTGACGGTGCATTTCGTCTGTCTGCTCATCGTTGTGGCCTATATTGCCCTTGTGCTCGGCGTCAGCTTTGGCAGCCAGCTGCTTTATATCCTGCTGGTTTGTCTGCTTGGCAGCCTTGTCGGCGTGGGAATGGGTGCTGCGGTCGGCGCTCTGTTCCGGTGGAGCGAAGTTGCCAAAACAGCCGTACTGGTTACTGTCACAATGATTTGCAGCTTTTTTGCAGGGCTTATGACAACCGGCATTAATTATATGGTTGAGCGGATTGCCCCCGCCGCAGCCTGGCTCAACCCCGCCGCCCGGATTGTAGACGCTTTTTACTGCCTCTATTATTACGACACCTACGAGCGTTTTTTTGCCGATCTGGCGGTGCTTGCTGCAATGTCCGTGTTCTTTTTTGCGGTCGCCGGGGCCGCGCTGAGGAGGAAGTCCTATGAGAGTATTTAACGGCTGCTGCAAGGTCATGCTGCGGCACATCAATGCAGTGTTGATTTACCTCATCCTGTTTGTGGCCCTTTCGGTGCTGATGACTAGCCTGTCCTTTGAACAACGCACCGACCGCTACGAGGAAACCCGTACCACCCTCGCCATCATCAACCGGGATCGGCAGGATTCAGCCTTGCTGCAGGGCCTGAGCCGCTACCTTGCGGCGAATACCCAAATAACCGAGCTCCCGGATGACAAGGAAGCCATGCAGGACGCGCTGTTTTTCCACGCAGCGGACTACATTCTCATCATTCCGGAAGGGTTTGTACAGGCGCTTTGGGAGAATGGCAAAGCTGAACTGGAAAAGGCGACAGTGCCGGACTCCTATACCGCCATCCATACCGACGCACTGGTGGACCAGTATTGCAATCTCGTGAAGCTGTACCGCGCCGCCGCCCCGAATATGGAGGAACAGCAGCTTGCCGAGGCGGTTGCGAACGACCTTGCCGAGCAGACATCGGTTGAGGTCAGGGAATACGGCAGCGCCAAAGCAATCGACGAACGCTTGACCATCTTTTTGCAGATGCTCAGCTATATTCTGCTGACCATGGTTATTATGGAAACCAGCATCATTATGCTGGTGTTCAACCGCCCGGACCTGCGGATGCACAATCTCTGCACGCCGGTGCCCCAGCGAAAGATTCATTTTCAAATTGCACTCTGCAATGGGATTGCCGCCGTCGCCTCGTGGGCGTTAACCCTTCTCATCGGCGTGCTGCTGTTCGGGCAGGAGCTTTTCCAGGCGGATTGGCAGGTTTTGGTGTTTATCCTGCTCGATTCCTTTGTCTACACCATTGTCGCTCTGAGCATCGCCTTTTTTGCAGGCCAGTTTTTAACTAGCAGCAATATGCAGAATGCGGTGGCGAATTTCTTGGCGCTTGCCCTGAGCTTTCTCGGCGGAGCCTTTGTACCGCTGGAAATGTTGGGAGACGGCATGCTGGCGGTCGCGCATTTCACCCCAACCTATTGGTATGTCAGCACCATTGGGGAATTGGTAAAATCCACCGGTATGACCAGTGAACTGCTTGGTACCGTCTGGACGGGAATTTTGGTTCAGGCTGGGTTTGCAGCGGCCTTTTTCTCGGTGGCGCTGTTTGTCAGCAAAATGCGGCGTCAAAGCAGCAGTGGTTTTGGCCGGACAACGACCGAACTTTCGGTATAGAGAAGAATTGGTACAGCAGTCGGTACAGCGGCCAACGCACCT
>QAMM01000013.1 GCA_003150405.1 Clostridiales bacterium
AACGACCGAGAGCTGGATGAGTATATCGACCGAGTGATCGGTACCATGAGCGAAGATCAGCTCTCTGAGCTGGAGCAGTCCCCGTATCCCTATGTTGTGAAGATTCAGGGGAAAGTGAAGGAATTGATCGCCCAGCATCGCTCCGGCGTATTTGATACCTGGCTGGAGCAGGACAAGATTTCCTGTCTGCCCAACTATGCGCTGCCTGCAGTGATTTCCCCAACGGCATTTACCTCGATGGTGCCGAAATCTCTCTATACCGCCGAAGAAGATATGAATGAGTACGAGTTCAAGGTAGTATGGGCACTGTCAGAACTGGACAACGTCAAGTGGTGGCATCGCAACATTTCCAGACTTGGCTTCCAGATTAACGGTCCTGTTCACGCTTACCCCGACATCATCGTGATGCTCCACAGTGGAAAGGTACTGATGGTGGAGACTAAGGGTGACCACTTGGACAATGATGAGTCCAAGGAGAAAGCCAAAATCGGTGATCAGTGGGCGAAGTTGACCGGAAAACAGTACAAGTATTACATGGTGTTCGAGACCAAGCAGCCAGACTATCCGGGGGCGTATTCCCTAGAACGGTTTATGGAGATTGTGAAGGAATTGTAACAAAGTCTCCACTGAGAAAAAAAACAAAGGGAGACTGACGGTGGTCATATGATTTTTATCTGCCACAGATTTTTTGAATAATAATCTCCTGTCCAATCATCCAATTTGTAAACTGTACAGCGGGCATTTTGCCTTGCTTGACCTGTTGTTTGCGGAGCAGTGCCTCTTTGCAGAATTGCTTCAGTGCAGCCTGTGCACGTTCGACTTGTTCGGACGGCGCGCAGGCTTTTTTTAGTTTGTCGATGCGGTTGTACCAGAACATATACTCTCGCTTGTAAGCCTGCTCGTCCTCTTCCTCTCTGGATTTGCTGTCAAAACTCTTTTTTGCCGCCTTTTTACTGGCCTTGCGGCACCGTTCGCTGCACAGATTGCTGCGAGCATCCGGAGCGAAGAACACCCTCCCGCATTGGCTGCAGGTACGCATGACCATGCCGGCATCCAGTATCCGCTGACGGCAATAGATGAGAGACGAACGCAGAGAGCCGCTTACCACCGCACATTCAAAGGGGACTTCTCCATGGGGATACCATAACTCCAGCTTGGCATCTTCCCGATGATTCCATACGGGTACAACCGGCTTTTCTCGTTTCCAATTTGCCATCTCCGGCGAGTATTCCCCAAAAGGCAGGATCAGCAGTTGTCCATAATCCCGCAGAGCAGTTTCCGCTTTATGTTTGTCCCTTCCCCGGCAGCATCGCAGATACATCTCCCAAATCTGAATGGCCGCATACAGCGCGGCAGAATTCCCCACTGTCAGCTGGGAAAGAAGTTCAGCCGCTTTCTGCTCTTGTGCTTCCCGTTCTGCCCTTCGCGCCGACAATGCCCCACAAAGGGCCCACACAGCCTCCGTCCAGCCATCGGCGGAGGTTTTTCCGAACTACCAATCGAAGGGCTGCTTGACAACGGTTTTCAAAATGCCGAAAATTGCATGAACCACCTTTTATTCAGCCAAAAAGAACCGACTGTTTCAGGCGGTTCTTTTCTTTAACACATGAGTTTCAACAGACTTTTTGTACATCGGTTCAGTAAAAACAAGGAAGATGCCTCCAAATTAGTCGGGCACGGTCAGACGGCATTCCCGGTGCGTTTTTTGCGGTTTATTACCTTGAAAGGGGTAGGTCAGCTCTCTTCTCCATAAGAATTCCGGCAATTTGCAAGCCCGCGGCCGCCGGTTATTCAGCATTCAGTGGAGGATTCGACCCTGTTTCGGTACTCGGAGGGGCTACAATGCAGGTAGCGCCGGAAAACCTTGTTGTAGTAGCTAATGTTGTTAAACCCTACCGAGCAGGCAATGTCGCCGATAGGGGAGCCTTCCTGTTTCAGCAGCCGGGCACTTTGCATAATCCGGTAATAGTTCAAATAATTTATGGCGGACATTTTGACCACCGAATGAAAAAAACGGCAGAACTGTCCCTTGCTCATGTGGGACAACGCGGCAAGCTCTGCCAAAGTAATATGCCGCGTATGGTTCTGGTGAATGTATTCCAGCACCGTTTTTGCTTTTGCAGCCTTGTCAGAGCTTTTGCCGGATGCACGGCTTTTTCCCTGCCGGGAGTGTTGGTAAAGGAGATGCCAAATCTGGTACAGGTACATTTTTACCAGCAGCTCGTAGCCGTTTCCCTTTGCCGCAAACTGTTTTTTGACCGCATGAAGTCCGTTCAGTATGCTGTGTTCCCATTCAGTTTGAGGGGTTATATGCGTAGGAAGAACAACAGCGCCGTTTAAAACGGGCTCCAGGTATTTTTGCTGGATTATATCCTCAATCTGCCCGCAAAGGATAGAGGGGTGAAACACAACCGAAAAGAAATGGCAGGGCAGTTCCGCCATGGCATCGGCTGAGTGCAGTTCACCCGTACCGACACAAACCGCCTCCCCGGCCAGAACCTGGTAGTCCTGCTCTCCAATGTGAAAAAGAGCCCCACCCCTGGTTACAACAATCAGTTCAATTTCCTCATGCCAGTGGCAGTACAGCGGGTGGCAGCCGACCTGGTCTTTTTCAAGGACATAAACATCAATGGGAAAGGCTTTGGACCCGTGCGCCTTTCGTTCCCGGAACCGTTCAATTTCCATGGTTCTTCCGCTCCAGCATCAAAATCGTGTTAATAATGGTCATGATTGTTCTAGCGCATTCCAATCATGGTGATTATAATATAATTATACCGAATAAAGATGGAAAAGGAAATGGAAAAACTGGCAGCAGGAGGAAAAAACAATGATTCACGGCCATCTCACAAGAAAAAGCAGTCTTTTGGTTTATACTAGAACGCCGGAGCCGGAGGCGTATTCAGCCGGTCTGGCAAACAGCGTGCATATTGCATGTAGCTTTGACGGGAAGCATTATCTTCCCCTGAACAAAAATTACGGCATTTTGTTTGCGTCTGCAACCTTAAGGCAGCCCAATACGTTAAATGAAAAGGGCTTAAAATCCCCCTGTTTATTCCGTGCGGCAGACGGCGGTTTTGGCATTGTCGCGGTGCGCGTCAACGGGGACGGCAGTGAGGACGGCGAAAGCAAAGGGAAGATTTTGCTTTGGACGTCGCAGGATCTCATCCACTTTCGGGAGGTTGGCTTGGTTGACCTCGGGCTGAACCGGTTCGTTCAGCATGCCGTCTGTGAATATGACGCCAGCCTTTATCAGTACGTTATTCGCTGGATGGATACGGAGGGGAACTGTTACCGGAACACATTGAACAGCCTTGATGATCCGAACCATGTTTCCGTCGCACAGCAGGGGGAGCCGTTTGTTTATGCTGCGGATGTACAGGGGCCGGAAGGAGCGGTAAACGGCAGCGTACTTGAGGTGGAGGCCTCGTTTGGACAGCGTCTGGCGCTCCATTGGTCTCCGCTGGAAAATGTAGCAGTTCGGGTGCCGGAAACGGTTACGGCTCGCTGTGAAGAGGAGCTGAACGCCGTCAAGGCAACCGCGGTTTATACAGACGGTTCAACTGTGCAAAAACAGGTCAGGTGGGATACGGCGGCGGTGGATTTTCATCAGGCTGGTAGCTACCAGGTGACTGGAACCGTTTATCAGCAGGAATTTCCGTTCCCGCTTGCAAAAGGCTATGCGGATCCGGATGTTTTGCACTGGAATGGCAAATATTATTTCCTTGCAACCAACGACAATGTTGATTACATTGGCCTTTACGCCCGGGAAGCCGACACTGTTGAGGGCCTTTTTAACGGCGCAGAGGAACATCTGATTTTGGATAAGGACGAGCAAAGGGGCTTTCTGCAAACCTTTTGGGCCCCGGAATTTCACATCATTGGCGGCGAGCTCTACATTTTGTTTGCGGTCAGCGGGGTGAAGTGGGGGCCGCAATGCCACATGATGAAGCTCAAAAAAGGCGGTAGCATCATCAACGCGGCGGATTGGGAAGAACCTGTCCGCGTCCAGCGGATGGACGGGAGTTTCCTGTCTGAGGGCGTCAACGACATTACGCTGGATATGACCCATTTCAACGCCGACGGCATTGATTATCTGGCGTGGTCCTACCGGATTTGGACCGGAAAACCAGATGACTCCGGATCTATGATTTATATTGCTTCAACCGACCCGGCACAGCCGTGGAAGCTGACAAGCGAGCCGGTATTGCTGACCCGGCCGGTTTATGGCTGGGAAAATGTCCACCATACCATTAACAATGAAGGCCCTTACGCCTTTGTAACGGAAGACGCTGTTTTCCTCACCTATTCTGGGGGTGCAGCTGGAGGATACAGCTATGTACTGGGGATGCTCACCGCAAAACGCGGGGGCAGCCTTCTGGACCCCAACCGTTGGGTAAAAAGCAGCGCCCCGGTGATGTCCTATTTTTCGGGGGATGAGTTTGGCCCTGGCCACAATGCGTTTTATGTGGACGAGCAGGGGAATTTGATGATTACCTTCCACGCGGAGGAGCATTATATCTTGGACGGTGGGCTGCGCTGCACCGGGATTCGCCGCGTTCATTTTGATATCAACGGAAATCCAAGATTTGACATGACCGCCGCCCGTGATTTGAATCCAGCGCTGACACAGGTTCAAACAACGGTTGTCGTTCGGCCGTAAAACAAAAAAAGACCGGGAACCGTAGGTTCCCAGTCTTTTTTTGTAGTGCTCTTTGAAGAGCTTTGCCATACAGCCGCAGACTCCGTCAGCTTTTAAAACCTTCGGCTCCATTCAGCAGTTGGTTCCTGTAATACGCAGAAAAGGTTTGTGCATCAATGGGCTTGCTGTAATAGTAGCCCTGCCCGTAGTCGCAGCCCATTTCCCGAATCATTTGTTCGTTGGCCTGCGTTTCAACCCCTTCGACTACGGTGGTGATGCGCAGCTGTTTGGTCAGCTTGACAATCTGCCCCATAATCAACTGTGCCCGCTCATTTTCATCGTTTGATATATCCTGCAAAAAGCCCCTGTCCAGTTTCAACTCGTCAATCCTCAGCTTGCTCAGGGTGTTCAGTGAAGAATATCCGCTGCCAAAATCATCCATTGAAATGCGGAAGCCTTTTGTTTGCAGCAGCTCTATGCGGCGGTTGAGCGCTTCTACATTTTCCAACGCCAGCCCTTCTAAAATTTCCAATGTAATCAGCTCGGCCGGGATGTTGTATCGCTCAATTAGGCGGCATAGTTTTTCCGGGTAATCGGCCTCATAGAACAACAGCTTGGACTGATTAATCGAGATTGGAATCGGCGGGATACCCTGGTCTATCCATTCCCGAAGCTGCTGGCAGGCAAGCTCCACCATATACAAATCCAGCTGGGTGCAGAAGCCGCTGCGCTCAAACAACGGTATAAACTGGTCTGGGAACAGCATTTTTCCGGTTCTGGTAACCCAGCGCACCAATGCTTCAGCCCCGCCAAGCCGGTTGGTTTTCAGGTCTATTTTTGGCTGAAGGAACAGCTTAAATTCCCTGTCCTGCAATGCTTGGTGCATGTGGCTTTCCACATAGTTTTCCAGCTCCTCAGTTTTGTGGAGTTCTGCGTCGTAGAACCAAATGTTGTTTTGATGCGCGCCCTTTGCCTTATCCAGCGCAAATAAGACCTTTGTCATAAGACGGTCGGCCTCCTGCGCCGGGTCTTTATTGGGTTCTGATATGGCGACGCCGCAGTACAAAACCAGCTGGTAGTTGCTGCGACTGACTTTGCTAATACTGCTGATTTCATCCATGAGGGCGGACATTCTGGCGCCAACCGCTTCCGGGCTGGTATCCTTTAAAAATAAGTAAAACCAATCAGCCGAGTCGCGGCAGCAAAATTCATCGAGGGCAATGTGGCGTTCCATCACCTTTCTCATATAACAGAGTAGCTGGTTCGCCTGCTCTTTTCCAAAGATCTCGCCAATAAACGTAAATTGGCGAACATTTACAGCGGCAACGCTGCCGCCGGATTTTTCCAGCGCTCCCTGTAATTTCTGACGAAACCGGATGAGATTGTTCGCACCGGTCAGGGTATCGTGGTAGGCAAGGCGTATGAGTTCCTTGTTGTTTTTACGCAGCAGCCGGTAGCCGTAAAGAATTAAAAAGACGGCCAACAGAATAACAGCGATAAAGGTGATCTGGGTCACCTGCACAATATGATAAATAGTGGAATCGGAGTCCTGTGCAGTATTTACGCAAAGCAGGTACCATCCGTTTACCCCAACGGGTTCTAACAGAAATTGGTAAAAACTGTTTTGATAGCGGAAGGTGGAAGAGAATTCCTTTTGGTTAAGCATGGCGTTTTTGGTGACATCCCGGTTTTCTTGAGAAATGTATGGGCCGTCAAAAATGGTATTCATCTCTTCCTGTACAATCGACTCAGAGGATCTTATGAGAAACTTTCCCTCGCTTCCCACCATGTGGATGTACCCGTTGCCGCCGAAAACGGTATTGCCGACCAGAATGTCCGAAAATATTTCAACGTGGTCGCTCACGGCTAGGGCGCCAATAATGACGCCGTTGTCATAGACTGGAACACCGTAAGCAAAAACCCGCTCGTGCGAAATTTCACTCTCAAAAAGTCTGGAAACGGTCTGCTCTCCCTCCCACGCATTTTCAATAACACCAATCGATTCCGGGGCAAGCGAGGATAATGGGACCCCTGTTTCAACTGCTTGCCCAAGAGTTGCAATAACGCCGTTTCCATCTTTGGGAAAATAGGCCATGGTTAAAAAGTCATTGTTTCGGTTGGCTTCATCCAGCCGCTCTGCAAAATGTTCTAAATCAACGGTATAGCTGTATTCAATAAAACTGGAAAGGGTGTTCACCGACTGAAAGTCAGCATCAATTTGTTTTAAGATCCGATTTTTATACTCATCCGCCTCTGCCTTCATCTGCTCCTGAGAAACAGTCCGCAGGGAGTTTTGAAGAAAATTGGAAATCACGCTTCCGCAGATAATCAATAAAATGCTGGCAATGGTAATTAAAATGGTCGTATTGCGCAGCCGTTTTTGTATTGTTTTTTCATTCATCGTCCTGCCTCATTTAACCATAGAACATTTGACCGGAGAAACCGGTACAAAGGGGAAGCACCGGCTGTTTTTGTCCGTTTGTCTTTATTATAATGCGAATGCGGAACAGAAGCAACTCCTGTGCTGCGGCAGAATTGGTTTCATTTTTGAGTTGATATGCTATAATAAAGACAAAAATATTTTTAATGTAGTACTGTTCTTGCAGAAGGTGTGTTATGAAAAGGCATTGTAAACGCATTGCGGTTAGCCTATTGGCATTCGTTTTTGCTCTCATGCTTGTTCCGGTGGCTTCTGCCCGCGCCGGCGGTGGCGGGGGAAGCGGTGGAGGTGGCGGCCATTCTTCCAGCAGTCACTCTGCAAATAGGCGCAGTTCAAACCCGCTTTCCACGGTGTTAGGAGCAGCTTTTGTCTGCATAATGGCGTCTGGCGGGGCAATTGTCTTTTCTTTCAAGGTACACGCCAAGCATCGGAAAACAAAACGGCTGATGGAGCAGTTGGCAAAGGTTGATTCCTCCTGGGACAATAAGATCTTTTCCACCCGGATGGAAACAATTTTTTATACGGTTCAGGAGGCTTGGGCACAGCGCAACCAAGAGATAGCCCGGGACTGTATGAGCCAATCCCTGTATGAACAGTACAATGCCAAATCTCAGTGGATGATCATCCGGCACGAAAAAAACATTTTAAAGGATATGAAGCTGCTGGAGGCAATGCCGATTGACGTTAATGATTTTGAGGGCGACAGCCATGATAGTATATGGGTCTATATAAAAGCCCGGATGGTGGACTACACCATAGACGACCGAACGATGCAGATGATCTCCGGCTCAAAATCCAGTACCCGTTTTGAAGAATACTGGAAGCTGGTAAAAGAAAACGGCAGATGGGTGTTGGATGAGATCCGCCAGAAAAATGAATTCGATTTTCATTCGATATAAAGCGAATACGGCCGGTAAATTTTGTAAACCAGGCAAGGGCGCACCGGGGCAGAAGTACGGAGTTGATTGGACACGCCACCGAAGCTGTAACCTCAAAAGCGCAAAGGGACGCCGTTTCAAACGGCGTCCCTATTTGTACGAATTAATTGTCGCCTGCTTCGGAGTAGACCGTCTTTCCCAACGGCCTTGCTGTCGGCATTGGGCTGGATGCAAAATGCTATAGAAGCTCGCTGTCGTTCATCGCTTTTAAGCGGGCCCAGCGGCGGTCAATTTCTGCCTGGATGCTTTCCACCACCTCTCCGTATACGGGGTTCTTCAGGTGTTTGGTGCGCCCCATCATGGAGAGCCAGTCCAGCACCGGGCGCTTTTTACCCTTTTCTTCCGGATTATAGCTGATGGCGGTTTTGCCGTTTTCAATTTCGTAGAGCGGGAAATAACAGCAATCCACCGCTGCGCCAATGACCTCACGCTCTAGGTTGGGGCGGTCGCTCCAGTTTAAAGGGCAGGCGGAAAGCGCCTTCAGATACACCATACCGTATTCGTCTGCGTATTTCTGCGCTTTTGCCGCTTTTCGGATAAAGTCGGCTGGATTGGATTCTGCAATCGTCGCTACATAGGGGAGGTTGGCAGCAGCCATAATCATGGGGGTGTCCTTGTGGAAAAAGCGTTTGCCGTACTGGTATTTGCCCACATGAGAAGTTGAGCTTTTGGCGCCTTTGGGTGTGGAATAGGAGAGTTGGTATCCGGTATTCATATATCCGCCGTTGTCGTACTCCATCAGGATGAAATTACTGCCGCGCAGCGCCGTGCCGATGGCGGAGCCCATGCCAATGTCCATGCCGCCGTCGCCACTTACCATGATAAAGGTGATTTTTCCCTCCGGCATTTCGCCGCGCTTCTGCCGCTGATGGTACATCTCCACCAAACCAGAGAGGGTTGCCGCACCATTTTGGAACAGGTTGTGGACGTAGGGAACTTTAAAGGCGGTTTTCGGGTAGGGGGTGGTGACCACCATGCCACAGCCGGTCTGAAAGAGCAGCACAACATTCCCTTCAATGCCGCGCAGCAGCAGGTTGACATTGACCGGGATCCCGCACCCCGGGCAGGCGCCGTGCCCGGGGGCAAGGCGTTTGGGCATCCGGGTGGTTTCGCCGATACTGCCGCCTTTCACCTTCATGCGGCCGGAGGTTTCATCCAGCTCACACCTAGTCAGGCCGGGCGAGGCTTCCGCTTCGGTAATCGGACGAAAATATGGCTTTACCCGAAGTGATGGATCGCCTGGATAGATATTCATATAATCAAAAGCAGGTGCGTTTCCTGCAAACCCGGCGTCCAGCATGGCCTTGGCATCCTCAATGTAAAAGTCCCGTCCGCCAAGCCCATAAATCCGGCTGATGACCCGCGCAGTCACGCCGCTGGATTGCAGCGCGGCCTTGAGTTCCAGCGTCAGATTGCCGCCGCCCGCGCCATAGCTGTCCTGCCGGTCGCCGACCACAATGGTCTTGGCGTTTCGGCAGAGCGCCGCAAGCGCCTCGGCAGGAAAGGGACGCAGGAGGTTGGTGGTAATAGCCCCGCATTTTTTGCCCTCACGGCGGTAGTCGTCTACCGCCTCTTTGGCGGTGTGATAACTGGAACCGAGCAGCAGGAGCAAAACCTCCGCGTCTTCGGATTCATAGCACTCGGTTTGTCTATAACTTCGCCCGGTTAAAGCGGCAAACGCTGCAAAGACTTCATCCGTCACAACACGCGCCTGTTCCATTGCCTGATGAAGCTGAAATTTGTTGTTCATCAAATCCGGCTCATTCATGTAGGAGCCAATCGAAACCGGATGCTCCGGGTCGAGCGCCGTATATTCCGGGCGGTACTCGCCCAGAAAGCTGCGTACATCTTCGTCGTTTTGAAACACCTCACAGCGGCGCTTCTGGTGCGAGGTGAAAAAACCGTCGAAGGCAACAATGACCGGCAGGCGGACCTCCTCGGCAATTTTTAAGGCGCAGAGGTTGAAGTCGTAGACCGCCTGCGGGGAATTGGCAAACAGGATAATCCACCCAGTGTTGAGGGTATACATAATGTCGCTGTGATCTCCTTTGATGTCAAGCGGCCCGGAGACCGTCCGGCAGGCGACGTTGAGCACCATGGGGAACCGGGTGCCGGACTGCACTGGAAGCTGCTCCAGTGCATAAAGCAAGCCGTTGGCGCTGGTGGCGTTAAAGACACGCCCTCCGCCGACCGACGCCCCGTAGCAGATACCGGCGGCGCTGTGTTCGCCCTCTGCCGCCATCAGGGAGATGTCGTGCGCCCCTTCAGATTTGAGCAGATCGAGGTGTTCGGCAATCTGGGTTGAGGGGGTAATGGGGTAGTAGCCCATCACGTGGTAGTTGATCTGTTTGGCTGCGTAGGCGGCCAGCTCGTTTCCGCTTTCAAATAAAATACGCTGTTCTATCATTAGACCAGTCCTCCATCCACGCGTTTTTCATCCAGATACGCCTCGCTGGTCACCCAGGAGTTGGCGCCCGCCGCTTCAAAGTCGATGTTCTCTGCAATCAGGTCCTTGTTGCGGACAAAGTAGGCTTTGTCTGGGTGTTCCCGTTCCTTGCCTGCCACAAGGGCACCGGTCGGGCAGATGGCAACGCAGCGCAGGCAGCCCTTGCAGTGGTGGTAGTCAAGCCCTACATTGACCAATGCGGGCTTGCCCTTGTATTCGCCTTCCTCAAACCGAAAAACCATATCCGGGCAGGTGGTGTCACACAAGCCGCAGTTGATGCACTTTTCTTTGAGAAAGAGCGGGATGTACCCCTCGCGGCTCGCGGAAAGGTCGTTGGAAACCGTACTCCCAATGTGGGGGTTCACCCCGCCGATCGGGGCGTTTTGGTACCCCCAGCGGGTTTGTACCTCCTGGTACGGCGTTTCCGAGTATTTGCCGTCGGCGGGAATGACGGTTCCGGCGGTCTCTTCATAACCTCGCCGCACCCCTGCAAGGTTTGCCTCCAGCAAATCCGGGTATTTTTTACCGACGGTGTCGGTTACCATTTCCAGCACGGCTTCTAGCGGGATAAATCCAGAGGCCTTTGCCAGCGCGCCGAGCATAATCATGTTGATTCGGCTTCTGCTTTCCATGGCAATCCTCTGGCAGTCAATGCAGAACAGTTCGCCCGCAGCAAGTTTCAAGGCGTCACGCATCTCCTCCGGTATGCGGTCGGTATTGACCACCACCTTGGTGCGCTCGTCGGCGCCGGCAGTCACCGGATTTTTGCCCGCCATCGCCTCGTGGAATAACCCCAGTAGATGCGGCGTTTCCACCGGGCTGTTGATACGCAGCTCCTTTTCCGGCGCGCACCAGCGGATGTAGGCTTTGACCGGAGAGCCACGTTTTTCAGAGCCGTAGCTCGAAAAGCTGGCGGCATTAAGTCCCAGGTAAATGGCGCCGAGCTCGCCCAGCAGCTTGCCGCAAAGGTTTGCGCCAAGCCCGCCAATGCTTTCCAACCGTATTTCGTAGTATCCAGCCTGGTTGGTTACCGGCAGTTTACATGTTTTCATATACGAACTTCCTTTGCAGTGAATTTCATACTCATAGTATTCCGGTTTCGGCACCCGTCATACGGCTTGCAGCCAAATGATTGTTTTCTTCCCCAAAAAGCTTGTGCTTCCTGCCAAGGCCAGTTGTGTGGAACAGCGTATAATATGCGCCGTTGCCTCTGTTGCGTTCAACAAACTTTTGAAAAATGTGAGTTCCCTGTCAGACCAATTTTAGGAAAAACAAAACGCGGGTAGGTTTACGGAAGGACGCAAGTTCTGGTTGGTCGCCTCTTGCCGGAAAAAATGTATTGCCGCTTTGCAGAGACGTCGGTATTGGCGTGGAGCAGCCGCCGTTCGCTATGTTTCCTGCCGGTTTTTGAAAAATTCGCTCTGCTATGGTGGCTTTTCGAACAAACAAAAACAGGCACGCAAGTCATGCGTGCCTGTTTGAAATTTACTCTATTTTCGGTTTTCCGTTCGGTATTCCTTTGGGGAAACCTTGTAGTAATCCCGGAAACAACGGTAAAAAAAGCTGTTGTTTTCATAGCCCACCGCCAGTGAAATATCGCTGACCGAGAGCTTGGTATCCTCCAGAAGGGTAGCGGCAACCTGCATCCGCTTGCGCTGCAGAAGCTGCTTGAAGGTTGCCCCCGTTTTTGCCTTGATGAACCGGCTCAGCAGGGAAAGCGGCTGGTTTATCCGCTTGGCAAGCTCGGTCAGGCTGGCGGTCTTGTAGTGCTGGTCAATGTACCGCAGAACTGACATGGTCATGATATCGTCGTACTGTGTCGGCTGGGTCTCGTCCAGCATCCGGGTGTATTTTTGAAGGTACAAAAACAACAGTCCAATACTGATTTGGTTGATTTTGTATTCATCCTTTTGTCGGTAGGCTAAGGAGGTGAGCAAATTCTCAATGAGGTTTTGAACAGGGAGCACCCCGGCGACCTTGAAGTGCAGGTACTTCCCGTTGTCGTCGCTCTGGCGCAGAAAGCTGACCATGAAATCCATCAACACGCCGTCTCGCTCCAGTAATCCAAATGCTGCGTCAAAAAACTCCGGCAGAATGATGAAGTTCACCCCAATATCCTCCCGCCCGGCCGCCCGAATGGCGTGACGGGTGTGCTGGTTTAAAACCAGCAGATCACCCGCCTCCATGACAATTTCTTCCCCATTGATGATGTGAGTGATAGACCCTTTGCAAACGTACATCATCTCTATAAAATCGTGCCGGTGCAGAGGAAAATCCACAAACCGGGTATGCGGGCGGATGGCAATCATCTCCCCGTTGTGGAGCATCTTTTCCCGGTCTACAATGAACTCCTGCCCGGAAATATAGCGCTCCTTTTCCACATCCCGGCCGCCGTCCAGCAGGCGCTGTTCTTCCTCGGTAATCTGCTCCAGCACGGCAAGCAGGCGGCTGTCCATGGCCATCCCTCCTTCTATTGTATAGGAAAGGGTTAATCCTTTGGGTACAGGAACCGCTCCGGCAGTTCCACATGAAAGTCCTTTGCCAGCGCACGGAATTCGTCCGGCTGTATGGTCTGCCGCTTTTGCGGGGCCATCGAAAGGGTTTTGACCAGAATTTCCGCCGCTTTTTCCACAGTGTGCGCCAGGCCAAAGGTGATGTCAAAATCCTCGCCGGAACAGAAAATTCCGTGGTGTGCCCAAACGGCGACGTTGTACCGTTCTATCAGTCTGGAGGTTTTAACCGCAATGTCGCGTCCGCCCGGCACCATCCATTCCACAACCCCGACTCCGTCCGGGAAGACGACGGGGCATTCGGTTGCCATCTCCCACAGTTCGCGGGTAAAAACCTCGTCGCTGAGTGGGAGAACAAAAGTCAGCGCAATGATGTTGGCCGGATGGCAGTGGTAAATGACCCGATGGCTGCCATTGGTCACCTGCTTTTTCACTTCGTGGTTCATCAAGTGGGAGGGAAGCTCGCTGGTTGGGCGCCCCCCGCCGGATAGCCCCCACACAATCTGGTACTGCTCCCCGGTCTCATCCACCCGGATGATGGCACAGGAATCCTCCGGATCCGGCATGACGTTTCGGAAAAAATTCCCAGAGCCGGTCACCATGAAATATTCGCCTGCAAGGCCGGGAACATTCGCGCCAATCGGCAAAAGCGGCGCGGAAAGATCAAGCGCTTCCCTTATTTCGTCTACTTCCTGCGGGGCAATCCGGTACGAGAGGTTACCTCCGTTGCGCTCATGCCAGCCCTGCTTAAAGCCGTCGTCTGCAAGCCGCAGAAAGCCTTGTGCAAATTTTGCGTCCAATACGTTCATTGTTCTTCTCCTCTAGTTTCGCTTGCTCAATACGTTAGTTTCGTACTGCCGCACGGTTTTAAGCCAGTCCTCCCGCACCGGAACCCCGGCGCGGCGGCAGTATTCGTCCCATATATCGCCTATCGGGTAGGTTTTTAGTTCCTCCTGCAAAGCCATCAGCGCGGTAAAGTCCCGCCGCTGCTGAAGCTCCTGCATCCGTCCGGCGGGAGCGAGCAGGGCAGCGAGCAGCGCTTTCTGCATATTGCGCATTCCAACCACCCAGGCCGCGACCCGGTTGATGCTTGCATCAAAGAAATCCAATCCTATTTTAACACGTTCTGCGGCCTGATGGAACACAATCTCTTTGGCAATTTCCTTTGTTTCGTCGTCAAACAGCACAACATGGTCGCTGTCCCACCGCACCGGCCGGGTGACGTGCAGCGCAATCTGGTCAAAAAACAGCAGCAGGGAGGAAATTTTGTCCGACACCAGCTCAGTTGGATGATAATGCCCGTTGTCCACTAGCGGCAAAATGCCGTTTTTCGCTGCATAGCCGATGCAGAACTCGCTGGAACCTACGGTATAGGATTCAAGCCCAATGCCGAACACCTTGGATTCCAAGGTGACCAGCACCTTTTCACGGTCGTAGTCCACCGCGAGGATTTCATCCAGTGACTGCTGGAACCGGCGGCGCGGCGCCAGACGGTCGGCCGGGATATCCTTGAGCCCGTCCGGAATCCAGATATTCATTACGCAGGGCTGGCCGAGCTCTTCGGCAAAATACTGCGAAATGCGGATACACGCCTTGCAGTGATCCACCCAGAACCGGCGGATTTCCGGGTCGGCGCTGGAAAGGGTCGCCTCCTCCGCCTTGGAGTGGGAGAACAGGGTGGGGTTAAAATCCAGCCCAATTCCGTTTTTACGGGCAAACTCCACCCATTTGGAAAAGTGTTTTGGTTCTAGCCGGTCCCGGTCTGCATATTCGCCCGGCGCAAAGATAGCGTAGCTGGCGTGCAGGTTGAGCTTGTGTTTGCCGGGAATGAGGGAGAGCGCTGTTTCAATGTCCTGCATCAGCTCGTCGGGGGTGCGCGCCTTGCCGGGGTAATTTCCGGTGGCCTGTATCCCGCCGGAAAGCGGGCCGTTGTCCGCAAAGCCCTGTACGTCATCCCCCTGCCAGCAGTGCATGGAAATGGGGATACGCCCCAGCGCTTCAAGCGCCTGCTCAGCGTCTACGCCGAGTCCTTTGTAAAGTTCTTTTGCCGTTTCATACCGCATGTTCTCTGCCATAACCGTCACTCCTTGTTAATATTGTTGCAATTCAAACGACGCCGCAATGATCTCCCTTGCCTCTTGCAGGGAACCCATTTCATGGCTTGCCAGCATCTGCGCGCAGATGTTCCCGGTTGCCGTTGCCTCCACCGGCCCGGCAATGACCGGTTTGCCGGTCTTTTCCGCTGTCAGACGGTTGAGATAACGGTCCTGGCAGCCGCCCCCGACAATGTGGATGGTCTCGTAGTGCTGCCCGGTCAGATACTCCAGTTCTTCCACCGATTTCCGGTAGCCGTCGCTGAGGCTCTGGTAGATGATCGCTGATAATTCGCCGTCGGTTTCCGGCGCCAACTGTCCGGATTCCCGGCAGAATGTCCAAACCGCCTCTGCCATACTGTCTGGGGCAAGAAAGCAGTCGGCGTTGACGTCAACGCGGCTTGGAAAGCCCGCGTTTTGTTCGGCCAGCGCCGCCAGCTCTTCAAAGCTGTAACGCTCTCCCCATTCGCGGCGGACTGACTGAAGCATCCACAGCCCCATAATGTTTTTGAGAAACCGGAAACGCCGGCCATAGCCGCCCTCGTTGGTGTAATTGAGCCGTCTGCTTTGCTCGGATAAATCCGGGGTGGGGCGTTCGGTTCCCATCAGCGACCAGGTGCCAGAGCTGATGTAAACCGTCTCCGTCAGGCTGGGCACCGCCAGTACGGCGGAAGCGGTGTCATGCGTTGCGGGGGCGATAACGTCCAAGTTGTAGCCAATCTCCTCCGCTATTTCGCGGCGCAGCCTACCCAGCGGAGTTCCTGGCGGGATGATTTTTTGAAACAGCCGTTCCGGCAGCCCCAGCGCATGGATGAGCCCCATATCCCACTCGCCGGATTCGGCGTCAACCAACTGGGTGGTGGTTGCGTTGGTGTATTCGGTTGCCTTGCATCCGGTCAGACGGTAATGCAGGTAATCCGGCATCAGCAGCAGTTCCTGCGCCTGTTCCAGCAGCTCCGGGGATTCCTCTTTCAGAGCGGCAAGCTGGTAAATGGTGTTGAAGGTGAGTTTTTGAATGCCGGTGCGGCGATACAATTCTTCAGGAGAAACTAATTTGGCAACCTGATCCGGCACTCCCTCGGTGCGCTTGTCACGGTAACTGACCGTATCTCCCAGCACAGCGCCGTTCTGGTCCAGCAATACAAAATCGATTGCCCAGGTGTCAATTCCCAGACAAGAGGGCAGTTTGCCGAACTCCCTGCAACGTTTTAGACCATTGATAATCTCCTGAAACAGCTGTTCCAGGTCCCAGCAGAGGTGCCCGTTTTTGGATTTGAATCCGTTTGGAAAGCGATAGATCTCCTCCAAATAAAGACGGCCGTTTTTCAGCCAGCCCAACACATGCCGCCCGCTGGAGGCGCCAATATCCACTGCAAGATAGTATTTATTCACCGCGTTTTCCCTCCCTTAGACAGTGGTTTATGCCCTTATTATAATGGTTCTGTTTGTGGAAAATAAGGACGCTGTTTGAAAGAAACAGTGTCTTTATTTGCGGGGCAAAAGAGAAGCGGTTGCTGCCAAAACGCCGGAGATTCGGCCGCTTCCTCGCAGGCGGTTGAATTTCTTTTACCCAAAGACCCCTCAAATTTGACAAAAGCGGCGTATCCTGAGCAACAAAGAAAAAGGAGAACCGCAATATCCTGTTTTGGAAACGTGTGTTGGTGTTAGGTGTCCTTGTGGGGGGATAATTGTTGCCGGAATCCCTTTATGAATGGATAAGCGAACCGATACCCTCGTTGTCGCTTTTGTTCTGGTGGCGGGTGTCTTTCGCTGGGCGGTCTTGTCTGGGGACACTTTCTGCTCCGGTGTCCGTATTGCGGAGAAGCAATCAAATAGCGATCGAAGGTGGCTTGTGAAAAGGCGCGCTGTTTTTACGGCGCGCCTTTTCAGGCTGGATCGATAAGGCGGGCGGCGTTTGGATCGGCTTGCGCCGGTGTTGTGCGGTATCGGTCCCTCTGCGGGCAAAATAAATTTTCAAAAACCAGTGTGAATCAATTTAAGTTTTCTTGTGGATATGCTACAATGAAGATGAATTGAGCTGGGCGGTGGTCTGGCGTTTACCATGCAATGGGAAGGGATGATCCGGCTGTGAAAGGTGCTGTTTTTTATGGAAAGGGCGATATCCGCATCGCTGAAATGCCAATGCCTGCGGTGGGGCCGCAGGATGTTCTCATCAAGGTGATGGCCTGCGGCGTCTGTGGAACCGATGTGCACATTTTAGAAGGGGACAAAGGTGCTGCCGATACTACCCCGCCGGTGATCCTCGGTCATGAGTTTGCCGGGGTGGTGGAATCTGTGGGAACCGAGGTGCAGTATGTAAAACCTGGCGACCGGGTCTGTGTCGACCCCAACCAACTCTGTGGCCGCTGCGGCTATTGCCGGGATGGCATAGGTCACTTCTGTGAAAATATAGTCGGCATTGGAACCACGGTAAACGGAGGGTTTGCCCAGTATTGTGCGGTTCGGGAATCGCAGGTCAGCCTGCTTGCAGATTCGGTCAGCTTTGAAGAGGGCGCTATGGCCGAACCGCTTGCTTGCTGCCTGCATGGCATGGATCTGTGCGAGCTCACCCCCGGAAGCACGGTGGTGGTCATTGGCGGCGGCATGATCGGCCTGCTGATGGTACAACTGGCCAAACTTTCCGGTGCTTCCCGCGTCATGCTTATTGAGCCGGTGAAAGCAAAACGCCGGATGGGTGCCGCTCTCGGCGCCGATATAACCGTCGATCCGCTCTGCGAGGATGCGGCACAGGTTTTGGCGGCGCATGATATCACCCGGGTTAATGCCGTCATCGAATGCGCCGGATTGCCCTCCACTATTGAGCAGGCCATTCAGTTGGCGGGCAAAAAGTCGGTGGTGATGATGTTCGGCCTCACCAAGCCGGAGGATACCATCCGGGTAAGGCCGTTTGAACTGTTTCAAAAAGAAATTGTGCTGAAAGCCTCCTTTATCAACCCCTATACCCAGCGCCGTGCGCTGGAACTTATCAACTCCGGTCGGGTGGATGTGCATTCAATGGCCTGCGCCCCTGTTCCGCTGGAGGAACTCGCCGGGATTTTATCCAGCCCGGAGCGCCGCGCACAGGGAAAATACATTGTAAAACCGTGGGAAAGCGCAAGGCTTGCCCACTGAATTAGAAAGGCGGTTTAATTTATGTCCATTGTATACGAACCGGAACAGATGCTGTTCCATCTTTCCACCGAACGCACCAGTTACCTTTTCCGGGTGTTCGACAACGGCTACCTGTACCATCAGTACTGGGGTCGCAGAATCCGCACGGCGGATTTAAGCCATCTCTGGCAGGTCTATCCGGGCCTTGCTGTCAATTACCAAAATGCGCCGGACAACCGCTATTCGCAGGATTTAATCCCGTCGGAATACCCGGTGTTCGGCCACGGGGATTTTCGCAATCCTGCGGTAATGGTTACCTTTCCGGATGGAAACCGCCTGCTCAACCTGCAATACCAGTCCCATCGGATTGTAGAGGGCAAACTGGAACTGGACGGCCTGCCCAGCCTGGACGGAGCCTCCCAGACGCTGGAACTTTTTCTGGCGGACAAATTGAGCGGCGTGCAGGTGCTTCTCAAATACGCGGTATTTGAGGACTGTGACGTGATTTCCCGCAGCGCGGAAATCATCAACAACGGTGCGGAGACGGTTCGCATTGACCGTGCGCTGAGCTTCAGCCTGGATCTGCCGCCCGCCCGTTACGATATGATAACCCTCTGCGGCTGCCACCTGCGGGAGCGCCAGGTGGAACGGAATCCGCTGCATAGCGGCATGCAGTCGGTGGAAAGCAGGCGCGGCGTTTCCAGCCCGCAGTTCAACCCTTTCCTTGCGCTTGCCGCCCCGGAGACGACCGAAACGGCAGGGGAAGCGTACGGCTGCACCTTGATTTACAGCGGCAACTTTTTTGCAGGGGCTGAGGTGGACAACTACGGCTTTACCCGCCTGCAAATGGGTATCAATCCTTTTGAGTTTTCATGGGAGCTTCCGCCGGAGGAACGGTTTATCACACCAGAGGCGGTGCTCACCTACAGCGGCCAGGGCCTGAACCGGATGTCCCAAAACCTCCACGATGCGTTCCGCCGCCATTTGGGCCATGCCTCCTACAAAAACAAACCGCGCCCGGTGGTTGTCAACAACTGGGAGGGCACCTATTTTGATTTTGACGAACAGAAGATTCTTGCCATGATCAAGGCCTGCGATGGCCTCGGTATTGACACCTTTGTATTGGATGACGGCTGGTTCGGCCACCGGGATGACGACACCACCTCGCTCGGCGACTGGTTTGTGAACCGGCGTAAGCTGCCAAACGGCTTTGCGCCGCTCATCGAGCAGTGTGAGGCGCAGGGGATGTCGTTTGGTATCTGGATTGAGCCGGAAATGGTGTCGGAGGACAGCGAACTGTTCCGCGCCCATCCGGATTGGGCCATCCGCCACCCGGAACGCCCCTGTTGCCGCGGACGCAACCAGCTGGTACTCGACCTATCCCGTAAAGAGGTGGCAGAGTACCTGCGGGGTTGCATCAGCGCCCTGTTGCAGGAAAACCGCATTTCCTATATTAAATGGGATATGAACCGCCATATTACCGACGCCTTTTCGGCCGCACTCCCGGCCGGGCGGCAGACCGAGCTTGCTCACCGCTATGTGCTCAATTATTATTGGCTGATGGACGCCCTCTGCAAAGAATTTCCAGACGTGATCTTTGAGGGCTGCTCCAGCGGCGGCGGCCGGTTTGACGCGGGCGTGCTCTATTATCAGCCCCAAATCTGGACAAGCGACAACTCCGACGCGGTGTCCCGCATGCGCATTCAGTACGGAACCACCTATGCTTATCCTGCCCAGAGCATGACGGCGCATGTTTCCGCCTGTCCCAACTATCAGGTTGGGCGCAATACGCCGCTGAAAACACGGGGACTGATTGCTATGAGCGCGTCGTTTGGCTATGAGCTCAACCCGCTCACTTTTACTGCGGAAGAGCGGGAGCAGGTGGCGCGGCAGGTTCGTTTTTACAAGCAAACGGTGGCGCCGCTTGTTGTGGAAGGGGACTTTTACCGCCTTGTCAGCCCCTTTGAAACCGACGACTGCGCCTGGATGTTTGTCTCGCCGGATCAAAGCCGGGCATTCGCCGTTTACGCGCGGCAGCTCATCCGTCCATCGGTGCGCGGTGTCCGCTTCAAAATGCAGGGGCTGGATCCGCAGGCGATCTATCACATCGATGAGCTGGACGAGGACTTTGGCGGCGATACCTTGATGTACGCCGGACTCACTGTGCCGGTATTGGAGGATTTTGAGGCGGTTTCTTATACCTTGACACGGGTGTAATCGGTAAAATCCGTCAGGGCTTTGCGTGAAACCGCAAAAGCGTATCATCCTGAAACAAAGAAAATCCATTGGCGGCAGGCTGTCAAAATGGTGTTTTACTGCATAAAGGGGAGGATGTTATGAAAAAACGGATTGTCCATGTCTTTGGCGCGTCCGGCGCCGGCACCAGTACCTTGGGCAGAGCGTTGACCGAATACGGATATACCCATTTGGATACCGATGATTATTACTGGAAGCCAACCGATCCGATGTTTCTTGCCAGCCGCCCCAAAGAGGAGCGTGTGCAGCTCCTTGCGCGGGACATTGCCGGGTGCAGAAAATGTTCGATTACCGGTTCGCTGACCGGCTGGGGAGATGTGTTTATCCCGCAGTTCACCCTTGCGGTTTGGCTCCTGACATCGACCAACCTGCGCATTGAACGACTGGAACGCCGGGAGTATGAGCGCTTTGGCGAACGGATTTGCCCCGGCGGTGATATGTATGAGGAGCATATCCGCTTTATCGAATGGGCCAAAACCTATGACACCGCCATAGATGACAGCCGCAACCGGTTGACCCACACCAACTGGAGCCACCTGCTGCAATGCCCCCTCATTGTCCTGGACGGCAGCAGGCCGGTGGAACAGCTTGTGCAATCTGTGCTGGCGACTTTATAAAGTACCACATAGTAAGAACGCCGCGGAGCTTCTCCGCGGCGTTTTATATACATTTCGAACATTCTGCTTTGTACAAATTAACTGATTTAAAATGAAATTTATTGAAAATATTATACGAATATGGTATCCTGAGGTTAATAAATGGGGGAGAAATGCGGCGCATTACCTGGAATTTTGAACCGCTCTGCACGCGATGGATTGTGCTGGATTTTTGGTTGGAGTTCTCATAATCTGGAGGTGACAGAATGAAGGCGCGGAAAATCGCGGCGGTATCAGTCGTGATTGCCTTTTTGGCAGGGCTTGCATTGCTGATTCCTTTTTCGTTTTGTGAGTGGGAAAATCCGGACCTGGTGCCAATACCGGAGGTGTCCTACGGTACTGTTGTGCCGCTGCATCGGCTGGTGGAGCATTACGAAGAAACCCTGCCCTCAAAAGTACCGAAAATTTCAGTAACAGCCCGGCGTTATGGAGAGGGTTACTCGGTAGACTACCGGTTGCCTTATGACGGCCTTGCCACAGCAAGTGAGGAAAAAGCGGAAGCCGACCAGAACTTCTCCTGGTTTAATGATTTGGCCAATAACTATTATTCGCTGCCCCAGCTTGACGACCGATGTGTGTACGACATGGAAAACAAGAAAAGGGCCTCTGATATTACCATTGCGTTTGAAAAACAGCCGGACGGTGTTGTGACGATTGTCGACCATAAAGTTCATGGTGGATGCTGGCCGGGGGTATGAATGGCGTTACCGAAGGGAGCCGCCGCATTGCAAACGAAGAGTTACAGGAGAATCACACCCACATTTTTGGAATCGATAGCAATGTGCTTACCTTTGAGCTTTGGGAATATTTTGAGCTACATGCCATGAGCGATCCGCCTATTTTACGCGGCCTGCAAATCCAGTGTGCCTTTGATGGGGTGCCAGTTGAATATTATATATTGCTCTATTATGGTCCCAGCTATATGGAGGATTATTATCCGGAGGTTGCGGCTTATTTGCACCCGCTGGAGGAATAAAGGGAGGCTAAAATCCGTTTCTAAAAAACGGAGCCAGTAAAAGACTGCATACATTATGCCGCAGAAGAATTTTTGCAACATAAAAATGCTGTTTTTTGTTTGTTAAATTTCGTTTCAAAATGGAGGGGGATTTATGAAAACCGGAAAACTTTTATGCGCTTTATTCGCTGTCCTGTTTTGCTTCTCTGCCTGCACCTCCGTCCCGGCCGGAGACCCCAAACTGAACAAGCTCATTGATTATTACGAAGGAAAATTAGACCCGGATATTCCTAAAATAACGGTGACGGCTGAAATTACCGAAGAGGATGGCGAGAAAACTGTATGCTACCTCCCATACGATGCTTACCTGCGCACAGGTGAAGAAGAAACCGAAACCGACCGGAACAAAACCTGGTTTGCGGATTTAATGAACAACTTTCAGTCGCTTCCAATTTTATACGATGGGTTTTATCTCGAAAGGGAAACGCCTTCCCAGCTGACCATTCGGTTTGAACAGCCGCCGGAGGGAGAAATTGTTATTAAGGACTACGGTATATTTGACCCATGCGGAACGGCCAATGAAGCGGATGGACTGGGGCCAGGAAGAGTTGGTTACATCCACACTTTTGATGCCGCACAGGAGCTTTCATTTGATTTATGGCTGCTTGATGGCGCCCTTGTGCAGTCTGAACTGCCGGAATTGCGCGGCCTGCGGATTGAATGTAAAATTGATGGAAAACAGGTGGAGTATTATCTTCTGTTTCGAACTAATTATATGGGCGGACTTCTTCCTTTTTATGGAGAGGACCTTTCTCATCTCACTCCGTTGGAGGGGCTGGAAGAGGAGAAGTGACTTTCTTGTTCCATAGATTCTATAAACAAAGGACGTGCCATGAAAACGAAAAAGTACATTTCACTGCTTGCTTTTGTAGCTGTTTTGGCCGGCATCGGCATTTGGGTGGTTGCCGCGGCGCCGGAACAGGGAAAGCCGAAACCCCATACAGAGCCAATTACGTCGGAGGCCGAACCGGAACCACCTCCGATGGTTCCCTTGTCCCGGTTGGTGGAGCATTATGAGGAGCAGCTTGACCCGGATATTCCCCAAATTGCCGTTACAGCGCGTGTTTACGGCGACGGATATGCGGCCGAACTGTCCCTTCCGGTTGACGGGGTAATCCGCACCAGCGAAAAGAGTGCGGAACTGGATGCCAACCAAACCTGGTTTGTAAACCTGATGAACAACTTCTGGTCGCTTCCCAAGCTCTATGATGAATACAACCATGAATTGAAACCGGAGATGGCGCCATCGCATATTTCCATTCAGTTCAGTGAGCAGCCGGCAGGGGAGATTACGGTGTGGGATTATGGAATCTTTGATTCGTCCGGTGAGGCTGTTTCTACAACTTTGAACGATGCAGTCTATCAAAAAAATCCCGTTTCTGCGCGGGGTGAGCTTTCGCTTGATTTATGGGAGTATGAGGGCATTCAGTCTCTGAGCTCGCAGCCGGCTTTGCGCGGACTGCGCTTGCAGTGCGAATACAACGAAAAACTGGTTGAATATTTTATTTTGTTCCAGGCCGATTACCCGTGGAGCGGGTTTTATACGGCGGATTTTTCCCGCCTCACCCCGTTGGAAGCATAATAAAAAGCCGCGTAGCATTTGCTCCGCGGCTTTTAATATTAAAAATGATTGCACCCAAACCGGTTAGTCCGGCAAAAACATGGAAATATACCCTTGAATTAAAATATACAGCACAATGACCGGAATGATATATTTGGCGTAAAGCCGGATTTTCCTCGGAAAATTTAATCCCTCGCCGGTGTTGGCTTCTTTGATGAAATTGTCCCAGCCCCAGCCGTATTTGGAGCAGCAGAAAATGACGTATACCAGAGAGCCAAGCGGCAGAATGTTGTTGCTGACCAGAAAATCTTCAAAATCAAGGATGGTGCTGGTGCCGCCTAGCGGGTGTACACCGCTCAGAACGTTGAAGCCCAGCAGGCAGGGCATGGACAGCACAAAAACCAGAAAGATGTTGACCAGACAGGCTTTTTTTCGGCTCCAGCCCCACAGATCCATTGCAAAGGAAAGGATGTTTTCAAATACTGCAATGACGGTGGAAATGGCCGCGAACACCATAAAGAGGAAAAAGAGCGAACCCCAAAGCTGCCCAAGCGGCATTTCGTTGAAGACATGCGGCAGGGTGATAAAGATAAGCGGCGGCCCGGACTGCGGATCTACGTTATAGGCAAAGCAGGCCGGAATGATGATAAGCCCTGCCACAAAGGCGACAAAGGTGTCAAGCACCGTAATGCTCATGGTTTCACCCAGCAGTTTGCGGTCCTTTTTCAGGTAGCTGCCAAAGATCGCCATGCTGCCCATGCCGATGCTCAGGGTAAAAAACGCCTGGCTCAACGCTGCGAACAGGACGTTGGGCAGGCCTTTGTCCAGCATCCGCTGGAAATCCGGCACAAGGTAGTAGCTCAGGCCTTCTCCCGCGTTCGGCAGGGTAATGGAACGCACGGCAAGTATAATCATGATGACAATGAGCAGGGTCATCATCACTTTGGTGATGCGCTCCACTCCGTTTTTAAGCCCCAGAGAACAGATTCCAAAACCAATGAGAACCACAATGGCCATAAACAAAATCATGATCCACGGATTGCCTGTAAGGTTGGAAAACTCCTGTTCAATGGCGCTGCCGCTCAGTCCGTTGAAATCACCTTTTGCAAATTTGACGAGATAAGCGAGCATCCAGCCGGAAACGGTGGTATAAAACATCATAAGCAGGTAGTTGCCCGCCATGCCGAAATAGCCAAAGATATGCCATTTCTTGCCTTTGGGTTCCAATTCCCGGAACGAGCTTGCCACACTCTTGCGGCTGGCGCGCCCAACCGAGAACTCCATTGTCATAACTGGAATACCCAGAATCACCAAAAATAGCAGGTAGATTAAAATAAAAGCGGCGCCGCCATATTCGCCAACAATGTACGGAAAGCGCCAGACATTTCCCAGGCCGATTGCACAGCCAGCGGAAATCAGGATAAATCCCAGTCGGGACCCAAAAGTTTCCCTCTCCATAAATTTTCACATCCTTGTGTTTTTCTATATGCAGTTACTTTATCATATTCAGCACTTTAAAGCAATGGTTTTTTGTATAAGGTAAACGGGAATCCTAGTTAAACAAAAAGCGGCAGGTAATTTACCTGCCGCTTTTGTCGGCGAAACAGTATGCCTCTGTAATGAATTGGAAATCCGAAGGCTATCCAGTATATTTTACTTGGAATCCAATGTCAACGCGGCTGCCTTTTCGTTTTCCGGCGTCACTTCCCGCCGGCGAACATAGAACAGCAATCCGACAATAATGGGGAAGTAGAAGGTCAGCAGCCGCCACAGCAGAATTGCCATATTGAGCTGGTTTGCCGGGAAGAAAAGCTGAAAGAACATGAAAAAACTGATTTCGGCGCCGCCAATCGCCCCCGGAAGCGGGATAAACGCTGTGATCATTGCCACAAAAATCTGGGCGGAAACCACGGTAAAAAAGTTTTCCTGCGTACCGCCGAAGGAAAGATAAATAAAGTAGGGAATGGCGCTGTAAACAACTACCTGCACAACAGAGAGCAAGACGTTGGCGGCAAACATCCGTTTGTTTTTCTTAATCTGCTGAAAGCCGTTGTAAAATTCGTCAATTTCCTCCAACGCGCGCTCCAGTTTGTGATCAAGGTTTTTGAAAATCCGCAGTTTGCCGCAGAGCTTAATGAACCCACAGACCATTTTGACGGTAAACTTTTTGAAAAATCCAATGCAGAACAATACCGCCAGCACTGCAAAGTTGATAATAAACCCAATAAACACCAAGTAAACAAAACCGCTGATTTCACTGGAAAACTCACCAAACTTAAAGATCAGTACAATCACGGAAGAGAGGGTGAGTCCCGTTTGGAATACGATGAACTTTAGCAGCAGCGAGCAGGTTGCAACACCAATGGGCACACCGCATTTTGCCATGTCGTACGCCTGAATGGGCTGTCCGCCGCTTGCAAACGGCGTAATGCAGTTAAATAGCTGGCCAATCATGCTGGTGCGCAGCGTCTGTTTGAATTTTTGAGGCGGATAATAGGACTTGGTAATGTTGTGCAGAATACCAGCTTCAAAAGTCCAGTAAACCATCATTGCCAGTACGCCGCAAAGTAGCCACCATTTGTTGGCCTGGGTGAGGATGGTCATAATGTTGTCAATACCGTCCACCAGTAAAACGTAGGCAAGCAACGCTACAATGGAAAGTGAAACAATAATGATGTTGATTTTTTTCTTCACTGATTTTGCTCCCTTTGTCGAAGAGATCAAGCTGGATGCGTTTCAAATAAAATTCCCACAGGCAAGCCTTTAAGCTCACCTTCATATGAAACGAAAGAACGATTTTATTCCGACGGCAGCCGACTGCCGTTTACAAACAACTATTGTTTATTATAGCATATTATATGAAAAATTCATCATTTTTTTGTAATTTCATGATTCTGTACGAAAACCGCTCGGTTTGTCGCCAAGAAACCTCTAACCTTAACAACCTTTGTAAGCGGGGAGCTTTCAGATATTTTTGATCTGGTTCAGCCGCAAATTCAATTTTTTGTAAAAAACACTCGAAAAATTACTTGACAAATCAGTTTGAATCTTGTAAAATAAATACCGTTGCTGATACTTAAGTTCTGATGCGCCTCTGTAGCTCAGTCGGTAGAGCAGAGGACTGAAAATCCTCGTGTCGATGGTTCGATTCCGTCCGGAGGCACCATTTTTGTTTGTATGCGGGTTTAGCTCATCTGGTAGAGCGCCACCTTGCCAAGGTGGAGGTAGCGAGTTCGAGCCTCGTAACCCGCTCCAATAAAAAGCACCTCGAATGAGGTGCTTTTTTCAATATTTCGTAAAATTTAAGAAAACTGGAAAGCGTTGCCTCTACCGTTTGAAATTGAGGTACAGGGTCCCCTATAAAAGCGGCAGTTTTTTGGGGGGACAACGGCGAATTTGAGTCTTGCAATCCGCTTTAGTTGAAAGGCGTTCTTTTGAGAATGCCTTTTTGTTTTGCATTTTTTCAATGACTGCCTGCACCATTAACCACTGTTTTGTCAGTTTCCCACCGTTGCTACAGAGGCTACTTGCCCATCAGAGCAAGACCGGAATTTTGCTGCAGTTTTACCCGACGACGGAGCCGGATTTGAAAAACGCAGCCCGAATCCTTTTCGATGAAAGATATAGCCTGCCCAAATGCGTCAAGAACTGTAAATGATGGTATAACCCCCAAAGATTTTTGCAAAAAACAACCGGTACCGTAATTGAACAATATCCCTAAAGCTGTATATCACATACGGTTTAGCTTTTTTAGGAGCATTCATGGATACGGTACCGGATTAATTATTTGGGATGATTTTCCGCTTTTCCCATTTCATGATGCTTGTTTCGGCTGAAAAAAGCAATAATTTTGTCATTGAACACGATTCCCAAAACGGCGACTGCGCCGGTGATGATAAAAATCAGGATCATTTCCAGCCATTTTTCATTGTCAATGGCGGAACCTGCAAAGGTTGAAGTGATAATGGAGGGAATCCGTGCAATGGTTGTAATGGCAAAATACTGAAGCGGTTTGACATCGGTCAGTGGAATCACGTAAGAGAGGACGTCTTTCGGCGTTCCCGGTATAAAGAACAGGATGAAGATGATGAGGTTTAATTTTTTATTGTTGTGCAGAAATTTAAACTTTTCGGTTTTTTTAATGTCGATCATATTGCTGACAAAGGAATACCCCAACAACTTAACCAGGTAATAAATCAGCACTGTGCCAATCAGAGAACCAAGCAGGCAGGCAAACAGCCCGCCCCAGGGACCGTACAGCAGCCCGCCAATAACCTCAATTGGCTCGCCGGGGATGACGGCGAAAATAATCTGAAAGACCTGAAGCGCCGCAAAAATCAGCCAGCCCCAAACACCAAACGAGAGGATTTGATCCTTTAAAAGGTCGCGATTGACCTTGTCCTTAAGCGCAATGATGTTCGGTAGCAGAAAGAGTGCTACAGTTATTGTAATGAGAATAAAGGCAATAAATATGCCAAACTTAATTTTATCCTTGCGGGGAACGCTTTTGAATTTTGCAATGAGTTTGGACAAAGCGGCTTTCCTCCTGTCAGCCTGCACATAAGCAATGTGTGCAAAATCATAAGAAAGAGGCACGGAAATCCCGTGCCTCTCTATCATACACGAATTACGCGAAATAATCTACCCCTGCTTTAAAGATTAACTGATCCTTTACACCGGGGACATTTTTACAGACATATTCACCCATGCGCTCGCTGTGGCCCATTTTGCCGAGAATGCGGCCGTCCGGGGAGGTAATGCCCTCAATGGCGGCAACCGAAGCATTCGGGTTGTGCCGGATGTCCATTGTCGGTTTACCCTCCAAGTCAATGTACTGGGTGGCAATCTGGCCGTTATCTGCCATCTGCCGAATCAGTTCCGCGTCTGCTACAAACCGGCCCTCGCCGTGAGAAATGGCAATGCTGTGTACGTCGCCGACGTTGTTGTGCATCAGCCACGGGGATTTGTTGGAGCAGATCCGGGTGCTCACCATCATCGACTGGTGCCGGCCAATGGCGTTGAAGGTAAGAGTTGGCGCGTGATCGGTCAGCTCCACAATTTCGCCGTAGGGAACCAGACCGAGCTTGACCAGCGCCTGGAAACCATTGCAGATTCCCAGCATCAAGCCGTCGCGCTGCTTAAGCAGGCGGTGAACTGCATCCTTCAGCCGCGGATTGCGGAAAAAGCTGGTGATGAATTTGGCCGAGCCTTCCGGTTCGTCACCACCGGAGAAACCGCCCGGAATCATAATGATCTGAGCCTCGTCCGCCAGCTTGACAAATGCGTCCAGGGATTCCTGAATCTGGTGGCTGGTCAGGTTGCGGATGACGAAAATTTCCGGATCCGCGCCGGCGTTTTCAAAAGCGCGCGCAGTGTCATATTCACAGTTGGTGCCCGGGAAAACCGGGATGAGCACCTTGGGTTTCGCTGCCTTAATGGACGGTACAGCACGCTCGCTGCACTGGTAATGGAAGACTTCAATCTCTTCAGCCGGTGTACCCGCCGTAATGGGGAAGACCGGATTGAGCACCGCTTCGGTTGCTTTGGAAAGCTCTTCAACCGAAACGGTTTCACCGCCCTCCAATACGATAATAGGATTTTCAATGACAATACCGAATACGTTGCAGTTTTCCGGTGGCTGATGTTCCCCTGCAAGCTCTACAATGAAACCACCGTAGACCGGGTTGAACAGCAGCGCGTCGGGCAGCTTGGCGGTAAACTTAAAACCAAGATTGTTACCGAAGCACATTTTGGCAATGCCTTCTGCCACGCCGCCATAGCCCAGCGTCCAAACCGCTTTTGCGGAACCGGATGCAATCAGCGCCTCTACGGTATCGTAGAGCTTGAGCAGGCTGTCAAAGCAGGGAATGCCGTTTTGGTCGTATTCCGGCAGGAAGAGCGCCACCTGATTGCTCGCCTGTTTAAACTCCGGCGAAAGAATTTTGGGTGCGTCCGCTACCGACACGGCAAAAGAAACAAGAGTCGGCGGTACGTCAATTTCCTCAAAGGAGCCGGACATCGAGTCCTTGCCGCCAATCGAGCCAATTCCAAGTCCAATCTGCGCCTTGTACGCGCCAAGCAACGCGGAGAGCGGCTTGCCCCAGCGGCTCGGTGTGTTTTTGGTGCGTTCAAAATATTCCTGGAAGGTCAGCCAGCACTGGTTGTGGGAACCACCGGCTGCAACTATTTTGGAAACTGATTCCACAACGGCATAAACGGCGCCATGATATGGGCTCTTGGCGCTTAAATCAGGGTTGAAGCCCCAGCCCATCAACGAAGATGTATTGGTCTGACCGTGCAAAACCGGGATCTTCGCCGCCATCGCCTGAGCGGGAGTGGTCTGCAAAATGCCGCCGTAAGGCATGAGAACAGTGGAAGCGCCAATGGTGGAGTCAAACCGCTCAACCAATCCCTTCTGAGAGCAGACGTTGAGTTCGGTCAATAGCTTGGTCCAGCTTTCCGGGACGTCTTTATAATCGTGAACTGGGGAAAGAGAAGGCGCCTCAATTTCAATATCGGTGTATTTGGTTGCACCGTTGGAGTTCAAAAATTCACGGGAGAGGTCGACAATGGTGTTGCCGCACCAATTCATCCGCAGGCGCGGCTGTTCGGTGACAACCGCCACTTTGGTTGCAAGAAGGTTTTCCTCCGAGGCGAATGCAATGAATGCATCTGCGTCGGACGGAGAAACCACCACCGCCATACGCTCCTGTGATTCGGAGATGGCGAGTTCGGTGCCGTCAAGGCCATCATATTTTTTGGGAACGGCGTCTAAATCAATGGAGAGGCCGTCTGCCAACTCGCCGATGGCAACCGAAACGCCGCCCGCGCCAAAGTCGTTGCAGCGCTTGATGAGCTGGGTCGCCTCTGGGTTGCGGAACAGCCGCTGGAGCTTGCGCTCCTCTGGTGGGTTGCCCTTCTGTACCTCTGCACCGCAGCTTTCCAGCGATTCCATTGTGTGGGATTTGGAGGAACCGGTTGCGCCGCCGCAGCCATCACGCCCGGTCTTGCCGCCGAGCAGAATGATAATGTCACCCGGAACGGGGCGTTCACGCACGACGTTTTCCACTGGGGCTGCGCCGACAACTGCGCCAATTTCAAGGCGCTTGGCCATATATCCGGGGTGGTAAACCTCGGCAACCTGTCCGGTTGCAAGGCCAATCTGGTTGCCGTAGGAGCTGTAGCCCTGCGCTGCGCCGACGGTAATTTTACGCTGCGGCAACTTGCCCGGGATGGTCTCTTCCACTGGCACCAACGGATTGGAAGCGCCGGTGACACGCATGGCCTGGTAGACGTAGGAACGCCCGGAAAGCGGGTCGCGGATAGCGCCGCCAAGGCAGGTTGCCGCACCGCCGAACGGTTCAATTTCGGTCGGATGGTTGTGGGTTTCATTTTTGAACATCAGCAGCCATTGTTCGGTTTTGCCGTCAACCTCAATGTCAATGTGCACCGAGCAGGCGTTAATTTCTTCGGACTCGTCCAAATCCTTCAAAAGGCCTTCGCGTTTGAGTTTTTTTGCCGCAATGGTCGCAAGATCCATCAGGGTCATCGGCTTGTCAGTACGGCCTTTATAAAGCTCTTCACGGGTCAGGACGTATTCGTTGAAGGTTTCCTGAATATAATCGGAATGGATGGTGACCTTGTCAATGTTGGTCAAAAAAGTTGTGTGGCGGCAGTGATCCGACCAGTAGGTGTCGATCATCCGGATTTCGGTGATGGTCGGGTCGCGCTGTTCATCCGTCTTGAAATACTGCTGGCAGAATTTAATATCGTCTAAATCCATGGCAAGGCCGTAGCATGCAATGAATTCACGCAGGCCGTCCTCGTCAAGCGCGGTAAAACCGGTTAGGGTTTCCACTTCGGTTGGGATTTTGTACTTGACATCCAGCGTATCGTAAGGAGCAAGAGAGGCTTCTCTGCTTTCCACCGGGTTGATGACATAAGACTTGACGCGTTCAAAATCCTCGTTTGAAAGCTCGCCTTCCAGGACGTAGATTTTGGCGCTGCGCACCTGGGGCCGCTCCCCTTGGGTCAGCAGTTGGATGCACTGCTCGCAGGAATCCGCACGTTGGTCAAACTGGCCGGGTAGGTACTCGGTTGCAAAAACGCGTTCTTTTTTGAGCTTGGGCAGGTCATGGTAGACGGTGTCGACCGGCGGCTCGGAAAAAATGGTCGGCGTTGCAAGGGCAAAATCCTTTTTGGAAATTCCCTCAACATCGTACCGGTTGATGATGCGCAGGCCGCTCAGACCCTCCAGCCGCAGGGCTGTTTTGATGTCGGAAAGCAATCCTTTTGCTTCCACCGCAAACGGGGTTTTTTTCTCCACGTAAATACGATAAACTGACATATCATCCTCCACTTTCTGCTGGTGAATTGGTGCGTTTATATGAGTTCACCGATGCAACTGCTCTCGGTGGCGTCTACAATTTGAACCTGATGGATACTTCCGGAAAGGGGTTCGGCGGAATGAACAAAGACCGGGGAATAATCCGGGGCGTAACCCTCGTTGGCGTGGAAGCCTGTTTGAGTTTCAAACAGCACGGGAACTGTTTTGCCCACCTGCCGTTTTAAAAACTCCGCAGCGGTTTGGCGGGTAACGGCAATCATGCGCCGGCTCCGTGCTTCCTTCACAGCGTTTGGCACCTGACCGTTCATTTTGGCTGCCCGTGTCCCTTCCCGGACCGAATAAGCAAATACATGGGCTTTTGCAAAGCCAATTTCCCGGGCAAAGGCGACAGAAGCCTCAAATTCCGCTTCGCTCTCCCCGGGAAAGCCGACCATGATGTCGGTAGTAATGGCACAGTCTGGAAAACATTCCCGCAACTTGTTTACAATGCGCCGGTATTCTGCGGTGTCATAATGTCGGTTCATCCGCCGCAGGGTTTCGTCGCATCCGCTCTGAAGAGAGAGATGAAACTGAGGACAAAGCTTGGACTGTTTGGCCATACGGGAAATATCGCTGTCTGACAGCAACTCCGGCTCCAGAGACCCCAGTCGTACCCGCGCAATGCCATCCACGGCACAGACCGCCTCAATAGCGTCAATGAGCCGCAGACCGAGGTCTTTTCCATAAGAGGAAAGGTTGATTCCCACCAGCACCACTTCCAGGTAGCCATTCGCCGCCAGTGCGGCAACTTCGTTGACCAGGTCCGCCAGCGGCTTGGAGCGGATAAACCCCCGCGCCTTTGGGATAATACAGTAAGCGCAGTAACGCTCACAGCCGTCTTCTATTTTGACAAAAGCGCGCGTCCGCCCGGAAAATTGGGTGACGCTCATTTCTTCAAATGTTTCACCTTTTTCATGCGGCACAATGCGCACCACCCGTTTGCCGGTTGTAAGTGCTTCCTTGACGGCGCCAACCAACTCATACCGGCTCCGCGAACCGGTAATGACGTCTGCCTCCGGCAGTAGCTCTGCCGCGTCCGGAAACGCCTGTGGAAAACAACCGGTCAGCGCCACCAGCGCACCAGGATGCTCCCGCTTGAAACGATGCAGCGTTTTGCGGGTTTTAGAGTCCCCCGTAGACGTGACCGTACAGGAGTTGACCACGTACACGTCCGCCTCGTCCTGGTGGGAGACAACATCAAACCCTTCTTTATGAAACAGCCCTGAAAGCAGTTCGGTTTCGTACTGGTTGACCTTGCACCCCAACGTATAAAAGGCAATTCGCATTCTGGTAAAACTCCTGTATTTTGAATAACATTTTAAAAAATTTAAACAAACCTATGCCATCATTATAATTTATTTTGCCGATATTTACAATTAGCAGTTGACTAAAAAGATTTATGCTGTTATAGTCTAAATATGGATAATATTCCTATATTATAATTCACAAGGAGGAACCCTTAATGAAAAGTGTTACAGTAATGCTGGCAACCATCAATGACGTGAAGTCCTTCGTAAACATTGTTACAAAGTATGACTTTGATGTAGATTTGGTCTCCGGCCGCTATGCAATCGACGCAAAATCCATCATGGGTATCTTCAGCCTCGACCTTTCCAAGCCGATTAAATTGGAAGCTCATACGGACGACGCTGACGCTTTCTTCGCTGAAATCAAACCGTATATTGTCGATTAGTTCTTTCCTTGTTCCGTTCCAGGTGAATGGAAGTCGTTCTACAAATGGGAACGCCGGGTTTTGCCCGGCGTTTTTTTGTTGCCTAAAAAAGTAACGGCAAAATAGCTGTCGACCAAAAAAAGCGAAAACCAGCCAATGTCACTGTGTTTTTCAAAACACAAAGCTGGTTACAGCATGAGAAATCTTGTATATTCCACAAATATGGCTTTGGCCACAATGAGAAAGGCTGCCAGAAAAAACGCCGCCTTGCGGTATCCTTGCCGCCGAATAAACAGGCAGGAAAGGGCAATTCCCCCAATAAGTACGCCGCCAATGCTGCCAAGCTGCGAAACAAGGCTGTCTGCCGGAAAGCGTCCATGAAATACTGAGATCCCCGAAGCGTATTGAAGCGAGAGAAAATAGTCGTCCCGGTAAGCGGCCAGAAAACCGACGGCTAATCCCAGCAGAGTGAGAAAAAAGACCTTGCCGCCCCATTTGGTAATTTGCTTGTTCCAGATAGCAATAAACAGAACATAGGCGAGCAGACCTGCAAAAAGAAGCGAAGTCAGCACAGACGGCAAATTTCCAAAAAACAGCTGGGACATGCGGCGGCGCCTCCTTTCTGCCATGAATAGCGAAACCTGCTTCCATAATAACGGGCACTGGCGGAGCTGTCAAGCAACTCTGCCTTGCAGCAGGAATTGCACTCTTGACAAATATAAAATCATCCATTACCATGTTAGTACGTATTCGGACTAATTGAAATAGAGGGATTGCAATGAACGAGACAATGCAGCAACAGCTCAGTATTTTCTACAATCTTTGGCGGGAAAGTATGCTGATGTACGAGGAGTGGTCCAAGCAGCGTGGACTTTCCTACAACTGCGTCATGGTGCTGTATTCTCTCTGCGAGGATAAAGACTGCACCCAGAAAAAAATTGCTCAAAAATGGCTGCTTCCCAAACAGACCATCAATACGGTTCTCAAGGATTTTAAGCGCCGCGGCCTAATTCTGCTTTCACCCCTCCCGTCGGACAAACGCAACAAGCTCATTCGGCTTACTCCAGAGGGAAAAAAGTATGCATTTGGCATTATTTCGGAACTGCGTTCTTTGGAATTATTTGTGATGAGCCATTTGGGGCTGCAGCGCGTTGCCCGGATGAATGCAGATTTTAAAGAGTTTGTAACGCTGTTCCGGGAGAAAGGTGCAGTATGAAATCAAAACTGTTTTTTCAATATGTCATCCCTTCCATGCTGGCCTTTGCCCTGTCCGGTGTTTATTCCATTGTAGACGGCTTTTTCATTGGGAACAGCCTGCAGGACGCTGGTCTGGCGGCAATTAATATTGCCTACCCTATCTGTGCGTTTGTCCAGGCTGTTGGTACCGGGGTTGGCCTTGCCGGCGCCATTCGTTTTACAATTCTCCGGGCACAGGGAAAACATGAGGAAGGGAATGCGTATTTCAGCGGCACGGTTTTGCTTCTGCTGCTGGTAAGCGTAATGCTCACCCTGCTCTGTCTGCTGCTTTCTACGACTGTACTCCGCTTGCTCGGCGCAGAGGGATATGTCCTGCAAATTGCGGATGAATATATTCGAGTAATTGCCGTCGGGGCCATTTTTCAAATTTATGGAACCGGTTTGGTTCCGTTTATTCGGAATATGGGTGGTGCAGCATTTGCAATGGCGGCCATGATTGCCGGATTTCTGACCAACATTCTGCTGGATTACCTTTTTGTGTGGCTGTACGGCTGGGGGATGGCGGGTGCTGCATGGGCTACCATAATCGGCCAGGGAACTACCATGCTTTGCGCGGTTTGGTATCTGCTCAGCAAAAGGATGCGGTTGAAATTTTTGCGGTGCGCAAAACTGCTTGAAATTTTTCGGTCGGTTTTTAAAATTTCAATTTCCCCGTTTGGCCTAACGTTTTCTCCAAATATAATTTTAATTTTAATGAATCGTTTTCTGCTGATTTACGGTGGAGAACAGGCAGTCGCTTCTTATGCGTGCATTTCTTACATTACTTCAATCGTCTACCTGCTGCTTCAAGGTGTTGGCGACGGCAGCCAGCCGCTGATTAGCAAATGTTATGGAAAAAATGCCCTGCAGGATATGAAACGCACCCGTTCTCTCGCTTATTGGACCGGCTTTGCCGTTACCATTCTGTGTATGATAGGGGTGTTTTCTGCCCGTTCATACGTGGGAATTTTGTTTGGAGCCTCTGAAACGGTTGGACAGAATGTCGCCCAAATTTTGCCGTTGTTTTTGTCCAGTTTGCTTTTTCTTTCTTTTGTCCGCATTACGACGGCTTATTTTTACGCAACTGAACAAAGCAAGCTTTCTTATGTCATGGTCTATGCAGAGCCCATATTCGTTTCGGCTCTTTTGCTTGTTTTGCCGTTGTTTGCAGGGTTAAACGGTGTGTGGGCCTCGGTGCCTTTGGCACAGGCGCTTACCTGGATTGCGGCGCTGTTTGCAAAACACCGAGTGGATAAACAATGTATGGCCCTATAAGTCCATTCTCTGAAATTGCGTAGCTCTCCCCCAAAATACGGCTGTAATCCATTGAAACGGTAGGATGTTTACTCTCGAATTGAAAGGACGCCCCATTTGGAGTCTGCATATACTGGAATGGGAGAATTTCCATTTTAGCAAAAGGAGTGTCACTTTTGAATTTTTATAATTCCAAGAGCAGTTGCGGCGACGTACAGCCATCGCGGTGCGGCTGCCCCCGCTGCTGTATTGTGTCGGGATTAATTGGACCGGCAGGACCTACCGGGCCGACAGGCGCTACCGGAGCAGGTGAACCGGGTCCAACTGGTTCAACAGGTGCCACCGGCGCAACTGGGGCTACAGGAGCAACGGGCGCGAGTATCACTGGAGCCACTGGCCCCATTGGCCCAACCGGTCCGACTGGTACAGCGGAAACCATAACGGTTCGTTCAACTACCACAGGTGAACCAGGTTCTTCTGCCTCGGTTGTCGATGTAACAGGCGGCCCGGATCATGTGCTTGATTTTGTAATTCCGCGTGGGGATACTGGCCCGGCCGGCTCCACGGGTCCAACTGGTGCCACCGGCGCAACCGGGGCTACAGGAGCAGCAGGCACGGATATTACCGGTCCCACAGGTCCAACTGGTGCCACCGGCGCAACCGGGGCTACAGGAGCAACAGGCGCGGGTATTACCGGTCCCACGGGTCCCACCGGCCCGGCTGGAATTACCGGTGAAACCGGTGCAACGGGTGAGACAGGTCCAACCGGCGCTGCCGCTACCGTTAATGTAGGATCGGTGACAACTGGGGATCCAGGTACCGAAGCGCAGGTTACCAATTCAGGTGATGAAAACAATGCAATTTTTGATTTTGTCATCCCGCGTGGAGAACCCGGAGGCGGCGGAACCCCAGAGGTATTGGCGACCATCGATGAAAACCCGCAGAGCAGCGTTGCCGGAGGAGCGCTTTCGTTCAGTGATAACCCGTTGATTTCCGGTTCTGCCATCACCCACCAGGCTGGTTCCAGCGAGGTCGTTATCAATCAACCCGGTATTTATCAAGCCTACTTTCACAGCGCCGCAGTGGCCAGTGCAGGAACCTCAATTCCTGCTTCGGTAACAGTGCGTTTAAATGCCAATGGAGCTCCTGTTGGCGGTGCGGTGGCAAGCCATAGCTTCTCGGCGTCTGACGAAGAGGCAAACCTGACCTTTAGCGCGGCTTTCCGCGCTACCTCTGTTCCTACCACAATACAGGCGGTTACGAACAACGCCGGTTTTACTTTTGACGAGCTTGCGCTTACCGTGGTTCGCTTAGGAGACGGTTAACTCCAAAAAGGACCTTTCTGCCAGTACGGCAGAAAGGTCCTTTTTGGTTTTTTATCCATCCGCTTTTTGCAGAAGGTTTATTTATACGGTAAATGAGCCAAGCAGCAGACGGCGGTCGGTATAACAGCAGGAGATTTGGTTCGAATTGGAATACATCTTGCAAAGCAGAATTTTTCCGGCCGTTTGAGAATGGTGAATGTCCTGCTGTATCCGACTGTTTTGCCCAATATACAGGGAATTCCCGACGATGAGACAAACCATGTCTAGGCTGAATTTATGAAGTTAGCCTCTCTGCCTCGAAATCAGATGAAATGAACGGTTGCAAATATGTAGTGCTTACGGAATAAATAGTTGGAAGATTAAAGTAGCTGAGTTTCAAACAACAGTGAACTTGCAGTGAGAAAAATTACCGCGGACACCAAAAATTTTTCAAAGAAGGCATTTAAAAAGGTTTGACAACACTGAACAACCAGTGTATGCTGACATTAAACGGCTTTGAACCATTTTTTCAAGGAAAGAAGGAAAACAAAATGGAACAAGATGTACGGATTTTTGCAGCGGAAGAAACGAGGAAATTGATAAATTCCGTCACCTGCAGCAAAGAGGCAAAAGCGGCTGCTCAAGCTTGGCTTGACGCGCTTGGAACAGAGCGGGAGGCAGCGGAGACCAAAATCTATATTGCCGAGCTGGAAGCTGATATTATGCCAATTGACAGATTAATCAGCTTTGCAGAATCGGAAATGGGTGTAAAGGTTTTTGGTGCAGAAAAGGCCCCCAGTGTTGCAGCGCATGCGAAGGAAATCAAAGCCGCCGGAGCAAAGTACTGTGACTGCCCAGCCTGTGCAGCCTGTGAAGCAATTCTTGCCAAAAAGAATGATCTTTTAAAGTAAAGAATCACAGCAGAACCCCGGTTTTTAGCAGCCGGGGTTCTGCTGTGAAATCGGTTTAGGCAGGTATGCTTGGAGCGGGCGAAAAAAGGTGGAGCGGCGGATGCAATTTAAGCGGATATTAGCTCGAATAGGGAGAAGGCGTTTGCTTGTTGCATCCGAATAATAGGAGCAGGCCGAGAATACAGCGGCGCTTGATAAACTTTCGCTTATTTGGTATACTGTCTTGTATCTCAACATAATACCGGGTGAGCACCTTACCGTATGCAAGGCTAATCTTGTATACGGCTTTTTTGTTTCGGTCTGGGTTTTTGGTTTGGGAATTTGTGTGAGCGGGCGGCACCTTTTGTTGCGTTCGTACATAGCCTCGTTTGGAGTTTCGCCATGACTTGGGTGGGTGGCGTTGGAAAATTAGGCAGGCTTTTGCCCGTAAAGGAAGAAAAAAGGGAGGAGCAACAGCGTGGAAATCCACAGTACGCCGTATGGACTAAAAAGTATTGCATATACTCTGGTGAAGTTCAGTTTGCCGCTTATTTTCAGCGGTATTCTCCAGCAGCTTTATAACTGGGCAGACGCCTTTATCGTTGGCAACGTGGAAGGAGAACGGGCGCTGGCAGCGGTTGGTGCAACAACCACGGTGGTGAATTTTTATGTTACGGCGATTACGGGTTTTACCCTGGGACTTTCTATTTTGTTTGCGCAAAAGTTTGGAAAAGGGGAGACCGGTGCAATAACTAGGCTAATGTCCACCTTTTCCTTTTTTCTAGGCGGTATTTTCCTCCTGTTGGCTGGATTTGGTGTGTGGCTGGCTTCTCCGTTGCTGCATCTGCTGCACACAACTCAGGATACGGTGGCTTTGGCAGAAAGCTATCTGCAAATTATTTTTGCAGGAATTCCGTTCTTAGCGGTGTATAATGTTTATTCCGCCGCTCTTCGGGGAATTGGAGACAGTAAAGCGCCGTTCTTGTCTGTTTTGCTGTCCTCTTTGTTAAATATTGTGCTAGATATTGTCTTTGTTGCCGGTCTGCGCTGGAGTGTTGCCGGTGCGGCTGCTGCAACGGTTCTCTCTCAGGCCGCTATGACAGTTTTTCTGGTGTGCTACAGCGTCCGCAGATACCGTATCCTGCGCTTTCAGTTTTCTCGGAAAGCGTTCGATAAGGCAATATTGGTGCAGGGCTTTCGTTTTGGGCTTCCGCCCATGATTCAATCCAGCGTTGGGTCGGTTGGCGGGCTGGTTCTTCAGAATTTTATGAACGGATTTGGCACCCAGACCGTAGCAGCGGTTACAACGGCCTACCGGGTGGATTCGATTGTCATGGTTCCAATTATCAACTTTGGTTCGGGTATTTCAACCCTGGCTGCACAAAAATTTGGTTCCGGGGATCGAAAACAGGCGCGGAGAATCTTCTCGGTTGGGACGCTGATTATGGCCGGCGTATCCCTGCTGCTGACAGCGCTGGTCATTCCAACAGGCGGTCAGCTGATCGCCCTGTTCGGCGCAGGTCAGGAAGCGGTTGCAATCGGTCAGGGCTTTTTTCAGCGAATTGCCAGCTTTTATTTAATATTTGGGCTCGCTACCGCGGTCCGCAGCTATTTGGAGGGCATTGGGGATGTGACCTATTCCAGCTTTGCCGGAATTCTGTCGCTGCTGTGCCGCATTGTTTTGTCATACGCGCTGGTTTCGATTTTCGCCAACATGGTCATTGCGTATGCAGAGGCTTTTTCATGGGTCCTTCTCCTAGCCTTATACCTTGCTCGTTTTTGCTGGAAGGAATGGCGTTTGAAAGGGCAGAGTAAGCGAAGCTTATCCAACTAATCACCTCGGAAATTTTCTGGAATTCAGTGAAAAAAGGCGGCCCACCATAGAAATATACAAGGAGCTCGTTGTAAAATAAAAAAACTCTTGACTTGTCTTTGCAGGTTCTTTATACTAGGTCGTGCTGGAATAAGTGGTGGAGTCTGTCATAGAGAGCAATAGCATCTCTATTTATTCTCAGTGGTTTACCTTTTTAAGTGGCCGCTTGACGGATGCGCTTTAATAAAAAGGGGCAGAACTTCTAGGGTGAAGTTCTGCCTTTTTCTTTTTGCGCAAAATTGAATCATTTATTTTCGACTCCACCTTTTCGTGCATTTTTGCGGTAAAACGGCACAACAGCGATAAAAATAAGGGTAAGGAGTCTCTGTATGAAAAATCGAGCGTTTGAAATGATACGAAAAAACCTATTTGGCATTATTACAGCCGTTTTGTCGGCGGGTATTTTGCTGGCCTTTTTGTTTTCTTCTGACGGCATAAGTGCGTTGGTGCGCGTATCCCAGAACATGCAGTATTGGTGGTTTTTTTGTGCTGTGCTGGCCGCTGTTTTGGTCTGGCTGCTGGAAGGCGTTGTTTTGAATTTTTTTTGCCGTGCCGTTTATCATAAATGGCGGTTTCATTATTCCTTTTGCATCGGAATGGTGGGGCTCCTTTACAGCGCGCTTACCCCGTTTTCAACAGGCGGGCAGCCTATGCAAATTTATTCCATGCGCCGACTGGGGATGGAAACCGGAGCGGCTGGTTCCATTATCGCCGTTAAAACACTGGTTTATCAAATTGTTTTGGTTGTTTATTCACTTATTATGGTCGTGTGGATGCTGCCGTTTTTTCAGACCAACATCAGCAACTTTTCTTTTTTAACAGTCATAGGGCTGGTGTGCAACAGCACATTTATTTTTCTGGTTCTTCTTTTTTGCATCAGCAAACGGGGAACGGATAAAATTTTGCGGGTGTCAATCAGCCTGCTGCATAAAATTCATCTATGCAAACAGCCGGAAGAGCGTTATGAAAAAATCCATCAGGAACTGGAGGTATTCCATGAGAGCTCCTCGTTTTTGGGAAAATCCTGGAAACTGTACCTTGTCGCCTGTTTGCTGACGGTGCTTCAAATTGCCCTTACCTGTTCCATCCCATATTTTATTTACCGCAGTTTTGGTTTTTCAGAACAGCCAGTCAGCGTAATTGTTGCGGCGCAGGCTTATGTGTCAATGGTAAGTGCGTTTGTTCCGCTCCCAGGCGCCTCCGGCGGCGCGGAGGGCAGTTTTATTCTGTTTTTCCGTACCTTTTTTACGGATGGTACAATCGTCCCCGCTATGGTTGCCTGGCGTACCATTTCGTATTACCTGAATTTTCCGGTTGGCTGCATTTGCGCCTATGCGGCGGGGAAACTGCCAAAGCTCTCGTTAACAGCCTGCAAAGAGGAGGATATGTGTGAAAGGTCCGAATGAGAAGTGTACTGCCGATAGGAGCCGGTCAGTAAATCGGGTGACATGAAAGCTCGACACCTGTGCAAAGAATTTTGCAGCCAAGCCAAAAAGATGATTGACAATTACCGAAATACGCTTTATACTTAGTCATGGAATAAGTGGTGGAGTCTGTCATAGGGAGAGTTATTCTCTCTATTTATTCCAAAAATTTGCTAGAATGAAAAGCTTTTCAAACAATAGCACATTTTTTAAGCAAGGGCAGACCTTTTATGGGTTTGTCCTTTTTTGTTTGAATCTGCAAAAAATGTCGGCAAGTGGAATCTGGCTTTCCGCTGTTTCAAATATTTTGAAAGGATTGGTGCTTTGCCGTGGAACGTTGATATTTTCTGCGCTTTACCGTGCCTTACAGCCGATCTGGCGCTTTGGCGGTGCTGAAAATAAATGGCGCGGCAATTAAGAAGCGTCTGTTTTTATCCAATGAACAGGTGCACAAAGCTCTGGCAAAATTATATTGGGTGCTTATCCGTTTCGCAAGTCTAGCGGCCGAGTGGTTTTCAACGCCGACTGCATGGCAAACCGTTTTGTGTCTGTTGCTGCTGGAAATTGGCCTTTGGGGTTACTTCTCCAAATGCTCGGATGGCGGAGAGGGGTACATAAATTCCCCGTACGTCGTGAGACGGATGTCCTTCCATGTAGATGCAATATAAGGTAAAAAAGCCCCTTGGCGCAGCAGTAAACGACCTCGGTTAAATTTTGCGACGCAAAGGGGAGGTGCACCGGCGCTGAATTGGCGGCTTTTACGGTATTGCATCAGGATTTGTTTTTGACTGCATTACAAAATCCTGCAGAAACAAGTAATCCCCAATCCTTTGAATTGCGGCAGCTTTGTTGCTTTTAAATTGAATCACTTTAACGATCATCAAAATTTTTTCAGTAAAGAAGGAGAGAAATCTTTGTGGACGGCTTACCCGCTCAAATAATACTTCAGGTCATTTTTATTTTACTCAATGCTTTTTTTGCCGGTTCAGAAATTGCGTTTTTGTCACTCAATCAGGTAAAGTTAAACAAAAAGGCAGAGGACGGTGATAAAACCGCTGCCCGGCTGCTGGTGTTTGTAGAAAATCCAAACCGCTTTTTATCCGCTATTCAGGTTGCCATTACGCTGTCTGGCTTTTTGGGAGCGGCCTTTGGCGCCGAAAGTTTCTCCGGGTATTTGACCGATGCTTTTGTCAGCATAGGTATTCCGCTTCCAGAAGGAACATTAAGCGTTATTTCAATGGTGCTCATTACCATTATCATATCCTTTTTCTCTATTGCGTTCGGTGAAATGGTGCCGAAACGAATTGCTATGCAGCGTCCTGACGGGTGGGCCAAAGCTGCGCTGGGAATTATGAAGGTTATCAGCTTTGTCTTTGCGCCTATGATGGCCCTGTTAAATGTGACAACCAATGGTTCCCTGCGTTTGTTGGGGATGAAAACCCAAGCGGAGGACGGCGTTGCCACGGAAGAAGATATCCGCCTGATGGTGGAAAACAGCGGCGAACAGGGTGCGATTGCTCAGGAAGAGCAGGAATGGATTGAAAATGTATTTGATTTCGGCGATATCATTGCAAGTGACGTTATGACGCCGGAACCAGATGTGACAGCCTTTAGTCTGAACGAGAAAGCAGAGGATATTTTAGCGGCGGTTCGTACAACTGGGCTGAGCCGTTATCCAGTTTACAATGAGGATATCAATGACGTCTGTGGTATTTTAAATGCACGGGATTTTCTTTTAAACCTTCAGTCCGGTCATCCCAAGCCTTTGAAAGAGCTTTTGCGCCCCGCATATTTTGTTCCGGAAAGTGTTCACGCCGACCAGTTGTTTAAAGATATGCAGTCGCAAAAGCGCCATCTTGCCGTTGTTGTGGACGAATACGGCGGAACCGCAGGCGTTGTAACGATGGAGGACCTTTTGGAAGAAATTGTCGGGAATATTTACGATGAATTTGATCCGGAAGAGCCTCAGCCCATCGTCAAGCTCAAGGAAGGCATTTGGCGTGCACAGGGAAGCCTTCGTGTAGAAGAACTGGCCGATGTTGTTGACGTCGATATTCCGGAGGACGCAGATTATGATACGCTTGGTGGCATGGTCATGAGCTGCCTGAGCGAAATTCCAGCGGATGGTTCCAAGTTGACGGTAGCGATAAACGGCTTAAAAATTATGGTCGAAGAAATTGAAGACCGCAAGGTGGTCTGGGCTTTAGTGGAAAAGCTGCCGTCAGAGGTTTCCAATGAAAAACAGGATGAAAAAATCCCTGTGGAAGCGGCTAAATCGTAAAACGATTTATTCGGTAAATTGGTCGGAGAACCATTTTTCATCAATCAATATAATGCGGGCAGATACGGTTAAACTGTATCTGCCCGCTTTTTTATGAGCATGTATAATTTTTTACGATACATATTGAAAAATGATAACAATTTACCGGAATTCGCCGAGACACCATTTACGTTTTGCGGCTGGTTCCTCAAGAGTAACATAACAACCGTTCGCCTAAGAATTTTTCATGATCACGCCTTCTACAACGTCGGCGACATGTTCACAGGCATCTGCACATTTTTCCAAATAAATGTAAATCTCCCGCAGCGCAATGACCTCAAAAGGATCTATTTTCTGTTTGTGAAGTTGATACATATTGGAAATAAAAATCTGGTCGGCGTCTTCCTCCAGCGTATTAATGGTCACGATGTGGTCGTGGAGTTTTTTGGAGTGCTTAAAGTCGGCAAACTCAACCATCATGTCACGAACTGCCTGGCAGCAACGGCAGACAATTTTTCCCAAATCCAATGCTTCTGTCGGAATGGCCTGAATGTGGTTGTAGTAGATTCGGATGAGCACATCTTCAATTTTATCGGTCACTTCGTCAATGTTTTGGCTGAGCAACATAATGTCCTCCCGCTCAATTGGCGTCATAAACGCTTTGGCCAGGGTGTTGAGCAAAAGGTGCTTCTTTTGGTCGCCCGCATGTTCCACTGCATGAATTTCCTCCAATTTTTTGGGGATTTCCTGAATATCAAATTGTTCCATCGTTTGTTCCAATAGCTGGGCTGCCTGGCAGGAATAATCTGCACAGTCAATAAACGCTTTAAAATAAAAGGCGTCCTGTTTTCGTGACATTGTTTTTTCTCCTTCCACCCGAACGATGTTCGGTTGTTTGATTTGGTTTACGGGCTGTTTCAACAGACCCACTTGAATGTATCATATTTGGCCATAAAACCGGCCGGAGCCTGTTATCCAAAAATGGCCATAAACAGCTTGGCCATCACAAAGCTAATCAACCCGCAGCCGGGAAAGGTGAAAATCCAGGTCAACACCATATCCTTTACCACACTGAAGTTAATAGCAGAGAGGCGTTTGACTGCACCAACACCCATAATAGCCGTTGTCTTGGTATGGGTTGTGGAAACCGGAATTCCCAACAGGCTGGAGTAGAGCAGACAAAACGCGGCGGCGAGATCGGCGGAAAAACCTTGGTACTTCTCCAGTTTGACCATATCCATGCCAACGGATTTAATAATTTTTTCGCCGCCGACGCTGGTGCCGGTGCCCATGACAACGCTGCACAGCAGCATCAGCCAAATGGGAATGGATATACCGCTGACGCTTTCCTGTCCGTTGGAGAAAGCAATTCCCAAAAACAGCACCCCAATAAATTTTTGGCCGTCCTGGGCGCCGTGCATAAAGCTCATGGCTGCCGCTCCAAAAATTTGAGCGCCCTTGAAAAAACGGTTGGTTTTCCGGCGATCCAGGTTCCGGCAGATCACCGTGACAATTTTACAGACAACCCACCCGGTGACAAATCCAAGAATCAGGCTGAGCGCCAGGCCGTACAGGACCTTAACCCACTCATCCATGTTAATGCCCCCCACTCCGCTGTGGATGGCGATAGCCGCGCCGGAAAGCCCTGCGATCAGGCTGTGGCTTTCGCTGGTTGGGATGCCGAACAGCGAGGCGCCAACGCTGTACACAACAATGGAAAACAGCGCTGCACAGAGCGCAATCAGCGCTGCTCGGGTATCCCCGCCAAAATCCACCATATTGCTGATGGTGGACGCAACAGAACTGTTGATCTGTGTCATGACAAAAACGCCCAAAAAATTAAACGCGGCACTCATCCAAATGGCACTGCGCACCCCCATACAGCGGGTGGCAATGCAGGTGGCAATCGCGTTTGGTGCGTCGGTCCATCCGTTGACAAAAATAACGCCTAACGTCAGCACAACTGTAACAAGCAAGACCGGATTTGAGAAAATGTTTTGAACAAAGGTAAAAAACGATAAATCCATGAAAATGTTCCCTTTCTCTCCTTTTCGGCGGCATTGGATGGCAAAAGAAAAAGGCAGCGCTTCATATGGAAGCCCTGCCCATGATTTCCTGAAACAATACAAATGTTTCCCTTGTTCCAATCGATCACACTGCGAATAAATAGAGACGCATAAGCGCTCTATGACAGACTCCACCACTTATTCCAGCCAAAATTCAGTATAGCCGTTTCAGAAATGCCTGTCAATAGGAAAAGCATCTGGATTTCTTTTAAATTTTACAAAAAAACTTACAGATAGGTAAATTCAAACTTGGTTTTAGCCGTCGTCTGAGGACAAGATGGGTTAAATGTCTAAGTTGACTGTGTCGAACGGATTTATAGCTCTTTGTGGACAAGATTGCGGTAAAGCTGAAAAAATATGGTCGTAACTCTTTAAAATTAAGTTCAAGAGACAAGGTATGAATACCTCACAACTTATATGCACTAAATGAGGCGTAAGGCAGACGGATTTGACCCCGAAAAATGTGACATAAAATCGGTGAAATTCTGGTCGATTTCATGATAATAGGAAATTTAATAAGTTTCTTAAATTCCTTGAAAAAAGTGACTTGTTATGGTAATATAAACTTGTTGAATAATATTGGAAAGGGGGGCTTG
>QAMM01000008.1 GCA_003150405.1 Clostridiales bacterium
CAAATCCTATCATATCTGGCTGCGGAAAGGAGAATTATGAACGCAAAACAGTCAGATAAACGAATTACCGCCCTGTATGCAAGGCTTTCTCGGGACGATGAGAAAGAAGGAATATCGGGCAGTATTCAAAATCAAAAAGTCATTCTTGAAAAGTTCGCAAAGGACAATAAGCTGCCGAATCCCCGTTTCTTCTATGACGATGGATTCTCAGGCGTAACCTTTACAAGACCGGCGTTCATGGAGATGATGGAGCTTGCCGAACAGGGCTTAATAGGAACGATCGTGGTCAAAGACCATTCCCGGCTTGGCAGAAATCGTCTTGTTGTCGGTCAACTTTTGGAGGAAGATTTTGTCCGATTGGATATTCGGTATATCGCCATCATGGACAACATCGACACCGCCAAGGGTATCAGCGATCTTGTCCCCATGCAGGATTTATTTAACGAATGGCACGCAAAGAACACCAGCGATAAGGTGCGCAAGGTCATGCAGAGCAAGGGGATGTCAGGTAAACCGCTTACCACCAATCCGCCTTTCGGGTATATGAAAAATTCTGATAACAAAGATGAATGGATTGTGGATGAGCCTGCCTCACAAGTTGTCAGGAAAATCTTTGACTTGTGTGTTTCAGGACTCGGGCCGACGCAAATCGCCAAACGCCTGAAAGCAGAAAAGGTTTTAACTCCTACGGAGTATTGGAACAGTATCGGAAGGAAATGCGGTAAACCACCCGAAAGATCGTTTAACTGGTGTTCGGCAACCGTTTCAGATATTCTTGCTAAGCAGGAATACTGTGGAGATACGGTCAACTTCCGTACCACAAGCAAGTCCTTCAAGCTGAAAAAGCGTTTGGACAGGCCGCAGGAGGATTGGCAGATATTTCCGAATACCCATCCTGCCATCATTGACCGGGAAACCTTTGCACTGGTGCAGGAACTACGCCAGCACCGTCGCAGACCTACCAAAAGCGGGATTGTCAGTATGTTTTCGGGACTGCTCTATTGCGCCGACTGCGGAGAAAAGCTGTATTACAGCGTAACCAACAATTACAAGCGGGAGCAAGCCTACTTCTTCTGTTCTGCTTACCGCAAGAACTCAGATGTATGCTCTTCCCACTATATCCGTGAGAAAGTCGTGGAGCAGCTTGTGCTTGAGAGTATGCAGAGGGTACTGTGGTATGTGCAGAGCTACGAAAAGCTATTCGCACAAAGGCAGTTGGAGGAATTCGGCGAGAAGCAAAAGAAAGAGCTTGCTGAAAAGCGCAGGGAGCTTGATAAGGCAAAGCTGCGTGTGCGGGAGATTGACGGAATTATCCAAAAGCTCTATGAGGATAACGCAACCGGCAAAATCAGCGACGAGCGTTTTGCCACGATGTCTATGTCCCTTGAAAATGAGCAGAGCGAGTTGAAAGACCGTATCCCTGCTTTGGAAAATGAGCTTGAAAATGCAAAAATCAAAACCGAAGGCTTGCAGCGGTTTATCGACAAAGCAAAACAGGTTACCCGTCCCAACACCCTCACACCCGAACTGGTACACGAATTTATTGAGAAAATCGTGGTATTCGCACCCGAATACAAGGATGGCAAGCGTTATCAGGAGGTTGCGATCTACTACAACGGTGTTGGTATTGTCAGAGAGCCGACAGCCGAAGAAATGGAAGAATACTTCCAGGAACACATCAGCAGAAAGCCATTCTTAAAGGCAAAAACGGCATAGCCAATGGCTATACCGCATTCACACAACAATATTTTATTGAGATACAAAAGCCCTTGGGGCACCTTCCTTACGGAGGGTGCCCCGAACTCCGGGTGCTTTTTTGTTTCGGGAAAGAACGGTTAACACAAAATGTCAAACGGAAGGTAACGGTCAATGGAGGGTTTCCCAGCAAGTTCGTCCGCCATGTTGAGGGCAAGGATATTCCAGTTGACGAAATCCCCGTTGACAATGGGTTCGCCGGTTTCCGGGTTGTAGTATTCGTGCAGGGTACCGGTCTTGCGCAGGTCGTCGCCCAACAGCTTCATGACGTTGCTGCAAAGCATTTCCGCCTCGCTTCGGTAACCGTAGTTAAGCAGGCCGCGGAAAACGGCGTATTGTACAATAATCCAGATGCCGCCCAGCCAGTTGGAGGGGTTGTTAGTCGGCTCCAGATTATACATTTTTTCGTCATAGGAAAGGGAGCGGACACCGGATGGACTCCAGAAGGTCTCCGGGTCGAGAGTATGCTTGACAAGCTCGGCGGCCTGATCTCTGGAAGCAATGCCGGCGAGCATGGGCAAAAAGCTCGACCACGCGCGGGTTTTGATAAACAGTGTCTTCCAGAACACGCCGAGCCCCTTGTGGAACCAGTCGTAGGCGCGGGTTTTAATGTCCACATCCACCGAGTAGAAAAAGCGGTCGCGTTTATCCCAGCACTCCTCCTGAACAGCGCCCACTAGAGTGAGCGCCTTTTGCTCGTAAGCCTCTGCACGGGTGTTTTCGCCGCAACCCCGCAGGATTTTAGCCATGGAGCGGAGCTCACGCACCATGAAGCTATTGAGATAGATGTTTGCCGTTGAGAACCGCGGACGGCCGAAAGAGGCGGGGTCGTTATCCATGCCGATCATAACATCGTCGGCCCAGACATAGAGACCGCAGTTCTGGTTGAGGTAATACCTGTCGTAGCAGGCAAAATAGGCCTCCAGCTGCGGGAGCTTATCCGCAATCCAGCCAAAGGAGCCTTTCATACCGCTGACCAGGCAAATTTGCTGACAAAGGAAGGGCTTGTGCATGTTGAGGACAACGCCCTCCTTATGCTTGGCGATGAGATAGGGTTCCCCTTCCAGCTTACCGTCCACCATCATGGGGATGTAACCGTCCTCCAGCTGAAAATCTAGAAAATTGAGAACATTTCCGGCTGCATGCAGTTCCAGCTGCGTGCGGAAATCCTTGTCCGGCACGCTGTTTTCAGCAAGGTTCATTAATGAAAAGACCGCCCAGAAAGAGTCCCAGTCCCAGAGGTTGCCGTCGTAGATCGAGCCGGGATCGATAAACGGGTGCCGGAAAGCACCGTAAGGCTGTTTCATCACCTGTTCGAGATGCCCAAATAAATAGTCCTGTATGAGTTGGTAATCGGTTTTCATAGCGCCGCTCCTTTTCCATATTCTGTTTCCCATTATAGGGAAGCGGAAAAGGACAGTCAAGAAAAATATGAATTGCCGCAGAACGGGGATGAGGACGCAAAGACCAGGTATGCGCGCTGTTTTCGGCGCAAAAAACGGCATGAAATTTCATGCCGTTTTGAAGGGTTAGATGCTATGGCGGTTTGTCGGCCGTTTCCGGGCAAGCCGCGGGGAGATATTCCACCTGTTCGCTTTACTTCACTGCGTCGTCGGTGAGATAGATGCGATAGTTGCCGCTGAGCGCCAGCATGGCAAAAAGGTAGAGGCAGTTGTCATAATAACGGCGTTTGTCTTTTCGCAGCGGGGTGTTCCAAAACAGGTCGACGCATTCTTTGGCGTATTTGCCGCCGCTCGCGAGGGAAGCCTGTGCGTTGGTGGCAATAATGGCGACCGGATGCATAGCCGGACGTTCAATGACGGTGCCATCAATGGCATAGGTCTTGTAATCGCAGTTCGGAACATTTTCACAGAAAAAGGTCTGGACTTTATCAGCGTTCTGTTTCTGCCAGTCATCCGCGTCAAACCAGGAATTGTCCAGACTCATGTTGGCAACGGTGCGGTAAGCGTCGCTGAAATAATAATCCTTGCTGAACATCAGGCGCGGAGTGCCGTCATACTCGGTGTATTCGGCGCAAAGCCCCGTTTTATCGTTGCAGGCAAGATGCAGAAATTCACGGCTCGCTTTGGCCGCCTCTTTCCAAAATTCGCGATCCTCCGGGTTGCACATCATCGAGAACAGCTCATAGAAGTGCGGCAGATGGTAGGAGGGGTCGGTATAATCCGCCTCCGGGATGAATTTGATCTGGTGGTTGCGTGGATCCCACATGGGGCAGCCCGGTTCCTGTTCGCCTTTGTGGACGCAGGTGTGCAGGATTTCACGCGCCTGTTCACTGTAATTATAAGGGGCTTCTCCGTCTCCCCAACGGGCCGAGGCAAAAAACAGTGCCATTGCAAAATACTCCTCGCCGTCCGGCGCAGGACCGTCAAAATTACGGGTGCCGTCAAGCTTGTGCGACCAGGAGAAATAGCCCTTGTACTGCCCTTCGGTCTGGTACATATAGGTCTTGGCCCAGTTCCAAATCTGGTCAAATTCCTTCTTCTTGTTCATCTGCACACAGAACATCATGCCGTAGGACATGCCCTCGGAACGTGCGTCGTCGTTGCCGGTGTCGGTGATATAAGCCTTGTCCTCCGCCGTCTCCCCAAAGATGCGGGTGTCGGAATAAAACATCTCGTTGAAGGTGTCCTCCAACTTTTTCTGGATGGCATCCTTGTCATAGCCCATTTCCGCAAGCACATTGCGGTAGGTACCGGTATAAAATGCGCCGTTTTGACTCATGTCAGTTTCTCCTTTGCATTTGAGTATTGTTTTTGTAAGATAGCTTCTCTGACTACTAGTGTAGCAAAATTTGGGTGAGAACGCAATCACCACAACACAATTTTCTTGGACAGGGCAGCCGTTCCATGAAAAGGATGCTCACCCTATTTTAGCAGGACAGCTGCCGGTAGATTAGGCGTGGACGAGGGTCGGAAACAGCATTGGCTGTTGCAGGAACGGATTTTCCCGGCCCGTGAGCAGAAAGGTGGTGGAATCCTTGCGCTGGACCGGGGCGGCTGTCCATCCGGAAGAGCGAAGCGGTGTAAAGCCGAGGGTGAGAAGATCGCCGTTTTCAGCTGGAATCATGCGGGCAAGTTCATTCAGCGGCAGGGGGTGAGCACAGAAACAGTCGTGCAGGGTGATGCGCCCTTTTTCCCGCTCGATGCAGAGAACCGCGTCCGGTTCCCTGCACACATAAAATTCCAGCTCATAAAGCGCCTGAAACAATGCCATGCCCCATAAATTGCGGATACTGACCCGCGCAAGCGGGGTCGCCGCTGCAATCTGTTTTTGCAGCAGCATGCGGTCGGCTGGGCAAGCCATATTCAGCTTTCGTATCAGTCGGCCGGGCTGTGTCGGGAGGATGCGGGAAAACGCCTGTTCCTGTACCTGCTCAAAGCCGAACCGGGGGTAAAAATCCAATACGCTGTCGTTGGCAAAGAGAAAGACCTGGTCGTACTGGTCCTCCCAATCCCGAAGGATCGTTTCCATAAGGAAGCGGGAAAGCCCTAGGCCGCGCCAGTCCGGATGAACCATAACGGTATACAGTCCGAGGTACCGGCGTGGTTTGCCATCGAGCAGCAGTTCAAACGGGCAAACCGAGACATTGGCCACGGCGTTTTCTTTGTCAAACAGAGTATAGGGACGAAAACTTTCGGTCCAGCCGCCTTTTTGGTACCACTCTTCAAACTGGATGCCGAAAACCATTTGGGAAAGCCAGTTGAAAGCCGCACGCTTTTTGGCGTCGATTTCATAGTGTGTAGCGAAAAGATAGGAATGTATACCGATAGTTACGTTTGTTTGCATGGAAGTCTCCATAGTAAAACTGTTTATCGTGATTGAAATTTACATTTTATACCAATAAGACGTATTTCAGTAGTGTGGAAAAACGGCGAATTATTTGACCAGAATAAGGCCAAAATGATTTTGAATTTCCTCTTTTTCTCTTAAAGTGTGGATTTCAATTCCATTATTTCTTACTATAGCAAAGTGGTACAGTTCATATTTTGTTATAACTTCACACCAATTGCGGATTGTAAATGTCCGCGGCATATTCCTCCTGTCAGCTATGTGTTTTGATATTAACAATATTGCAGGCCGAGCGCCGCCGCGCCGATGATGCCCGCGTCGTTTCCGAGCTCGGCGGTGACGATTCTGGTCTGCCGTTTGGAAAAACGGGAATACATTTCCCGGTGGACAATTTCCGAAAGCGGGGCAATGAGGGTATCCCCCTCCTTGCTGATGCCGCCCCCAATGCAGAGGATTTCCGGCGCAAAGGTGTTGATGATGTCGGTCACCCCGCAGGCAAGCGCCTCAATGTAGTCCCGCACAACCTCTGCAGCAGCTTCGTCGCCGGCGCGCATCCCATCAAAAGCCGTGTGCCCGTCTGCTTTGGCGCTGTCGCCGCCACAAAGCGCCCACATCTCACTTTCCGGATGGGCTTCCATTGCCTCCCGGGTGCTGCGGATTAATCCGGTGGCTGAGGCGTAGGCTTCAAAACAGCCTCTGCGTCCGCAGGTACAAGGCCGGCCTCCCATTTGAATGACGGTATGCCCAATTTCTGCGCCCGCAAAATTAAAACCGGAATAGATTTTTTTGTCAATGATAATCCCGCCGCCAATGCCTGTTCCCAGTGTGATAGCGACCGCATCGCTCACACCCTTGGCGCCGCCCGCTACAAATTCGCCGTAGGCGGCGCAGTTGGCGTCGTTATCCATATAAATGGGCTTTTGCAGGGCGTTTGTGAGAAATTCACGCAAATCCTGCCCATAAAAGTCGAGGTTGCAGGAGTAGTCGACGCAGCCGGCCTCCCGGTTGACAATGCCCGGTGAGCCAATTCCCACCCAGTCAATTTGGTCAAGGCCGACGCCTGCCGCCTCGACGGCCTCCCGTACAGCGTCTACGGCGTCCTGCAAAATGGCTTCGCCAGAGCGGGGAAGCGCCGTCTTGCGCTTGGCGCGCGAAACAATGCGGAAAGCCTCGTCCACAATGCCGACCGCAATGTTGGTGCCGCCAAGGTCAATACCTGCTGTATAGCTCATGTTCATCCTTCTCCCGTAATTTTTGGTTGGCTTCATTGTAGCACCTGTGAGAAGGCGCTGTCAATTCGGACGGCAAAACCGTATAAACCCGCGGATTGAGGCGTAAACTTAAGGGGGTTGATTCCTTGACATTATCCGGCCCCGGCCATATAATAATGTAGTGTGATTTTACAAAAAAACCGGTGTGTTTTCGTCGAAGATAACGAATCCGGCTTGGAGGTTTTACAATCTATGTGCGGTTATGTGGGATTTACAAACCGGATTGACAACGCGGACGCCGTGCTCGGTGAAATGATGGACGCCATCCGCCACCGCGGCCCGGATTCCGATGGGCGGTATATCGACGATGACATTGCGCTGGGGTTCCGGCGGCTGAGCATCATTGACTTGAAACAGGGCGATCAGCCTATTTTCAATGAGGACAACAGCAAGGTACTGCTGTTCAACGGCGAAATCTACAACTATAAGCAGCTCCGCGAAAAACTCATCCAGGCGGGGCATACCTTCACCACTCATTCCGACTCCGAGGTACTGCTCCACGGCTATGAGGAGTACGGCGTTAAGCTCGTCAACATGCTGCGTGGCATGTTTTCTTTTGTTATCTGGGACAAAGTGAAAAAAGAGCTGTTCGGCGCGCGGGATTACTTTGGCGTCAAGCCGCTTTATTATGCCGAGATGAACGGTACTCTGATGTTCGGTTCCGAAATTAAGGCGTTTCTGCCGCATCCGCAGTTTCAAAAAGAGCTCAATCTTGATACGTTGGAAAACTACCTCACCTTCCAGTATTCCCCGTTGACCGACACCTTTTTCAAAAACGTTTATAAGCTCATGCCCGCTCACTACTTTTTGTATAAGGACGGCAAAATGGAGATTACCCGCTACTGGGAACCGGATTTTGCGGACGACGAGAGCAAATCGCTGGAGGATTGGGTCAAAGAAATCCGTTCCACCTTTGAGGATTCGGTCGAAGCCCATAAAATCAGCGATGTTGAGGTCGGCTCCTTCCTTTCAAGCGGTATTGATTCGAGCTATGTCACTGCCTGCGCCAAGGTGGATAAATCCTTCACCGTTGGCTTTGCAGGGGACAAATACGACGAAATTGGCTATGCCAAAAAATGTTCCGAATACATTAAAATCAAGAACAAAAGCAAGGCCATCACCGAGCAGGAGTATTGGGATATTATCCCTACCGTGCTTTACCATTTGGATGAACCGCTCGGCGACCCCGCTTCGATTGCGCTCTACTTTGTTTCCAAAGAGGCGGCGGAGGACGTCAAGGTTGTGCTTTCCGGCGAGGGTGCGGACGAAGTGTTCGGCGGATATAATGTATACAGCGAAACGCTCCGCAGCGCCCGCTACCGCAGGGTGCCTAAGTGTATTCGCGGGGTGATTGGCAAGGCGGTTGACCACATGCCGCCCTTTAAGGCAAAAAACTTCCTGTACCGCCACCGCGGTGATTTGCAGGATTGGTTCAACGGCAACCCGAATGCCGGTTTCAGCGAGCGGGAGCGAAAGCAGATTTTAAAGGTCAAAACCAATGCGCCGTCCCCGAAAGAGCTGGTTGCGCCATTTTATGAAAAAGTCAAGGATAAGGATCCGGTGACCCAGATGCAGTATGTTGACCTGCACATGTGGCTTTCGGGTGACATTTTGCTCAAAGGTGATAAAATGAGCATGGCAAACTCGCTGGAAGTACGGGTGCCGTTCCTCGATATTGAGGTAATGAAGCTCGCCCAGCGGATTCCCAGCCGTTACCGTGTCACCGATGAAAACACCAAGGTGGCGCTGCGCAAAGCTTCCGCCAACAAGTTGCCGCCGGAAACAGCCGCAAAGCGCAAGCTCGGGTTCCCGGTGCCGGTTCGCCAGTGGCTCCGTGAGGAAAAATACTACAACATGGTCAAAGACGCTTTCCACAGCGAGATTGCCCAGAAACTGTTCAACGTGGATGTTATTATGGGCCTGCTGGATGATTACCGCGCGGGCAAACGGCAGGATTACCTCAAAATCTGGTCAATTTTTACCTTTGTGCTTTGGTATGAAGAGTTTTTTGTCAAACGGTAAGCTGTACGGAGCGAGTTATGGTGCTTATGCTGAGCTGTCCGCAACTGCAAAATGAAATGCGTTTCAATGCCGGCTGTGCCCAATCGGTTGTATCGTCGTTTTTCAAGGAGCCGCCCTGCAAACAGGGCGGCTCTTTTGTTTGTGGCGTTTGATGCAGTGCCAAAGGAGGCCTCCGGCTTTGGCAAACACCTGGTGGCCGAGCGGAGACACTTTCGAAATAGCAACGGGATTTACAGGAAGCTGGAAACGAGTGAGAACGTCATTGGTTCGGTATTAAAAAACGGTAAACCAACACCATCGAATTTTTGTCCCCATGCAAATACAGCCCAACTGCGCCGCAGGTTCACACAAGAGGTACGGTCTTAATCCATTCGATTTTTGAAACAAGGGTGTATAGAGCTGGGTGAGCTGCGCCTGGATTAGAGCGGCATTGTTTTTGCGAAAAGAACCGGGAGGGCAATGCTTGATTTATGCGGAATGTTCAATTAAAAACGAAAATATGGCTAAAATCATTCAAGAAATAGCTGCGATTTAATACAAACTATAGTATAATAATCTCACATCGTACAGCAAAGCAGAGCTCCGGGCAGCAGAGAGGATATGGTGTCGCTCCAGAAAAACGGGATCCGTTTTTCGTTTATGGTGCAAGTCTGCGGCCCGTGTGTAGTATAATAAAATAGCTGTACGGCAAATAAGGCTGTATAAAATCAAACGACAAAAAGGAGCGGCAGATATGTTTCAAAGTTTACAGGATTGCTACACACTCAACAACGGCGTAAAAATTCCCTGCATTGGCTATGGTACCTTTAAAACGCCAAACGGCGAAGCTGTCGTGGATTCGGTTATAAATGCAGTGAAAGCAGGCTACCGCCATATTGACACGGCACACCGTTATGACAATGAGGAAGGTGTGGGGGAGGGGATCCGCAAATGCGGAGTGCCGCGTGAAGAGCTGTTTATCACCACCAAACTCGGTAACCACCACCACGGGTACCGGGAGACACTGGAGGCTTTCGACCTCTCGCTCAAAAAGCTGGGACTGGACTATATTGACCTTTACCTCATTCACTGGCCGGCGCCGCTTGTTTGCCGCGAAAACTACAAAGAGAAAAATGTAGAGACCTGGCGTGCCTTTGAAGAGCTTTACCGCGCGGGCAAGGTGCGCGCCATTGGGTTGAGCAACTTCTGGCAGACCCACATTGACGCCCTGCTGGAAACGGCGGAGGTTAAGCCGATGGTCAACCAGCTTGAGGTACACCCACAGTTCCCGCATCAGGATTTGGTGGATTACTGCAAGATGCACCAGATTCAGGTGGAATCCTGGGGTCCGCTGATTCAGGGTAAGGCGTTCCAATACCCGGTGCTGCAAGAGGTTGCGGAAAAGCATGGCAAAACTGTTGCGCAGGTTTGTGTGCGCTGGGCGATGGACAAGGACGTTTTGCCTCTACCAAAATCCAACCACTACGACCGTATGGTGCAAAACGCGGATGTATTTGATTTCACCCTTGACGACGAGGACTTCCGGAACATCAGTGCGCTGGAGGCTTACGGGCGGATTGGCAAGCATCCGGACACCGCGCCATTTTAAGTGGAGAACATGTGTGCCCGGCGAAAGGATATCCGCCGGAGAGTAGGAGAGAGCGAATGGATGCGCTCGGGATTGTTATACGCTGCAAAACGACGTGAAGATGTCCTGCATTGGCTCCGGCGTTTTTAAAATGGAGGGTGACGCGGCGGAACGAGTGGTGTATAAGACGTTTGGCCACACCGGCCAGGATCCAGAGAAAAACCCGTTTTAACAGGATGTTTCCGATGGTATAAGCGGCGGAGGGTATTCCTGCCGCTTTTTCTCTGTAATTGTTCTAAAATACACCCCGGTTTTTTAGTGGTTTTTTGAATTGACAAGGTGTCCGTTGGCCGCTATACTGATTATAAAGCGCCTGGGACAGGGTTGCTCCAGGCCGTTTATTTTGAAACAGGAGTGATAGCAATGATAGAGAAGATGCAGAAGGCGAATCCGGGAATCAAGATTCTCCCGGTAGAAGATGCTGCTTTTGGAAAATACGGCCAGATCATTACCGGGTATGATTTTTCTGAGTACATCGCGTACATGAAAGCCAATACTCCAACCCCGAAAGAGGGTAATGTTTACATTCCGTCGGATGAAAAGATGGAAGCGTTTGCGGTTACCCAAGAGGTCTCTGCAAACTTTTACGGTGAAATGCCGGTTCAGGTGGGCTACTGCAACGGCAGTACCTCCAGCTTGGACGCGCTGGAGTACCACAAAGGCAGTGAAATTGACCTTGCCGTGACCGATCTCGTGGTGCTGCTCGGCTCAATTACCGACATCAAAGACAATGTTTACGATTCCGCAAAGGTAGAGGCGTTCTACATCAAGGCGGGCACCGCTGTGGAGTTTTACGGCCCCACCCTGCATTTTGCCCCCTGCATGGTCGATGAGAACGGCTACCAGTGCGTAGTCGTGCTTCCGCGCGACACCAACTTCCCGCTGGACAACGCGGTTTCCCCGAAAAACAACGAAGACAAACTCCTGCTGATGAAAAACAAGTGGGTTATTGCACATCCGGACAGCGGTATGGCAAAAGACGGCGCCTATGTTGGTATTACCGGTGTAAACCTCAAGCTCTCCATCGGTTAAGCAGGCCGTTTTGGCGGGCCGCCTCTTGTTTTGAGTCTTATTTTGTCACGCGAAGTGGCTGCGGGTGTTTGCACCCGTAGCCGCTTTTTCGCTTTTTTACCACCCCAGCATCCCTCTAAACTTTCCGCACAGCCCCCATTACACAAGGAGGTGTATGACGCAATGTTCCAGATAAAATGGGCATGGGAGAATATGGCTGGTTATCGGAAGCGGTACATAATGGCGCTGTCCTTTGTGGTGACCAGCTCGCTTCTCGTGTTCATCAACCCGTTTATAACCCAAACCATTGTTGACGAAGTGCTGGTTGGTACAGCCGGACCGGACGGAGAGGTGGTCCGCAATTATACCATCCTGATTCCACTGCTTATCACTATGGTGCTGGTTCATTTGTTCCGCATGAGTATGCTCAACGCAGGCGTTTACAACTGTGATTATGCATCGCAGGGGATGCTTGTCAATATGCGCGAGCATTTGTACGACCGCATCCAGACACAGGACAAGACCTATTATGACCGTTACCGCACCGGCGACCTGATGACTAGGCTCACCGGCGACCTCGACACGGTCCGCAATGCGTTTTCCTATGTGTTCCGCGAGTTTATTATTGATATTTTCCTCTTTCTTACGACCACCGTCTTTTTCCTCACCATCAACCCCCTCTTTACGGTGGCGGTGATGGCGGTGACGCCGGTTCTGCTTATCCTTTCCAAAATGTTTTCCAAAAAGGTGCGCTCCAAATATGTAATTTTGCGTGAACGGCTGAGCGAGCTCAACACCAAAGCGCAGGAGGATATTTCGGGCAACCGGGTCATCAAGGCGTTTTCAAGGGAACAATACGAAATGGATGAGTTTGCCAAAAAGAACAACGCTTACCGTACAGCGAATATCGACTCCCAATTCACCTGGCTGCGTTATTTCCCGGGCGTTCATGTTCTGGCCAATATGCCAACGGTGGTGATCATCCTTGTAGGCGGCTTATTTATTATCAACGGCTGGCTGACGGCGGGTGATCTCGCCGCGTTTTCGGCCCTGACCTGGGCGATCAGCGAGCCGATGCGCAACATCGGCATTCTGCTCAACGACCTTCAGCGGTTTTTTGCCTCGGCGGATAAAGTCATTGAAATGTACTACGCCCAGCCGCATATCCAAAACGCGCCGGACGCCATTGACCTGCCGCATAAAATGCGCGGCAAGGTGGAGTTCAAAGACGTTCATTTCAAGCTTAATGACCAGGTGGTTTTCGACGGTATTTCCTTTGTGGCAAACCCCGGTGAGACCATTGCGGTCATGGGCGGCACCGGTTCCGGCAAAACCTCGCTTGTCAACCTCATTGAGCGGTTTTACGATGTGACCGGCGGTGCTGTTCTGGTGGATGACGTCGACGTGCGCAGGCTGACCTTAAGCTCGCTGCGCGGTGGTATAGGAATGGCCACGCAGGATGTTTTTCTTTACTCCGAAACGGTGGATGGAAACATTGCCTACGGCGATCCGGAGCTCAGCGAGGAGGAGGTCCGCCATTTTGCGGAGATCACCGCTTCCGACTTTATTGATGACATGGAGGATGGCTACGAGACTATTGTCGGCGAGCGCGGTGTCGGTCTCTCCGGCGGGCAGAAGCAGCGTCTGGCGCTCGCCCGTGCGCTCGCGATAAAGCCGTCGATTCTGATTCTGGACGACACGACCTCAGCAGTCGACATGGAGACCGAAAAATACATTCAGGAGCAGCTTTCCAAGCTGGATTTTGAATGCACTAAGTTCATCATCGCTCAACGTATTTCCTCGGTTAAAAACGCCGACCAGATTCTCATACTCGACCACGGCAAAATTGTGGAACACGGCACCCATGCGGAGCTGCTCCGGCAAAACGGCTATTACCGTGAAATTTTTGAGCTCCAGCACGGTGCAGAAAGGCAGGTGGTTTCGGATGGCGCGCAATAAGTTTGACATTGACGAATCGCTTGAATCTCCATTTAATATACAGCACTTAAAACGCAGCTTTATTTACATTAAAAAGTACAAGAAAAAGATGATCCTTGCACTGATCTACTCGCTGCTGAGCGTTATTTTCGCCCTGTTTGGCCCTCAGATTATGAAAGAGGCACTCGACGTTGCGGTGGTCAACAAAGATGTGCCTTACCTCATCCTGCTTTCGGTCCTGCTGATTGTGACCATCGGTATCTCTATTCTGCTCAACGTCCTGCGTTCCCGCATTACGGCGGTGGTGGGGCAGAACATCATCTATGACATCCGGCAGGATTTGTTCGAACACCTGCAAAAGCTTCCTTTTTCCTATTATGACAACCGGCCGCACGGCAAAATCCTTGTCCGCGTGGTACAGTATGTCAACAACGTCTCGGACATGCTTTCGAACGGTATCATCAACTTTTTCCTTGAAATCTGCAATCTGATATTTGTCACGGTGTTTATGTTCATCACTGACGCGCGGCTCGCACTTGTTATCATTGCAGGACTTCCAGTGCTGATTGTGATTGTGGGGGCTATTATGCCGAAGCAGCGGCGGGCCTGGCAGAATTTCTCCAACAAAAACTCCAACATGAACGCCTACCTGCATGAGAGTATTCTTGGTTCCAGTGTCACCCAGATTTTCACCCGCGAGAAGCTCAACGCGGATATCGGCTACACCCAGTTCCACAACTGCCGCCGCTCCTTTTTGAAGGCGGTATTCGTCTCCAACTGGGTCTGGTATTCGGTGGAGATGATTTCCGCCATCGTCAACGCGAGCGTCTACGGGGCGGGCATTCTGCTCATCCGCCCTATGGCGACCTTCGGCACCATCATCGCGATGGGCGATTACTCCTGGCGCTTCTGGCGACCGATCACCAACCTCGCGAACCTCTACAACAATCTCATCAATACCATTGCCTACCTCGAACGCATTTTTGAAACCATCGATGAACCGATTCTCATCGAGGATGCGCCGGACGCCAAAGCACTGCCGTCCATCCGCGGAAATGTGGAATTCAAGGACGTTGTGTTTGAGTACGAACCGGGGCACCCCATCCTAAACCACATGAGCTTTCAGGTGAAGGCTGGAGAGAGCATTGCCCTTGTCGGGCCGACCGGCGCCGGCAAGACGACAGTCATCAATCTCATCAGCCGGTTTTATGACATCTCCTCTGGTCAGATTTTAATTGACGGGCACGACATTTCCAAAGCAACGCTGCACTCCCTTCGCAGTCAAATGGGCGTTATGCTACAGGACAGCTTCGTGTTCTCCGGCGACATTCAGGAGAATATCCGCTACGGCAAATTGGATGCTACCGATGAGGAAGTTGTCGCCGCTGCCAAAACGGTTAAAGCGGATGAGTTTATCCGCGAAATGGAACACGGCTACAAGACCGAGGTCAATGAGCGCGGCAGCAGGCTTTCCCAAGGACAAAAACAGCTCATTTCCTTTGCCCGCACCTTGATTGCCGACCCGAAAATCCTCATTCTCGACGAGGCAACCTCCTCCATTGACACCAAGACCGAACGCCTGATGCAGGAGGGGCTCAATGAGCTGCTTAAGGGGCGTACTTCATTTATTATTGCGCACCGGCTTTCCACCATCCAGCATTGCGACCGCATTATGTATGTAGATGAAGGGATCATCCAGGAATGCGGTTCCCATGATGAATTGATGGCGAAAAAAGGTAAATATTACGAGCTTTGCATGGCGCAGCGCGAGAACGCGGTGGTATAAAATCCGCGGCTGCTCATCTCTAACAATCTATTGAGGTTTTGCAGTACGGTTGTTCCGCATCGCCAAGGAGAGACCGCTAGGCTGTACGCCCAGGGAACCCATACCATGATCTTTACCGGAACCTTCCTCAGTCTGTTTGCCATGTTCGATTACTTTCAAACCGAATTTCCTGGGAAATACTGGAAAAAGCCCCCTTTTTGGAATCTGTTGGATTCCAAAAAGGGGGCTTTTTTGATCTGCTGATGCGATACGATCGGGCAGCAGAGGAACCAGATTGTGCCGGCGATTTTTCTCGATCGATATGGGACACCGAAGCCAAAAACGGCAAAGGGACAAGATGATGCAGAGCACTTTGAAGCTATCGGCTTGAAAACAAAGCTATAAAAGGCGGATTGCGGGTACATTCTGTTGTAGTGATTTACGCGAATTTTACACGGGATTTTCGTTTTGTAAAAGAAAACAGCTGTTTTTACTCATTTTTTACACAGTGCAAATAGCTCATTTTACATTGAGGCAATACAATAAAGCCGTACTTAAGAGAAAAAGGAGAATGAACAATGAAAATGAAAAAAACAGTTTGCCTGTTGTGCGCTGCTGTCATGTCACTGGGATTGTTCGCTGGCTGTCAGTCTGGCGGGGATTCTTCTGCAAGCGGTTCTTCTTCCGGCAGCACAAACGCCTCTGCAGCTGATTTCGATGCAAATCAGTCCATCAACGTCATTACCCGCGAGTCTGGTTCCGGTACAAGAGGTGCCTTTATTGAGCTGTTCGGCATAGAGGAAAAGGACGCAGACGGCAACAAGGTTGACAAAACCACCGAAGAGGCGAGCGTACAGTCCAGCACCAACGCTGTTCTCACCACCGTTGCGGGCGATGAAACCGCAATCGGTTACATTTCGCTCGGCTCCCTCAATGACGATGTCAAAGCTCTGAAAATCGACGGCGCAGAAGCAAGCGTTGCAAATGTAAAAGATGGTACATATAAAGTATCCCGTCCGTTTAACATCGCCTATAAAGGTACTCCGAGCGAGCAGGCGCAGGATTTCGTCAATTTTATCCTGAGCACCGAAGGCCAGGAGGTCGTGGAGGAAGCCGGCTTTATCCCGCTGGACGACACTAAGCCATTTGAATCTAACAATGCAAGCGGCAAGGTTGTTATCTCCGGTTCCTCCTCGGTCACTCCGGTTATGGAAAAACTCCAGGAGGCCTACCAGAAAATCAACGCGAACGTTACCATTGAAATTCAGCAGACCGACTCGACCAATGGTATGAAAGACGCTATGACCGGTACCTGTGACATCGGCATGGCTTCCAGAGAGCTCAAAGACAGCGAGCTTGAGAGTCTTACCTCGACCACCATTGCAACTGACGGAATTGCAGTTATTGTCAACAAAGCCAACAGCTTTGACGACCTGACCTCGGATGCTATCAAAGCAATCTTCACCGGCGAAGCTGTTAACTGGAGCGACGTAAAATAACCAAACAGAAATGAACAGCGCAACAAGGGCTCGCCGTGTTTCACACGGCCGGCCCAGTTGCTGTTTTGGGAGAGTATGGAATTTATGAAGAGATTCAAAGAAACGTTTATGAAGGGCGTATTCTTTGTTGCCGCGCTGGCATCAATTTTGGCGGTTGCACTCATTTGCCTGTTTCTGTTTGCAAACGGCATTCCGGCGATGGGGAAGATTGGCCTGTTTGACTTCCTGCTCGGCCAGAACTGGGCGCCGCAGGACAACCCAGCTTCCTTTGGCATTCTGCCGATGATTCTGGGCAGTATTTATATTACGGCGGGCGCAATTATCATTGGTGTGCCAATTGGTATTCTTACAGCTATTTTTATGGCCCGCTTCTGTCCCAAGGGGCTATACCGTATCCTACACCCGGCAGTGGAGCTGCTGGCGGGCATTCCTTCGGTTGTATATGGTTTTTTTGGTCTGATGGTGCTTGTTCCCTTTGTGCGTGAAACCTTCGGCGGCAAGGGCACGAGCATTCTGACTGCCTCAATTTTGCTTGGTATTATGATTCTGCCAACCATTATTGCGGTGAGTGAGTCCGCCATCCGCGCGGTGCCGGAAAGCTATTATGAGGGCGCGCTGGCGTTGGGCGCTACCCATGAGCGCAGTGTTTTCTGCACTCTGGTTCCGGCGGCGAAATCCGGTATTATGGCTGGAATTGTGCTCGGAATTGGCCGCGCTATCGGTGAGACGATGGCGGTTGTCATGGTTGCAGGCGGGCAGCCGCGTATTACGGGGGATATTCTTAAGGGCATTCGCACCTTGACAACCAATATCGTAATGGAAATGGGTTATGCGGCAGATCTGCACCGCGAGGCACTGATTGCAACCGGCGTCGTGCTGTTTGTGTTCATTCTCTTAATCAACCTGCTGTTTTCGCTTATCAAACGGAGGGATAAACAATGAAAAAGTTTACGGCCTCTGTTGCGGCGCGTTTTCGCGCCTATCGCAAGCGGCCCATGTCACTCATTATGTTTTTGAGCGTTATGCTGGCGGCTTTTGCAACCTTTGTCGTTTTAATTTACCTGATTGGCTATATCCTGGTAATGGGTATTCCGCATTTGAGCTGGGACTTGTTCGCTTGGGAATACAATTCGGAAAACGTTTCGTTAATGCCGGCGCTCATCAACACCATAAGCATGACGCTGCTTTCCCTTGTCATTGCAGCGCCGCTCGGCATTTTTTCAGCGGTTTACCTGGTGGAATACGCCAAACGAGGCAATAAAATTGTGGGTTTAATTCGCATTACGGCGGAAACGCTTTCTGGGATTCCCTCCATTGTGTACGGCCTGTTTGGCATGCTCTTTTTTGTCACGACCATGCGCTGGGGTTATTCCATGATTTCCGGTGCCTTAACCCTTGCCATCATGATTCTCCCGCTCATTATGCGCACCACCGAAGAGGCGCTTAAAGCGGTGCCGGACTCCTACCGGGAGGGTAGCTTTGGCCTTGGTGCAGGACGGTTGCGTACCGTTTTTCGCATTGTCATTCCCGCAGCTATTCCGGGGATCCTGGCAGGCGTTATTTTGGCGATTGGGCGCATCGTGGGTGAAACGGCGGCGCTGATATACACCGCGGGCACTGTTCCAAAGATGGCGGATGTTGCATCCTCCGGGCGCACCCTTGCGGTACATATGTACGTGCTTTCCAACGAGGGACTGCACACCGACCAGGCATACGCCACGGCAGTTGTCTTGTTGGTGATTGTCATCCTAATCAATGCACTTTCTGCCTTTGTGGCGAAAAAAATTACGACGAAAGGGACACGATGATGAGCCTTTTTGATATCAAAAACCTGAATTTGTATTACGGCGATTTTCACGCCCTGAAGGACATTAACCTCGAACTGCCGAAAAATGAAATTTCCGCGTTCATTGGCCCGTCTGGATGCGGCAAATCCACTTTGCTCAAAACCCTCAACCGCATGAATGATCTGGTAGAGGGCTGCAAAATCACCGGACAGGTTGAGCTTGACGGCGTGGATATTTATAACAACATTGACGTATATGACCTGCGCAAACGGGTTGGCATGGTGTTCCAGAAACCGAATCCATTCCCGATGAGCGTTTATGACAATATTGCATTTGGACCGCGCACCCATGGGATCCGAAAAAAGATTGTATTGGATGAAATTGTGGAAAAATCTCTGCGGGATGCTGCCATCTGGGATGAGGTGAAAGACCGTCTCAAAAAGAGCGCACTCGGCCTTTCCGGCGGCCAGCAGCAGCGCCTCTGTATTGCGCGGGCGCTGGCGGTGGAGCCGGAGGTCATCCTCATGGATGAGCCGACTTCCGCCCTTGACCCGATTTCCACGGCTAAGGTTGAAGATCTTGCTGTTGAGCTTAAAAAAGATTATACTATCATTATCGTCACACATAACATGCAGCAGGCGGTTCGAATCTCTGATAAAACGGCGTTCTTCCTGCTTGGCGAAGTGGTGGAGTTCGGCCAGACCGAACAGCTCTTCTCGATGCCGCAGGACAAACGCACCGAGGATTATATTACAGGGAGGTTCGGATAACCATGAGAAACCGTTTCGACGCACAGCTTGACCGGCTCAACAACGAGCTGATTTTAATGGGTGCGCTCATTGAAAGTGCCATTGCAAGCTCGGTAAAAGCCCTGATGAATCAGAGCAAAGAGCAGGCCCGGCAGGCCATTGAATTTGATATGGAAGTGGATAAAAAAGAAAAGGAGATTGAAAGCATCTGCTTAAAGCTGCTGCTTCAGCAGCAGCCGGTTGCAAAAGACCTCCGCCTGATTTCTTCCGCCCTTAAAATGATCACCGATATGGAGCGCATTGGTGACCAGGCGGCGGATATTTCTGAAATTACCGTTATGCTGGCAGACACCCCGTACAGCGCAAATCTGGAGCACATTCAGGAAATGGCGCGCTCCACCATTCAAATGGTAACCGAAAGCGTTGATGCTTTTGTGCGGCGGGACTTAAATCTTGCACAGTCGGTTGTGGATTACGACGACATCGTTGACCGGCTGTTTGATCAATCCAAGCAGGATTTGATTCGCCTGATCCGCGAGGATGTGGAAAAAGGGGAGCAAGCAGTTGATCTGTTAATGGTGGCCAAATATTTCGAACGTATTGGTGACCATGCGACCAACATTGCCGAATGGGTTATCTTTTCCATTACCGGCGTTCACAAGAACGCCCATGTGCTGTAACCGCCTTTGGCTGAAAACCAATACCAGAACAGGAGAAATGTGACATGATTTATATCGTCGAGGATGACGCCAACATCCGGGAACTGGAGAGCTACGCGCTCACAAGCAGCGGCTTTTCGGTGCAGTGCTTTGAAGATGGTGAAACCTTCTTTGAAACCTGCTGTGAACACAGCCCTGACCTGGTGCTGCTGGACATTATGCTTCCAAATGAGGACGGCCTTTCCATCCTCCAGCGGCTGCGTTCCCAGCCGGATTTAAAACAGGTGCCGGTTATTATGGTCACGGCGAAAACCTCAGAACTTGATAAGGTCAAGGGGTTGGATTCCGGCGCGGACGACTACATTACAAAACCTTTTGGCGTTATGGAGCTGATTTCCCGGGTCAAGGCACTACTTCGCCGTGCTGTGCCCCAAAAGCAGGCACTTCTTTCCTTTGACGGCGTGACAGTGGATGACAGCAAGCATGTTGTCACAGCAAACGGCGTCCCGTGCGAGCTCACCTACAAGGAATATGAGCTGCTTAAATTTCTTATGCTCAACCACGGCATTGTCCTTTCACGCGACAAAATTATGGAACGGGTCTGGGGCTTTGACTACGAAGGAGAGAGCCGCACCGTAGATATGCACATTAAAACCTTGCGCCAGAAGCTGGGCAATACGGGCAGTGCCATTAAAACCGTGCGCAATGTCGGCTACAAATTCGGTGACTAAAAGGATGCCCGCCGGGGTTTCCGGCGGCAGATAACAGGAGAGCACCTATGAAACGAAGAATTAATTTGTGGCTCTGTCTAACCGGAGCCATAACGTTGGTTTTGACGGCTGCACTGACGCTTGGCGTCTATTACCAGCTATTTTTGAACCAAGTTTTTTATGATTTGAAAACCGACGGCATTATTCTGGCGGAAAGCTACGAGCTGCTGGACCAGCCCTCCGAGCTGGTGCGGTACAAAAGCTCTGGTTTCCGCATTACGGTCATTGCGCCGGACGGAAGCGTAGAGTATGATACAAATGCAGATGCCGACGGCATGGACAACCACAGCAACCGGCCGGAAGTGGAACAGGCTGAACAGACCGGCGAAGGAACGGCTGTCCGCCATTCGGATACCATTCACCGGGATGTTTACTATTTTGCTCAGCGGTTGGAGGATGGCAGTGTCTTGCGGGTGGCAAGAGAAGCGGGGAACATCTTCTCGGTCTTTATTTCAGCTCTGCCGTTTCTCATCGGGCTGGCGGCAGTCATCCTGCTTGCCTGCTTCCTGCTGGCAAACCGCCTGACCAAGCGGATTGTCCGGCCGATTGACGCAATGGCAGCTGATATGGACGCCATTGAAGAAAATACGGTTTACGAGGAACTTATTCCGTTTGCGCGGACCATTCACAAACAAAGCCAGTTGATCCGTAGCCAGCTTGAGCACTTGGAAGAGGAACAGGAGAAGATTCAGGCGCTGACCAGCAACATGTCGGAGGGGTTTTTGCTGCTGGATATGGAAAGACATATCCTTTCAGTCAACCGCAGCGCTGCACAGTTGCTTGCAGTGCCGGATGGTGATTACATTGGCCAGAATCTTCTGGTGTTTTCTCGTAATCCGGATTTGCAGGCCTGTGTAGACTGTGCATTGGAACAGGGCCACGGCTCTGCCGAAGTGACAGTAGAGGGGCGCTGCCTGCAAATTATTGTGAGCATTGTGCAGGCGCAGGGCAAGAATATCGGCTTAATTTGTCTGGTGCTGGACGTCACCGAAAAGAGCGCGTTGGAACAAATGCGCCGTGAATTTACGGCAAATGTTTCCCATGAACTGAAAACTCCGCTAACCTCCATTTCTGGGTTTGCAGAACTCATTGAAAACGGGATGGTCAAATCCGCCGATGTGAAAAATTTTGCTGCTAAAATTCATGCGGAGTCCACACGGTTGCTGACTCTGATTGGAGACATCATCATGCTTTCTGAGCTGGATGAAGCCCCCGACCGGAGCCGGTTTGAAAGGATTGACCTCTGTCCGCTCATCCGGCGCTGCGTGGAGCGGCTGGAGCCTGCCGCAGAGCGCGCGGGCGTACAGCTTTCGTTTGAGGGAACGCCCCAGACGGTCTGCGCGGACGAATCCCAACTGGAGGAGCTGGTTTATAACCTCTGTGACAACGCCATCCGTTACAATCGGCTGGGCGGCAGCGTCAGGGTAATGCTGGGGGCGGAGGACGGCGCGACAGTGCTGACCGTAAAGGACACTGGTATTGGCATCCCAATGGAAAGCCAGAGCCGTATTTTTGAGCGGTTTTACCGGGTGGATAAAAGCCGTTCTAAAGAAACAGGCGGCACCGGGTTGGGTCTTGCCATTGTCAAACACATTGCGGAACAGCACCATGCCAAAATCTCGTTGCACAGCGTGGTGGATGTGGGAACCGAAATCAGCGTTGCCTTTCCGCCGGAGCATTCCATCTGACACAAAGGCATTGGAGTAATCGCCCCCAAACATTAAAAACGGATAGTATGTAAAATTCTCCCTGAAGCAGTCGTCGTCTCTGCTTCAGGGTTTTTACATCGTCCGCACAATGCGGGGAAGTAAAGAACCTCTGTTTTTTGCGGGGGTCAGGGCTGTCCTTGCTTTGGTACAAAAAAAGGAGCCTTATTTTTTTGGAGGTTTGTACGACGTTTTTCGATGGCTTTTCTCGTAAAATGATTGATTTCTGAGAAAGAAGGCTGCAAAGACTGTCCCTGTCGATATGGGTTCTTTACAACTGGGACGCGACGCAGCAAAAAAGGGGGCGTTCCTATGGCCGGGTGACGGTCTTATCCGGTTTGTATGGATGGCCTTTCGTACAAAATTCTGTCATGGAATTTTCACAAAACCGTATATCTCTTTCGACCATGTCATACAAATTAGTAGGACAAAACCCACAACGGAGGTGTCACGGTTGAAAGACAAACACTTTTTAGAGGATAGAAGTGTGGAGCTGGCAGAATATCTCATTTCACAAAAAGCAACGGTACGGAGCACAGCAAAAAAATTTGGCGTCAGTAAAAGCACAGTACATAAAGATATTACCGAGCGTTTGCGCAAGGTGAATCCACAGCTGTATAAACAGGTGGCAGAAATTCTGCAAATCAATAAAGAAGAGCGCCATATTCGCGGCGGAATGGCCACCAAGCGTAAATATGAATCCCACCGTGAACGATAGGACTATGTAAAATTCCGGTAAAAAAACGGTAGAGTTGCTTGTATAGAGCAGGTAATTATGGTAAACTAATACCGTTTATGGAGGATGTGTTATGAAAATACTGGAATTAATCAAAAACATTGTCATTGGCGCCGTCATAGGTGTTGCAAACATTATTCCGGGCGTCAGTGGCGGGACCATGATGGTTATTTTGAATGTGTTTGACAAAATTGTCGGCGCTATCAGCAACTTCCGGAAGAGCGTGAAACAGAATATTCTGTACCTGCTGCCTATCCTAATTGGCGCGGCAGCGGGTATTCTTGCGTTTAGCAAAGGTATTACCTTTATGTTGGAAAATTACCCGATGATAACCAATTTCTTTTTCATTGGGCTAATCCTCGGCAGCGTGCCGCTAGTCTGTCGGTCGGCCTTTGTCAAAACCGGCGGAAAAATTGAACTCCGCAAGATGCGGCCGGTTTCGGTCATTGCGTTTCTGCTAGCTTGTGCGTTGCTGGTTGTCATTGCGTTTACCTCGACGACGGAAACGGCGGTCAACATCCAGTCGGTCAACATTGATTTTGGCCTGATTGCACTGCTTTTCTTCGGGGGAATCATTGCTTCGATTGCCATGATCATCCCGGGTGTCAGTGGCTCCTTTGTCATGGTGCTGTTTGGAATTTATCCAATCATCACCGGCGCGGTGGCAGAGCTTCTGCCATTTGATCCAGATAAATTTCTGCATGTTATCCTGCCGATTGGCCTGCCGGCCGGGCTCGGCATCATCATTGGCCTGCTTGTAGGCGCCAAGCTCATTGACATTTTAATTAAAAAGTTTCCGCAGGAAACTTATTTTGGAATCCTCGGCCTGCTCATTGGTTCGCTGTTTGACCTGTATCCCGGGTTTACCTTTGACTGGCAAGGGCTGGTAGCGGTTTTGGTGTTGTTGTTTGGCTTTGCGCTTGCATATTTTTCCAGTAGCGAATGGCTCAAAAATAAATTTGTAAAATCCAGAGCATAAAGACTTTACAAGAAGCGGCAGAACTGCTATAATAGTTAAGTCCGTTAAGGACACGGCCGTGTTCTTCGCCTAAGGAGTATGCCTTTTTAAGGAAAACACCGTTCCTTCCGCGCAGGCACCGGTTAATAAAACAATGAGGTGTAAATTATGCTGAGAAAAGAAGAAAAAACAGCGGTTATCAACGAAAACCAGCTGCATGACCACGACACCGGTTCTCCGGAAGTCCAGATTGCAATTCTCACTAAGAGAATCAATGATCTGACCGAGCATCTGAAGGTTCACAAGCAGGATCATCATTCTCGTAGAGGCCTGCTCAAAATGGTTGGTCACCGCCGCAACCTGCTCAACTACCTGATGAAGAAGGACGTTGAGCGGTATCGTGCAATCATTGCAAAGCTCGGTATTCGTAAGTAATTTGGCTATAAGGCAGGTGGTTGTATACCATCTGCCTTTTGGTATTTATTTTGGGTGTGTGGTAATTGGCGATTAGCACTAAATCAAGCGCCTGTGCGCCGGACGTTTGATTTAATGCTAACCCTTTGCCATATGCCGACTAATAGGAGGATAATATGGCAAGACAGGCAAAACAATTCAAAACCATGTATGCCGGGCGCGAACTGATTGTTGAGACCGGCAAAACCAGCGAACTGGCAAACGGTTCCTGCTGGGTGCGCTACGGAGAAACCGTTGTTATGGTCAACGTAACCGCTTCTGCAAAACCGCGGCCGGATATTGATTTTTTCCCGCTCTCGGTTGATTTTGAGGAAAAGCTCTACTCGGTTGGCAAAATCCCGGGGTCCTTCATTAAGCGTGAATCCCGCCCGAGTGAGAAGGCCATCCTTGCGTCCCGTTGTGTCGACCGCCCCATCCGCCCCTTTTTCCCGAAGGACATGCGCAACGACGTTTCAGTCGTTATGACGGTGCTGGCAAGCGACATTGACAATTCCCCGGAAATCTGCGGCATGATTGGCACCTCGGTTGCCCTTTCCATTTCGGATATTCCGTGGGAAGGCCCGATTGCAGGCGTCAATGTTGGCCTTGTGGACGGCGAGTTTATCCTCAACCCGAACGTTGAGCAGCGCGCAAAGTCTGACCTGACACTGACCGTTGCAGGCTCCGCTGAAAAGGTCGTCATGATTGAGGCGGGGGCCAATGAAGTCCCGGACGACGTTATGCTCAACGCCATTATGACCGGCCATGAGGAAATTAAAAAGATGGTCGCCTTTATCAGCGACATCCAGAAAGAAATCGGCAAAGAGAAATTCACATTTGAGTCGCAGGAAGTGGACGAGGCGCTGTTTGAGGACATCAAGGAGTTCGCCGTTGAAAAGGTCCGCTATGCGCTGGATACCAACGATAAAAACATCCGTGAGGAGCGCCTTGCGCCCATCGTCGATGAAATTCATGAGAAATTTGACGAGCGCTGTGAAGAAGGCAAAACCGGCGTGATTGATGAGTGCATCTACAAGCTGCAGAAGTTCGTTGTCCGCCGCTGGCTGCTCGACGACGGCAAGCGTGTTGACGGCCGGAAACTGGACGAAATCCGTCCGCTCGACGCAGAGGTGGCGTTGCTGCCGCGCGTCCACGGTTCTGCGCTCTTTACCCGCGGCCAGACCCAGGTGCTCTCCATCACCACCCTCGGCCCGGTCCGTGACGCTCAGATGCTTGACGGCATTGACGAGGATGAAGAAAAACGTTACATGCACCAGTACAACTTCCCGTCCTACTCGGTTGGTGAGACCCGTCCGAGCCGCGGCCCTGGACGCCGTGAAATCGGCCACGGCGCGCTTGCAGAGCGCGCTCTGCTCCCAGTGATTCCGCCGGTTGAGGAGTTCCCGTACGCCATCCGCGTTGTCTCGGAGGTTCTTTCCTCCAATGGTTCTACTTCGCAGGGCTCTATTTGTGCATCTACCCTGTCTCTGATGGACGCCGGTGTTCCGATTAAAGCGCCGGTCGCTGGTATTTCCTGCGGCCTTATCACCGAGGGCGACCGTTGGATGACGATGGTTGACATCCAGGGCCTTGAAGATTTCTTCGGCGATATGGACTTTAAGGTGGGTGGCACCCACAAGGGCATTACCGCGATTCAGGTCGATATTAAAAACGACGGCTTGACCCCGGAGATCATTGCGGAAGCGTTCGAGAAAACCCGCAAAGCGCGTATCTACATTTTGGATGAAATCATGTTGCCGGAGTTGCCGAAGCCGCGTGAGACAGTTGGCAAGTACGCGCCGAAGATGGTCACCACCAAGATTGATGTGGACAAGATCAGTGAAGTCATCGGCAAGGGTGGTAAGGTTATCCAGAAAATCTGTGCCGACTGCGACGTTAAAATTGACGTTGAAGAGGACGGAAACGTCTTTATTTCCGGTTTGGATCTGGATAACTGCAAGCGTGCGCTCAATATTGTAGAGCTGATTGCCAACGACCCGGAAATCGGCGCTATCTACAAAGGTCGCGTCACCCGTTTAATGAGCTTCGGTGCATTTGTGGAAATCGCTCCGGGCAAAGAGGGGCTGGTCCACATTTCCAAGCTGGAGGATCACCGTGTGGAAAAGGTGGAGGATGTTGTCAGCGTAGGCGACGAGATTCTGGTCAAGGTGACCGAAATTGACAGCCAGGGCAGAATCAACCTTTCCCGCAGGGATGCGCTTGCAGACATCGCTGCAAAACAGAAAGCGTAAATTGGAAAAAAGGCCGGAGGTTCCGGCCTTTTCTTTTTAATTTCCCGTTGAAACAGACGGCTTTATGTTCTGTGTTGGCGAAACACCAAAGACAACCCATATTTCAGTGGAATAAGGGCCTTTGGTGTTTCTTTTGGCTTCTATCAGAAGCGCACGTTGATTAATAACCACCCTTATGCTATAATATATTAAATATTAAACTGGTCGTATTATGGGCCAGCACGGCAGACATCACCCAGAAGATGGAGTAAATTGCTTTTATGAAAATTATTGGAATTGACCCGGGCTACGCCATTGTGGGCTATGGGGTCATTGAATACCGCTCCAATCGGTTTACTACGCTGGATTACGGGGCAATCACTACGCCGGCGGGCATGCCGTTTGAACAGCGCCTGCTTACCATCTACGAGGATTTGATGCAGATTCTCACCATCCATAAGCCGGAGGCAATGTCGGTGGAAAAACTGTTTTTCAACTCCAACCAGAAAACGGTGATCGACGTGGCACAGGCAAGGGGAGCCATTGTACTGGCGGCCACCAAAATGGAGGTGCCGGTGTATGAGTATACCCCGCTTCAGGTCAAACAGTCGGTGGTCGGCTATGGCCGGGCTATCAAGGCGCAGGTCATGGATATGACCAAACGCCTGCTCAACTTAAAGGAAATCCCGAAGCCGGATGACACGGCAGACGCCCTTGCAATCGCCATCTGCCATGCGCATGCGGCGCCGTCCCTTCTCAATGAAAAACTCTTAAAAGGAATGCTGCGGTAATGTTATATCATGTACGGGGAACATTAATCCATGTTGAACCTAATCTTGCGGTTGTAGAATGCGCCGGTGTGGGCTATGCGTTGCGTACCACCACCCAAACGATGTCCCGCCTGCCGGAAGTGGGGAGCGAAACAAAGCTTTACACCCACCTTTATGTCCGCGAAGATGTCGTTGAGCTGTTCGGCTTTGCAGAAATGGCGGAACTCAACTGCTTTAAAATGCTGCTGTCGGTTTCCGGCGTTGGCCCGAAGGCGGCGCTCTCCATCCTCTCCAATGTTTCGCCGGAGCAGTTTGCGCTCTGCGTTGCAACAGGGGACAGCAAGGTGTTTACGGCGGCAAAGGGCATTGGCGCGAAAACGGCCCAGCGCATTGTGTTGGAGCTTAAGGATAAAATTACCAACGAACAGCTTGAAGGCAGCGTAGGGGCCGCTAATCCGGCGGTCAGCGGCATTGCATCCGGACGGGGCAACCTCTCTGAGGCCATCAGCGCACTGGTGGTGCTGGGTTACCCGCAGGCACAGGCTGCCCATGTGGTTGCGGCCATGGACGCCGAGCTGCCGGTGGAAGAACTCATTAAAAGCGCCTTAAAGGCGCTGGCGGGGCAGGTGTAACGAATGTTTGACAGTACAATGGATTTTGAAGAACGCGTCCTGACCCCGGAGAGCACGCCGGAGGATACCGATGTTGAATACAGTCTGCGGCCGAAAACCCTGTCGGAATACATTGGGCAGGATAAGGTCAAGGAAAACCTTTCGGTTTTCATTGAAGCGGCAAAGGGCCGCGGGGAACCGCTGGATCATGTGCTGCTTTACGGCCCGCCTGGGCTTGGAAAAACAACCCTTTCCTGTATCATTGCCAATGAAATGAACGTCAACGTGCGCATTACCTCCGGCCCGGCCATTGAAAAGCCCGGCGATCTGGCGGCGCTGTTGACCAACCTGAGCCCGAACGACGTTTTGTTCATCGATGAAATCCACCGGCTCTCTCGCGCGGTTGAAGAGGTGCTCTACCCGGCAATGGAGGACTACGCGCTGGATATCATCATCGGCAAAGGACCTTCGGCGCGTTCCATCCGCATTGATTTGCCGAAATTTACGCTAGTTGGCGCAACCACCCGCGCTGGGCAGCTTACTGCACCGCTGCGCGACCGCTTTGGCGTGATGCTGCGGCTGGAGCTTTATACCAACGAACAGCTGAGCGATATTATTATGCGCTCTGCCGGGATTCTGGAAATTTCCTGCACCAAAGACGGCGCGTTGGAACTTGCTAAGCGCTCCCGTGGGACTCCGCGTGTGGCAAACCGCCTGCTCAAGCGGGTGCGCGATTTTGCGCAGGTCATGGGCAACGGTACGGTAAACCGCGAAATTGTCGATACGGCACTGGAGCGGCTGGATATTGACACGCTTGGGCTGGACGCCATTGACCGGCGCATGCTCACCACCATTATCCGCAACTACGGCGGCGGCCCGGTTGGGCTTGAGACGCTGGCGGCGGCGCTTGGCGAAGAGCCGGTAACTTTGGAAGATGTTTACGAGCCTTATTTGATGCAGCTTGGCTTTTTGTCCCGCACGCCGCGCGGGCGCTGTGTCACCGACCTAGCCTATGAGCATTTGCACCTTTCGCGCGGGCGTTCTGGCGACGGTCCGGAGCAGCTGAAATTATAATGGTTTTAAGAGGGAGAAACGAATGAGCAGATTATTTGGAACCGACGGCGTCAGGGGAATTGCCGGAACCGAACTCACCTGTGAGCTGGCCATGTGCATTGGGCGCGCGGCGGCGGTTGTTTTAACCAAGCACACATCCCACAAGCCCAAGCTTGTTATCGGCAAGGACACCCGTATCTCTTCGGATATGCTGGAAGCGGCGCTGGTTGCGGGCATTTGCTCGGTTGGGGCGGATGTGGAAATCCTGGGGGTTATCCCAACCCCGGCAGTAGCTTTTCTGGTCAAAAAATACGGCGCGGATGCTGGTGTAATGATCTCCGCCTCCCACAACCCGGTGGAGTACAACGGAATCAAGCTCTTTAACGGAGAGGGATTTAAGCTCTCAGACGCATTGGAGGACGAGATAGAAGCTCTCCTCAATGGCGACTTGACCCCATACCTGAAAAACGGCGTGGAACTGGGCCGGGTTCGGCGGGTGAAAACCGCTGCTTCGGATTATGTCAAGCACCTGATTTCCTGTATGGATGACAATTTAGAGGGCATGTCGGTTGCGGTGGACTGTGCCAACGGCTCGGCCAGTGTGACGGCTGAAATGTTGTTTAAAGGTCTTGGCGCCAAGCCGCTTATCATCAACTGTGAGCCGGACGGCACCAATATCAACAACAACTGCGGCTCTACCCATCTGGATACCTTGACTGCCTTTATGAAAAAGCACCGCTGCCAGCTCGGTGTGGCCTTCGACGGTGATGCGGACCGTTGCCTGGCGGTGGATGAGCAGGGCAACCAGGTGGACGGCGATAAAATGCTTGCCATTTTCTCCAAATCCATGAAAGAGCAGGGCAAGCTCAACCACGACACCGTTGTGGTCACGGTTATGAGCAACCTTGGCTTTTTCCATTTTGCAAACCGCGAGTCGGTTCAGGCGATTGCTGCAAATGTCGGTGATCGTTATGTCCTGGAAGAGATGCTCAAGGGCGGTTACAACCTGGGCGGCGAGCAGTCCGGTCATATTATTTTCAGCGATTATGCCACCACCGGCGATGGCCAGCTCTCTGCTATTAAACTGATGGGGGTTGTCCGCGAATACGGCAAAAAGCTGTCTGTGATCAGCGGGGTGATGAACCGTTTCCCGCAGGTGATGATCAACATTAAAGCGAACAACGGCAAAGAAATGCTGGAGGAAAACGACTTAATCCGGGGTGAGATTGATTCAGCCGCTGACGAACTTGGAGCCGATGGGCGCATTTTGGTGCGCGCTTCCGGAACCGAGCCGCTCATCCGCGTAATGGTTGAGGGCAAAGAGCTTGACCTTGCCAACCGCTATGCCCTTCGGATTGCAAACGTCATCAAGGAGCAGCTTGGCGCATGAGAGCGACACAGGACTGGAAAGACTACGAAATGATTGATACCTCCGGCGGAGAAAAGCTGGAGCGGTGGGGCGATGTTCTGCTCATCCGGCCGGACCCGCAGGTGATTTGGGACAATATTCGGCAAAGCCCGCTGTGGCAAAAGGCTGACGCCCACTATCTGCGTTCTAATAAAGGCGGCGGCGAGTGGGATTACATGCGCCGCTTGCCGGAGAGCTGGACCATTTCTTATAAAGCGCTGACCTTCCGCATCCGGCCGACCGGGTTTAAGCATACCGGCTTATTTCCGGAACAGGCGGTCAACTGGGATTATTTTGAGAAAACTATCCGCGGGGCAGGGCGGCCGGTCAAGGTGCTCAACCTGTTTGCCTACACCGGCGGCGCAACCTTGGCCTGTGCGGCTGCGGGGGCGCAGGTCTGCCATGTAGACGCCTCCAAGGGCATGGTGCAGTGGGCGCGGGACAATGCGGCGCTCTCCGGCCTTGCGGACAAGCCTATCCGCTGGATTGTGGATGACTGTGAGAAATTCGTCCAGCGGGAAATCCGCCGCGGCAACCGTTACGACGCAGTGATTATGGATCCGCCCTCCTATGGGCGCGGCCCCTCCGGCGAAATCTGGAAGCTGGAAGAAAAAATCCACCCGCTGGTGGAGCTCTGCACCGGGGTGTTGACCGAACAGCCGCTCTTTTTTGCGCTCAACTCCTATACTACAGGGCTTTCTCCTTCGGTGATGGAGTACCTGCTCGGCATTACGGTGGCCCGGAAGTTTGGCGGCGCGGTCCGCTCGGATGAAATTGGCCTGCCGGTCACCCAAAGCGGCTATACTTTGCCATGCGGTTCTACAGCTCTGTGGACGGCCGGCTGATGTAATACGGAACAAATGGGAAGGACGACACGTTGGAACAGATTATTACAACCAAAGACCTGATGTTTGAATATCGGGCGCAGCTCCCGGAGGAATCCAACACTAGGGTGCTCAACCAAATCAACCTCAGCATCCGCAAGGGGGAATTTCTTGCTATCCTGGGGCACAATGGTTCCGGTAAATCCACCCTTGCCAAACACTTCAACGCCGTGCTCAAACCGACGGCGGGCAAGGTGGAGGTCGAAGGAATTGATACGGCGGACGATTCCCGCGTGTTTGACATCCGCCAGACGGTTGGTATGGTGTTCCAGAACCCGGACAACCAGATTGTCGCCACCATTGTGGAGGAGGACGTTGCCTTCGGGCTGGAAAATATGGGGGTGGAGCCAAAGGAGATCCGCCGCCGTGTGGATGAAGCGCTCCGCCAGGTGGATATGGTGGAATACTATCGCCATTCGCCGCACCAGCTTTCCGGCGGGCAGAAGCAGCGGGTTGCCATTGCGGGCATAATCGCCATGCGGCCGGACTGCATTGTGCTGGACGAACCCACCGCCATGCTCGACCCAAGGGGGCGCCGGGAGGTTATGAAAACCATTCAGGAGCTCAACCGGGAGAATGGCATTACCGTTGTGCTCATCACCCATTATATGGATGAAGCGGTCAAAGCGGACCGTGTGGTGGTCATTGACGAAGGGGATATTTTGCTGGACGGAACGCCCAAGCAGGTGTTCCGGAATGTAGAGCTGCTCAAAAGCGTTGGCCTTGACGTACCGCAGGTGACCGAACTCGCTTATGAGCTGCGAAGAAGCGGGGTCGATATCCCGGAGGATATCCTCACCGAGCAGGAATGTGTGGATTATTTATCCAAATTGTTGGAGGAATGACTGTGCCAATGATAGAAGTCAGGGACCTGACCCATGTTTACAGTGCGGGTACCCCGTTTGAAAAAGTGGCGCTCGACCATATTAACCTTTCCATTGAATCCGGCGAATTTGTCGGTGTGATTGGACACACCGGTTCGGGCAAATCGACGCTGATTCAACAGTTCAACGGTTTGCTCAAGCCGACTTCGGGGGAAATCCTCGTGGACGGACGGAATATCTGGGAGGAAAAAAAACAGATACGCCGCCTGCGCTTTGATGTGGGCTTGGTATTCCAGTACCCGGAGTACCAGCTTTTTGAGGAAACCGTTTACAAAGACATCGCATTCGGGCCCAAAAACATGGGGCTTGACGAGGAGGAAATTGACCGAAGGGTGCAGGATGCAGCCGGCTTTGCCGGTATTTCCGAGGAAATGCTGGGCAAAAGCCCATTTGAGCTTTCCGGTGGGCAGAAGCGCCGCGCCGCCATTGCCGGCGTGATTGCCATGGACCCAAAGGTGCTCATCTTGGACGAGCCCACCGCCGGGCTTGACCCCAAGGGGCGCGACCGGATTCTGGGGCGGATAAAGGAGTACCATCAAACCAAGAAAAACACCATTCTCCTGGTTTCCCACAGCATGGAGGATGTTGCGAAATTTGCCACAAAGGTTCTTGTCATGAACAAGGCAAAGGTCTTTACCTACGGCACGGTGGACGAGGTGTTTTCCAAATCCGAAACCATTTCCCACATGGGGCTTTCCATCCCGCAGATTTCCAAGGTGTTCCATGCGCTGAGCGACAAGGGCTTTAACGTGGAGCGCAACGTTTATACGGTGGAACGCGCCAAGCAGGAAATATTGAACCGACTTGCGAAAGGACAGAGGCAGGAACATGCTTAAGGATATTACAATAGGACAGTATTTTCCGGGTGCTTCTTTCCTGCACCGGCTGGACCCGCGGGTGAAAATCCTGCTGACCATTGCCTACATTGTCATGCTGTTTATGGTTTCCAATTCGCTTGGGTTCCTCGTTGGCATTGGGCTGCTAGTTGCCGCCTATCTGGTTTCTAAAATTCCGTTTAAAATGATGCTCAAGGGCATCAAACCCATTGTGCCGATTGTCATTTTCACCGGCATTTTGAACTTGTTTTTTGTCTCCGGCACCCCGATTGTTCAGTTCTGGGCCGTTACCATTACCTGGGAGGGGCTGCGGCTTGCCGTGATTATGGCAGTCCGCATTCTTGCGCTCATTGCGGGCGCGAGCCTGCTTACTTACACCACCTCCCCGATTGAGCTGACCGACGCCATTGAGTCGCTGTTAAAGCCGCTCAAGGCCGTTCGCTTTCCGGTGCATGAGCTTGCCATGATGATGACCATCGCCCTGCGGTTTATCCCGACCCTCATTGAGGAAACCGATAAGATCATGTCTGCGCAGAAGGCGAGGGGAGCGGATTTTGAATCCGGCAACCTCATCCAGCGCGCAAAGGCATTGGTGCCGATTCTCATACCGCTTTTTATCTCGGCATTCCGCCGGGCGGATGACCTTGCAATGGCAATGGAGTGCCGCTGCTACCACGGCGGGGAGGGGCGCACCCGGATGAAACAGCTTCGCTTAGGCGCCATTGACCTCTACGGGTCTTTGATTATGGCGGCCTGTATTGCCGGGGTGGTTTGCATCAATCTCTTTGTGCCGGTCCTGTTCTGAGGGCTGCCGTATGAAAAACCTGTTGTTCAAATGCTGCTTTGACGGCCGGAACTACCACGGCTACCAGGTGCAGCAGAATGCGCTGACCATCACCGAGGTGCTGCAGGACGCCATTGAAACCGTTACCGGCCAGCGGGATGGAATTGTGGGCTGTTCGCGCACCGACGCCGGCGTTCACGCAAACGAATATTTTTTCAATATGCGGACCGAGGGAAATATCCCGCCGGAGCGGTTTGTCCGCGCCTTAAACCGGGTGCTCCCACCTGATGTTGTACTGCTTGAATGCCGGGAGGTGCCGTGGGGGTTCCATGCGCGTTACCACGCCGCGGGCAAGCAGTACTTGTATAAGCTCTACAACACCGAGTTCCGCAACCCTTTTTATGAAGGGCTTGCGTATTACTACCATCGTCCAGTGGACGTTCCGTTGCTTGACCGCGCGGCTAAGTGCTTTCTCGGCACCCATGATTTTGCCGGTTTCAGCAACACCGGTTCCAAAATTCGCGATACCGTCCGTACCTTGTCTCAGTTTGATGTGGAGCAGCGCGGAGACACGATTTGTTTCACGGTGACAGGCAACGGCTTTTTATACAATATGGTGCGTATCCTGGTGGGTACGCTGCTGCAGGTCAATGAGGGGAAAATACCCGCAGATTCCCTTGGTGAGGTGCTTGCTTCCGGGGAACGCCATCGTGCGGGCAAAACAGCGCCGCCGCAGGGCCTTTACCTGAATCGGGTGTTTTATCCGCCGTCTGTGTTTGAAGAAGAAAATGAAAGGCTTTTGTCTGGGAAATCGACTTTTGAAACGGATAAACGACGTGTTTAAGCCGTTTTGTTTTAGGTTAAGCTTTGCTTGCGGGATTTTTTGATAACTCCCCGTTCTTTACTATGGCGCTTTGGCGCACCAATCCCCTGTGAGGAGGTTTTGAAGATCGCACAGTCAACCAATAAAACGATTGATCCGGCAAACGACATTGAATCCTATCGCAAAAAGAGGCGCAGAAAGTACCGGATCCGCAGAATTATTACGGTGTGTATTGCATTGGCGCTGATTGGCGGGATTGCCCTGTTTGCAATCCGGTTTGACGTCAGCGACATCAGCGAACTGCTCAGTCAGAATACAACGGTGCAGAATGGGTCTTCCGGGTACCCCCAGAAGCTGTTTGGGCGCACCTTGCAGTTTGAAACCAGCGGTTCCTTGCTGGCTTTGGCGTCTGACAGCCACCTCTATCTGTTCAACAGCGCAGGGGATACGGTGCTCAGTGACCAGCACAGCTATGCGCGCCCCACCATGGCGGCGGCCAATAAACGGGTTCTGCTCTACGACCGCGGCGGCAACAGCTTTCGTGTGGACAACAGCTCCGGCGTTGTTTATGAGCGGGAAATGTCCAATGAGATTATCTGCGCCGCTTTAAACGCGGACGGCGCGGCCGCCGTTGCCGCTCACGAGGAGCGGTACTCCGGGTCGGTTTCGGTTTTTAACCTTCAGAACCAACAGGTGTTTAAGTGGTATTCGGCCGATTACCAGATCACCGGCCTAACGCTTGAGGGCAGCTGTCTGGCGGTTGCCTGTCTTGGCGCGCGGGATGGGGCGATCCTTTCTACCGTTTATCAGATGGATACCGGCGGGGGTTCGGAGCAGCAGGTAGTTTCGGTTGAATTTTCAGACATGATGGTGCTGTCGGTCCGTTACCTGAACAACGGTTCGCTTTGTGTCATTGGCGACACTAAAACCGTTCTGCTCTCGGCTTCGGGCGAGGTGATGGCAGAATACAGCTATGGCAAAACCGTCAATGACTTTTGCGACGATACAGGGGACGTGACGGTTCTCTCGCTGGCCTCCTCTACCAATGCCGCTGAACAGGAAATTGTGGTGCTGGACCAGTCGGCCGCATTACTTGGCTCTGCTACAGTCAACCGGGAAATCAAATGGTTGGCGGCGGGAAACGGTTCTGTTTTTCTGCTTTGCAGCAATGAAATATTGCAGTACGACCAACATATGAATTTGTTGAAGAGTATTGAGGTGCGCACTGACTCCAGTCAGGTATGCGTTGTTGGTTCCGATCTTTATGTGCTGGGGTTGGGAGAAATATCGAAACTTTCGTATTAATATGGCTGACAGGAAATAAGGAGGCGTATTTTGGGCTGGATAATTGATTTGATAATGGTTTTACTGTTGATCCTGATTGTGTATGCGTCGTACCGAAAAGGCTTTCTGCGTTCCATCCTTTCGCTCGGCGGCTTTTTGCTGGCGACGGTGGTTTCATTTACCTTTGGCAAAATGCTTGCCGAAATGCTGTTCGATTCCATGGCCAAGCCCTGGCTTACCGCCTTGATTGACGAACAGATTGTGGCCGGGACCAATTATAATCTGGCAGTTGTAGTGGATAATATGTACCAGAATCTGCCGGGTTACCTCGCCGGGCCGCTTGAGATGCTGCTTGGTAGCAAGGAGCAGGTGCTTGCCAACCTGCAAAGCGCACTGGACGGCGGCTCTGCTGCCGGACTGACCGACGCCATTGTCGGTTTGCTGCGTCCAATGCTGGTCGCCCTGCTGAGCGTGCTGACGATTATCATTCTTTTCCTTATCTGCATGATTGTCATCCGCATTATTGACCGGCTGTTAATTCAGGTACGCCGTATTCCGGTCGTTGGAACCTTTGACGGGCTGCTGGGCGGCCTTGTTGGAATTGTAAAGGCGGTTATCTGGCTGGTCGTCCTGGTGTTCTTGGTCAAAGCGGTTATCCTGCTTTCGGCAGACGGCATTTCCTGGCTCAACAGCGAGACGGTGGAATCCTCTTTCCTGTTCAAATATCTTTATCACGTTGATATTCCTCAGGTGTTTGAAGGACTGAGTTTGGGCGGATAACACTTGTTCCCGGTTTGTTCTTCCTTCGTATGCAGCCTGATTTGTGACAGTTCTGTTTTTGTTCATAATTATTCCACAATATTGTGACATCTGGCTGATAGGATAAGCACACACCCAATAACAATGCCGGTGTTTGCCGAATAGCTTTTGGATTTTGGTAAACGCATAAAATAAAGAGAAACAATTAAAGGAGAACAATATGGTTTGTAGCAGATGTAAAAAACGCATGGCTGTCGTTTTTATGTCGAGAATGGAAGGGAACGAAACCATCAACGAAGGGCTTTGTCTGCAATGCGCCAAGGAGCTCGGCATTCCGCAGGTCCAGCAGATGATGGACAGTATGGGCATTTCAGACGATGACTTGCAGATGATGAGTGACCAGATGATGGCACTCACCGACGAGGGGGATTCCTTTGAAATGGGTGGTGCGGACACCATGCCGAATTTCCTGCAAAACCTGTTTGGCGGTAATGCCGCAGACAATGCGCAGGCTGCGCCGGAAGATGAGACGGTAGCCGGCGATAAAAAGGAAAAACGCACATCCAAGAAAAAAGAGCCTGATAAAAAACGAAAGTTTCTAGCCAATTATTGCACTAACCTGACCGAGCGGGCACGCAGCGGCAAGCTCGACCGGATTATTGGCCGTGAGCAGGAAATTGCCCGCGTTGTGCAGATTTTGAGCCGACGCACCAAAAACAACCCCTGTCTGATTGGCGAACCGGGTGTTGGCAAAACAGCTATTGCGGAGGGGATTGCCCAGAAGATCGCCTCGGGAGACGTGGCGTTCCGCCTGCTGGACAAGGAGCTTTACCTGCTGGATATGACGGCGCTGGTTGCCGGGACGCAGTTCCGCGGCCAGTTTGAGAGTCGCGTCAAGGGTCTGATTGACGAGGTAAAGGATGCGGGGAACATCATCCTGTTTATTGATGAAATCCACACCATTGTCGGCACCGGGGATTCTGAAGGCTCGATGAGCGCGGCGAACATCCTGAAACCGGCGCTTTCCCGCGGCGAAATTCAGGTTATCGGTGCGACAACCTTTAACGAGTACCGCAAGAATATCGAAAAAGATTCGGCGCTGGAACGCCGGTTCCAGCCGGTGATCATTAAGGAGCCGAGCATTGAGGATACCTATCAGGTTTTGCTTGGCGTCAAAGGCTATTATGAGAATTTCCACCACGTCAAGGTACCAGATCCTATTGTGCATCAGGCTGTGACCCTCTCAGAGCGGTACATCAACGATCGTTTTCTGCCGGACAAGGCCATTGACCTGCTGGATGAAGCCTGCGCCTGCGCATCACTTCGTACCCCGGAGCTGACCCAATTTGAGCAGCTATCCCGCCAGCATGCCGACTTGGCTAGGCAGGAAGAGGAAATGGAAAGCAATCCGGGGCAGGTGGATTACGAAAAGCTGGCGCAGGTCAAGTCAAAAGCCCTTGCGATCCGGGAGCAGCTCAATCAGCTGGAGCCGGCTGTTTCCAATGTGCAGGTTACGCTGGAGGATTTGGCAAAGGTCATTGAGCTTTGCACTGGTATTTCGGCCGCGAAAATCCAGGAGAGCGAATTTAAGAAAATTGGTTCGCTGGAGGCGGTTCTGCGCTCCAAAATTATTGGGCAGGATGAAGCGGTCTCGCTGGTCTGTGCAGCGATTCGCCGTAACCGTGCCGGGATTTCCAAGCGCCGCCGCCCGGCCTCCTTCATCTTCGTCGGCCCAACCGGCGTTGGTAAAACTGAGTTGGTCAAGGTGCTGGCCTCTGAGCTGTTTGACGACGTTGACCCGCTGATTCGGCTGGATATGTCGGAATACATGGAGAAGCACGCGGTTTCCCGTATGATTGGAGCGCCTCCGGGGTATGTTGGATACGACGAAGCTGGACAGCTCACCGAGAAGGTGCGCCGCAAGCCCTATTCGGTTGTACTGTTTGATGAGATTGAGAAGGCGCACCCGGATGTGATGAACATTCTGCTGCAAATTTTGGATGAAGGCCGTATCACAGACGGACAGGGCAGGACGGTCAACTTTGAAAACACCGTCATTGTTATGACCTCGAACGCCGGCTCCAATGACAAGAGCGGCATTGTGGGCTTTAACAAGGGCCAGCAGGAAATTGCCAAAGAAAAGGCGCTCAAAGCCCTTTCGGACATTCTGCGCCCAGAATTTCTTGGCCGTGTGGACGAAATTGTGGTGTTCAACCCGTTGGAAAAAGCGTCGCTGTTAAAGATTGCCGGCCTGATGCTGGATGAAATTAAGGAGCCGTTAAAGGAAAAAGGCATTGGCTTTGGCTACGATGAAAAGGCGGCTACATGGCTGGTGGAAAGCCTTGGTTCCAACAAGTTTGGCGCACGCGACCTGCGGACCAAAATCCGCAAAGAGGTGGAGGATAGAATTGCTGGGATTTTAGTGGACCAGTTTGACAATCCGCCTTCGATGATTGCACTGACCGAACGGGACGGCACGCTGATTTTTGACACAGTCTCGTAAAAAATGATTGACAAAGTACGGATGTTTTGCTATAATATAATCCGTCGCAGCAAAGGCGACGGATTTGTTTTGCGGGTGTAGTTCAATGGTAGAATCCCAGCCTTCCAAGCTGGTTGTGTGGGTTCGATTCCCATCACCCGCTCCATGCCCAGACAGGGCGTTATGCGCTCGTAGCTCAGTTGGATAGAGCAACTGCCTTCTAAGCAGTAGGTCACAGGTTCGAATCCTGTCGGGCGTGCCATATATGGTGGGTATAGCGCAGTTGGTTAGCGCGCCAGATTGTGGCTCTGGAGGCCGAGGGTTCGAATCCCTCTATCCACCCCAAATAGTGCCGGAGAAAGAGACGGGTTCTCTTTCTCCGTACTTATATCCCTTGGGGTATAGCCAAGCGGTAAGGCAGCGGACTTTGACTCCGTCATCCCGCTGGTTCGAATCCAGCTACCCCAACCACGTCGCCGCAAGCTGTATATCGCTTGCGGCGATTTTTATAGGGGTATCGATATGCTCATTTCACTGCGCTTCTTCCGAAAAAGGCTGCGCTGCCCGCTTGCAAACAAGCTCGCGCTGTTTCGGCTTGCTGCAAGCCTTTTTCGGGTCACGAGGGTTCAATTTTTGTATGAAAATGCTGGAGGTCATTTGTCTCACTCTCGAAAGCGGGATGCGTATTACTTGCCGAATCCACAACGAATCGGCGCAATAAGATTGTTCGCTTAACGGACACCGGTATAGAATATGAAAAACAGATCATCTCGCTGGAAGCAAGTGCTGGAATTGGCTATGGCTTAGACATCGGTGGCAGATATTGCTGATTTGGTGCGTCTTACGGCACTTTTTTCAAATTACATGAAAGAAAAACTTGCTAGGATAGCATAAAAGCAAATTATACTGGTGAAAAAGGATGGATATGTAAAACCTGCGGCAATGTCTATAGTGCAATTATTGAAGGGGGAAAGAAATGTATACGCTTTTGCTTGTGCTTATTTATGTAGCTTTTATCAGCCTGGGGCTTCCCGATTCACTTCTTGGTTCTGGGTGGCCTGTCATGTATAGTGATTTAGGCGTTCCTATTTCCTTCATGGGAATTGTTTCAATGATTATTTCGGGTGGAACCATTATATCCAGCCTTTTGTCTGACAGATTGACAAAAAAGTTTGGCACCCGAGTGGTAACCGTCGTCAGTGTTTTTCTTACGGCGATTGCATTGTTGGGCTTTTCCTTTTCCAATCAATTCTGGATGCTCATTGTATTTGCAATTCCTTACGGCTTTGGCGCCGGGGCGATTGACGCCGCATTGAATAACTATATTGCTCTTCACTATACCTCAAGACACATGAGTTGGCTCCACTGTTTTTGGGGCGTTGGAACAATAGTCAGCCCGTTTGTCATGAGTTATGCTTTGACCAATTCTACTTGGAATGTTGGCTACCGCATTGTGGGGTTTATCCAGATTGGTATCGGCCTGCTTCTCCTTATAACGCTGCCTGTTTGGAAGATCAATAAACAGCAGGTTGAAAACGGTGCCAGAAGCATTGGTTTGCTTGGAGCTTTGAAGATTAGAGGGGTTCCGTTCCTTTTAACCGGTTTTTTCGCTTATTGCGCTGCTGAAGCAACCACAATGTATTGGGCGAGCACCTACCTAGTTGAAGTTAAAGGGATAACCACAGACCTGGCTGCACGCTTTGCCTCTCTGTTTTACATAGGATTGACCGTTGGCAGGTTTCTCGGCGGATTTGTTATGAATAAACTTGGCGACCGAAAAATGATCCTTCTCGGCACCGGCATTTTATCCTGCGGGATTATAGCATTGCTGATTCCGACAGGAGAGTCGGTTGTGTCACTTGCCGGATTTATTCTGATCGGATTTGGCTGTGCGCCGATTTACCCCTGTATTATTCATTCTACACCCTATAATTTCGGTGCGGAAAATTCCGGAGTGATTATCGGGATTCAAATGGCGAGCGCTTATGTCGGTTCAACCTTCATGCCGCCGTTGTTCGGATTTTTGGGGAACTGTATTGGCTTTGCCATTCTACCTGTGTATCTCATCATTTTTGTCGTTTTGATGATCATCATGACCGAATGGACGTTCCGGCTCACGGGGCGAAAAAAGATGGCAGAAGAAACGAATGAATAATGCTGCAACGGCATTATCGCATAGGGCGGTTGCGTCGTATCCCTATGCATTTTTCTTTCCAATATGGCAAACGCTTGAACTACAATAATCAATGAGGAAAGGCTGACAAATATGATTCGGTTCGGAATTATGGGAGCGGGGAACATTGCGCGCAAGTTTGCTGACGCCGTTTCCAAGGTGGACAGAGCCGTTATAGCGGCTGTCGCGAGCAAAAGTACAGAACGTGCGGAGAGCTTCGCACGGCAAAACAGCATCCCCAGCTTTTACGGAAGCTATGAGGAAATGCTGAAACGGGACGACATCGACGCAGTTTATATTGCAACTACCATGAACTATCATTATGAAAACATCCTCGAATGCCTGAAGTGGGATAAGCACGTCCTCTGTGAAAAGTGTATGGTGCTCAGCCACAGGGAGGCGGAGGAGGTTTTCGCTCTTGCGAAACAAAAAAGACTCTTCCTGATGGAATGTATGTGGGTTCGGTTCTTGCCCAAGGTACAGAAGGTTAAGCAATGGATCGCTGAAGGGCGAATCGGCAAGCTCAAGCTTGCACAGGGGAATCTCGGTTTTAACGCCTCGTTTGACCCGGATTCCCGAATGTATAGCCCGGCACTCGGCGGAGGGGCGCTTTACGATCTCGGCGTTTACCTGATTGAAGTGCTCAGCTACTTCACCGACCAGAAACTGACAGGGATTGAACCAACCGTTATCCGTGCCGCAACGGGAGTGGATGAAACGGTCAACCTGAACCTGCGGTACGGTGATTACTTGGTCAACGCCCAGTGCTCGATTGCCACCAAACTTCCGGAAAACGGGTACCTGTATGGGGAGAATGGCTACATTGCCTTGGAGTACCTCCACCTTGGAAATACGGTCAAGCTCTATGACAAAGACCGGAAGCTGGTGGAGGAATTTGACCAGGGGAATGCCAATGGCTTTATCTACCAGGTGGAGGAGGCTGTCAGCTGTATTGAAAACGGAAAACTGGAAAGCGAAGTTGCCTCTCATCAAATGACGCTGGATTGCTGCAAAATTTTCGATAAGTGTTTCGAATAATTTATTTACGGCAAATTTTATCAGGACGGCATGTCGTGCAGCGAAAGGTTTGGCAATAAAAAAATTTGCCCCGTTTGCTTGTATGTGTTTGCAGAGATGACGCTGTTTAATACGCAGGGAGCAGGCTGCTTCGCTTTTGGCCGCTTATAGACTGAAAAAATAGCGCAGTACGGCTGCAGTTTAGCGGATTCCGTCTACATGGGACTTCCAATGTGACATGTCGTTTTACAATGTTATGGTGCTGCTGCTGAGGGATCGGACTGTGGGTTTCACTGCTTTGTGCCGTATGGAATTAAAAGAATCTTATTCCTTTGTAAGAGTTTTTTGTAACATAAACAAGCAGGCCTTGAATTTTCAACGCCTGCTGTTTGATTTGTTATAAAAAAATGCAGATGGAAATGTCTGCCTATATTTGCACTTTGGAATACCCCTCCTGCCGGATATGGTTCCGAAACTGTGCAGGGGAAATTTGGAAGTATTTTTTAAAGACCTTGCTGAAGTAATTGCCACAGGAAAAACCACAGGTCTCCGCAATGGCGTCAAGATTCATTTCGGTGGAGGTTAACAGGTTGACGGTTTCTTCTATCCGAAGTTTGGTTAGAAAATCAATGGGGCGGCTTCCTGTTTCTTTGTAGAATTCCCGTGAAAGGTGATGCTGGCTGACACCCAGATAAGCGGCAACATCGGCAATATTGATTGATGATTTAAACCGTTGTTTCATATAATCTATCGCTTGGTCAATTTTTTCGCTGTAAGGCGCTTCTTCAGGCGGCTGATCCCCACAGAGACAGCAAAGAAATTGAAAAACAGAGCCGCTCAACAAAAAGGGATTGGTGTGCCGCTGATGCTTGACATCATAAAAAAGATTCTGTAAGACCTGTATGGATGAGTGGTTGGTAGGCACGGTAATGATTTTGCCATAGGTTTCTTCAATCAGGCGGCAGTAAGGAGCGACCGTTTCGCCGCTGAACATGATGTAAATGAATTTCCACGGCGCTTCGTTGGCAGCCTCATCAAAGTAATACCGTTCATCTCCCGGCAGTTTCAGCAAAAAGCCGTCGCCTTTTTTCAGAATGTATTTCCGCCCTCCACACTCCAATGTGCCGCTGCCTGCCAAGGTGTACTGAAAAAGATAACCGGGCAGGCGGTTGTGGTTTTCCCAATAATAACTATTCAAACAGCGCTCTTGTACGCCGATTGCGGTGAGCCGGACCACAGGGTTGTCCAAATCCTGTAAAAAGTGGAATCCGTAATCATCGTTTCGTTCCTGTAACAGACACATCAAAAAATCACCCCTCTGTATCAAAAACTTACAATTGTATTCCAAAGACCAATATGATAAATATATTTATAGCAGTTCTTTACCACCTTTATTAATTAAATCTTATCAGAAATTCAAGGTGTTGTAAAGAATCAAAAAAATGCAGGAGGTTGTTTGAAATGTCTTTTAAGGTTGCATTTATCGGCGCGGGGAGCATTGGTTTTACCAGGGGATTGCTGGCGGATCTGCTGACGGTGCCAGAATTTAAGGAAATTGAAATTGCTTTTACCGATATTAACCCGGAGAATCTGCGGATGGTGACCGAACTCTGTCAGCGTGATATTGATGAAAATGGTTTAAAGATTAAAATTCACGCCACCTTGGACCGTCGTGAGGCATTTGCCGGGGCAAAATATGTCATCAATTGTGTTCGTATTGGCATGCTGGAGGCGTTTGCGACTGACGTTGAAATCCCGCTCAAATACGGCGTTGACCAGTGCGTGGGTGATACTCTTTGCATTGGCGGCATTATGTATGGACAGCGTGGGGTTCAGGCAATGCTTGAATTTTGCAAGGATATCCGGGAGGTAGCGGCACCGGGCTGTATTCTGCTCAATTATTCCAACCCCAACGCGATGGTCACCTGGGCCTGTAACAAGTACGGCAAGGTACCAACATACGGCCTCTGCCATGGCGTGCAGCATGGCCATGAACAGATTGCAAAGGCACTTGGCCGAAACAAAGAGGATGTTGACATTATTTGTGCGGGGTTGAATCATCAGACCTGGTACATCAGTGTGAAAACAGACGGTGTTGAGCGTACGCAGGATCTTTATCCGCTGATGAAGCAGGCGGAGTTTGCAAAGGATGAAAACGTCCGGCTTGATGTAATGAAAAATTTTGGCTATTACTCAACCGAATCCAACGGGCATTTATCCGAGTATCTGATGTGGTACCGTAAGCGCCCGGAGGACATGGAACAGTGGATTAATTACAGCCGCTGGATTCAAGGGGAAACCGCCGGTTATCTTCGTGTCTGTAAAGAGAGCCGCAACTGGTTTGAAACCGATTTCCCGAACTGGCTGAAGGAACCGGCAAAAGAATTCAAACCGGAAAATCGTTCCAGTGAACATGGTAGCTATATCATTGAGAGTCTGGAGACCGGCCGGATATACCGGGGCCACTTTAACGTGATGAACAACGGTACCATTACCAATCTGCCGGATGAATGTGTGGTCGAGGTTCCATGTTACGTGGATTACAATGGTATTTCGGTACCCAAGGTCGGAGATTTGCCGCTCGGCTGTGCGGCTATTTGTTCCCAGAGCGTTTGGGTACAGAAACTAGCGGTGGAAGCGGCAGTTCACGGAGATATTCAGTTGCTCCGCCAAGCGGCGATGATGGACCCGCTGACGGGTGCAGTCTGTACGCCGGATGAGGTCAAACAAATGGTGGATGAAATGCTGGTTGCAGGCGGAGAATGGCTCCCGCAGTATGCAGAAGAAATTGAACGTGCAAAGGAACGGCTGCAAGAGAAAAAGGTACCGTACCGTCCGGCAAAAGGCTTTACGCTGAAAACCAAAACCGTTGAAGAAATGGCTGAGGAAAAAGCGAAATATCGGGCGCTGGCGTCCGCCGCGGCCAAAGAAAATGTTGAGTAAGCAAAAACAGACACAGTGAAAAACGTATCTCTACGCGGCATTCTTAATGGAAAAGCAGTAACCGGGAGGCTTTATGCCTTCCGGTTACTGCTTTTCGGCCGTTTTTGAGATAGGCTGCACAGCTATTTTGATTGCCAGTATATCGTTTTGCTCGACCGGTTCGTTTGAAATATCCCAGGAAAGCATAGAAAATCAGCCTTCGATCCTTGGATCAAAGACTGATTTTTTAGAATGCATTCCATCATTTGGCGAACGCACGGAATGATGCCGTATCCTTCAAAGCAGCCCTTTTTATTCGTGCAGCATTTCAAAATAGGTGGGGAAGGGAAGATATTCTTTGGCGATAATCCCCTCCAAAGAATCGGCTTTGCTGCGGACGGAATCCATCAACGGCCTTAAAGTACCGGCATAATAGTTGGCTTTTTCTTTCACCGAAAGGAAGGAAGCAGCCTTTTCCAACGCCGTCTCAAGCGTCAACGCTTGAGATGATAGCTGGTCAATTCCACTGGAAACGGTTTGGAGCAGCCGTTCTTCGGTTTGAATTCCAACCTTCCCCAGCTTTTTCTTCCGTTGGATGCTGTTTGCCAGAAAATCTGCATACCGGAGATAAGATGGAATGATTTGGTTGTTGATCATATCCAGAAAAACCAGGATTTCTGCGTTAACCCGTTTGATGTACTTATCTATTTTTATTTGATAACGCGAAGATATTTCAGCCTCTGAATAGATGTTGTATTTTAAAAAGAGCTGGACGGCTTCCGGCTTGACAAAGGCTTCAAATGCTTCAGGAGCGGTCTCGGCTTTGGGGAGACGTCTCGCTTTTGCCTCCTCATCCCATTCCGCAGAGTAAGAGTTGCCGTTAAAAATGATCCGGTGGTGCTGCTTAAGCATTTCTTTGAGCAGAGAGTTTAGGGAAAGATAAAAATCCTCTGCGTGTTCCAGCTTGTCGGCCATATTGTGAAATTGCTCAGCCAGAATGGTGTTAAGCACTGTGTTGCAGACACAAATGGAGTCTGAAGCGCCGACCATGCGGAACTCAAAACGGTTTCCAATAAAGGCAAACGGGGAGGTGCGGTTACGGTCAGACATGCTGATGCCGGAAAGCGCGAGCAGACTCTCTCCCAGTTTGATACTGTTTCCGTTGATAAATTCGTCAATCACACCGGTCAGCTCTTCCCCCAGATGGATGGAAACAATTTTACTGGGCGCTTCTTCGCCGGCAGAAAGACGCACGTCATTGCTCGCAGTTGCAACAGTGGCACGGATGAGCTCGGCGTATTGATCCACTCCGGATAAAACGGCGGTGATAATTGCCAAAAACCGTGCGTTCTTGGCGGGCGTGTTGCCATAGCTGAAAAGATTCTCACCGGTATCGGTAAATAAAGACCAGTTATTGTGCTTGCCAGAACCGTTCATGCCATGAAAGGGTTTTTCGCTTAAAAAGCAGACGTACCCCATTTTTTTTGCTTCCCGCTGCAGGATTTCACGCACCATAAAATCGTGGTTGGCAGCCAGTTCAACTTTTTCATATTTAATGACCAGCTCATGCTGGTTGATGGCAGCTTCGTTGTGCTTGACGCTGACCGGCACACCCAGCTTCCAAAGTGCCTGTTCGACCGCTTTCATGTAGCGGCCGACATCTTCTTCAATAAGGCTCATATAGTGCTTTTCAACCGATTTAATGAGCTTCTGGCCTACCAGGGTTCGTTCACACATCAGCAGGTCGTCCCGGGCGTCCACATATTCCTTTTTTACCAGGAAATACTCCTGCTCAATACCGTCCATCATATTGATTTTCTGGGTGGAAGTATCGCCGAACAGGCGGAGGAGCCGCAGGAGCTGATCGCTCAGCGCCTTGCAGGAATTTAACAACGGCGTACGTTTATCCAGTGATTCCCCTTTGATGGAGGAGAGCAGGGTTGGGATACAGAGAACCTTTCCATTGGAGTCCTCTTTGATAAACATGGGGAAGGTGTAATCCCACTTGATTTTACCGCGCGCCTCAAATATCTCCCGCAGGCCGCCGTTTGGAAAAGAGGAAGCGTCAGCGTCCTCGCCGCTCATCAGTGTGCTTTCGGGCAGCTCATAGGAGGTTGTGCCATCGTCAGAAACGGTCAAAAAGCTGGTCTGCTTTTCGGCAGCCACACCAGTGAGCGGCTGAAACCACTTGGAATAATGGGTTGCGCCTTTTTCCATTGCCCAGTCTTTGGCAGCCATTGCCACCTCCTGCGCCAGCGTTTTGTCCAACATGGCCTTTCCGCAGAGTACATCCTGATACTTTCGGTAGCTTTCTTTGGACAGGCGCTCCCGCATGGTTTCATTACTGAGAATGTTGGTTCCAAAATCGGTGTTCATAGTCATTTCCCCCTCCATTCGTTGAATGCTTTTCTTGTGCTTCTTTTCTCATGCTAGCATAAAAGGGCGCCATTGTCTATATGAAAAAATGTAGAATCTTACAGGGGAGATCTACTACCAAGCGAAGGCCGAAAAACGAAAACCGATTGGTTCCAACGCAACCTTAGAGAAGGAGAGCGGATAAAATGCAGCTGGTGTTATAAAAAGCGGATCGAAATAGAAAAAACGGCGCGGAGTTATCCACGCCGTTTTGGGAGGTTACTGGACCGGAATTTGAACGCCCCAGATTTCAAATGCAGCTACTTCTGACACATCGATGATTTCCGGGAGGAACCAATCGACGGAATAGCTTCCGTCTCTCGTAGAACCACCGAAATGATTGCCGCAAGGGACAACATCGCCGTTGGTTAAAATTAATTTTGCATTTCTACAACCTTGAAACTCCATTTTACCGTTGGCGCAGGTACCATCTATATTTACTTTTGCATTTGTGATATTGAGAGAACGAATGGTGAGCCTGAAATCATCGTATTCCGTACTTACGTTGATTTCCTTTGTGATGCTGGATTGATCATAGGACAATGATATTGGAATTTGAAAGGTCTCATTGTTGTAATAGGCTTTGGCAGAGCTATGGATCGAACACATTTGCATATTCTGGAGTAGTTCCGGCGTAACATTTTCGTCCGTGCTGGTACAAAAACCGAAAACCAGACGTCCGTCACGTCCCTGAACAATTTCGGTGGCGATCAGGTAATCCCGTTCGCCATTCTCATCGGTGCTGTAAAGTTGAAGCCCCTTTAGAACGGTTTCCAGCGCCTCGTCGTCCGTGCCGGGAACGATGCTGAGGTAAAGCCAGTCGGCATAATAAACTTCAGGTTCTTCGGAGTCGGTACTTGCGAGAAAACCTCCTCCGCTGGGAATAAACCCAAAATTGTCAATGTAGGCGGTCGGATAACGCTCCGAAAAATGGATTCGGTTCTCGCCTTCCGGCAACGTATAGCGGTAGGTTTTGTCGGTGCCGTCCCAGCCATCGGGATTTTTAATGTTGACAAATTCCCCACAGGGAGTTCCCTGTTCCAGAAGCGCGGCAACGTTTGCAGAGGCGAATCCAAGATTATCAAAATAGAAGGAATCCTGATAAAATTTACCCAGATGTATGGTGGCGTTACATCCCTCTGCAAGGCTGACGCCGTCCGGAATACCAGCAGTTCCCTCGTATTTTAACAGAGCCGCGGAACTGCCGTCCTCGATTGGAGCCAATGTGAGATTAGAGGTTTTTCCGTTTTCAAATTCCAGATAAGATTTTTCGAAAAGCCCGTATTCACCGTAAGTCCGGTCTCCGAATTCCCGCAGCAGTGGGGTTCCGTCCAGGCTTTTTACGGTAATATCAAAATAAGCAATTCTGGCGTCGCCGGTCACCGCATTTACCGTTATGGCAAGGTTGCCGCATATAGAGGTTGCTCCGTTGGCAACAACACGCCCGCTGTCAATATCTTCGTGGAAGATATTCTCAAAGTGCGAATCATATCTTTCCGAAAGATAACGGTAGGAAAGAACGGTACCGGAACAAATTGCAACAGCCAATATGACTGCAATTACAATTCTTGCGGCCCGCGGTATTCTGCGGCGGATTCTACGGTTTTCCACCTGGTATTGCTGCATATCCAGCAAATGTTCCGGAACGGGCTGGCGGTCAAAGGTTTCTTTAAATAGTTCATGGAGCTGTTTCACAGCTTATCACCCTCCATGTGTTCCTTAAGAGCTTTCCGTGCGCGGCTCAGACGTTTTGCCGCGGCCTGATAGCTGATGCCTAACAACTTTGCAACCTCTTCGAGCGGCAGGTCTTCATAATAGGTCAGGTAGAGTATGGTGCTGCATTTCTGCGGCATGCGGCGCAGAATATCCAGCAGAAAATTTTCTTCTGTCGGGAACGGTTCTGTGCAGGTTTCCAAAGGAACGGTTCTTCGGTACCATGCAGTTTGATACAGGCTTTTCCGCCGGTTGACCGTTGCTTTGATCAGCCAGGCTTTCAGATGTTCTTCATCGTTGAACCTGGGCCTGTACTTGATAAGCCGCATGAAAACCTCCTGGAAAATGTCTTCTGCGTCGGATTCTTGGGCGGTCTGCGCCCGCGCGAGATGCCAGACCAGTTGCTGGTATTTTTCAATGATTTGCGCAGGATTGTTCAAATCCAGAGGTGTTTGATGCATCTTAAACTCCCCCCTCCATCACCCTATACACCCCATAACATTTGCTTTTTTGACACCGGTAGAAAAATATTTCAAAATATCAAGCAATGTACTGGAAATTTGAAGAAAAACGCGCCTATGAACCAATAAAGGATTGCTTTAGATATTCTGAGGGGGATTTCCCCATGACCTTTTTAAAGACGCTGCTGAAATACAGAGGATCCCGGTATCCCACGGCGAAACCAGTTTCCGATACATTCAATGACGTTTCGCGGAGCAGGCGCGCCGCTTCGTTGATGCGGATGCGGGTGTGGTACTGATTAATGGAAAGACCGGTTTTTTTCCGGAACACGGTGCAGAGATATTTATAGCTCAATCGCATATACAGTGCAAGCTCCTCCGAACTGAGCGGCTGACGGCTGTGTGCTTCCAGAAAATCAATGGTTTTCCGTACCGTGATGTCGGCTTTGTCTCGTTTTTGTTCTTGGTGTGCGGCCTGGTAAAGGTCGGCCAGGAGCTGAAACAAAATTGAATTGACGCGCACGGGACGGAGCAGGCTGGGGGAATGGTAGATCTCTAAAAGCTCCCGTATCCGCTGTTCTGTTTTCCCGCGTGAGGATGCGGCGTGCTTTGGCAAGGCAAGGTAGCAGCGGTAATCGGAAAGACTGAGTTCCTGCTGTTTGACGCTGGTGACAAAGTCGCCGTATTTTTGGTATCCATCCAGTTGGCCGGAGGAGGAAAAATGCACATAAAACCATGCGGTACCGGCTGGTATCACAGCTTCTCCCCAGTGATGGACGCCCGCTTTCAGAAAAAGGAATTCACCTTCCCGTACGCGGTGGGGAGTGCCGTCTTCCACCACCTGTATTTCACCGTGAAACAGATAAATTAGGACATGTTCGTCCATGATACGGTCCTGATGGATAAAAGGGTGCTGGGCGGTTACTGCCCCGGCAACACTGATAAGCGGCAATTCATCAAGCCTTAAACAAATCTCGTGGCTCATTTTGTTCCTCCTACGATATAGAACCGGAATATTTTCCATGTTTTCTGCCCTGTGGATGATAGAGATTATACCACAACTCCGTTATAATAAAAAGCAATACAGAGTTGTGCCACATAACCAAAACAGGAGGTCAATGCCATGTTTTTTCAGCCTTTTGCGGCCGATGCGGTCAAATTGTCCGATGCTGAGCTGCTTCGCCGCCGGAATGACAACCGCCGGTATATGATGAGCCTTTCCAGTGAAAACCTTTTGCTGAATTTTACCCATGAAGCGGGACTGCGTCTCTCGTTTAATTCCGGTGAACAGGCCGGGATGCACGGGGGATGGGAATCCCCTCTCTGCCAGCTTCGCGGCCATTTTCTAGGCCATTGGCTGTCTGCGGCGGCCATGCATTATGCCGCTACCGGGGATATGGAGGTCAAAGCCAAGGCGGATGCGATTATCGCTGTACTGGGGGAGTGCCAGCAGTCCAACGGAGGAGAGTGGGTTGGATCTATCCCGGAAAAATACCTGACCTGGATCGCGCAGGGGCATGCGGTTTGGGCGCCACATTATACGCTGCACAAAACCTTGATGGGTCTTTTGGATATGTACGAAATGACGGGGAATGAACAGGCGCTTTCCATTGCGGTGAACTTTGCCAAATGGTTTTTCCGCTGGAGCGCACAGTTCACCCGTGAAGAGTTTGACAACATCCTCGATGTGGAAACCGGCGGTATGCTGGAGGTCTGGGTGCAGCTCTATAACATCACGAAAGAACCGGAGCACATGGAACTGGTTGACCGCTATTACCGCGGCCGCCTGTTTGACGCTTTGCTGCGCGGCGAGGATGTTTTGACCAATATGCACGCCAATACCACCATCCCGGAGGTTTTAGGCGCGGCACGGGCGTATGAAGTGACCGGCGAGCAAAAGTGGATGGACATTGTAAAGGCCTATTGGGATTCTGCCGTGACCGAGCGCGGCACCTATGCAACCGGGGGTCAGACCTGTGGGGAAATTTGGACGCCAAAGCATGAAATGAACGCCCGCCTCGGCGATAAAAACCAGGAGCATTGCACCGTTTACAACATGATGCGTCTTGCGGAGTTCCTGTTCCGTTGGACCGGAGAAGCGCGTTTTATGGATTACTGGGAGCGCAACCTTTACAACGGAATTCTGGCGCAGGCGTACTGGGACGGACAAAGCAATTACAGTCATGGACAGCATGCGGAGCATCCCAAAACGGGATTGTTAACCTATTTTCTCCCGCTGCGCGGCGGTTCCCAGAAATTCTGGGCCTCTGAAACGCAGGATTTCTTCTGCTGCCACGGTACTTTGGTGCAGGCAAACGCCGCACACAACAATGGGATGTATTATTGGAATGAAAACGGTATTGCGGTCTGTCAGTATTTTGATTCGTCTTTGTCCGGTTCCATTGCAGGCGTGCCGGTCCGCCTGGTGCAAAAAATCGACACACTGGCAGGTACCGATCACCTGTCGTCTGATTCCGCAGGCAAGCAGGCCATCGGTGCGGTGACAAGGACCTATCTGCACGATCCGAACAAACTCGCCTCCCGATTGATCATTCAGGCGGAGATGCCGGTGGAGTTTACGCTGCAAATCCGCATTCCAAGCTGGATTAAGGCAGAACCGATGTTGTACGTCAATGGGGAAGCGCAGCCGGTTGCCGACAACGGTAAAGGGTTTATGAGCATTACCCGCGTTTGGCGGCAGGATGAAGTCTATTTTGAATTCCAGAAAGGGATTACGGTTTGCCCGCTGCCGGGGGATGAAAGCAAAGTGGCCTTTTTAAACGGCCCGGTTGTACTCGCCGGGCTCTGTGAAGAAGAGCGGATGCTTTACGCGGACAAGGGTCAGCCGTTGGAAACCCTTTTGGAGCCAGACAACGAACGGGAGTGGGCAAACTGGAAGCAGACCTTTCAGACTACAGGACAGGAACGTGGTATCCGGTTCTGGCCGCTGTACCAGGTAGGTTATGAAAAATACAGTGTTTACTTTCCCGTTAAAAGGCGGTAGAATAGAGTCAAGCAGAGTAGCGTTCCAATCAAAACAATAGGGAGGCATATCCGTGAAAAAAACAGTTGATTATTCCAAACTCCGCGGCTTTAACTACACCCAAAGTAATGTCTGGAATGATGCTGAATTCTGGGAGAAGTATAACCATGACATTGTGGACCGGGAAATGGGCTATGCGGAAAAACTTAATCTCAACAGCGTACGAATCTTTTTAACCTACCCTTTCTATGCCAAAGGCGGCGAGCGGTTTCTTGCCAATGTAAAGGATTTTGTTCAGACTGCGTGGAAGCATGGCATTTCCACCAACCCCATTCTGTTTATGGGCTTCCGTTTTCTGGAGGAGGATTTTGAACGCAAATCCCATGACGGTCCTGGCCTTCCCCCGCTGACCAAAACCATTGAGGATAAGTCCTGCTGGGCCATTGGCGAACGATATGTAGACGCGGTAATTGACGCTATTGGAAATGAACCCGGCCTGCTGTTCTGGGACATTGCCAACGAGCCTGGCTATACTGATGACTTCGTCAGTTGGTATGACGATGAACCGGAATATCTGGAGACCTTCAGTGCGCGCCCGGATATGGCTGACCTGCGCGACAAGCAGGAAAAAACCTGGGAAATTGTCCGTCATTTCTGCAAATACGTCAAACAAAAAGATCCGAATCACGATATCGGCGTTGGGAATATCTTCATCTTTGAGACCGAACCTTCCGGAACGGCCGATTTGGTGGACGTCATTGTCTTTCACGATTATTCTGCAACCCGAGGCCGGATGCACAAAATCTACGACATGGCGGTTGCTCTCGGCAAAAAATACAACAAGCCGGTTGTCAACAACGAAACCGCCTGCCTCTGCCGTGGCAATCCGTACGACATGACCATTGAAATTGCCGAGGAATACGGCATTGGCTGGTATTTGTTTGAGCTAATGATCGGTAAGGACGGCTGGAACCGTGCCCACGGCATCGTTTATCCGGACGGAACCATCCGCGACCCTGCTATTATTGCGGCGTTATATGGCTTCTACCGCAAACGGGACGAGGGAATTATTCGTGTGGACGTCAACCAGGAGGATTATGTCACCGAGCTGCTCAAGCGGGTCAATATGCTCATGGAGGACACCCGCCGCAATCACCGCGTTGACCACAGCACCGACGCGGAGGAGGTTTTGGAGCTCTGTGAATACGCCGCAAATATTCTGGAAGCAGGCGAGCTGGTGCCGATGAATTATCCGCCGACGGCAAGGGTTGCCGCTTACCGCCGGCAGCCAAATCCGGATGTGGAAGAGCTGAAAGACTGGCTGTTTGAACTGGCTGATACCCTCAAAAAAGCCTGCCGGATTGTCTGATAGAATTGGTAAAGTGTTTTGCTGGGCGGCCCCATTGGTTTGGGGCCGCTTTTTGTGACGAAAAAAGGTAAAATTCCAGTGCGTTTTTGGTGTTGGAATTGCTATTTTACCGCAGTTATGCTATGATAATTTTAGCTTGAGCTTTATTTTTTAAACTTTTTCTGAAAGGGTGAATCGCATGAATTATCGCAATTATGGTAAACTTGGGTATCAGGTCTCTGCGCTCGGTATGGGCTGTATGCGCCTGCCCCGGATTATCACCGAACAAGGCAACGCAATCGTCGACCGTGAAAAGGCTTATGAGCTTCTGCGCTACGCGGCGGAGCATGGGGTCAATTATTTTGACACTGCTTTCGGCTACCACAACACCACCAGTGAAGAGGTGCTGGGGGAGGCGCTCGAGGGCGGCTACCGGGAAAAGGTGAAAATTGCCACCAAACAGCCGCTCAATGTCATGAAAACGCAGGGGGATATCCGCCGCAACCTGGAAAACACCTTGAAGAAACTGCGGACCGATTACATAGACGTTTACCTCATTCACAACATCGGCCCGGCGACCTGGGATGAAATTAAGCGGCGCGAAATCATCAAGGAGTATGAAAAATTCCGTGACGAGGGTATGATCAAAGCAATTGGTTTCTCCTACCACGGCGTATACTCCACCTTTGAGGACATCATGAACTACTATGACTGGGACATGTGCCAGGTGCAGCAGAATTTCCTCGACGTGGATCGTGAAGTCACCGAAGAGGCCATTCATCTGGCAGGGCGCAAGGGAACGGCGCTTGTTATTATGGAACCGCTGCGCGGCGGCGGCCTCATCAGTTCCCCGCCGCCGGTACAGGCTGTGTTCGACGAGTTTCCGGTAAAACGTGAACCGGTGGATTGGGCGTTCCGCCATCTGATCAATTATCCGGAGGTGAGTTGTATTCTCAGCGGCATGACCACGCTGGAGCAGCTCAAACAAAACATTGAAATCTTTTCTGCTCCGGACGCTGTTCCAGGTTGCTTCTCCAACGAGGAGAAGGAACTGATGAAACGGGTGAAGAAGGCGTACGACGGCCTTGTCTCCATCCCGTGCACCGGCTGTGAGTACTGCCTCCCATGTCCCAAGGGTGTTAATATTCCGGGTGTCTTCTCCCGTTACAACGATGGTATGGCATTTCAGAATTTTGACCAGCCAAAGCGGAGCTACATGTTCCTCGGGCGCAACGGCCAGGATGCGACCAACTGTGTTGCCTGCGGCGCCTGTGAGAAAAAATGTCCGCAGCACATTGACATTATCAACCAGCTCAAAGTGGCGCACGAAGCCCTCAAAGGCTGGATTGAATAAATTGCCGTTCAACAGCCGGGTGCAGATGCATCCGGCTGTTTTGCTGCAAAGAGGCACTGCAATTTTACGGATCATCTGTTATGATACCGCTTGACAACCGGAAAACACCATGCTAAAATAAAGTATAATTTCATAAACCAAACCGTTGATGTGGAAATAAAAACAGAACGTGCACTCACAGAGAGCCCGGGCGGCTGGGAGCCGGGCAGAACGCAGACTGTTAAATGGGCCACGGAGGGCGCGGTCAAAGGCTTTTGCCGAGTATTCCGCGACGTTTGGCATACGTCAGTTGCCAGGGATATGTCGGTATCCTGCTGAAAGTGTGCGGAGGCTTCCGCAAATCAAGGTGGCACCGCGGGTGTAGAATTTGTACCCGTCCTTGACAGTTTTTCTGTCGGGGGCGGTTTTTTTGTTGCCCATTTCCGGCAGGCGTGCAAACTCCCGTTTGAGAAAGGGCGGTCGGTATGAAAGTGTTTCCATCGCTGGAACAGGCAAGGGCACTTTGTTCACAGAGAAGCTACTGGAACATCCCGGTAAGCTGTGAAATTTATGCAGACAGCATGACGCCAATTCAGGCCATGCGCATCCTCAAGCATGTAAGCCACCATTGCTATATGCTGGAAAGTGTTGAGGATTCCAAAAAGTGGGGGCGCTACACCTTCCTCGGGTTTGATCCGAAGTTGGAGATCACCTGCCAGAATGGAGTGATGACGGTGAAAAACGGTACGGTCATCACCGAAGAGATAACCAATCCGGGTGAGTTTATCCGGAAAGTCATTGAGGAAAACAACAGCCCGCGCTTGGCGGAGCTTCCTACCTTTACTGGTGGGTTGGTCGGCTATTTTTCCTACGATTACATCAAATACAGCGAACCTGGCCTGAAGCTCAGTGCGGCAGATGAGGAATCCTTTAAAGATGTGGATTTAATGCTGTTTGACAAGGTCATTGCCTTTGACAATTTCCGCCAGAAAATTGTCCTTATCGCCAATGCTGGGACCGATGCGCTTGAGGTGAATTATAATCGTGCGGTGCTGGAACTGGAACAGCTCATCCATCTGCTCCGTACCGGAAAACCGGCGCCGAATCCCAAGCCGGTTTTGAAAACACCGTTCCAGCCATTGTTTACCAAAAAGGAATACTGCAATATGGTGGAACGGGCAAGACGGTACATTTATGAAGGCGATATTTTTCAGGTGGTGCTTTCCAACCGGATGGAGGCGGAGCTTGAAGGAAGTTTGTTTGACGCGTACCGTGTATTGCGCACCTCCAATCCGTCGCCCTATATGTTTTATTTTTCGAGTGACGATATTGAAATTGCAGGTGCTTCACCGGAAACGCTGGTCAAGCTGGAGGACGGCACTTTGCACACCTTTCCGTTGGCGGGCACCCGTCCGCGCGGCGAAACCGACGAACAGGATATGGCGCTGGAACGCGAGCTGCTTGCAGATGATAAGGAATGCGCCGAGCACAACATGCTAGTGGATTTGGGCCGCAACGACCTCGGCCGCATGAGCAAAATTGGCACGGTTCAGGTGGAAAAGTATATGTCCATTGAGCGGTTTTCCCATGTGATGCATATCGGCTCAACGGTGTCGGGGCAGATCCGGGAGGACAAAGACGCGCTTGACGCGGTATCCGCTGTGCTTCCCGCCGGAACCCTTTCCGGCGCGCCGAAAATCCGGGCGTGTGAAATCATTGATGAACTCGAGCAGGTCAAGCGCGGCATTTATGGCGGTGCGATTGGATACATCGATTTCACCGGCAATCTAGATACCTGCATAGCAATCCGGATTGCGTATGCAAAAAACGGCAAGGTATTTGTCTGCTCAGGTGCAGGCATTGTAGCGGACAGTGTGCCAGAAAACGAATATCAGGAATGTCTGAACAAAGCCAAAGCGGTGGTTCGGGCGATTGAGACGGCTGGGGAGGGAATTGACTGATGGTATTGCTCATCGACAATTATGACAGCTTTTCCTATAACCTCTACCAGCTTGTCGGCTCGGTTGAGCCGGATATCCGTGTAATTCGGAACGACGAATACACGGCGGCGGAAATTGCGGCAATGGAGCCGCGGGCAATCATCCTGTCGCCGGGGCCGGGCAGGCCGGAACATGCAGGCGTTTGTATTGAAGTGGTGCGAACACTTGGGGACAGAATTCCAATTTTAGGCGTCTGCCTGGGGCACCAGTCCATTTGCGAAACATATGGAGCGACCGTGTCTTATGCAAAGCAGCTCATGCACGGAAAAACCTCGCTGGTTTCACTGGATAACGACAGTAAATTATTCTATGGTATGCCGCCGCAGATTCAGGCGGCCCGGTACCATTCCCTGGCGGCAGTACGCAAAACGCTGCCAGAAGTGTTGAAGGTGACGGCAGAAACCAAGGATGGGGAGATTATGGCGGTGGAGCACCGGGAGTATCCCGTTTACGGGGTACAGTTTCACCCCGAATCCATCCTGACGCCGGACGGCGGTTCCATTATTCGAAATTTTCTGGGGGTTCAGGCATAATGATAAGAGAAGCGATTATCGACCTTTCCAAACGGAAGGATTTATCCTATGAAACCGCCGAGGCGGTCATGAATGAAATTATGAGCGGTGAAGCGTCTGCGGTGCAGATGAGCGCCTACCTTACAGCGTTGAGCCTGAAGGGCGAGACCATTGACGAGATTACCGCATCGGCTGCGGGAATGCGCCGGCACTGCATCAAGCTACTGCACGATATGGATGTGCTGGAAATTGTCGGCACTGGAGGGGACGGGGCCAATTCCTTTAATATTTCTACGACTGCTTCTCTCGTCATTTCGGCGGCGGGCGTGCCGGTTGCGAAACATGGCAACCGTGCGGCGTCGAGCAAATGCGGCGCCGCGGATGTGCTGGAGGCATTGGGGGTTAAAATCGATCTGCCGCCGGAAAAGAGCGCGGGGTTGCTTAAGGCTATTGGCATTTGTTTTCTGTTTGCACAGAACTATCACATCGCCATGAAATACGTCGCCCCAGTGCGCCGGGAACTCGGTATCCGAACTATATTTAATATTCTTGGACCACTTGCAAATCCGGCCGGTGCAAACATGGAAGTGATGGGCGTTTATGACGAGGCGTTGGTGGAACCGCTTGCACGGGTTATGGCAAACCTCGGCGTCAAAAGCGGCATGGTGGTGTTTGGGCAGGACGGTCTGGACGAAATCTCAATGAGCGCGCCGACGTCAGTTTGCGAGGTTCGGGATGGAGGTTTTCGTTCCTATGTCATCACCCCAGAGCAGTTTGGGCTTGCGCGCTGCTCCAAAGAGGATTTAGTGGGCGGCACGCCCAAGGAAAATGCAGAAATTACCCGTGCTATCCTCGGTGGAGAAAAAGGGCCAAAGCGTGATGCGGTGGTGCTCAACGCGGCAGCGGCATTGTACGCGGCGGGAAGGTGCGCAGACTGGGAATCCGCCATTCGCTTGGCTCAGGAAACCATTGATAGCGGTAAAGCGTTGAAGCAGCTCGAAGCCTTCATCCGTTGCTCCAATGAGGCGTAAGGAGATTGTTATGATACTGGACGAAATTGCGGCGCGCACCCGTCTGCGGATGGAAGAACAGAAACAGAGGGTTCCTTTTGCAGAGGTCAAAGCTAGGGCGGAAGCGCTGGATGCAAATACCGGCTTCCCATTTGAACGCGCATTAAAACAAGATGGGATTTCGTTTATCTGCGAGGTCAAAAAAGCTTCTCCCTCCAAAGGGGTGATTGCTGAGGATTTCCCTTACCTGCAAATTGCGCAGGAGTATGAAGCAGCGGGGGCATCTGCCATTTCGGTGCTGACCGAACCGTTCTACTTCAAGGGGGAGGACCGTTACCTGAAAGAAATTGCTGCGGCGGTACAAATTCCTATTCTGCGCAAGGATTTTGTAGTGGATGAATACATGATTTACGAGGCAAAGCTACTCGGCGCTTCGGCAGTGCTGCTCATTTGTGCGATACTGCCGCCGGAATTGCTGCGGCAGTATCTTGAAACCGCGCACCGGCTTGGCTTGTCTGCGTTGGTAGAAGCGCATACCAAAGAGGAGGTCAGGATGGCTGTTGACGCCGGAGCGCGGAGCGTCGGGGTCAACAACCGGGATTTGCAGACCTTTCAGGTGGATGTGACGACGAGCATTCGTCTGCGGCAGGAGGTTCCGCATGAGCTCCTATATGTGTCGGAAAGCGGAATCGCCACGCCGGAGGACGTGGAGACGTTGCGCCGGAACGGCACCGATGCAGTGCTGATTGGAGAAACGCTGATGCGCAGCCTAGATAAAAGAGCGATGCTCGATGCGCTGCGGGGAGGTAAACCATGAGCGGGACCAAGGTGAAAATCTGCGGTCTGAGCCGGGAGCAGGATATTGAAGCGGCAAACCAGGCAAAACCGGATTATATTGGCTTTGTCTTTGCCGAAAGCCGCCGCCGTGTGACGCCGGAGCAGGCAAAGCGCCTGCGGGAACGGTTGGAACCGGGCATTGTTCCGGTCGGGGTTTTTGTCAATGCGCCGGAGAAGGAAATTCTCGCTTTGCTTACAGAAGGGGTCATTGATATTGCTCAACTCCATGGGAATGAGGACGAGGCTTTTGTACGGCGCATTCAGGAATACAGCGGAAAACCGGTGATCAAGGCGGTGAAGGTATTGTCGGAGCAGGATGTTTTGCGATGGCGGAATTCACAAGCGGATTACCTGCTGCTGGACAGCGGCGCTGGAAGTGGAAAGCAGTTTGACTGGTCGCTGATCCGCCGCTGTGACTGCCCCTTTTTCCTGGCGGGCGGATTGAACGCCGCAAACGTGGTTCAGGCCATTCGGCAGGTTCAGCCTTATGCGGTGGATTTGAGCAGCGGGGCGGAGACAGACGGGGTCAAAGACCCAGAAAAAATGGAACGGATTGTAAGGAGTGTACGGGATGAGTAAAGGAAGATATGGGGTACATGGCGGGCAGTATGCCGCTGAAACACTCATGAATGAACTGATCCACCTGGAAGAACAGTATGAGTATTATAAGAATAACCCGGAGTTTCAGCAGGAACTGGCGGAATTGCTGCGCGAATATGCCGGTCGGCCGTCGCTACTTTATTATGCGGAAAAGATGACCAAGGACTTAGACGGCGCGAAAATCTATTTGAAGCGGGAGGACTTGAATCACACCGGTTCCCATAAAATTAATAACGTGCTCGGACAGGCTCTGCTTGCCAAAAAAATGGGCAAGACCCGTCTGATTGCCGAAACCGGCGCGGGTCAGCACGGCGTCGCTACGGCGACCGTCGCCGCTTTATTTGGCATGGAATGCGAAATCTTTATGGGCAAGGAAGACACCGAGCGGCAGGCGCTCAACGTTTACCGAATGGAGCTTTTGGGCGCGAAGGTTCACCCGGTTACCAGCGGCACCATGACTTTGAAGGACGCGGTCAACGAAACCATGCGGGAATGGACCAACCGGGTTTATGATACTCATTATGTCCTCGGTTCGGTGATGGGGCCGCATCCGTTCCCGATGATTGTGCGGGACTTTCAGAGTGTCATCAGCAAAGAGGCGCGTGCGCAGATTCTTGAGAAAGAAGGAAAGCTCCCGGCGGCAGTAGTCGCCTGTGTGGGCGGCGGAAGCAATGCAATGGGGGCTTTTTACAATTTTATTCCGGATGAAGGTGTGCGGCTGATTGGCTGCGAGGCCGCCGGCAAGGGAATTGATACCGACAAGCATGCGGCGACCATTGCCAAAGGGACGCTGGGAGTGTTCCACGGCATGAAATCCTATTTCTGCCAGGATGAAAACGGCCAGATCGCTCCGGTTTATTCCATTTCTGCCGGACTTGATTATCCCGGCATTGGGCCGGAGCACGCTTATCTGCACGACACGGGCCGTGCAGAGTATGTTCCAATCACCGACGATGAAGCAGTGGATGCCTTTGAATACCTTGCACGGACCGAGGGCATCATCTGCGCCATTGAGAGCGCGCATGCAGTGGCACAGGCGCGTAAGATTGCAGGAAGTATGAGCAAAGATCAAAGTATCATCATCTGCCTTTCGGGCAGGGGAGACAAGGACGTTGCGGCAATCGCACGGTACAGAGGGGTGGACATCCATGAGTAAGATTCAAAAGGCTTTTGACGGACACAAAGCGTTTCTTGCATTTGTAACAGCGGGGGATCCGTCCTTGGAAAAGACGGAAGAATATATCCTTGCAATGGAACAGGCGGGTGCAGATTTGATCGAGCTTGGCATCCCATTTTCTGATCCAACTGCAGAGGGCCCGGTTATACAGGACGCCAATATCCGTGCGCTGAAACACGGCGCCACGGTGGAGGGCGTTTTTGAAATGGTGGAATCCCTGCGAAAAAAATCAAGCATACCATTGGTTTTTCTTACCTATTTAAATCCCGTATTCCATTATGGCTATGAGGCGTTTTTTACCCGCTGCGAAGCGGTCGGAGTGGATGGAATTATCATTCCTGACCTTCCGTACGAAGAAAAGGGTGAAGTGGCGGATATAGCGGCGGTTCATGGTGTGGATCTCATCCCACTCATTGCGCCAACCTCGGAGCAGCGCATTCAAATGATTGCCAAAGAGGCAAAAGGATTTATTTATGTTGTCTCCTCAATGGGCGTGACCGGCGTGCGGGAAGAAATTAAAACCGATCTCGCCAGCATTGTAGCCGCCATCCGGCAGGTGACCAATATTCCAACGGCGATTGGATTTGGCATTAGTACGCCAGCGCAGGCGGAACAGATGGCGGCCACCAGCGACGGCGCGATTGTAGGCAGCGCGATTGTGAAGATCATAGCTGAGTACGGTGAGAAAGCCGCCGCTCCACTTGCCGATTACGTGCGGAGTATGAAAGCGGCTGTTTTACAGGCGGATTGACAGGTGGCTCCGAAGTAAAAATGGTTGAACGGCAATTTTAACCAAATGCCGGCTACACCAAACGGTGTAGAAGATGCTGGGGATATTTTGGCAAAGTGGGGCCTCTGATTTTCTCAAAAGTTTTCCGTCGGTTTGATATTGGAATAGTACATTAAAATAGATGTTTTATAAAAACGTTTTGACAGGAGGCATACAATTGGGAAAGGCGAATCAGTTTACGGGGAAAGCGTCCGCGTATGAAAAGCACCGCCCGAATTATCCGCAAGCATGTATTGATTTCATTATTTCGGCTGCCGGGCTGAAACGGGGGAATGTGGTTGCGGATATTGGCGCTGGAACCGGAATTTTCTCAAGACAGCTTTCGGAAAGCGGTTTACAGGTTATGGCGGTAGAACCGAATGCGGATATGCGGGCGCAGGCTGAAAAAATGCTTGCAGACTATTCGAATACCGTGGTTTTGCCCGGCTCTGCGGAAGAGACGGGAATCGCGGCAGGGTCGGTCAGGCTTGTCATAGCGGCGCAGGCATTTCATTGGTTTGACGCGGCGAAGTTTCGGGCAGAATGCAAGAGAATTCTGGTTCCCGGCGGCAGAGTGGCGTTGATCTGGAACAGCCGTGATCTTGAAAGCCCGCTGGTTCAGGAAACAGCGGGGATATGCAGACGGTTTTGCCCAAATTTCAATGGGTTCAGTGGTGGGATTGAGGAAAGGCTGGAGGTTCTGCACCAGTTTTTTGATAAGGGGATATTCGAATATCAGGTTTTTGAAAATCCCGTGATATATGACTGTCAGGGTCTGATAGGGCGGTATCTGTCCTCTTCTTTTGCGCCAAAACTGGGCGATGTTCATTACCTGGATTATATTGCCGCATTTGGTGCGCTGTTTGACCGGTACAGCGTTCAGGGCCGCCTTTGCTTCCCTTATAAAACCCGATGTTATCTTGGCAGCGTTTAAAAGTCAATCAGCCAACCAAAACAAGCGCTGGAAAACCTTAAGGGTTTCCAGCGCTTGTTTTTTTGCGTTGTTTTCAAGTGGGGATAAGAACCGGTGAAGGGCGGCTTGCATCAGACAGAAAGAGTATGGCACAGACAGCAATAGTTGTACAATTTGAAACATGAACTGCTATAAAATATTGACCTTTACCGTTCGGCATGAAAAAATAGACCATCAAAAGGAAATATAGAAATTGTGAATGAGACATCCGATAAGTCCAATAGGTGTATATGGCAGGATGACGCTGTCTTTAAACCAAGAAATCAGTTTTGTTTTTCGTATTTTATACCTGCTTTTGTTCTGAAATACGTTGGAAAGGGATATAGTGTAACAGAACGATGGAAAGAGGGGCTCAAACATGGCCAATACCGGAAACAGACCAAAGCCGCAGGGACAGCATCCGCTATATGAAGTGCCGCTTCCATATCCCAAAGTATTCACTGGAAGTATGAATCCGGCTTATGGGCGTGCAATGCTGAGCAACGTCGGTGGAATCAATTCAGAGATGAGTGCTGTCAGTCTGTATTTGTATAATCACTTTGTCACGCCGCAATATCTGGAAATTTCTGAGGCGTTTCGTAAAATTGCCGAGACAGAGATGCGTCACCTGGAAATCTTTGGGACACTTGCCTACCAGCTTGGACAGGATCCGCGTCTTTGGAACAATCGGTGTGGGCAGCGAACTTACTGGACGCCGGGGTATCACCGGTATCCGGTGCAGCTTTCGCGTATGTTGGGGTATGCGCTGGAAAGCGAACGGGCGGCTATTCAAAAATATCAGCGTCAGACCGAAATGATTCGGGATGAAAACATTCAGGAAAATCTCTGTCGCATAATTCTGGACGAAGAAGCACACGTTAAATTCTTGAGTTATTTGAAGGAAAAATACGCCTAACCGCTGAGGCGCCCTGTGAATGGAGCATGGGCGTCTTTTTTTTGCGGATTTGGTAACAAAACCTCTTTATCATTTAAAAAAATTATGTTATAATGGCATTGAATTTTTATAAAATGGAAATCAAAAGAGTTGATATATAGTTCGCAAGGTTGATAAAACCAATGAATTACAGCAAAAAATTTATGATGTTGAACGGCAATGGAAGAGAGGCTTTCGTATGAGCAGCATTGCGAATGAAAAATTAATGATCAAAATGTTCGGCGAGTTCAGTATCCGCCGCGGGGATATTGTGGTTTCCAACGATCAAAGCCGCACCAAAAAGGTTTGGATGCTTTTGGAATACCTTGTGGCAAACCGGCACACCGAAATTTCGCAGGAAAAATTGATTGAGCTTTTGTGGGATGATGAGGACTGTGACGCGCCGCTCAATGCGCTTAAAAATTTAATCTACCGCTGCCGTAAAACCCTGAGTGTTCTTGACCCGGAAGGAAAGGTTGACTTCATTAAGTTTGAACGCAATACATATGCGTGGAACAACCAGCTTCCGCTTGAAATTGACATTGAAGAGTTTGATGATTGTTATAAGACGGCTATGCGCTCGAATTGCAGTGTCGAAAAACGTGTGGACTGCTTTTTACGGGCAATTTCCCTTTACCAGGGAGAGTTTTTGCCCAAGTCTTCTTATTCAAGTTGGGTTGTCAGCAAAAATGCTTACTACGCCAGCCTGTATAACGAATGTATTCTGCGTGTGGCACCCTACCTTTCAAAAGACGGCGATTATGACCAGATTATTCGAATTTGCGAGCAGGCCGTTTCGCTGTATCCCTTTGAAGAACAGGTGCACAAATTGTTGCTGACGGCTTACCTTAAACAGAAGCAGCCGGGCAAGGCGCTGCGCCATTACCAGCACATTGTGGATTTGTTTTACCGTGAGCTCAATGTCGACCTGACCGAATCCTTTCAGGATTTGTATACGGAGATTTCTTCCGGCGTCAATCGAATTGAGCACGATTTAAATATCATCAAACAGGATTTGCAGGAGGAAGAAGAGCGGGGAGGAGCGTTCCTTTGCAACTACGATGTATTTAAGAGTCTGTACCGTATTCAGGCACGCTCTATGATGCGGACTGGCCAGTCGGTTTATGTTGCACTTTTTACGTTGAACAATCGTTTGGGTGACGTGCCGCTGGAAAAAATTTTGGAAAGTGCTATGCCGCTTTTGCAGGAGTGTGTGGTGCAGAGCCTGCGCAAGGGCGATATTGTCTCCAAGTACAGCTCGGCGCAGTATGTGGTTATACTTCCGTTGACCAATTATGAAAATGGCGAAAAGGTTTTAAAGCGGATTGCCAACCGTTTTAAAATGTGTTACCGCGGCAAAGAAATTGTTTTAAGTACGAGGCTGAAAGCAATCGAACCGGTTTAATGGGATTCTAAGGGGGGAGTATCATGTGGAAGAGGCGTTTGACCGCAGCGGCCGTTGCATTTGTGCTGCTCATGATGGCGGCATGCAATCAAAACGGTATATCTTCCTCTGACACATCTTCTTCCTCTTCTAGTTCATCGTCTGATTCTAGTTCGGATTCTTCTGAAGATTCGGAAGCGGAGTCGGAATCGAATTCTGATTCCGAAGAGGATCCGGATTCGGATTCCTCAGAAACCGAAGAAGAATCAAACGGCAGTGCTCCTTCCAGCAATTCAACCGGAGAGCAGCCTTCCGGCAGTGGCGGAATAGGCGGCGGACAAGCAAGCCAGGGCGGGCAGGTGCAGCAGCCTTCATCTTCGGCAGGCGGAGGTGGTGAGAGTGCAGACCCCGGCTTTTCATGGGATCCCGGCGGAAACTACACCGGCGGTATCAGCATTCGTACAGCTTCAGCACCGGGAACACAGGTGGCGTCGGGAGCGGATGGGTCTGCTATTGATTACAGCAATACGGCGCAGGGATATGTCATGGTTAAAAAGGCCAGTGATACCAAAACAAAGGTCCGGGTGCAGGGCCCGAACGGCGGCACCTACCAGCGCTATATTCTTCCCTCGGCGGGAACTTACTACCCCATCCCGCTGCAAATGGGAAACGGCAATTACACGGTAACCATTTACGTCAATACAAGCGGCGATAAATATGCCGCGGCATGCACAGTGTCCTTCAGTGCGTCGCCTGGAACCAATTGTTACCTTTACCCCAACATTTATGCGAACTACAATTCAGGTTCTGCAGCAGTTCGGAAATCCTTTGGGCTCTGTATGAATGCCAGCAATGATTTGGATAAGGTAAAATCCATATACAATTACATCATCACCCATGTGTCTTACGATTATCCCAAGGCATCTAGCGTGACCTCGTCCTATGTGCCGAATCCGGATTCAACGCTGGCTTCCGGCAGGGGAATCTGTTTTGATTATGCCGCCTTGATGGCAACCATGTGCCGCGCACAGGGGATTCCCACCAAGGTTGTAATGGGTACGACAAAGGGCGCCGCCCATGCGTGGAATGAAGTTTACATTCAAAATGTTGGCTGGATTGCGGTGGGAATTCCGTCAAACGGCGGATGGAAACGGCTGGATGCAACCTTTGGTACCGTCAACGGTGCAAGCTATACCGAAAACAGCGGTAATTACGTGACACAGCAATATTATTAAGCAACCGGTTTTATATTTGAAATGGACAGAATCAGGAGGAGTAGTTGCTATGAACGACCGTAATAAAAACCCCAAAAAAGGAAAGCGGTTTTCTTCGGAGGATGTTTCGCTGTTCTGTTCACAGGTGGCGCTCATCCTGAAATCCGCCATCCCGCTTGCCGATGGCATTGGGGCGATTAAAGAAAGCGTCGCGGATGACGCTGCCGTTAAAATGATTGATGCTCTTGAAAAAGCGGTGATGCAGGGCATCCCGTTTTACGAGGCGCTTCGTGTGTGCGGCCGGTTCCCGGATTATATGGTCAACATGATTGAAATCGGCGAAAAGGCCGGGAAATTGGATCAGGTCATGGAATCACTTGCAAAGTATTATGACCGTGAAGACCAGCTAAAAAAGAGTATTCGGAGCGCGGTGCTGTATCCGTTTGTGCTGGTGGTTATGATGTCGGTTGTCATTGCGGTGCTGGTAATTAAGGTGCTTCCGGTTTTCAACGAAGTGTTCCGGGATTTAGGGAGCTCTATGTCCCAGACGGCCCGGGTGGTGTTGGACGTCAGCGCAAATGTTGGAATTGCAGCGCTGGTCATCCTGCTGGTGTTGATTGTGCTCTTTGTGGCAGGGGTGATTGCTTCCCGCACACCGGCGGGCAGCAGGTTTTTTAGCAATCTTTGTGACCGTTTTGGCTCGAAAAAAGGACTTGCCGCCAAGGTGGCGTCGGCTCGCTTTGCCTCGGTTATGGCGATGATGCTTTCCAGTGGTTACAGCGTGGACGAAGCACTTAAGCTTATCCCGAATATTATTACCAATCAGACCATTAGGGGCAAAGTAGCCAGATGCGGCAAACTGTTGGAAGGCGGCGCGTCTTTTACTGCGGCGATTGAAGAAGTCGGAATTTTCCCCGGAGTTTACGGAAGAATGGTGGGCATTGGCAACAAGACCGGCAACCTTGATACGGTGATGCAGCGGATGGCAGATCTGTATGAACAGGAGGTCGATTCCAGTATCAGCCGTATGGTGGCGGTTGTGGAACCGGTTCTGGTTGGCATCCTTTCGGTGATTATCGGTGCAATTCTGCTTGCGGTCATGCTCCCGCTTATGGGCGTTATGTCTTCGATTGGATAGTCCTGAACAGAAAGGGTGTATTATGAGGCTTTATAAAAAAAACAAACAGTTTCCATATTTGGGTACAGTGTTGTCTCTGGCTTGCTTTGCGGCAATCATTGGGCTGTTTATTTTCTATATCAATAACCTATCCGACCGTTCAGGCAGCGAGAGTCGTCTGGTAACCGAACAGGCCATTCAAAAGGCCCTGGTAAACTGCTATGCCATTGAGGGGGTATATCCCGCCTCGGTGGAGTATTTGGAAGAAAATTACGGCGTGATCATCGATCACAGCCGGTTCAGCGTCCTTTATGACACCATTGGTGGAAATGTCAAGCCTATGGTGGAATTGATCGATATTCAGGCGCAGCAATAAAATCTGCAGAAAGGGAGGCGGAGAAATGCACAAAACCAATATCATCCACAAACTGGATTCGTTGTTTATTCTGCTGGTATTCGGTGTATTTGCAGTGGTTTCGCTTTTATTGGTAGCCATTGGTGCCGGTATGTATCAACGGGTAGTTGATCACATGCAGATGAACAACCAGGTGCGTTCTTCGCTTTCTTATGTGGCGGGGAAAATTCGCTCAAATGATGTTTCCGGTGCGGTTACGCTGCAGACAGTCAATGGGTATGATGCCGTCTGCATCCGGCAGACAGGCGAAGAAGGTGTCTCCGACTATATTTATTATTATAACGGAGAAATAAAAGAGCAGTCTCTGCTGGATGGCGTAACATTTAACCCTGAGGCAGGCGATACCATTGCCAAGGTGAATTCCTTTGAAATGGAATACGAAAATGGGCTGTATACGTTTACAGCGGCTGACCTCAGCGGGAAAGAAACCAGTATTGCGCTTAACCCCCGCAGCGGCGGTTAAGCAGATCATAATTGAGAAAGGGTGGTGGCTGATTTTGGTGAAGGGAAACCGTGTGAATACCTTCTTGGTAGAAATTATTGTGGTTATTCTGTTTTTTTCGCTTTCAGCGGCGGTTACGCTTCAGGTTTTTGCGGCTACCCACCTGAAAGGCCAGCAGAGTACCGACTTGAACATGGCAGTGATATTGACCCAGCGTCTTACCGAAGAATACCGTGCAAACGGTGTTTCAAATGAGTGGTGCCATACGCCGGAAACGCAGGGCGGTCAAACGGTTTATACCGTATGGTATGATAAGGATTGGAACCCTGTAGAGGAGAATGGCCGATATAAGCTGCTGTTTACCGTGTCGGAACTTTCATCTGATGAAGCGGGACGTGAATACGGTTTTACAGCTGAAGTGTTTTCGGTTGGGGAAGAGCAGGAGCGATCCGTTTACCGACTTGAGTCGGAGCAATATTCTGCGAATCGGTAATTGAGGGGAAAGGAGGGCTGTGGCATGCAAAAAAGGGGCGGATTTCGGGTAAGCGTGGGAATTTCATCGCTGCTTATGATATTTATTGTACTTGCCTTAACCACCTTTTCGGTTTTAGGCTATGTTACAGCGAACTCCGACTATAAATTGGCGGAAAAAACTGCAAACGGTGTGACGAGTTATTATCAAGCGGATGCAACGGCAGAGCGTTTTCTGGCGTCGGTTGACCGCAAGTTAAGCGCAATGATGGCGTCTGCACAGCAGCTTGAGACGTCGAACAACCTGGAGGGACTGCCCTGCGGACCGCTGCCGGGCGAAACGGCTGATAAAATCCGTTCGCTTCAGGGTGAAACTGGAAGTATTCTGCGTTTGGCATCTTATCAGGCGCTTGCACAGAGTCTTGCGCAGTTCGATCTCGGCTTTTCCGAGGGAACCCTTGTACAGGAAGGCTGGACAGTTACCGCAGAGATCCCAGTGGACGATGTGCGTAAACTCGTCCTGGAAATCCAGCTGGAACCAAATCCTTTTGACGAGTCTGTCCGGTACACGGTGTTGAAGCGCAGGTTAGTCAGTACCGTAACATACAATGAAGACGATAGTAATTTAGAATTATGGCAAGGAGAATTGGTTTGAGTCTTGATATTCTTTCCGTGCTGCAAAAGGCCGTTGAAGAGAATGTATCCGATATTTTCATCATTGCAGGCGCGCCGATTTCGTTTAAAATCGGTGATTCCATTAAGCCTTGGAATGACAGTCGGCTGATGCCGGAGGATACCGAAGAAGCGGCAAAACAGATTTATGCGTTGGATCACCGCGATATGGGGCCGCTGAATGCTACAGGGGATGATGATTTTTCCTTTTCCATTCAGCATTTGAGCCGTTTTCGTTGCAATGCCTATAAACAGCGTGGCTCTCTGGCTTTGATTCTCCGTGTGGTTAAATTTGAGCTACCGGATTATACAGCTCTCGGCATTCCGGATACGGTTATTGATCTGTACCGGAAAAATAAGGGCTTGGTTTTAATTACCGGCTCTGCGGGAAGCGGGAAATCGACCACGCTTTCCTGCATTATCGATAAAATAAATAAAAATCGGAACAGCCATATCATCACCATTGAGGATCCGATTGAGTATCTGCATCGGCATGACAAGAGTTTGGTGAGCCAGCGCGAGATAGAGCACGACACCAGGGATTATGTCAGTGCCCTGCGCGCTGCACTGCGGCAGGCACCCAATGTCATTTTGCTGGGTGAAATGCGGGATTACGAAACCATTACTACGGCGATGACGGCGGCTGAAACCGGGCAGCTTGTGCTCTCTACCCTGCATACAATCGGTGCGGCGAATACCATCGATCGTATTATCGATGTGTTCCCGGCAAACCAACAGCAGCAGATCCGTGTGCAGCTGTCCATGGTTTTGCAGGCGGTCGTTTCGCAGCAGTTGATTCCGACAGTCGACGGTAAACTTGTACCCGCCTTTGAAATTATGCTGGTCAACAGCGCCATTCGCAATATGATCCGGGAAGCAAAAGTACATCAAATCGACAACGTTATTTTTTCTTCCCAAAGCACGGGAATGCGTTCAATGGATTCCGATATTCTTCGCCTGTATCAGGCGGGACGTATTTCAAAGGAAAATGCGCTTATTTATTGCACCAATCCGGAAAGCATGCGCGACAGACTTTTGTAACGCAGTCTCATCTTTGGATAGAATTTTCCGCGGTTTATTTTGCTGTTCTGTGTGATGTGACCGGTGTGTGACTGGCTTACATTATAATGTAGAAAAGTGGATGGAGGTGGGGCGTTATGAATAAAGGCGTGCGTGAGCAGGTTTTCTGCATCACCAGCATGGCTACTCGGTTGAGCGTTGTCATCTCCAAATATGAAAATTATGAAATTTGTGGGTTTATTAACAGCCCGTTTTTTCAGTATTCGGTGCCGTTTCGTAACACGTTGGGCCTTTTGCTGAAAATGAATAAAATGTATGATACGTTAAATTTTCCTCAGGCGTCTTTTGAATATCGAAGTTTTTACAGCAAAAAGGGGCGTGAGTTAGTGCCCGAACTGGAGGATATAAAAATGAGTGAAATTAGTCAGAACGAAAGCCCGCAGGCTAAATTTATTGTCCATGTCCAGTTCCGGCAAAATGCGACCTGGCAGGGAACCATACAATGGGTAGATGCGGAGAAAACTCAACATTTTCGCAGTACCCTTGAAATGCTGCGGCTTATGGAGGAAGCGCTGGATTCTCAGCAATCCAACACAATGAATCGCTTTTCGGAATAGTTACAGAAAAAGCTCCATCCTAAAAGGACGGAGCTTTTTTACAGCAATTGAATCTGGCTAAGTTCGAACGGCGTCTGCTGGTAAATAAAGTAGTTGAGCCAGTTGGCATAAATAAGGTTTGCTGCGCTGCGCCAGTTAAAGAGCGGCGTTCGGTTGGGATCGTTATTCGGAAAATAGTTATACGGGACCTGGATAGGAAGCCCCTTTTCAATATCCCGAAAATACTCGGTGGCAAGGGTCAGGCGGTCGTATTCTGAATGCCCGGTAATGAAAAGCTGGCGATTATCCTGCGAAGCAATCAAAAAGGGGCCTGCAAGCTCTGAAACAGCTAACAGTTCCAATTTTGGGTGCTGAATAATGCTCTCGGTTGATACAGCGGTATGGCGTGAATGAGGCGCCAAAAATTCTTCATCGAATCCACGTACCAAAGGGTTGTTGTAACGGAGTACCCGATGCTTGTAAATACCAAACATTTTTTGCTTCAAAGAAAGTTTAGGAACACCGTAATGGTAGTACAATCCGGCCTGTGCGCCCCAGCAGATGTGCAAGGTCGAAAAGACATGGCTTTTGCTCCATTCCATAATGTCACAAAGCTCTTCCCAGTAATCCACATCTTCAAATTCCATCTGTTCAACCGGCGCCCCGGTAATAATCAGACCGTCAAAATATTGTTCTTTTACATCTTCAAAAGTATTGTAGAATTTAAGCAGATGTTCCTGTGAGGTGTTTTTTGAAGTATGGGTTGCGGTTTGCAGCAGTTCTATGTTGATTTGCAGGGAAGAATTACTGAGCAGACGCAGCAGCTGCGTTTCTGTTTCAATTTTTTTTGGCATAAGATTTAAAATCGCAATTCGCAGCGGACGAATGTCCTGTTTGACGGCACGTTCTTCACTCATTACAAAAATGTTTTCACTTTCTAAAACAGAACGCGCGGGGAGAGACTCGGGAATATTAATCGGCATAGGAAATCAATCCATTCTCTAATTGGTATTTACTTATTATAACAAATCTAAAATAGTATTTCAATCCAGCACTATTTTGACAAATTTATTGGTTATTTGTCAATTTCCCCTTGACAAATGGTAGAGGGATGTGGTAATATAAACGAGCTGCTTTTGAGGGGATGAAAGAGAGCCCCCAAAAAGGACACAAAGAGGCTGAAAAAGAGTCGAAAAAAAGTGTTGACAAAAGAGGATGGCTGTGGTAAAATAGAGAACAGTCGCCTGAGAGAGAAAGCGGCAGACGAACCTTGAAAATTAAACAATGAAAGCGAACGAAATAAACCCGTTAATTCGGTGAAACAAAGGTTTCACGAACTAACAAGATTTCGAAAGAAAAGACGTTAGTAGTTCTATTGAGATGAAAAGAATCATCTTAAGGATATGATTTAAAAGGGCAGAAATGTTCTTTAAATACCATATTTTTAAGAGTTTGATCCTGGCTCAGGACGAACGCTGGCGGCGCGCCTAACACATGCAAGTCGAACGGAGTTTTTAAGACCAATCTCTTCGGAGTGCGGTTTTTGAAACTTAGTGGCGGACGGGTGAGTAACACGTGAGCAACCTGCCCTTAAGAGAGGAATAACGTTTGGAAACGAACGCTAATGCCTCATAACATAAC
>QAMM01000004.1 GCA_003150405.1 Clostridiales bacterium
GAGCGGGACATTCTTTTGGAAACGAGAAAAGGCGTAGCATTAAGCTACGCCCCCGCACAGATTGCTATATAAACTTGGGAATAAAAAATGCGGAGTATCATCAACAGACCTTTTCAGATCCTTTAATGATACTCCGCATGGTCTGAGTGACGGGACTTGAACCCACGGCCTCCACCACCCCAAGGTGGCGCGCTACCAAGCTGCGCTACACCCAGACATGTACTGATTGAATCAGCACAAATATTATAGCACGTTTTCCGGTAAAATGCAAGAAGCAACCGTGCCCCATTTCAGGCAGAAATTTATTGTTAAAGTGAACAATTTAGAACATTTGAAACCGAAATTTTAAAAAAACGATGATTTCTTTAAAATCAAGAGAATTTTAAAGAATAAAGAAGATAATTGAGTTTGTTTTTTGAAAAATTCCGAAAAAATGCAATAAAATTCTGATTAATTCCGTTTTTTTGTGAAGTTTATCTTGACTTTTTGTGAAAATGCTTCTATATTTAGACATGATATTTTTGTATCTGTATTCAGGGTGGAGAGCTCTGAAAAAAGCACGAAAGCGTATGCGTCGCTGTATTTGTTGTGCCGTGGGGTGCGGCCAGGAGATAAAGCCTTTTGCGGGCGGAGATGTCAAAAGCTTTTGTGGGTAATGTGTTTTCACACTACTTTCAATCCGCAAAGGGGGATGCAATTATGAATCATGATATTCTCATTGATTTAAAAGACGTGACATTCTTGTATGACGGCGAAAAGGTTCTGGATGATTTGAACCTTCAAATCCGCGATAAGGAGTTCGTTACTCTGCTTGGCCCTTCGGGCTGCGGCAAGACAACGACGCTTCGCATTATTGGCGGGTTTCTGACGCCGCATGATGGGGATGTCTTTTTTGATGGAAAACGAATCAACGATCTGCCACCGCATAAGCGTCAGGTCAATACGGTATTTCAGCGTTATGCGCTGTTCCCGCACCTGAATGTATATGACAACGTGGCGTTCGGCCTCAAGGTTAAAAAACTGCCTAAGGCGGAAATTCACAAGCGTGTTACCGAGATGCTGGAGACCGTCAATTTGAGCGGTTTTGAAAAACGCAACGTCAGCCAGCTTTCCGGCGGGCAGCAGCAGCGTGTCGCCATTGCGCGCGCTTTAGTCAATTACCCGAAGGTGCTGCTTTTGGATGAACCGCTCGGCGCGTTGGATTTAAAGCTCCGCAAGGAGATGCAGCTTGAGCTTAAACGGATTCAGCAGCAGCTTGAAATCACCTTTGTTTATGTCACTCACGACCAGGAGGAAGCCCTGACAATGTCGGATACCGTTGTTGTCATGCAGGACGGCATTATCCAGCAGGTGGGCACCCCGCAGGACATTTACAACGAGCCGAAGAACGCCTTTGTCGCTGACTTCATTGGCGAAAGCAATATTTATGACGGCGTTATGCCGGAAGACTGTGTGGTCAAATTTGCGGGGGTCACCCTGCCTTGTGTGGACAAGGGGTTCCGCCGCAACCAGAAGGTTGACCTCGTCATCCGTCCGGAGGATATTAAGTTTGTCGATCCGTCAGAGACCGATTTGGTCGGTACTGTCACCTCGGTTATTTTCAAGGGCGTCCATTATGAAATGGAGGTCATGGTGAACGACCTGTTGTGGGTGGTTCACTCCACTACAGCGAAAACAGTAGGGGAGACAGTTGGCCTTACGGTGGATCCGTTCGATATTCACATTATGGAAAAGATGTTTGCCACCGACAAAAACTACATTGACGGCGTTGTTGCGGATGAAAACACCGTTGAATTCCTGGGGATCCGCTTTGAGCGGGAGAATCTTGGGCTGGAGGCCGGTACGCCGGTTTCGCTGGTGATTGACCCGGAGAACATCGAGGTTGTTTCTGAGGACAATGCAGACGCGAAGGTGTACCTGGAGTCCTTGATTTACAAGGGTGCTTACAATGAACTGATCATCTGGCTGGAGGAGACCGAGTTAATTCTCCATTCCCAGAACGACGAACAGGTTGCCACCGACATTGGCATCAAATTCGACTTTGATAAAATTGAAATCAAACCGGCCGGCAAGGCGAAGGAGGCGTAAGCGGTGAAAAAGCTGGTTTCCTTCCCGTACATCATTTGGATGCTGGTGTTTATCATCGTGCCGCTGTTCTTTGTCATCTATTCTGCTTTCACAAACAGTGAGCAGGAGTGGACGGTGCAAAATTTCTCTTCGATTATGAAGTATATGCCAGTATTCCTGAAATCCCTTTGGCTTGCGGTGCTTTCGACGGTCATCTGCCTGATTATCGCTTACCCACTGGCCTTTATCCTGTCACGCAAGAGTCCGCGCTCACAGGGAATGCTGGTCATGCTCATTATGCTCCCCATGTGGATTAACTTCCTGCTGCGCACCTACGCGTGGATGACCCTGCTGGAAAACGAGGGCCTTATCAACAATTTTCTCGGTATGATTGGCATTGGGCCGCTCCATATGATCAACACCCAGGGTGCGGTTGTATTGGGCATGGTTTACAACTACCTGCCCTTTATGGTGTTGCCGCTCTACTCTATTATGTGCAAAATTGAGCCTTCGGTCATTGAGGCCGCGCAGGATTTGGGGGCGAACCGTTTTCACGTGCTTGGACGGGTAATACTTCCGCTCAGCCGCACCGGCATTATCACTGGGATTATTATGGTGTTTGTGCCGTCGGTCAGCACCTTCGCCATTTCCCGTATGCTTGGCGGCGGCTCGAATATGCTCATTGGCGACCTCATTGAGGAGCAGTTTTTGGGCGGCGCCTACAATCCAAATGTCGGTTCGGCGCTCTCGCTTATCCTGATGGTGATTATTTTAATCATCATCGGCATTACCAACACCTTCGATGATGATGAAATGGAGGGAATGCTGGTATGAAAAAACGCGCGATCGGTTCCAATCTTTATCTTGGGCTGGTATTTCTGTTCCTTTATCTGCCTATCATTGTCATGATGGTGTTTTCCTTCAACGAATCCAAAAGCCGTGCCAATTTTACCGGTTTTACCTTTAAATGGTACCAGGAGCTGTTTAAAAACGAGCTGATTATGAATTCGTTTTGGAACACCATCCTCATTGCGGTACTTGCTTCGGTAATTGCGACGGTCGTCGGTACGCTGGCGGCTATAGGCATCAGCAACATGAAAAAGCTCACCCGCAAGACCGTCATGAACGCAACCTATCTGCCTATTATCAATCCGGAAATTGTCACCGGCGTTGCGCTCTGCCTGCTGTTTGTTTTCCTCGCCGGGATTTTTGGCATGCAGTTTGGCTTTGCCACTGTACTTGTTGCGCACATTACCTTTGTACTGCCCTATGTTATTCTGAATGTACTGCCGAAACTCAGTCAGATGGATAAAAGCATTTACGAGGCAGCGCTTGACTTGGGATGCAGCCCGGTTAAGGCGTACTGGAAGGTGGTTCTTCCGGAGATTATGCCTGGTATTTTTGCTGGCTTTTTAATGTCCTTTACCTATTCGCTGGATGATTTTATTATCACGTATTTTGTCAGCGGCAGCGGCTTCCAGACCCTGCCGGTTACCATTTATGGGATGGTGCGAAAAAAGGTCAATCCACAGATCAATGCGCTTTCAACCATTTTGTTTTTAGTCGTGTTGATCCTGCTGGTGTTGATGAATATAAAAAGTATGAAAAAAGCAAAGAAAAAGGAGACAAACCATTGATGAAAAAAATCTTATCTCTGGCGCTGGCCTGCGGCCTGTGCCTCTCGCTGTTCGCTTTCTCCGGCTGTGACAACGGCAATGGCGCCACCCAGAAACTATATGTCTACAACTGGGGCGAGTATATGCCGGACGGCACCGACGGTTCTATGGATGTCATTGCAGAGTTTGAAGAGAAATACCCGGATATTGACGTGGTTTATGACACCTTCACCAGCAATGAGGCGCTTTATGCAAAAATGAAGAGCGGTGGAACCAACTACGATGTTATTATTCCCTCGGACTATATGATTGCCCGTATGATTGACGAGGGTATGATTCAGAAGCTGAATTATGACAACATTCCAAATGCGGAAAATGTCATGGATAACTTCAAAAATCAGGTTTATGACCCCACCAATGAGTATTCGGTTCCATTTACCTGGGGCACGGTCGGCGTTATTTACAACACCACGATGGTGGAGGGAACCCCGGACAGCTGGAGCGTTCTGTGGGATGAACAGTACAAAGGAAATATCCTCATGTTCAACAACTCCCGTGACGCATTCGGTATTGCGCAGAAGCTGCTCGGCTTCTCTCAGAACACTGTCAGTGAAGCTGAACTTCAGCAGTGTGCGGACAAGCTGAAAGAACAGAAGCCGTTGGTACAGTCCTATGTTATGGATGAAATCTTTGACAAAATGGAAAACGGAGAAGCTGCTTTTGCCCCGTACTATGCGGGCGACGCCATCACCATGATGGAGGAAAACGAGGACCTTGCCTATTTCCTGCCGAAGGAGGGCTCCAATAAGTTTGTAGACGCCATGTGCATTCCGACCGATGCGCAGAACAAAGAGGCGGCGGAGCTGTTTATCAACTTTATTCTTGAGGGTGAAATCGGCGCGGAGATCTGCGACTTTATCGGTTACTCCACTCCGAATCAGGCTGCCTATGAGCTGCTAGATGAGGAACTGAAAAACAATGAAATTGCTTATCCGTCTGACGAGGTGCTGGACAAATGCGAGTTTTTTGAGAATCTGCCGCAGGAGATTAACCAGCTTATGCAGGACCTCTGGGTTGAAATCAAAACCGAATAGTGATATGATAAAGAAAAAGAACATGGCCAAACGGCCATGTTCTTTTTGTGCCGGAACCCCGGTGCCCCAATTTGGTATGGAGATGGTTTTTTGAGCGTGATAATTGACAGCCATGCGCATGTTTTCCCGGATAAGATAGCCGAAAAGGCGACCGAAAGCATTGGAGACTTTTACAGCATTCCAATGGATTTAGACGGTTCGGTGGGTACCTTGCTCAAGCTGAGCGAGGCGTATGGTGTTTCCAGATTTTTAATCCAATCGGTTGCGACTACGCCGCAGCAAGTGTGCAGTATCAACGATTTTATTGCCGGTACTGTGCGGCAGTACCCGGAAAAGTTCATCGGTTTTGGCGCATTGCATCCGGATTTTGAGAATCTGGAGCAGGAGATTGACCGTATTTGTTCACTTGGCCTGAAAGGGGTTAAGCTGCACCCGGATTTTCAGAAATTTGAAGCGGACAGTGCTGCGGCTATGCGCCTTTATGCAGCGATGGAGGGTAAGCTGCCGCTGCTCATTCATGCAGGGGACAAGCGTTATGGTTATTCCCATCCCAAACGGATTGCACATATCCTGGACGCCTTTCCGAAGCTCGACGTGATTGCCGCTCATTTTGGCGGCTGGTCCCAGTGGAATGAAGCGCAAAAATGGCTGGAAGGCAAACGGGTCTGGGTGGATACCTCCAGCTCACTGTATGAGCTTTCCCCAGAACGTGCACGGGAATTGATTTCCTGCTTTGGCGAGGATTATGTCCTGTTCGGCACCGATTATCCTATGTGGCGGGTGAACGAAGAACTGGAGCGATTTTATGCACTGGGCCTTTCAGAAGAAGTACAGGAGAAAATTCTGCACAAAAATGTGGAGCGACTTTTGCATTTGTAATGAAATGAGCAGCCTGTACTGATGATTGGAGCATGTTTGAAAAAAGCTCCGTCTGCTAATTGAGCGGACGGGCTTTTTTAGCGATTTGAGAAGTCAAGAAAAAGAAAGACAAGGATGTATTTTAACGCCATAACTTTGCCGAAAAGAAAAGCACCGGAGTTTTATCCGGTGCTTTTTGAGTTATTTATAGCCTTCGTGATTGTCCAGATCAAGTGAAAGCTCACTTTGAACCGGTGTTCGCTTTAAGACAATGTTCTTGTCGTCATCATCTGTTTTATTTTTCTTTTTTCGCCCAAAGGTAAATTTGAGCAGAATCGGGGTGACAATGGTAGTTACAACCACCATAATTACCACTGGGCCGAAGAATGCTACATTCATCAGCCCAAGGGCAGCCCCCTTGTTGGCAACAATCAAAGCGACTTCACCGCGTGAAACCATACCAGTACCAACCTGAATTGCTTCATGATTGGTAAATTTGCAAAGCTTAGCGCCCAGCCCGCAGCCAATAATTTTACTGACAATAGCGACAATCACCAGCAGGACTGTGAAGATGATAATCATGGTATCCATCTGAGGAAGTTCCACTTTAATGCCGATGCTCGCGAAAAAGATGGGCGAGAGCAGAATGTACGACAGCGTTTCAAAACGGGACATGATATATTTGGAACGCTGGGTGTTAGAGATGATTAATCCGGCAATAAAGGCGCCGGTAATGTCTGCGACCTGGAAAAATTCCTCTGCGCAGAAAGACAGCAGCAGGCAGAATACAAAGGACAGGATAACAAAGCGCCGCATATCTTTGCTGTACCGTTTGCAGTACCAGTCAAAGAACTTGAAAAACAGGTAACCGAAAAGGGCGCAGACGGCGAAGAACGCCACAATTTTGCCCAAAACCAGCCAAATATTGACCGTTGGATCGGCCATGCTAGTGATGACAGTTAATGCAATAATGCCCAGGATATCGTCAATAATTGCGGCGCCGAGAATGGCGTTACCCGCTTTTGTATTCAGCTTGCCGATTTCCTTGAGCGTTTCGACCGTAATGCTGACCGAGGTTGCGGTTAGAATAACGCCGATGAAAATGTTTTGCAGAAGCTGGGTGTGGGTCATATCGGTAAAGCTGCCATTATTATTGAAGAACATGACTAAGCCGAAGCCGAGAATAATCGGCACAATAACGCCCAGCGTTGCAATAATCATGGAAGCCTTACCGGATTTTTTCAGGTCTTGGATGTTGGTCTCCAAGCCGGCTGTGAACATCAGCACGATAACGCCAAGTTCGGACATCTGGCTGATAAAATCGGTCTCTTTTAAAATATTGAGCAATGCCGGGCCCAGGATTAGACCTGCAAGCAGGGCGCCTACAACCTGCGGCATGCGAAAGCGCTTGGTGACAAGCCCGAGCAGCTTTGTGCTGATTAAAATCAGCGCAATATCGAACAGAAAATAATACGACATGGAACCTCTCCCTCTGATATGCGCATAAAACAAGCAACTATGCCAATTCATAGTTGCTTGTCTAGGTCCGCTTTGACGTTGACGTTAATCGCTGATGTACGGCAGCAGCGCCAGATGACGCGCACGCTTAATTGCAACAGTCAGTTCACGCTGGTGGCGGGCACAGGTGCCGGTTACACGTCTCGGAACAATTTTAGCACGCTCGGAAAGATATCTCCGGAGCTTTGCAACGTCTTTGTAATCAATATGCTCTGCGCGGTCTACACAAAATGCGCAGACTTTCTTGCGACCTCTTTTGCCGCGCATTGGTCTGTCCATAGCCATAAGGGAAACCCTCCTTTAAACGGTAAGAGTACGAACGGTTGTTAGAACGGCAGTTCGCCGTCATCGGTGTCAATCTCTTCAAAATCGCCAATATCGCCCACAGAGAAGCTGGCGCCTTTCGGCGGTTCGTCAAAGGCTGGCGGCGGTGCGAAGGATGAAGCCGACGGGTTTTGGGAACTGCTGTTTCTGGATTCTGCAAAATAGACCTGGTCAGCAACCACCTCAAAAGCGGTGCGGTTGTTACCCTGGTTGTCGGTGTAACTTCTGGTCTGGATGGAGCCCTCCAATGCCACGAGCTGGCCCTTGTGGAAATAACGGCTGACAAAATCGGCCGTATTCCGCCACGCCACAATGTTGATAAAATCGGTCTGGCGTTCTGCGCCCTTCGGAGTATAATTGCGGTCCACCGCAATACGGAAGGTCGTGACCGCAACATTGTTTGCGGTATGCCTCAGTTCCGGGTCGGCAACAAGGCGGCCCATTAATATCGCTCGGTTCAGCACGTTACAACACTCCTTCTCCTCAAACGTTACGCCTGCTCGTCCAGATTAATGGTAAGCGAACGGATAATACCGTCAGTAATACCATAAATACGGTCAAGCTCTGCCGGGAAATCCGGGGTAGATGTGAAGTCGTACTGCACATAATAACCCTCGGTCTCGTAGTTGATTTCATAAGCAAGTCTGCGCTTGCCCCATTCGTCAACCTTCTCCAGTGTTCCGTTCGCGGTAATCAGGTCGCTGATTTTGGTAACAACGGCCTTAATTTCCTCCTCAGACAGCTTTGTGCTGATGATGATAACGGACTCGTACTTACCCTGTAATTTTGCCATTAAAAGCACCTCCTTTTGGACTTATGACCCCGCCACTTACACCGGGCGGAGTAAGGATTCAATGCGCAGGAGAATGAAAGCAGCCCCAAAAGCGCATCAAAAAAAGTATAGCAGGGTTTTTGTGTGGTGTCAAGAAAAAACGCCTAATTTGTACAAGACTTTTCAAATGGTATTGTCTGCCGCGCATTTGTGCTCAAAGGGTCTTGGCAAGTTCCTTCAAATAGGCGCGCAATCCCTCGGCAATTTCCGGGTGGTTCAGGCCGACCTCAATGGAGGCCTGCAAAATCCCGAGCTTGTTGCCCATATCGTACCGAGTGCCGGTGTAGTCTACACCGACCATCCCTTTGGTGCGCGCGAGCGTTTTCATGGCGTCGGTGAGCTGTAATTCACCGCCTGCACCCGGAGGGGTGTCCCGCAGGATAGCAAAGATCTCCGGCGGCAGTACACAGCGGCCTAAAATGGAAAACAGCGACATGATTTTATCCGGAGACGGCTTTTCAATCATATCGGTAATCCGATAGCAATTGCCCTCTAGGGGGGAGACCTTCATGGAGGAATATTTTAAAATGGCCTCCGGAGAAACTTCTTTAATTCCTGCGGCACCGAGCCCATAGGTTTCATATGCCCGTGCAAGCTGTCCAATGGCTGGGTCGTCGCCGATAATGACGTCATCTCCGTATAGTACGGCAAACGGTTCACCGCCGACAAAGGATTCGGCACAGAGAACGGCATGCCCTAGCCCCTTCATTTCCTGCTGTCGAATAAAGGTGATGTTGGCGAGCTTGGAAATTTCGGAAATGCTCTGATAAAGCTCCTGCTTTCCGCCCTTGAGCAGGTGCTGTTCCAATTCCGGCGAACGGTCAAAGTGGTCTTCCACCACGCCTTTTCCGCGCGAGAGGATAATGAGGATATCCTCAATACCGCTTTTGGCCGCTTCTTCTACAATGTACTGAATAGCGGGTTTGTCTACGATTGGGAGCATTTCTTTCGGCATGGCTTTGGAAGCGGGGAGTACGCGGGTGCCAAGCCCCGCCGCGGGGATAACTGCTTTCTTGATTTTCATATGAGTTCCTCCGTCCTATCAGCCGATTAAACCGGCATAAATAAAATCATGGCATAGGTGGCGATAAAGGAAAGGGCCAAATAGATGCAGCAAATAATGATGATAGCCTTGCGGGAAACTGAACCGGATTTGGTCAGGCCCGCATAATAATCGTTTTGATCGCTGTGAGCAGTTTTTAGCGCTTTAATTTTTTTAAGGCAATGGTTCATATACAGCCGGTTAAACAGAAAACCGACAGCAAAACGCGAGGCGAGCGAAACGCCATAGGTCATCATAGTGATCATACTCACCATTTGGGGTGTTGCTTCCAGAACCGAGCCGGATGTAATCAGCATGGTAAAACCGAACGAAATCAGGTTGGTAATGATGAAAACCAGTGCAGCCGCCAAATACATTTTGCGGTAAATTAAGAATAGAAATTCTAGCAGAAATGCAGACCAATTGATGGTGGTTCTGCCGCTGGTTTTCATCTCTTTGAATTTAGGCAGGTAATACTGGGTATTTTCTCCCACAAAAATTGCCAGATCTTTGGCTGGAACCCCGTCAATTTCTTCGTCCGGACTGAGTCCGCCGTATGGCGTGGTGTAAGGATTGTACCCCATGGTGCGGAACGGTCCGTTCATGTTGGGGTTCTGATTCGGTCCTGGACCGGCGCCAAACGGTCTGCTGTAGGGGTTTCTCCCGGCTGGTCCGTTTTGCTGATCCTGCTGGCCTGCGCTCTCTGGGCGGTGAAGCGGGGTTCCACAGACCTCACAGAAAATGTTTTGATAGTTATTGGGGGTTCCGCAGCGGCTGCAGCGCAGCTCGCGTGGATCCTCATACGAGTACTGCTGTTCTTCTTTCTTTTTATTTTCTGCATGGTTCCAGCTGTATCCTTCGGCATGCTTGTCGGCGAATTTACAGATGCCGTTCATCTCCACAAAGCAGGAACGGTGGTAGGGCGCGCCGCAGTCCGGACAGACGACAACCTGGTCGTTTTCCTGGAAGGCTTTCCCGCAGTGCGGACATTTTATTCCCGTGTATCGGTTCATTTCGGTTCCTCCGTTGCCAGATTGGGCAGAACAGCAGAATATGCCATTCCGGCCGCAGTCTTAATCAAAGTTAGTATACCACTTTGCCGACGGTTTGACAAACATATTTCTTTACAAGAGGGGGATTGTCATCTATAATAAGAAAGAACTGCTAGGTGCGTCTGCACTGGCTTTTTGCTCACATTGAAGAGAAAGGCTTTGCCTTTTGAAAAACACGGGCATGGATTTGATTTTTGGAGGTACCTGCATGCTGCAGTTGGATGAACTGAGATTGGAACTGGAAGGCCTGGAACCGGAGCTGCAAAGCCTGGGGCAGGCGCTTAACCTCACTGCGCTCCGGGAGGAAGCTGCCGCGCTGGAACAGGAGAGCGCAAAGCCTGGCTTTTGGGACGATATGGCCGCCGGACAGAAAATTTTGCAGAAGATCCGCCACAACCAGAACATTTGTGAGCGGTACGATAAACTCCACAGTGAGTACGACGACCTGTTTACCATGATTGAAATTGCCAACGAGGAAAACGACGACTCCCTTGTGGAGGACATTACTGCGTCGGCGGAAAAGGTCAAGGCGGAGCTGGAATCCCAGAAGCTGACCACCCTGCTTTCCGGTGAATACGATTCCAAAAACGCCATTCTCACTTTCCACGCGGGCGCGGGCGGAACCGAGGCGCAGGACTGGGCGCAGATGCTTTACCGTATGTATCACAAATGGGCTGACCGGCATGCTTTTAAGGTCAAGCTGCTTGACTATCTGGACGGCGATGAAGCCGGTCTCAAAAGTGCCAGCATCCTCATTGAAGGGGAAAACGCCTATGGGTTTCTCCGCTCCGAAGCGGGCGTCCACCGGCTCGTCCGTGTCTCGCCGTTTGATTCCTCTGGCCGCCGTCACACCTCGTTTGCCTCGCTGGAGGTTATGCCGGAAATTGACGACGAGGAGGAAATTCCCATCCGGGACGAGGACCTGCGGGTGGACACCTACCGTTCCAGCGGCGCGGGCGGCCAGCACGTCAACAAGACCGAATCTGCTATCCGTATCACGCATCTTCCGACCGGCATCGTTGTGGCCTGCCAGACCGAACGCAGCCAGATTCAGAACCGTGCGACCGCTATGAAGATGCTCAAATCCCGGCTTGCGGAGATCAAGCAGCGGGAACACCTTGAAAAGATTGAGGACATTAAAGGGGAGCAAAAAGAAATTGGCTGGGGCAGTCAAATCCGCTCCTATGTCTTTATGCCCTACACGTTGGTCAAGGATCACCGTACCGGATTTGAATCCGGCAACATCGGCGCGGTGATGGACGGTGATCTTGACGGCTTTATCAATGCCTATCTGGTGGATCAGGCAAAGCAGAATGCTGAATAGAGCGGGCATTCCAAGTTCAACTGCCCTGATTATAATTACTTGGGACATTAGACTGCCTGCAATTTAGGCCGCTGGAGCTGTGTCCCGCGCTGTTCCGGAAAAGACGGCAGACAAAAGCCGCCCTGCATGATGACAGGGCGGCTTTTTTATGGAAGGTTAATTGGGGAGACTTAAACAATATGAGAAGCCTTGAGCTTCAGGCGGAGTTTATCCGCAATCATGGCAATGAATTCCGAATTGGTCGGTTTTCCGCGGCTGTTGTGGATGGTGTAGCCAAAGTAGGCGTTGAGAGTGTCAACGTCGCCGCGATCCCATGCGACTTCGATAGCATGCCGGATGGCGCGCTCCACTCTGGATGAAGTGGTATTATACGTTTTGGCAACTGTGGGATACAAAAGTTTGGTGACCGAATTGATCATTTCCGGATCCTCTATGGAAAGCCGGATGGATTCCCGCAGGTAATGGTAACCTTTGATATGCGCGGGAACGCCGATTTGGTGAATGACCTCGGTGATCATCACCTCAAGATCGGTGCTGTTCGGTTTGGCGGATGTTTCCGCCGGTGCGTGGAAGTCGCTCAAAGCGATGACGCGGTCGACCAAGTCCTCAAGCTCAAATGGTTTCAGCATAAAATAAGAAGCACCACAGTTCATGAGTTCGCTCTGTAAAAACGAACTGTCGTATGCCGTTGTGATGATGAAAACCGGGCGCTTCGGAGCGTCCTTAAACATTTTAATGAGCTTGATTGCGTCCATTTGCTGCATGAGTGCGTCAACAATGACGACGTCTGGGGTTTCTCTTAGGATTGCGTCGTAGATGATTTGGCCGTTCTTTGGTTCGGTCAGCACCTCAAACCCTTTTTCGCGCAGAAGGTCTGCACAAATCAGGCCGTATTCAACAGATTCGTCACCAATAATTACTTTGCGTTTGTTTGCCACAGTTGCTCCTCCTTGTCTGTTCCTGTTGTCATAATATTACCATATTCTGGAAATGTTGGCAAGACCTTTTTTACAATTTTTTCCAAATATTTGTAAAACCGTGGTTGCTACAGAGGGGTTCCGCCAAGAAAAGCAGTGAAATAAGGGCTTTAGGACTGTTTTTGCATGGCCGCTACGTTTTGGTACATATTTTCTGCGAATATGGCGTATCCGCGGGTGGGGTCATTGACAAAGACATGAGTAACCGCGCCGATGAGCTTGCCGTCCTGAACAATGGGGCTGCCGCTCATACCCTGCACAATTCCCCCGCAAAGCTCCAACAGTTCCGGATCGGTAATGCGCACAATCATGTTTTTAGTCGGGCTGTTTTCCAGCAGATTAATTTTTTCAATTTCAATTTCGTATGCCTTTGGGGTATTCCCATTAATGGTGGTATAAACCGTAGCCTTCCCGGAATGCACCTCCTGCTTGAGTCCCATTGGGATAGTCTCATTTTTCACCGGTGCTTCAAACATCTGGCCAAAAACGCCGGATTCATTGTTGACGTATATGGTGCCGCAGGCGTCTTTGGAGACAAAGCTGCCGCGCAGTTCGCCTGGCGTGCCGACCGTGCCTTTGACAATGTCATGAATTTTGACGTTGACGACGTCGCCCTGCATCACCGGCAGAATTTCACCGGTATCCACGTCACAAATGGCATGTCCCAGCCCGCCGAACGCTCCGGTAGCCGGGTCATAAAAGCTTACGGTGCCAATGCCGGCGGAACTGTCCCGCACCCAAAGCCCCGCCTTATAGCTGCCGTCAATGGCGGACAGCGCAGGTTGGAGCACAAGGGTGAACTCTTTATCGTTTCGGCGTAGATCCACCGAAACACTTTTGCCACCGCAGGCAGAAATAACCTCGGCGACTTCGTCGTTGGAAGAAACCGCAGTCCCATTGATCTTATAGATAATGTCTCCAGTCTGAATGCCGGCTTGCTTTGCCGGGTTAACCGTCCCCTGCGCGGTTGAAATTTCGTTAAGCCCGACGACAATGACCCCGTCGGTCAGAATTTTCACCCCGAAGGGTGTGCCGCAGGGGGTAAGCTCTACCTCTGAAATGGTCTCGACCGTGGTGGTTTTCACCGGAATAATCCCGAACAGGGAAAGCTGCACATCCTGGCTGACCGGTGTTACGCTGGAAGCATCTGCAGCAGCGGTGTCGTAGCTGCTGCTGACCTGTACGCCAAACATGCCGGAAATGGAAAAATCTTCCCCTTTAATATTATAATAGTGTTCCGGTGCGGCCATGTCAACATAAACCGCCATGCCGAGCACCGAAAAGGACAGCACGGCGGCAAACAGTGTCACCGTCTGTACCAGTTTCCTCATCAATTTCATGTTGTTTTTTGGGGATTTGTATTGCGTCCCCGCTCCTTCCTTGGGTTTTCATAGAACTTCCTTTCATAATATCTGCCGAAAACAAAAGAATATAAATGGCAAAATACATGGAAAAAACAATGAATTGTATTGTCGGAAATCCTGTGTTATAATAGGTATAACCTGCAATGCAGGTATTTATTTGCCCCACAATACAGAAAAGGAAACTGTTTTATGCTTTCATTTCAAAAAATTAACATCATTACCGGGCATTACGGTTGCGGTAAGACTAATTTGTCCATCAACATTGCGTTGTGGCTGGCAAAACAAGGGGAAAAGGTCACGGTAATTGACCTTGATATTGTAAACCCTTATTTCCGTACCTATGATTATAAAGATCTATTTGAGCAAAACGAGATTGAAATTATTGCGCCGAATTTTGCGTCGACCAACTTGGATATTCCATCCCTTCCGGGCAGCATACAAAGCCACCTGCGCAGCGGTGGCCGCACTCTGGTGATCGACGTCGGCGGAGACGACGCAGGCGCCATTGCTCTGGGGCAGTATGCTCCGCTCATTCAGCAGCAGGAGTATGAAATGCTTTATGTATTTAATCCTTACCGCTACCTGACGCAGGACCCGGAAGAAGCAGCGGTTCTGCTGCGTGAAATTGAACAAGCATCGCGTCTTTGCGTCACCGGGCTTGTCAACAATGCAAACCTTGGTGTGCAGACCACCGCGCAGACGGTGGAGCAAAGCCTGGGGTTTGGACAGAAACTTTCCGGTCTGACCGGCCTGCCGGTTCGTTTTGTTTCCTGTGTGCAACAGCATGGGGTTCAGATAAACGGGGTTGATGTATTTCCTATTGAGACTTACATCCAGTCCTATGGAGAATAGACGAGGAGAAGAGGAGGTAACGTATGGCTAAGACAACCATCAACGTCGACCGCTGTAAAGGCTGTGGACTTTGCACTACGGTCTGTCCGAAAAAAATCATCCAGCTTTCCAAAACGGCCCTGAATGCAAAGGGCTATAACCCAGCTGAGATTGTGGACATGGACAGCTGCATTGGCTGCGCAATGTGCGCACGTATGTGCCCGGATTGTGCAATTACGGTCGAAAAATAGTCGAATTTTAAAACTATTTGTATTTTCGTGGGGGATTATACAAAGAAACGGAGGCAACTATGTCACAACAGTATATGATGAAGGGGAACGAAGCCCTTGCTGAGGCGGCTATCCGTGCTGGATGCAAGTACTTCTTTGGTTACCCGATTACACCGCAGACCGAAGTGGCTGCCTACATGTCAAAGCGCATGCCAAAAATTGGCGGAACTTTTTTGCAGGCGGAGTCGGAGATTGCGGCGATTAATATGGTGCTGGGCGCTGCATCGGCAGGAGCGCGGGCAATGACCTCGTCTTCTTCGCCGGGAATCAGCCTGAAAACCGAAGGCATTTCCTACATAGCAGGTTCTGACCTGCCCTGTCTGATTATCAATGTTCAGCGCGGCGGTCCGGGCCTTGGAGGAATTCAGCCCTCTCAGGCAGACTATTACCAGGCGACTAAAGCCCCGGGTCACGGCGATCTGCACCTGCTGGTCTTTGCACCGGCGAGCATTCAGGAGATTGTTGACCTTGTTGGCCGTGCCTTTGACAAAGCGGATGAATACCGTATGCCGGCCATGCTGCTCGCAGACGGCGCGCTCGGTCAGATGATGGAGCCGATTGCTTTTCCGGACGAAGACGGCGAGAAGCAGCTCCCGGCGAAACCGTGGGCAACCACCGGTACGGGGGGTAAACGCAAAACCAACATCATCAACTCTCTTTACCTTGATCCGAATGCGCTGGAAAACTGCGTCAAAGAGCGGTTTGAGCGTTATGAAAAAATCAAAAGAGATGAGGTTCTCTATGAAGAGCTTCAGACCGAGGATGCCGATGTCGTCATCGTTTCTTATGGTGTGACCTCCCGTATCTGCAAGAGCGCCATCAATGACGCGCGCGCCAAAGGTTTAAAGGTTGGTATGATCCGCCCGATTACCCTCTGGCCGTTCCCAACTGAGATTATCCGCAAGACCGCGGAACATGCCAAAGCCTTCCTCACCGTTGAGATGAGCATGGGCCAGATGGTGGACGACGTCCGTCTTGCGGTCGAAGGCCGTTGTCCGGTTCACTTCTTCGGGCATACCGGCGGCGTGATTCCAACCCCGGAAGAGGTTTATAACAAAGCCAAAGAAATCATTGAAGCAATGGGAGGTGGCCGGTAATGGCAATTGTATTTGAAAAAACCAAAGGCCTCACCGATGTGGCAACCCATTACTGTCCGGGCTGCGGCCACGGGATTGTGCACCGTCTGGTTGCCGAGTCCCTTGTAGAACTCGGCGTATTGGAAAAAGCGGTTGGTGTGTGTCCGGTTGGCTGTTCGGTTATGGCATACGATTATTTTAACTGCGACTTTATTGAAGCCCCGCACGGCAGAGCGCCGGCGGTTGCAACCGGCGCCAAACGCGTCCTCGGCGATAAAAACGTGGTGTTTACCTACCAGGGTGACGGCGACCTTGCCGCCATTGGTACAGCGGAGACGGTTCATTCGGCCACCCGCGGTGAGAACATCACTGTTATCTTCATCAACAATGCGATTTACGGCATGACCGGCGGCCAGATGGCCCCGACCACTTTGCCGAACCAGATTACCCAGACCACCCCGTATGGCCGTGACGTCAAGACTGCCGGTTACCCGGTCCGCGTCTGCGAGATGCTCTCCACCCTGGACGGCGTCGCTTATGCAGAGCGTGTCACGGTTGATTCGGTCCCGCACATCAATGCGGCAAAGGCGGCGATTAAAAAGGCGTTTCAGAACCAGATTGAGGGCAAAGGATTCTCGATTGTTGAGGTTGTTTCCAACTGCCCGACCAACTGGGGCTTAAGCCCAGCGGAGTCTATGCAGTGGCTGCGCGATAACATGCTGCCGTATTATCCTCTCGGCGTGTATAAGGACAAAGACAAGGAGGGGAACAACTAATGGATAAGAACATTGTACTGGCTGGCTTCGGCGGGCAGGGCATTCTGTTTGCCGGCAAGGTCTGCGCTTATACCGGCATGATTGACAACCTCCATGTATCCTGGCTGCCATCCTACGGCCCGGAGATGCGCGGCGGCACCGCGAACTGCTCGGTTTGTATTTCGGAAAAGGAAATTGGTTCCCCGCGTGTGCTCAACCCGAACATTCTGATTGCTATGAACATCCAGTCCTATGACAAGTTCATTGATGCGGTGGTTGAGGGTGGCACGGCGATTATCAATAGCACCCTTATCAACAAACGCTGTGAGAACGACAAGATCCACTGCGTTTACATTCCTGCCACCGAAATGGCGAACGAGAATGAGTTGCAAGGGCTTGCCAATATTATTTGTCTCGGCAGCATGCTCAAACATACTGGCTTTACCAGCTATGAAACGGCGGAGGAAGCCATCTGCAAATGTGTGCCTGCCAAAAAGGCGCATTTGCTGGATGCAAACCTCAAAGCCCTTAAATTGGGATACGATTTTGAATAATCAGGTAAATCAAAAAACACCCCGCGGTATCTGCGGGGTGTTTTTTGTTGGATGCGCTCCCGTGAATGCTATGGTAAATTTCATGCCAATATGTCAACAAGCCCTTTGCAGGATGTGTACTCCAAACACGGAATTGAAGCGATAAATGAAAAGCCGCTCCTCAGAAGCGGCACAATAATAATTTACGGAAGGGAGGAGATATTTCAAAGCTTACCCGCACGGGTGCCTCCAATTTGTACACAGCTTGAGCACTTTTAACGGGATTCGGTTATTATAGGTACAGGAAAAAGGAGAAATTGATCGCACTCTGACGGAATTTTCTGCCCTATGCGCTGATTCAACGTATAAAAAAGCCCCTCAAAATTTTTGAGGGGCTTTCTTTTTTAATCCTTAGATGAAAAGCGTTCATTTCCGTAAGAAATCTTTTCTCTGATTCTTCCGTCCAACCCGTGAATGAATACTTCTGCGTTTTGGTTCTTAGCAATACTTTTTGCAATAGATATTGCCTGCTTTTGCGTATTGGTAATGGTGGTAGCTCTGGAATTTCCTTCGCCTTTCACCTGCCACTTTCCGCTTTTTGGGATAACGTGTTGGTTTTTGCCCATAGTATACCCCCTATTTCAGTTCGATAACCCGTTTTGCAATAGGGAGGAGAAGTTTTGTAACGAGAAGCCTCGTTTTTCTATGCTGAAGATTCATAGAATACCTCCTCATATTTATTCTTTATTTTATAATACTGAATAAATGAAAGAAAGGGCTTTTAAAATTCCCCCCAAACGAAGCCAAAATTTAACGACTTGTATTTATATCATAAATATGTTACTATAACTTTGTAGAGATGATAGGAAACATATTTATGTTTTCTGTCGTGGAGTCTGGTGTCTTACACCAGACTCCTCTTTCATTTATGCAGGAATTTTATTTGCCAGTTCTATTTTTCTTTGCTTTGAATATCCACGATTAGTATTTTGGATTCGGCATCATATTGGGCCGTATATTTTTTGGAGGCGGTAAAATCAATCCCAGTGATAGAATGAAGGTATTTAATAAAATCCTTACATCCAATTCTTATCCATCCGTTTTTGACTCGGTTTGCAAACTCATAGGGTCTGCCTTCCTGTTCTCCTTCGTAAGCTTTTATACCGATCGCACAATTGGCCTCGTCAAAGCCGACAAGAATTTTATCAGGCAGCCCTAATTTGTCAATGGAGATACTGTTGAATGCAATACCAAGTGAAGATATTGTAATACAGGGGGCGCCGCCGGAAACAACGGACCAATTAAAATTGTACTTCATAAAAGGAACCTCCTCCGCAAAGTTTATTGTTTCATATAAAACATCGAACTTAAGATGCGAAAATATGATTGTTTTACGAGAGTTCTTGTTTAGAGATGACTTTATCACGGAATAAATAAACAAGTTGATATACTAATTTTTACTTGCGCTTTTTGTGGCTCATAAAGATACGGAAATAGATTTTTGACGGGATAAATTGGAGATGATGGTAATCTATGAGTATATTATATATAATCGAGAGTTAGAAGTCAATATGAAAAAATGTATAATACGATGAAATAAATCTGGTTTGGCGTTTTAAAAAACATCTTACGATTTTTGAGGTAAAGATGGCGCTGGAACCCTATGGGGTTAATGGGGATGGAAATTGATTATAAAACAAGCCTCTCTTACGAATAGTAAAAGAGGCTGCGACGCGCTCGAAAGAAATTGATTCCAATCTATTTTTACCGTTTTATTGGAAAGGCACGGATTCTGTATGGAATAAAGATGTTAGCAATCTGTGTCGGAAGGAGATGAATTATTATCAGACAATGAGGCGGATTTGTTCCGCATGCCGTAAGGCAGCAATTTTTTGTTCATCAAAACAGCCAGACCGATTCCTGCCATAATAACGCCAGTCATAATTAGCAGCACTTCAATGCTTACGAGGTCTGCAACCGGACCGAACACCGCTGTACCAAGCGGAACGGCTGCTGTGGTGACAATCTGCACCAGCGAGAAAACGCGCCCCTGTTTGTCTGGATCGGTGGTTTCCTGCAAAAGCACCATAAACGGGGAACTGATAAACGGCATACAGCCTCCAACAAGCAGCATAATGAACAGATAAACCCAGAAGGTCCACGGTAAACCCAGCACTGCGGTCAGGATACCAAATAGCATACAGAATGCCCCTATAGTCCAAAGCCGATTTCGAAAACCTCCCCAGGAAGCGATAACAAGGCCGCCGATAATGCTGCCGACACTGAAAATCATTTCATTAAGGGTGAGCCGCCAGACTTCGTCTCCGAAGGAACGAGTTACCATAAGTGGGGTCAGCATGGCGGCCGGGGTGACAAAAAAACATAAAGAAAGCATATACAATGAGGAGTACTTTAATAAATGGATGCTTCCAGGCGTACAGAATACCGGTTTTTAATTCATGCAGGTAGCCTTTTTCAGTTTGGACAGCTTCCCGGACGAGCTTTGGCACCTTTAGCGTGAACATAATCACAATGGCGATTGCTGCGGTGCCAACGTCTACAAAAAAGGTAGAGACAATCCCCGCTGTACCGAGAAGGGTGCCGCTAATAGCGGGAGACAGCACCATAGTCAGGGACTGGATACTCCCATTGATGCCGTTGATACGCATCAGCTTATCGGTCGGAACAAGCTGGGGAATCATGGCGTTGACAGCGGGGGTGTGGATGCCTTGGCCGATGGAGCGGATCCCCAAAATGGTAAACAGCAGCCAGAGTTCCTGGTGCCCGCTTAGGAAAAGGAAGGCTAAAATAAGGGTGGAAAAGGCGATGACGCCGTCCGCCGCCATGATGAGAACCTTACGGCTGTAACGGTCGGCCCAGACACCGGCAAAAAGCGAGATGAGAAGCTGCGGCAGAAAGCCGCAGAGCGTGGAGATGGTCACCATCAGCCCGGAGGAGGTGGTGAGGGTAATGTGCCAGATAATGGCGAACTGCACCAGTGAGGAGCCAAACAGTGAAATGGTTTGGCCCGACAGGAAGAGTACAATATCTCGTTTCCAGTGCGCCGGTGCAGTTAAGAATGGTTGGTTGATTTCCATAAATCTCCTTTGCGTCGTAGAAAAGCGTAAGTCTCGGTCGACATGTGCTGGCCGGGGCGGGTGTATAGGGGACTGGAAATAACAAGCAGAATGCTGCGCATTCTCCTGCCGGTTTAGTTTTGGTCAACAATGTTGCGGTAAACTCCTGGAAATGAGTCTGGAATGGGAACGGCTCCACAGGTTTTCCGGTAAAATTCCAAGGCGCTGCTTACCCATCCAATGATGGCGTAGCCGTACCCGGCTTCCCGCATCGCTTCCAAAGTGCGGTAGAGGAGCGCCTTACCTACACCTTTACCGCGGAACGGCTCCGAAACACCGGTCGGGCCGAAAAAGGCTTTTGCGGTGGCGTCGTAGCAGGCGAATCCCACCACCTGTTTTTGATACACGGCGATCATACAGGTGGAAGGCTGGGCGGTCAATGTGACGCTGCATTCACTCTCCCATGCTTCTCCAAAGGTCTCACGGACAAAGCGCAGGATTTTGCTGCGATCCAGCGCCATTGCCCGGTGAATGGTAACCCCCTTCTGCTTTACACGGCAATAGGCTTCATCCGGATTGGGCAGATCGTAGAGCTTGACCAGCAAATCTGTTTCCATTGTTTACACCTCCAACAATCATTACAGCATAGTATACGGTATTTATACAAAGAAAACAAGCGGGCGTCCACTATGCCTTATTCCTCATGGAAAAGCGACCATTCCTTGCGGTCATTTCCATCCTTGAGAAGGGAGAACAGTGTATCCGCATCTTCATTAGCAAGGGCCTGCCGGTATTCGGTAAGGTGCAGGAGAATGGTATCCAATTCAGCCAAAAGCGCGTCCCGGTTATCCAGAAACAGGGAGGTCCACATGCCTGGGTTGCATTTTGCCACTCGGGTCAGATCCTTAAAGCTGCCTGCGCTGAAGCCGTTTTCCTGCTTCAGCGTTGGGCTTTTAATATAGGCGTTGGAAACCACATGCGCTAACTGGGAGGTATAGGCAATGACCTGGTCGTGCTCCTCCGGTGTGGCAACAACGGTTTTCCTGAAGCCGAGTTCCAGAGCAAGCGCAGAAAGGATTTCCACAGCGGCTGGATCGGTTTGTTCGGTCGGGGTGAGGATAAAGCTGGCGCCGCTGTATAAATCGGCAGTGGCATAATCGATGCCGGAGAATTCCCGCCCGGCCATGGGGTGAGCACCAACGTAACGCACGCCTGCGTCCATCATTGCAGGTTCCACGGCGCGAACAACTTTTGCTTTGACGCCACAGACGTCAATAACAATGCTGCCGCGCCGGAACTGCCCGGTATGCTCCATTAGAAAACGGATGGCATCCTCCGGATAAAGGGCAATAATGGTGAGATCCATGCTCTTAAGCTCCGACGAGTCTATCCCGCATTCAATCATTCCCAGTTTTTCGGCTTTCTGCACCGTTTCCGGCTGGATATCTATTCCGAATATCCGGTGCCCGGTTTTAACGGTCAGCGCCTTGCAGAAGGAAGCGCCAATCAGCCCCAGGCCAACGACTGCAATGTTCATAAAATTGCCTCACTTTGGTTTTATACTGTACTTTAATGATTTTAACCACTAAAGCATAGCAAATGATAGGAACAATGTCAAGAAAACTGTTTTCATTCTTTTTGGGATTGCGATATCAGGAATAGGAGAAAATCCTATTTATATGTTTGCAAATTTTTATGGTGGTTCGTCGGTGAATCCACATGGATGCTTTTCAAATAGTGGGGGCGATTGACACAGCTTTGCTGTTTCCGGTGCGCTTTATAAAAAATGGCAGACTGGACGAGTTTTTAAACAGTTTCTTGACACTTGCGGATTCATTTACCAATATTTGGTGTTGTTAATATGATTCTGCCCAAATATTGCCATAGTGAAATAGTGTCATAAAAGGGCGTTACAGTCTTTTTGCATACCGACAATAGTTGCAAATGAATTCATTTTTATGGTTTAAAGTTAGGCAAATCAACAAATCTTTCGGTGTATAGTTAATTTTTTCGCAAATATATGGTATAATGACACTACCTTTTATCCCGTAGGGTGCAAAAGGATACCTATGGCGGTTGGGCCGCCGGTACCTGAAAGGAAGATCATAATGAAGTATTCAGGTTCACAAATCATTGTAGAGTGTCTGCTGGAACAGGGTGTCGATACGATATTCGGCTACCCGGGCGGAGCTGTGCTCAACATATATGACATGCTGTACCAGTACAGCGGCCGGATACGGCACATTATTACGGCACATGAGCAGGGAGCCGCTCATGCTGCCGATGGATATGCGCGTTCCACAGGAAAAACCGGGGTGGTGCTTGCAACTTCCGGCCCCGGGGCGACCAACCTGGTAACGGGAATTGCCACCGCCTATATGGACTCTGTCCCGATGGTTGCCATTACCGGCAACGTCTCCTGCAATCTGCTGGGGCTGGATAGCTTCCAGGAAGTCGATATCACCGGCATCACCATGCCGGTCACCAAACACAATTATATTGTCAAGGACGTCACTAAGCTGGCGGATACTATCCGCAGTGCCTTCCGCATTGCAAACAGCGGGCGCAAGGGGCCGGTGCTGATTGACATTCCAAAAGATATTACCGCTGCGGTAACGGAATTTGAACCCCAAAAGCCCGCGTCGCCGACGCCGCCTAAAATAACCTTTTCGGAGCAGGAGCTAGACAGGGTTGTTGAGTTGATTTGTGAAAGCGAGCGCCCCATGCTTTATTCTGGCGGCGGAGTCATTTCTGCAAACGCTTCGGGGGAGCTTGCGCAATTCGCCGAACTGTGCGATGCGCCGGTTTCCTGCTCGTTAATGGGCCTTGGCGGTTTTGACGGCAGCCACATCCGTTACACCGGGATGCTCGGCATGCACGGCACCGTGACCTCGTCCAAAGCCATTACCGCCTGCGACCTTTTTGTTGGCGTCGGCACCCGGTTCAGCGACCGTGTCATTTGTGACATTCAGTCGTTCGCGCCGCATGCCAAAATCGTACATATTGACATTGACCCGGCAGAGGTCGGCAAAAACATTGCGGTGGAACATTCGGTGGTCGGCGACGTCAAAGAGGTTCTGAGTGCCCTTTGCGCGCGGCTGCCGAAACAGCATCGCATCGAATGGATGAACCAGATTGCAGGCTGGAAAACCGAACATCCTCTCAAACAGGTTTCTCCCAGCGGCGGTGTTACACCGGAACAGGTGATTAAAACTCTGGGCCGGCTGACCAACCATGACGCGATTCTTACCACCGAAGTCGGCCAGCACCAGATGTGGGCGGCACAGTTTTACGAATTCCGCCGTCCGCGCCAGTTTTGTTCCAGCGGCGGGCTTGGCACAATGGGGTATGGGCTTGGCGCGGCAATTGGCGCGCAGCTTGCGAACCCGGACAAACGGGTTGTCAACATTGCTGGCGACGGCAGCTTTCACATGAACTGCAACGAACTTGTAACCGCTTATAAATTCAAGGTTCCCATTGTGGAACTGCTCTTCAACAACAACGTGCTCGGCATGGTGCGCCAGTGGCAGCGGCTGTTTTATGGGAGCCGTTATTCCCAGACCACCCTTGACCGCAATACGGATTATATGAAGCTCGCAGAGGCCTACCACATTAAGGGGATGCAAATTAAAACCCCCAAAGAGGTGGAACCGGTTCTCGCGGAGGCACTGGCCTATCCAGGCCCGGTGCTGGTGGAATGCCTCATCGACAAGGATATCAATGCCCTGCCAATGGTTCCCGCGGGCGGCAGCATTACCGAGCAGATTCTTGAGGTGGAACTTTAATCCTGAGGATATGGGTGACAGCTATGAAAAAGGTATCGATTTTTGATTCCACTTTGCGTGACGGCGCGCAGGCGGAAAATATCACCTTCACCGTCGAGGATAAATTAAACATTGTCAAAAGCCTGGATAAGCTGGGCATTGAGTATATTGAGGCCGGCAATCCCGGATCCAACCCAAAGGATTTGGAATTCTTCGCCCGGGTCAAAGAGCTTTTCCTGAACCACGCAAAGCTGGTGGCCTTTGGCTCCACCCGCCGGCGCGGTATCCAGGTGGAGGAGGACAAAAATGTGCAGGCCCTCCTGACGGCGGATACCGAAGCCATTGCCATCTTCGGCAAAAGCTGGGACCTGCATGTTGCCGAAATCATCAAGACCACGCCGGAAGAAAATCTCCGTATGATTACCGACACCATCTCGTTTTTTGTATCCCGGGGCAAAACGGTTTTCTTTGACGCCGAGCATTTTTTTGACGGCTACAAGGCAAATCCGGAATATGCGCTTCAAACCCTGTATGCGGCGGAACGTGCAGGCGCTACCTGTCTTGTCCTCTGCGATACCAACGGCGGTTGTTTCCCCGATGAGATCAGCGCTATTGTCGCGGATGTCGTCTCCAAGGTCAATGCGCCGGTGGGTATCCATTGCCATGATGACATTGGCTGTGCAGCGGCAAATTCCATTGCGGCGGTCAAAGCGGGGGCGGTGCAGGTGCAGGGCACCTACATTGGCTACGGCGAACGGTGCGGCAATGCAAATCTCTCTACCATCATCCCGAGCTTACAGTGCAAGCTGGGCTATGAGTGTCTACCAGAGGGCAAAATGGAGCGGCTAAGCAAAACGGCACGTTATATTGCCGATATTTCCAATATGATTCTCCCAAACACCATGCCGTATGTCGGCAAAAGCGCGTTCGCGCACAAGGGCGGCATGCATGTGGACGGGGTTACTAAAAACCCGCGTTCCTTTGAGCATATCCCGCCGGAGACGGTGGGCAACCGCCGTAATGTCCTGCTGAGCGAGGTATCCGGCAAGGCGGCGCTGCTCTCCAAGCTGGAGCTCATTGGCAGCGAGGTCTCCAAGGACTCGCCGGAGGCGAGTTCACTGGTGGAAATGGTCAAAGACCTGGAGTACAGCGGGTATCAGTTTGAGTCGGCCACCGCGAGCCTTGAACTGCTTGCTTTAAAGCACCTGCATAAATTCAAACCTTTTTTTGAGGTGACTGATTTTAAGGTTATTGGCGAACGCAGCGAAGAAGGCGCCCACAACCGCGATTATGCCATGATTAAGATCAAGGTGGGCGAACGGTGTGAAATTACCGCAGATGAAGGTGATGGCCCGGTTCACGCGCTGGATATTGCGCTGCGCAAGGCGGTTGGAAAATTCTACCCTGCCATTGAGGGGGTTCGTCTCATTGACTACAAGGTGCGCGTAATTGAACCAAAGGACGCCACTGCCGCGCAGGTTCGTGTCTTTATTGAAACCACCGACGGCGAGAACACCTGGACAACGGTTTCGGTCTCGTCCGATGTGATCAACGCGAGTTTAAACGCTGTTGTCGATTCAGTGGAGTACAAATTGCTTATGGATTCAAAAAAATTAGTATAAAAGGAGTGTAGTAAACAATGGGGATGACAATGAGTCAGAAAATCCTGGCCTCCCACGCGGGGCTTGACAAGGTTGAGGCCGGGCAGCTCATCAACGCAAAGCTGGATATGGTGCTCGGCAACGACATCACCGCGCCGGTCGCCATCAACGAGTTCGAGAAAGCAGGGTTTGACCACGTGTTTGACCAGAATAAGATTTCGCTGGTCATGGATCACTTTGTCCCGAACAAGGACATCAAAGCGGCGACCCAGTGCAAGCAGTGCCGCGACTTCGCGGACCGCATGGGTGTTGTCAACTACTTTGACGTCGGCGAGATGGGTATTGAGCATGCGCTGCTTCCGGAAAAAGGGCTGGTCTGCGCGGGCGAGCTCATCATCGGTGCGGATTCTCACACCTGCACCTACGGCGCGCTCGGCGCTTTTTCCACCGGCGTCGGCTCCACCGATATGGCAGCCGGTATGGCGACGGGGGAATCCTGGTTCAAGGTCCCTTCTGCGATCCGCTTCAACCTCAAGGGCAAGCTGAACAAATGGGTGAGCGGCAAGGACGTGATTCTGCACATCATCGGCATGATCGGGGTGGACGGCGCTCTTTACCAGTCGATGGAATTCGGCGGCGAAGGCCTGAAAAGCCTCACGATGGACGACCGCCTCTGCATGGCCAACATGGCCATTGAAGCGGGTGCGAAAAACGGCATTTTTGAGGTGGATGATGTCACCATCGCCTACATGAAGGACCGCGTTGACCGCCCATACAAAATTTATACCGCCGACCCGGACGCGGAATACACCCGTGTCATCGACCTCGACCTTTCTCAGATCAAATCCACCGTTTCCTTCCCGCACCTGCCGGAGAACGCCAAATCCATCGACGAGGTGGGCGACGTGAAAATCGACCAGGTGGTCATTGGCTCCTGCACCAACGGACGGATGTCAGATATGGAGACCGCGGCGGAAATCCTCAAGGGCAAAAAGATTGCCAAACACGTGCGCTGCATCATCATCCCGGCCACCCAGAAGATCTGGCTGGAATGCGTGAAACGCGGTTATATGGATATTTTTGTGGAAGCCGGCTGCGCTGTCTCTACCCCGACCTGTGGTCCCTGCCTCGGCGGGTACATGGGCATCCTCGCGGCGGGTGAGCGCGCTGTCGCCACCACCAACCGCAACTTTGTTGGCCGTATGGGTCATACCGAAAGCGAGGTTTATCTTGCGAGCCCGGCCATTGCCGCCGCTTCCGCCATCGCAGGCAAAATTGCCGACGTCAAAGACGTTTTATAACAAAGGGAGGATTACCAATGAAAGCACATGGAACCGTTCATAAATACGGCGACAATATTGATACCGACGTCATCATCCCGGCGCGGTACCTCAACACCTCCGACCACAAGGAGCTGGCCTCCCACTGTATGGAGGATATCGACAAAGACTTTATTCATAACGTTAAGCAGGGTGATATCATGGTCGGCCAGGCGAATTTCGGCTGCGGCTCCTCCCGTGAGCATGCTCCCATCGCCATTAAGGAGAGCGGTATTTCCTGCGTCATCGCCGCGACCTTTGCACGCATTTTCTACCGCAACGCCATCAATATTGGCTTGGCAATCCTTGAGTGCCCCGAAGCGGCGGAAAAAATTCAGAACGGCGATGAAGTGGAGGTCGACTTTGACACCGGCGTCATCACCAACGTCACCCGGAATGAGCAGTATCAGGCGCACCCGTTCCCGGAGTTTATCAAGAACATCATCAACAAAAACGGCCTGCTGAATTCACTGAAACAGTAAGGGGTGGGTTTATGGAAAAGAACATCACCGTCATCCGCGGCGACGGCATTGGCCCGGAAATCGTCGGCGAGGCTCTCAAGGTGTTGGACGCCGTCTGTGAAAAACACGGCCACACCTTTCATTATACCGATATTTTGATGGGAGGCGTTTCGATTGACGCCACCGGGGTCCCCCTCACCGACGAGGCGCTGGAAACCGCCCGTAAGGCCGATGCGGTGCTGCTCGGCTCGGTCGGCGGCCCGAAATGGGATACCCTGCCCGGCCACCTCCGCCCGGAGGCGGGGCTGCTCGGCATCCGCAAAGGGCTGGGGCTGTTCGCGAATGTCCGCCCAGCGGTGCTTTACAATGAGCTGCGTTCGGCCTGCCCGCTGCGCGATGAAATCATCGGGGACGGTTTTGACTTTGTCGTCATGCGTGAACTGACCGGCGGCCTTTACTTTGGCGAGCGGGAACAGGGGGAAAAGGACGGCGTTCGGTTTGCCAAAGATACCCTTATTTACACTGAAGAGGAAATCCGGCGCATTGCTATCAAAGCCTTTGAGATTGCCCGGAAGCGCCGGAAACGCGTCACCAGCGTTGATAAAGCCAACGTACTCGATTCCTCCCGCCTCTGGCGCGCAGTCGTTCACGAGGTTGCCAAAGACTACTCGGATGTGGAGTGCGTGGATATGCTGGTCGACAATGCCGCTATGCAGTTGGTCAAGGATCCAAAGCAATTTGACGTGCTGCTGACCGAAAACATGTTTGGCGACATCCTCTCGGATGAGGCGAGCATGGTAACCGGTTCGATTGGAATGCTCGCTTCCGCCAGCCTCAATGAGACCAAGTTCGGCCTCTATGAGCCGAGCGGCGGCTCTGCGCCGGATATTGCAGGACAGAACAAAGCGAATCCGATTGCGACCATCCTCTCGGCTGCCATGATGCTTCGTTTCTCTTTCGACATGGACAAAGAGGCGGATGAGGTTGAAGCCGCGGTCAAAACAGTGCTGCAGGCGGGACATCGCACCGGCGACATTATGAGCGGCGGCTGCCATCTTGTCTCCTGCACCGAAATGGGCGATTTGATTGTTGCTGCGCTGTAATGAGGCGCAAGTGCATTTGAAATAGTAAAATCCCGTGGGGAGTATCCCACGGGATTTTTGTAATTTTATAACAACCGGTTTGTCCGCTTAGGCGAGCGGCCAAATGCACCTGTCAGCCGATTAATCCTGCTTCAAGGTCAACGGCGCATAACTGGCGTGGATAAATACGGCAAGGTCGTTGGGGTTTAATTCAACTTGGGCTCCAATTTTTCCGCCGCTTACATAAATGGTTTCAAACTGCCGCGCTGTTTCATCGAGAACGGTGGGGTATTGCTTTTTCATCCCAATGGGGGAGCAGCCCCCACGAATGTATCCGGTCACGGCATTGATTTCGCTAACGTGGATCATCGCTACCGATTTTTCCCCAGCTGCTTTTGCCGCTTTTTTCAAATCCAGTTCTTCGGCGACCGGAACTTCAAATACGTGATACCGGCCGGATGCCCCTTTGGTTACAAGGGTTTTAAAGACGCGCGCCGGGTCTTCGCCGAGTTTCTGTGCGGTAGAGACGCCGTCAATTAATCCATCCTGATGCGGATAAAAGTGCGCTTGATATGGAATTTTCGCCTTGTCTAAAATCCGCATGACGTTGGTTTTCAGTTCTGCCATAATTTGATAACACCTGCTTTGCTGTGAATGGTCTTATTATAACATTTTTTACTGGAATCGTACAGGGAAAAGGAGGAGTTGGTTTTTTGAAGATGCGTTAAAGACGGAGAGGCTGCCTGCTTCTCCATGCGGGAGTGTAAAAGCACTCCTTCAAAAGGGCAATGTTTTTGCGAAAAACACTTGACAAGCCCAAATATGCTTGTTATAATAGAAAAGCTGAATGCGAGTGTGCTGGAACTGGCAGACAGGCACGTTTGAGGGGCGTGTGTCTATGGCGTACGGGTTCAAGTCCCGTCACTCGCACCAATGAAAAACCTTGTAAAAGCTCATGAATAGGGCGTTTACAAGGTTTTGTTTTTTGCCATTTTCCTGATTTGGTGTTTGTTTGGTGTTTATTGCATGAAAAAACGGATTTTTGCAAAGAGAAAAAGACGGGTGCTTTTGGTGGGCATCCGTCTTTTTTATGCCTGTTTTTCCCGCCCGAACTGGATTTGATTGGCGATTGCTTCGCTTGCTCTGGCCTGCGCTTCTGCCATCGTATGGGCGTATATGTTCATCGTGGTGCTGGCCTGTGAATGACCGAGGGAAGCCGACACGGTTTTTATATCAATACCGCTGTTTATCATCAAAGAGGCATTGAGGTGCCGGAAAGCGTGCAGGCCAAGGAAGCGCATATCGTGAGCGGCGCAGAACCGTTTCAACCATTCATACGGTGTGTTCGGGTGCATTGGGTTGCCGTCCCACGCCGTAAAGAGCCGCCCGCATTCCTTCCACTTGTCGCCCAGCTTTTCCCGCTCTGCCGCCTGTTCTTCCCGGTGAATCCGCAGAAGGGTAAACACCGAATCGGGTAGCTTCAATGAGCGGGACGACATTTTTGTTTTTGGCGTATCGGTAAAAACGCCCTTGCCGGTTGTGTATAGAGACGACCGCCGGACGTTTATAACATGGCTTTCAAAGTCAATGTCGCCCCATTCAAGGCCGAGCAGTTCAGCCCGCCGGAATCCGCCGTAAATGGCGAGCACAATGAAGGTGCGGTATTTTATGGGCGCATCCTCCAAAAGCTCCAAAAGCCGCTGCGTTTCGCTTAACGAATAGCATTTGATTTCCTTTTCGTTCAGCTTTGGCAAGACCACCCGACGGCATGGATTTTCCGGTATCATGCCCATGAGGACGGCGTAATTGAGCACCGAAGAAATAAAGCTGAGATAATGGCGGATTGTTTTGGGGCTCAGTTTGCTACCGTTTTTCTGGTTTATCCCGTTTTCTCCTAGGTTGTTAATAAACTCCTGTACCTGCCGGGGCTTTAAGCGGTCAATGCGTATATGCCCGATTGCTGCGTATGTGCGCCCGGTGAGCTGCCGCCAACGGTCGCGGGTGCGTTCTTTCAGGTTGGTTTGTGCATATTCTTTGAACCACTGTTCTGCGAAGTCCTCAAACTTTATAGCGCCGTCGCCTACCAGCCCGCTGCGGGCTTTTTCCTCAAACAAAACCGCCCGCCGTTGCAGTTCCCGCTCAATCTGCTTTTTGGTCATGCCCGGCTCCGGCTTCCATGTCGTGGAGCGCCGCACCTGCTTCCCCTGCGCATTGTAGCCGCATGAAACCGTTATGCGGTAGGTGTCATTCCTCTTCGTTATCGTTGGCATGATGTGTCACCCTTAAAATGGCGTTTCGCCGTCGTAGAGTTCTTTGGGTGCTGAGGTTTTTTTTACTAAAAGATAATATCTATCATTTGAATTGTATAGGCCATTTACCGCCGCATTATATAGGTCGTCAGATAAAACGCCATTCTTTTTAAGCGAAAACAGCGTATCAAGATTTTTATAGAAATCGATAACCCCATTTTGTCCAAATTTTAAAAACAAGTTATTAAACCCGAATTTATCTTTTTCAATAGAACTGCTGCAAATATTGTTATCACATAAAAACGCTATCATTTTCAAAATGTCGTTCGTCCAGATGCATTTGTTCCCTGCTTCATCTTCCCAAATAAGATTATTATAGTTAATCTCTTTAGGTTGAGCGGTTTCAGTTCCGCACAACCAATCTAAAGACACATTTGTCTTTTCGGCAATTTTCTGCGCTATGTCCAAATCGGGTACGCGGTTTCCTTTTTCGTATGCCGAAATACTGGACGGGGTTAAGCCGACCAGTTCCGCAAATTCCTTTTGTGTCATCTTGTTTTCTATCCGAAGCTGCCGTAAACGCTCTCCAAAACGGTTTCCCATACAAAAACCACCTTTTATACTTTATGTTGTTCTTATTATAAAACAGTGATATTTTTTTTGCAATAGTTAGTTTATGCCGTTTTGTTCTGATTTGGTTCG
>QAMM01000012.1 GCA_003150405.1 Clostridiales bacterium
CGGGATGTAGTCTTGGAAATGATTGTGAAGGAAGCGGTTGCGGGTTTGGCGGATTTTGTGCGCTGCTATGAGTCGGTATTCCTCTATATGCAGAAGCAGAAATGCGGGGAATTCCAGAAAAAACGGCAGCAGGAATTGAAGCTTTCCGTGGAAAGCAGTGAAAAGAGAATTACCGCTCTGGACAAGCTGTTCAGCCGGATTTACGAGGACAATGTGATTGGAAAGCTGTCGGATGAGCGCTATGCAAGAATGGCTGCGGAGTATGAAGCCGAGCAGAAGGATCTGCTGGAAAAGGTCAGGGAGGAAGAAAAGCAGTTATCTGAGATGGAACAGAAATCGGTGGATATGCGCCTGCTTTTACAGGGGCTGCGGGAGTTTACCGACATGAAAGAGCTGACGCCTACGATTGTCAACAAGCTGATCCGGCGCATTGAAGTACACAATCCGGAAAAGAAGCACGCCCGAAAATCGGTGAAGGTTGACATTTATTTCACGGCGGTAGGACTGGTGAGCCTTCCTGACGAGCAGGAGATCCGGAGAATGATGGAACAGATACGAAGCGCATCACTGCTTCCAAAACAGCTGACCGCATAAAAAAGAAAACGGTGTAACCCGCCGCACATCGGGTTACACCATCTTCTCTACTTTTTACAGCCTTATCAGCACCGGGCATTCCGACCGATTTGTTTTTCTTATCCCAGCGCCACATCAAGAATCATCATCAATAAAAAACCGCCCATAACGCCTAAAGTTCCCAAATTGGAATGAGCGCCGAGATGCGCTTCCGGAATCAATTCTTCTGCCACAACATACAACATTGCACCAGCCGCAAAGGAAAGCAGCCAAGGCATTAAGGGCTGAATACTTCCGGCTATTAAAACAACAAGAATACCAAAAATCGGCTCGACAATGCCGGACAAGCTGCCGTAAAGAAACGCTTTATAAGCAGGCAACCCTTCTTGTCGTAATGGCAGTGATATGGCCGCGCCTTCTGGAAAATTCTGAATGCCAATTCCAATTGCAAGCGCCATTGCCGTAGTATATAAGACCGGATCATTTCCATGCTGTGCCGCCAACGCAAATGAAAGGCCAACGGCCATCCCTTCCGGGATATTGTGCAGTGTAACCGCCGAAATCAACAAAGTGGTACGTTTCCAAGATGATGAAAGCCCCTCGCGCTGCTTTAAATCAGGATGCAGATGCGGCAGAAGCGCATCCATCAACATAAGGAAGCCTACTCCCAAAATAAAACCGCCGGCAGCCGGCAGCCATCCAGGCGTGCCAACGCTTTCCGCTTCTTCAATGGCCGGGAGCAGCAGGCTCCAAACCGACGCAGCAATCATAACGCCGGCCGCAAATCCCAAAAAGATCCGTTGAATTCCAACACCAACGCTCTTGCGAAAGAAAAATACAACCGCAGCTCCTAAACTTGTCATCACAAAGGTAAAGCCTGTACCAGCGCCGGCCCAAAGCAACGCTTCTGTCATAAAATTTTCCCTTCTTTCTCTCTTAATCAAAAAAATTGTTTACAAGCTCCGCGTACCAAACAATCCAACGCCTGAGAATATTGCGCGCCAATCTCTTTGCGGTGTGCCAGTGTAAGCATCAGAGTACGAATCACTGCGACAACCAGTTCTCGTTCGCTGTTTGGCCGGAGATCAAAACGCCGCATTAAATTCAAAATATGCGTTTCGTCGCTATGATAATACGTGTCCAATACTTCTTTGGGAATCTTCCGCAAAAGAAGCGGTATCTCATTCTCCCAGAAATCCATCATTGAGGCTGTTTCAATACAGTAAAATGCAGCCAGCAATGCATCCGCCATACGCTGTGCCGGAGGTTTAGCTGTTTCACATTCTAGAACCTGTTCTGCACGCCCGTAAATTTCACTGTGAAACTCTTCCAGAACCTCAAAAAAAAGCAATTCTTTCGTGTCATAGAATTTGTAAAACGCTCCTTTGGATATTCCAGCCGCAGCTGCAAGCTGCTCCACCGTTGTCCGGCGCATCCCAATGGATGACGCAAATTCCCTAGCCACCCGCCGTAATTCCCGCCGGATAAACCGTTTTTCCTGTTGTGTAAATGCAGTCGCCATTTTATATACCTTATGACTAAATTATTTTTACAGTCACATTATAACAATTTTTGTATTCTATTTCAACCGATAAAAATTGGTATTGCCCACAAAAAAGCAGACCGCTATGCGGCCTGCTTTTAACGCTAAATATACAGCGCGTGCGTCACAATATATGAAAATAACACTTCATAGGCTTTTTGATTCAAATGGAGTCCGTCGCCGGAATCATATTTTGCATCCAACATATTTTTGGAATTTTTAAGCGCCTGCGCAGAATCCAAATAATAGCAGCCTGTTTCTTTCGCCAGCAATAACAGTTTGCCATTATACGCATCAATTTTGGTATTGCGCATTCGAGTATCACTTTGCTCTTTTTGGTAAGAGACCGGCAAAATGGATTGAATGATAATCTGACTGTCTGGTGTGCTCTTCTGAATTAGCTCAATTAAATTGCGGTATTCTTCTACAAACTCCTCTTCTGCCATAAATGCAACCCCGTTTATGCCAAGCGAAACCATCACGATTGGAGGACGCTTCAGCATGAGTCCCTCTTCCAGAGTCATTGTCTTGTTAACGCCTTTTACCGTAATGAATTTAGAAGTTTGAATATCCTTGTGGTTGATACCATCTACGGCAAAAACCTGCTCTTTATCAACAAAACCAAAATTAGCCATACCATTTGTGCGGGAATCGCCGACAAATATAATGTCATTTAAGTAATCATCTCCTGCCCGCGCTGTTTCTTTAAGCACAGTATCTGTCGGCAAATCCTGGGAAATTTGAGAATTTGACTGATACGGGATACTCTTGTCACCGCCGAGTTTTGCAAGAAGAAAATCCTTTGCCAGAAAACCGACAACGCCAAACAGAAGGATGGTAACTAAGAACGGAACCATAAAATAGAAAAACGAGTGATTTTTTTTCTTTTGATTAGAAGGCACTGAATCACGACCTTTATTTCAAATTAACCTTAGTTAGTATAACACAAAACGACCGTCTCAACAACCAAACGACTTTATTCTTAAGAAAACCTTAAAGCAGCAATTAGCCTGGATCCCACTGCCTGCATTATTCTAAAAAACACAGGGGAATGAACTGATTTTGCAACATGGGATTTCATTATTTTACAACACCAATCTCCGCCAGAGAAACGTATTTATCCCGCGCGATGATAATATGATCGGTCAGCCGAATACCAAGCAATTTTAGTGCATAGCCGATTGCATCGGTCGTCATAATATCTTCCTCTGATGCAACCGCCAGCCCATGCGGGTGATTGTGTGAAACAATTACACTGGTTGCATTGTATCGCATGGCAAGCTCTGCAATTCTGCGAATGTTGACCGCAGCGGCCGAAACCGTACCGTGATTGACAATTTCACAGCATTTGACCTCGCAGACCGAATCCAGACAGATAACAAATACGACCTCCTCAGTACGGCCGATAAACTTGGGCAGCAAATAACGAAATGCCTTTTCCGCTGTATCCAAAATAGCTCCTGGCTTGCTGCGGTCTTCTTCATAGACACGGAAGAGCGCAGGAATAAGCTTAATCAAGGTAGAGGTATGGGATTTGACACCCGGTATCCGCTCCAGATCCTCAAAGGAGGCATCAAACACATTTGAAAGCGAACCGAACTCATCCATTAACAGATGCGCCAGCTCGTTGGTATCTTTCTGCACCGTTGAGTAGAACAACAATAATTCTAAAATATTATGGGGGTCAAAGTTATCCAGCCCCTCTTTGCGAAAGCGTTCTTTCAATCGGTTACGATGTCCATTGTGCGAATGTTCAGCCATAATCCACCCAAAACCATTCTTTAAATTATCGAAACAGAACGAAATCCGTCTTATATTATAATATAAATGGAAATGAATGAAAAGAGCTATTTCCCTTTGAGTTGCATGTATGCTATAATATGGGACAAACAGATGATCTGCATTTTGGCAGGCATCTATTTCGAAGCACGCTTTACGAACAGCATTGGGGGAAGCATGAGAGAATTTACAATTCAGGAAAACGACGCCGGGCAAAGGCTAGACAAATTTTTAACCAAGGCGGTCAAACGCTTGCCGCAAAGCATGCTGTATAAGGGAATCCGGCTTAAACGCATCAAGGTGAACGGAAAACGCTGCCAGCCGAATCAGATGCTTCAGCAGGGGGATCGCATTGCCCTGTATATCAACGATGAATTTTTTGAATACAAGCCCTCGCTTCCCTTTTTGGACGCTCCTTCCAGCATTGCCGTTGTTCATGAGGATGCGAATATTTTGCTGGTAGACAAGCCCTGCGGCCTGGTGGTACACGAGGATAACGACAATACCGTCGACACCTTAATTCATCGTGTTCAGCATTACCTGTACGAGAAAAAGGAATACAATCCTGCAAAAGAGGCTTCATTTTCACCAGCGTTGTGCAACCGGATTGACCGCAACACCTGCGGTATTGTCATTGTTGCTAAAACTGCGGAGGCTCTGCGTGTGATGAATGAAAAAATTAAACATCGGGAGCTCACCAAACGTTATCTGTGTGTTGTACATGGAAAAATGCCCAAAACCCACGATTTATTGACCGGCTACCTGTTCAAAAACAGTGCTGACAATTTGGTTACCGTTGCCGACAAACCATTTGCAGGTGCAAAAAAAATTCAGACGGAGTACCACGTCGTTGACGTCCGCGGCGATTACTCCCTGTTGGACGTCAACCTGCTGACCGGGCGCACCCACCAGATCCGCGCCCATCTCGCCCACATTGGCCATCCCATTCTGGGCGACGGAAAATATGGAATTAACCGCGCAGATAAAAAGTTGGGCTATAAATATCAGGCATTATGCTCCTATCGGCTGTCTTTCGATTTCCAAACCGACGCCGGGGCTCTGAACGCATTGAAAGGCCGTAGTTTTGAATTAAAACAGATTTGGTTTCGGGACGATTTTTACGACGGACGGCTGTCTTCTGGAATTTGAAAAACATCCTCTAATATGTTAAAATTAAATACAAATACATACCTATACGGGAGAGGATTTCATGAAGTACGTTGTTTTGCTGTGCGACGGCATGGCGGATTATCCTTGTGAAGCATTGAATGGTAAAACCCCCATGCAGGCAGCTTACAAGCCGAATATGGACGCACTGGCTGCCAATGCAGAGGTTGGCCTTGTCAAAACTGTGGCAGACAGTCTATCGCCGGGAAGTGACGTCGCGAACCTTTCGGTTATGGGTTATGACCCGGAACTTTACTATGCCGGACGTTCGCCTCTGGAAGCGGCAAGCATTGGTATACCTCTGAAAACAACCGATGTTGCCATGCGCTGCAATTTGGTCACCCTTTCTAACGAACCGTCTTATGAAGAAAAAACAATGGTGGATTACTGCGGCGGCGATATTGGCACAGATGAAGCAGCAGTACTCATTCAATCGCTTGCAGAACACTTTAACAACAATGAATTTCGTCTTTACACCGGTTTCAGTTACCGGCACTGTCTTGTCTGGGATAATGGCTCGGACGATATTCTCCCCTTAACTCCGCCTCATGATATTTCTGGGCGCGTCATTGGCGAATATTTACCGTCAAACCCCAATGCGGCGAAACTGCTCGCCATGATGAAAGAAAGCTACGTAATCCTGAACAACCATCCAGTTAATCAAAGCCGGATTGAACGCGGGCTGCGCCCGGCTAATTCCATGTGGCTGTGGGGTAATGGGCGTTATAAGCCGCTCCCCTCTTTCCAGGAACAATTCGGTTTAAAAGGTGCTGTTATTTCGGCGGTTGATCTCATTAAAGGCATTGGTAAACTGAGCCAGATGGATGTTATCAATGTTCCTGGTGCAACAGGATATATTGACACCAATTTTGAAGGCAAGGCCGAAGCCGCGATTGAGGCGCTGAAAAATCACGATTTTCTCTACCTCCATGTAGAAGCACCGGATGAATGCGGCCACCGCAATGAACTTGCCAACAAGGTGAAATCTATTGAGCTGATTGATGAAAAAATCCTCGCTCCGGTATTGAAGGCGCTCAAGGAATATGGCGATTTTAAGGTGATGGTTCTCCCGGATCATCCGACGCCAATTTCTATCCGCACTCATGCGCGGGATGCGGTTCCGTATCTAATCTATCAGCATTCCAATGCCAACCGGCGAACGGTGTATTCGTTCGATGAAAAAGGCGCATCAGAAAGCGGTGTCTTCATTGAACACGGCTCGGATATTATGAAACGTTTTCTGAAAGATTAAAGGAATTTCTGGAATCTCCCATTTTAAACAAGGCGTAGTATTGGTAAAATTCGCAGACTTTTAAATGTCATGGAAAAACAAAAGCTGGATGCGGTTTGCATCCAGCTTTTTATAACAATAAATCGAACAGCTACAAAAGCTATAGGAAAATCGGGACTTTACAGCTCGGCCGAACGCAGCGCCTCGGCAAATTGCGCCGGACAGGAGGTATCCTTCATTCCGCATTTAATATTGGAGAGTTTTTCAATTAACTCGTCTGCTGACTTTCCAACCGCAAGAGCAGAAATCCCCTGTAAATTTCCATTGCACCCACCTAAAAAGTTTACCGAGGTGACGATATTGTTTTCGTCAACCTCTATTGTAATTTTGCGCGAGCAAACGCCATGTGGTATGTATTCAATGGTCACGTTCTTATTCCCCTTTCGTTTTCATTCCAATATCATAGACCGCTTTTGCTACGCTCGGTGCAACCTGTTTGTTGAAAGCATCCGGTAAAATGTAATCCGGACGAAGCTCTGTCTCTGGAATGATAGAAGCAATCCCATACGCCGCCGCCAGCTTCATTTCGTCGGTAATATCCTTCACCCGCGCCTGAAGCGCACCCTTAAAGATACCCGGGAAGGCAAGTACGTTATTAATTTGGTTCGGATAATCGCTGCGGCCGGTGCCAACAATAAAGGCGCCCCCCTTGATGGCATCCTCCGGCATAATTTCTGGTGTCGGGTTAGCCATTGCAAAGATAATTGGTTTCTCTGCCATTGTCGAAACCATTTCCGAGGTGACCAGATTTGGACGAGAAACGCCCAAAAAGGCATCTGCACCGTTGAGAGCATCCGCAAGGGTGCCTCTTTTGCCAATTCGATTGGTCACCTTTGCTAATTCCCGCTGGGCTTCATTGAGTCCCGGCGCGCCTTCATAAATAATGCCATTAATATCACAAAGGATTAAATCCTTCAATCCGGCCATCAACATCAATTTTGCAACTGCAATGCCAGCGGCTCCCGCGCCATTGATGACCAGAGTCATCTCAGAAAGCAGTTTACCTGCAAGTTTTGCAGCATTAATCAAAGCAGCAAGCGCAACAATCGCAGTGCCGTGCTGGTCGTCATGAAAAACCGGAATATCCAGTTTTTCCTTTAGACGCGCCTCAATTTCAAAACAGCGCGGAGCCGCGATATCTTCCAGATTAATACCACCGAAAGAGGGGGCAATCAGGCTGATGGTCTGCACAATTTCGTCTACATCTTTGGAAGCAACACAAAGCGGAAAAGCGTCTACATCGGCAAACGCCTTAAAGAGCGCACACTTACCCTCCATTACAGGCATTGCGGCAGAGGGACCAATATCCCCAAGGCCGAGAACCGCAGTACCATCGGTAATAACGGCAACCAGATTTCCTTTACGGGTAAGCTCGTAAACCCTCTCCGGATCCTTTTCAATTTCCAGACAAGGCTGTGCAACCCCCGGAGTATATGCGACCGAAAGCTCCGCTTTATTGGTAATCGGCGCACGGGAAACAACCTCAATTTTTCCATGCCATTCTTCATGGGCCCGGACGGCCTTTTCTTTGATGTCCATTTACTTTGTCGTCTCCTTATATTTTGCTGATATTTTAAACAACTGATCCAAAGCTTCTTTGTTGACGCACCGGCTCCCGAGGTAGCTCTGATCGGTCGAAGAATACATCCCGTGAAAGTCTGAACCGCCAGTAACCAGCAGGCCGTGTGTTTCTGCCAGGGCAAGCGCTTCTTTGGAATCCTCTTCACTATTACGCGGGTGATAAGCCTCAATGCCATCAAGCAAGCTCTTTTCAACCAATTCATGCATTAGGTCCACCGACTGGTAGACGGTAGGATGCGCGAGCACTGCAATTCCTCCTGCCTCATGAATGGCGCCAAGCACTTCATAAACATCAGGATAACGATAAGAAACCAGACAGCTTCCTGTTTTACGATTAAAGAGTTCATAAAACAAATTGCCATAAATAGAGGTTGTGTAACCAGCATCAAACAATGCACGCATAATATGCTGTTTATAAATACAGTTGGAACCAGAGGAATATTTGGTAATAGATTCCGGCGTAATAGGATATTTTTTCATCACAAGCTTGGCCATTTCGTTCCCGGCCTTTTTACGGAACTCATTGGCGCGGATACATAGCCCCTCCAAGCGATCCGGCTTCAGCGGCAGATAGCACAGAATGTGTACCTTTCGGTTGCGCACTTCATCGTAGCCCGAAAATTCCACACCCGGAATCACATTAATTCCATAACGCTCTGCCAATATTTTTGACCTTGAAAAAGAAGCCATCGTATCATGGTCGGTCAAAGAGATAAAATCAAGGCCAATACGCTTTGCAAGCGCAATGACATCCTCAATTCCCTCCGAACCATCGGATAATTTTGTGTGACAATGTAAATCGCCTTTCACGGGAAATCAACTCCATTCTACCCAGAAAAATAACCTCATATCCCCCGTTGTCAAGACACAGTTTTGCCGCCGCGCCCCTCTGTTTTAATTGTCAATTCCGATTTTGGTTCAAGCGTACCTAGGTCGGTAAAAATAGGCTCGTCCTCTTCTTCCTCCCATGAATCGCCAAACACATTATTTTTACGTGCTTCCGGATGAGCTTCATAGTAAGGATCAACCAACAGCCGCTTTACATGCGGAAAGGAATTGAATACTACAATAAAACCGATTAGCGACGCATAAAAAAGCGGTGTAAAAATGGCCACGAAAGCAAGGAGAAAATCCAGTGGAATAAACAAAAATGGGATAATCACCAATACAAATATAAAAAAGGTGGTAATGAGGTTCGTTTTAATTGCTGCCAGCGTTAAAATCAAAGAATTTTTGATAAGCTGGGGAATTCTCAAATCGAGAGTAATCATCATGAGATAAATGTAGTAATGCATATTCAAAACAATAATCGCTACTGCAACATAAAGAATCAGCAGGATATACTGAAATGCGCCCTGGTCAAACTGAAGCAACGAAAAATGCACGCTTATCCCTACAACGGTGAGTACGATTGCATCGAGGCAGGAAAAAAGCAAAGACTGTTTGAAATTGTTTTTCATGTACTCAATAAAATCGTGCCATATAAACACCGGACGTTCAAGCGATAGCTGCCGAAGCAGGTAGGTGAATCCACAGGTTGGCGGCCCCATTAATGCAATGCCAAACACAACGCCGAGAAAGCTAAGCGAACCCGGAACAAACATAAATCCAAGAACTGCCACACCAATAGAAGGCAACATGAACAGGGTATAAAGAAGATTAATATACATTAATCTTCCAAATTTACGAAAATAAAGTTCAAAAAACCGGAACAGTCTCTTTTTTTCCATTCTGTTTTTATCGACACCAGGGCCAACCTTTGTGTTCCCTAAAAAACCAAACGCCAACGATAAACATCCTCTCAAATTTGATACTCAACAGATTTATTATCCTAAAAAGAACAACCTTTGTCAATAAAACCGGCAACTTATTTATAAAAAGTATACAATTTTACCACGATTATAGCCGAATAATTGATGAAAATAGGAAATTAATGGCAGCATCAAATGCCGATATTAACAAAATCAGCAGCAAATAAAAAGCGTATTTGGCACAATAGAATTTTAAAGTTTCACCAGACGCCGCCGTTCCCAACCTAGGAAAGATAGAAGCTAGAAACAGATTTGAGAACTGTATGGAATCCTTGAGTGCTGCAACCAATACAAAGGTAAAAAGCACTGCAGCCGGCACAATGAATACCATACAGTACAAAACACCTTCAGCTTGATGATGCGTATAAATGTTGCCCATAGCCAGTCCAAGTCCAAAGCCGCGAAACAACATAATGAACACGCTGAAAGGCTGCCCAAGTGCAAAAAAGCCAAGCAAAAAAGCCGCGCCGAGATAAAGCCCATTTGTTGACAAACTGGACAAAAACGTGGATATAATGGACTGTTCTCCCCTGTTTGAAATGTATTCCTGCGTCAAAAAAGAAAGCTTATCCTGCAAGGTCTGGTCGGCCTGAGACATCAATACAGAGCCATACAGCAGGGCAACCAAAAAAGCGGCCAGCAAAACAGTCGTCAATCGGTTTTGCTTCATCATTCGCTTTACCGAAACAAAAGCGGGTACATGCATCTCATCGCTTGTCCGGGTCATAAAAACACCTCCTTGTCTCATATACCGAACGGTACAGTATATGCGGCAAGGAGGTTTGCTTATGAATTAACTTTTGGAAAGCTCATAGGCGCGCTTGGTACAGGCTTCGCAGGCTGCCTGAACAGCGTCTTGCAGGCCACGCTCCCGAAGCTGATCGAGGCCGGCAATGGTTGTGCCTCCCTTTGAGCTCACCATCACAATTAAATCGTCAATGGATTTTCCGGAATGAAGCATCATCTCCGCAGAACCAATCAGTGTCTGACAGAACAAGCGCAGGGCTGCATCGGCATCGATGCCGACCGAAGCCGCATACTCCACAAAGCCTTTCGCGTAAAGATAAATAAACGCCGGGCTGCTGCCATTAACTGCGATGATTTCCTTCATTTGGTTTTCCGGGATCACCGCAATTTCACCGCTTGCACGAAAAATATCGCAGACGGCAGAAAACTCCGTGTCACTGGTCGGCGCAACCTGCGCAAGCGCCGAAGCACCATATCCGAGAAGCAAGGGTGTATTTGGCATAACCAGCACCACCTTGCATTCTTTCCCCAAAAAGCTTTGGATGTACTCCGCCGTAATTCCAGCCGCAATAGAAACTACGACTGTATGCAGTGAAAACAGTGGCTTTATCTGTTTAAGGACTTCTTCAAAGTTCTGTGGCTTGATGGCAAGAAACAAAAAATCCGCATCCGAAACCACCTTTTCCAAGGTTCCTGCATGAACGCCAGAAACCGAAAGTTTCTCCGCTTTTTCACGCATAACGTCATAGGCGTGAAGCTCATAGGCCGAAGCGTCTTTACTTCCGCAGATCCCTTTTATAATGGCTGTCGCCATATTGCCTGCCCCGATAAACGAAATCTTTTTCATACAAGCACTTCCTTAATCCGCCAGCGCGGCTTTCATCATAATGGCGCATTCCAAACGTTTCTTTTCCAGCTCACAGGAGAGTTTGTGGGATTTGAGCACATCTCCTGCGTACTGCAGGTTGTTGGCGTTACAGCCGCCGCTGCAATAAAATTTTGCCCAGCAATCTTTGCAATCGGTTTTGTTGTAAACTGTTGTCTGGGAAAAATAATCTTTCATTTTAAAATCAAAAGAACCGTCGTGCAGATTGCCCATCTTCCATTCTTTCATGCCGACGAATTGATGACACGGATAAATGTCTCCGTCCGGGGTAACCGCAACATATTCGTTGCCGCAGCCACAGCCGCGCAGCCGCTTGATGGCGCACGGCCCTTGATCGAGGTCGAGCATGAAATGGAAAAAGTTGATGGTTCTCCCCGACTGCTTGATTTTAATGAGTTCCTTCGCGAGTTTTTCATACTCGGTAAAGATCGCCGGAAAGTCCGCTTCGGTAATGGCATAATCCTCGTCCGGATTGGAGACAACCGGCTCTACCGAGAGCTGGTCAAAGCCCTGTTCATAGAGGCTGAGTACGTCGTCGGCAAAATCGAGATTGTATTTGGTAAAGGTACCGCGTGCATAGTACTGGTCGTGCCCGCGCTTGTCCACAAATTTTTTGTATTTTTCGAGGATGATGTCATAACTGCCGCTGCCGTTGACACAGGGGCGCATCCGGTCGTTAACCTCACGACGCCCGTCAATGGAGAGGACCACATTGGACATCTCCCGGTTGATGTAATCAATTTTTGCATCGTCTAAGAGCATACCGTTGGTGGTGATGGTGAACCGAAACAGCTTGTTGTGTTCTTTTTCCAATGAACGCGCATACTCTACAATTTGCTTAACCACTTCAAAATTCATCAGCGGCTCCCCGCCAAAAAAGTCCAGCTCCAAATTGTGACGCCCTTTGGATTTTTCAATTAAAAAATCAATGGCCTTTTTGCCGGTTTCAAAATCGAGCAGGCGACGGCCCTCGCCAAAATCGCCGGTAGAGGCAAAGCAGTACTTACACCGCAGGTTGCAGTCATGTGCCACATGCAGGCACATCGCCTTGATAGGCGACGCCACCATTCGGTCAGCAAACTGCTCATAATCGTCACTGGAAAAGAGAATACCATCCTGGTAAAGGGAATAAATCTCATCGTATGTTTCCAGCAACTCTTTTGGATCGAACTCACTGGAGAGCGCAGATAACGCCTCTTTGGGACATACCTCTGTCAATGGTTCCGAGACATAATCAAGCAAACGGTAGGTAAGTTCATCCACAACATGAACGCCGCCGCTGTTGACATCCAACACGATATAGTAGCCGTTTTGGTAAAATTTATGTATCATGTTTTCTCCTTTAAAATCAGGCTTTAAACAGAACGAAGCCGCCTGCCCGCAACCTGCGAGCAAGCGACTGCATATTTCCGCGACAACAGGTTATTTCTCGCACTTCTGATTTGCAACCGTGCAAGACGTTTTGCAAGCAGACTGGCAGGAAGCCTGGCACTCGCCGCAACCACCCTTTGCAGCAGTCTTTTTCAGATTTGCCTTGTTAAGCGTTTTGATGTGTTTCATCCTGAAAAACCTCCTTATTTTTTAACGATATTTTCTCCGGCTGTTTACCCCCAGCACCCCGCCAATACAGGATGACGCAGTTACAACCAGTATTTTCGAAAGACACGGCCACCCTAAACTGTCATATAAAATAATTGACAACAGCAACAACAAGAGAGAAATCAGCAAACCGCAGGACAAACCAACCTTTAAACCATTCTTCCGAATGGATTTTGAAGAAAGGTACCCGCTGACAAATCCAGTCAGGATTAACAAAAGCATGACAATTCCCGTCAAAATAACTCCTGGAATATTCACCAGCGACATGATAAACGCAAACAAAGCAGTTAACGCAACCACAATTGCCAAAGCCGTAGCGGTACCAATACAAATAGAATGGGCGACACCTGCCAAACTTCCATTTTCTCTGGAATGTTTTTTTCGGGCCATCAAACATCCTCCTCACTCATACGATACTACATCCTATGAGCGAAAAGATGTTCCTATTCAAAAGAAATACAAAATTACGCTTCCGCTTCGTCATGAAGGGTCTGGTTGCTGGCAATCGCCCAGCGCTTAATGCGAATTTTGCTGCGCTCGCTTCCAGTCTCAATGACAATATTATCTTCTTTCATGCTGACAACGCGGCCAATAATTCCACCCTGGGTGACCACTTCGTCGCCAACCTGAATACTGTTACGCATTTCATTGGTTGCTTTTTCGCGCTTTTTCTGCGGACGAATCAACAGGAAATAGAAGACGACAAAAATCAGAATCAGCGGTACGAAGCTGATAACCATCGACCACGGATTGCTCTCAGCAGCAGCTTCAGTTGCCGCAGTTTCCAACATCATTAAATTCATTTACATCTGCTCCTCAAAATTGATGATATTAATTATACAAGATAGCCTTTCCATTTGCAAGCATCTTTACAATTTATTTTCCTTTTATATATTCATCAATTGAATTTGCAGCAGTTTTTCCAGCGCCCATTGCCAAAATAACGGTTGCGGCACCTGTAACAGCATCGCCGCCAGCGTAAACCCCCTCACGGGTTGTACACATTTCTTCGTTGACAATCAGGCAACCGCGGCGGTTTGCCTCTACCCCTGTGGTGGTTGTACGAATCAGCGGATTGGGAGAGGTGCCGATTGCCATAATAACCGCGTCAACATTCAGTACAAATTCAGAACCCGGGACCGGCACCGGAGAGCGGCGGCCGGATTCATCCGGTTCACCAAGTTCCATTTTAATACATTCCATCCCCTTGACCTTTCCATCCTCATCGCCGAGAATTTTGGTCGGATTATTAAGGGTGAGGAACTCTATTCCCTCTTCTTTTGCATGATGGACCTCTTCCAGCCTTGCCGGCATTTCCTCCTCCGAACGGCGGTAGACAATATACACATGTTCGGTGCCCATCCGTTTGGCACAGCGTGCCGCATCCATTGCGACGTTGCCACCGCCGACGATTGCCGCCGCGTTGCAGCGCATAATCGGGGTATCGTAACCCTCTTTGTAGGCTTTCATCAAATTAATTCGAGTGAGGTATTCATTTGCGGAGTAAACGCCAATGAGCCCTTCGCCTTCAATGTTCATAAAACGCGGCAAACCAGCGCCAGAACCGACAAAAACAGCCTCAAAGCCCATTTCAAAAAGCTCGTCTACCGACAGGACTTTGCCAATGACCATATTGGTCATCACCTTAACTCCCAGGTCTTCCAGCCCCTTAATTTCATTGCGCACAATCGCTTTCGGAAGCCGGAACTCCGGAATACCGTAGCTCAAAACACCGCCCGGTACATGGAAGGCCTCAAAAATGGTGACCTCATAGCCGCGTTTTGCAAGTTCACCCGCACAGGAAAGTCCTGCCGGACCGGAACCTACAATGGCAACCTTGTGGCCATTGCTTTCTGGTTTCTGCGTCTTTTCCTGATTGTTTAAACGGTGGTAGTCGGCAACAAAGCGTTCCAGACGGCCAATTCCAACCGCTTCGGCTTTGATACCGCGCACACATTTGGACTCGCACTGGCTCTCCTGCGGACAGACACGGCCGCAGATGCCGGGAAGGCCGTTGGTTTCAATAATCTTCTGGTAAGCACCCTCAAAATCCCCTTGTGCAACAAGCTGGATAAACTCTGGGATTTTAACGCCAACCGGGCAGCCGCTAACGCAGGGCTTATTCTTACAGTTCAGACAGCGGGTAGCTTCTTCAACCGCCATTTCCGGGGTATAGCCAAGCGCTACTTCTTCAAAGTTATGGTTGCGGACATCTGGCTCCTGCACCGGCATCGGCATTTTATTCGGCGACATATTAGGCATTCTCAGTACCTCCAAACAACTGGCAAACGTGATCTTTCTCCTGTGCTTCCTGCTTTTTGTAGAAACGGTTGCGGTGCATCAGCTCGTCAAAATCAACCATGTGTCCGTCAAAATCTGGCCCATCTACACAAGCGAAACGGATTTTTCCGTCAACCGTAACACGGCAACAGCCGCACATTCCGGTACCATCCACCATAATCGGGTTGAGAGAAACCATTGTTTTAATTCCATAGGGTTTTGTGAGGGCACTGACCGCTTTCATCATCGGAATCGGCCCAATAGCAATGACAACGTCATACTGGTTGCCCGCTTCAATCATTTCACGGAGCACGTCAGTAACAAAACCATGCTTGCCGTAACTGCCATCGTCGGTCGCCATAATGAGCTGGTTGCTCACCTCACCCATTTCCTTTTCCAGGATTACAATATCCTTGTTACGGAATCCGGCAATAGTATGGACCTCAACGCCATCCTCATGGAGCTGCTTTGCCTGCGGATATGCAATGGCACATCCAACGCCTCCGCCAACAACCGCCGCCTTCTTTACGCCCTCAAAATGGGACGCCACACCGAGCGGTCCGACAAAGTCGGCAATCTCCTCGCCCTCTTCTTTAGCCGCAAGTTTAATGGTTGCGGCGCCGACATGCTGGAATATAATGGTAACCGTGCCTTTTTCAGCATCATGATCTGCTATGGTCAACGGTACACGTTCCCCTTCTTCATCCACACGGAATATGATAAACTGACCAGCTTTTGCTTTGCGTGCAATAAACGGCGCGTCAATCTCCATCAGCGTGACAGAATCATTCAGTTTTTGCTTTTTCACAATCTTATACATGAATGTTCTCCTTTTTCCTATCATTTTTACCATAATTATTATAACACCGCAGTAGAGTGTTTTCAACAATCCGCGTTGTGAATATATTGTCAAATTTCGCCGCAAAACCTCTTAAAAATTCATAAAAACCACACAGATATAAATTCCATGTGGCTTTTATTCCGAAAAAGCATATTGTTTAATCGCTTTCAAGCAGTTCAAAAAGCGTACTGCGTTCCATCTGCATAACGTCAGAGGAGGATGTAAACATTGCTGAATAACTGTAAAGCGCAAAACCGCCGTAATGGGATTGAGCGCGGGAATCTGTCACCATTTGTCCCAGCACAGAACCCGCGCCCGTCCAGCTTTCGCTGTCAAGCTTATAGGCCGCTAACCCAGGGATTAGTTTGACATTCTCCGCCGTAGTCAGTTCGTTCCAATTTTGAAGTGTGTGTAAAAACGGCATCGTTGTATGGTCGTAGTTCCAATAGATTTGCGGGATAATATAATCAAGGTATCCCGGTTCTGCCGCCCACTTTTTCACGTTGGCATAAAGCTTGTTCAAGTTGTTGTCAATATTTCCGGCCGGACTGACTCCAAATACCACGTCTCCTCGAACGGACCGAATTCCCTCGTAAATTCCCTTTACCGTCTGGTCGACATTGTCAAAGCGGAAATCGCTGACCGATTTCCCTCCTGCATTGGCAGCCACTGCAATTGCATCAAATGTTTCTTCGGTGGTTGGGTAAAAATAATCGTCTATGTGGATACCATCTACTTCGTACTTCTTCACTATTTCCTTGACGCCATCAATGATTAACTGCCGCGTTTCGCTGTATCCCGGGTTGAGATAACAGGTGCCGTTAATCACAACAACTTTATCGCTGGTATCCCGTTTGTCGTACCACCTGCGTGTTTGATAATTCGTGGAAATCTGCTGCATTTGAGATTCCACCTGTAAACGGTAAGGATTTATCCAAGCGTGAAATTTTAGCCCTGCCTTATGGGCCTCCTCTACCATTACCGTAAGCGGATCGTAACCAAGGCCCTGCCCTGCCGCACCACTAATATAATAGGACCATGGATAAAGCTCTGATGGATAAAAGGCATCCCCATTGGGACGAACCTGAACAAACACTGTGTTCAGACCATAGTCAGCGCAGTTTTTCATCATTGCGGCGAAAGTGTTTCGGAAGGGTTCTTCCTCCGCCGAACGAATGGGCGATATTTCAAACTGAGTAATCCAGATAGCGCGCATCTCACCAGCTTCTGCATTGTTTCCCACCTGTTCCTGCGGCGCAAGTGCAGGACTTTCAATGACCTGAGACAACGATTGATCATTCGGGGAACCCTGGTTCAGAAATGCTGTCAATTTTTCCGGCATTGTGCACCCGGAACAGGTGAAAAATATCATCAGAAGTACTAAAAATACTGATAAAATCCGTTTCAAAGCTGCCCCCGTCCGCCTTTTTTTAAGCAAAATTGTTGCAGGGGCACGTCCCACCGCCTGCACATTGAACTGGATACATCTTTATGCTACAATAGAAAAAAATATGCGGAGGCAAGTCCAATGAAATGGGATGCAGAATTATACGACAGCAAGCATGAATTTGTTTCGCAGTACGGGCGTGCTCTGGTAATGGAGGTCAACCGGAACGCCGGGCAGCGAATTTTGGACCTCGGTTGTGGAACCGGCAAGCTTTCAGGGGATTTGGCAAAAAACGGAGCGACCGTTATCGGCGTGGACGCTTCCGAACCGATGATTGAAAAAGCAAAGCTCGCGCACCCGCAACTGGAATTCCATTGCATGGACGCCACTGCTCTGTCCTATGAAAATGAATTTGACACCGTTTTTTCCAATGCTGTTTTTCATTGGATTTCAAATCAGGAAGCACTGCTTTTTTCGGTCCACCGCGCATTAAAGCCAGGCGGTCTTCTCATCTGTGAGTTCGGCGGGTTCCGCAACACCGAACGCATTTTATTGGCTTTCCAAGAGGAATATGAAAAAACCGGCGAACCATTCAAAAATTCATTTTTCTACCCAACGATTAAGCAATACCAGAGCCTGCTGGAGTACTCTGGATTTGAAGCAGAAATGGTACGGGATTTTGACCGTCCAACCCCGCTTGCCGACGGTGAGCAAGGGCTTCGCAACTGGCTGACGCAGTTTTACGACGACAGCCTTTCACGCCTAGATGAAGAACAGCGTCAAGAGGTTCTCAGCGCTGTTGAAGAGCGCTTGCGCCCAATTCTTTGGAAGGATGAACATTGGGTAGCAGATTACCGGCGAATTCAGGTAAAAGCAAAAAAACCGGAATCATAAGATTCCGGTTTTTTGTTGATTAAAACGGGAGCTTAATTTTTGTTTCAACATTTTCCGATTCAATGATCAGGAATTTACCATGTTCATCTGAAATTACACTGACCTTTTGTGCCGGGCGCTGCTTGAGATCTACATCTACCGAACGGTCGGTGACAACAGGCTTGATAAACGGAGCCGCCTTTTGGACTGCGCTGGCTTCCTCGCCCTGCACGCCGTATTGTCGGAGCATTGACACTAAACCCGAAGACTCCTGATCCTCCAAACCAAGTGTCGCAATCAGCTGACTGTAGTCCAATTCATCTTCCTGCCGGTGTCGTTCTTGTTCGGTCGTCTCAACATCATGAGAAACCACATTCTGTACAGGCTCTAGTATTGTACTGCCTGTAGAGCGCATCTCCGAAACAATTTTTTCGGCCTCATCCTGGGCTAACGGTTTATTCCGCGGCTGTTCCGGGGCAAAACGGTTGTTCATATTGGAAAGTTCAAATACCATATCCTGATCGGTAGTAATACGTCCTGTTTCCGGCTTGCCGGACGGGGCGTTCTTTTGCCAAATCCGGTCCAATTCTTCATTATGAAACGCCAACTTTGCATCCAATTCCAATTCCGCTAAACTAGGAGAGTTGGATAATCGAAACGGTTCTTCCCCTTCACTCTCTTCCACACGACGTCCTCGGAACGAAACAATAACTCGGATTACCAGAACTACAATCAGTACGCCACAAGGAATCAAGACGGTATAAAGAATACCGTTAAAGGTTGCAAGATATTCCAACGCATAACCGATATAAGGAACCGTATAAACAACCTGCCCCACCATGGATGATTTATGAATGGTTTCAATCTTATTGCTGCCAATGTCATAAATAACATCATATTCCGGGTCGTCCTCAAACGAGATAATTTCCTTAATTCGTCCGGTGCGATAGGAGCCATCCTCTTTTTGATACAAGATAACGTCATTAATTGCCGGGTTTGGTTTCTCAACCGAAAGCACCACGCTTCCCTGAGGAACAACAGCTCCCATCCCCTGTTCCTTTTCAGTGCTGATCTGGTACCCAAATGCTGCTGGGAGTTTACCCCCCTGCGCGGCCTGCGTGCACAGCAACAGGTAAACAGACGCAACAACCAGCCAAATTGTGACCAGGGTAACCACCAAAGTGAACAGCACATTTAAAAAGCGATGCTTCTTTTTTGCAGAGCTCATGAATCTCCTCCAAAAAATTTACTACTCCTATCATCAGCTTTTTTGCGAATTTTGTCAAGCCTTATCGGAGGAGATCCAAAATAAAACAGTGGATATGCAATTTTACAATCCGCATATCCACTGTAAAGCATTTTGGCGTTACACCATTCGAATACAATGAGCTGGACATTTTTCGACACAGGCTCCACAACTCGTACATTTTTCATAATCAATAACCGCCAGATTATTCACTATATGAATCGCGTCCGACGGACAATTCTTTTCACACAGCTTACAGGCAATGCACCCGTTTTTGCACACTGCGCGGGTGAGCTTTCCACTGTCGTGATTGCTACATTTTACAGCAACTCGATCCGCCTGCTTCTTTAAAATCATCAATCCTTTCGGACATGCGGCGGCACACATCATACAGCCGGTACATTTGCTGTTATCAATTTTTGCAATACCATCAACAATTGAAATCGCATCAAACTGGCAAGCCTTTACGCAATCCCCAAAGCCAAGACAGGAGAAACGGCAATCGCCGTTTCCTGCATAAAAAGCATTGCAGGCCGCACAGGACGGCGTTCCTACGTAATCATACTTTTTTCCCGTTGCCTCCGGGCAGCCGGAACAAGCAATCACGGCAGCTTTTTCGACAATATTTTCTGCCGTTTTGCCCATGATTTCGCCAATCTGCGCAGCCGTCTTATCGGCTCCCGGCACACAGCGGTTAATCGGAGCATCTGAATTGACAATACTTGCAGCATACTCATCACAGCCGGAAAAACCACAAACGCCACAGTTAACACCCGGCAGAGCTTCTCTGACCCGTTCAATACGCTCATCGGCTTTTACTGCAAATACCTTTTGGGCAACCGAAAGCAGCACACCGGCTAAAAGGCCAAGAATAATAAATATTAAAATTGGCAGGACATAGGTTTCAAACATTTAAGCACCTCCGGATTTTTATTCACGCACAGCTGTGCGCTCTTTTACTGAAACAACCGTTTTCAGCAAACCAGTTATTGAAACAAGCCTTCTACAACGCCGCCAAAGCCCACAAAGGAAACCGAAACGATTGCCGCAGCAACCAGTGTAATTGGAATTCCCTGAAACGCCTTAGGTACATTGCAGCTCTGCAGTTTCTGGCGCACACCGGAGAACAGCACCAGAGCCAGCATAAATCCAAGACCCGCACCAAGCGCGTTCACCATTGACTGACCAAAATCATAGGTTTCATCAATATTGAGCAGAGTAACGCCCAATACAGCGCAGTTGGTGGTGATTAGCGGCAGATAAACACCAAGCGACTTATAGAGCGGCGGCATAAACTTTTTGAGCAGGATTTCAATCAACTGCACAAACAGCGCGATGATCAGGATAAACGCCACCGTACGGAGATAATCCAACCCATAAGGCGCAAGAAAACAAGTGTAAATCGGCCAGGTAATAGCCGTCGCCATACACATGACAAAGGTGACCGCAACACTCATACCAAGTGCCGAATCAATGCGCTTGGATACGCCGAGGAACGGGCAGATTCCCATAAATTTCGAAAGGACAAAGTTATCCACCAAAATGGCACTGACAAGGATAATCAACATTTCTTTCATAGCTTATTCCTCCTCCTTTGCCAGTTTTTCGCACGCTTCAGCAGATGGACAGCCTTCACAGCCACCGCAGCCAATCTTCTTTTTAGAAATCTTATACTTGGTCAGAATATTAATAACCGCAATCAGCACACCGAGAACAAAAAATCCGCCTGCCGGAGTGATAAACAGCTTCATGGACTCAATCACATTCTTGGTAATCGGCAGCCCAAACCAGGTACCGGAACCCAAAATCTCACGGATAGAACCCATCAAAAACAAGGCGAGGGTAAAACCAAGTCCCATTCCAAGGCCATCCAGAGCTGATTTGACAACGTTATTTTTACTGGCGAAAATTTCGGCGCGTGCTAAGATGATGCAGTTTACCGTAATGAGAGAAAGGAAAATACCGAGCGCACGGTACAAATCCGGAACAAATTTTTGCAGGATAAAGCCGACGATGGTGACAAAACCCGCAATAATGACAATAAAACAGGGCAACCGCACCGCTTTTGGGATAAATTTACGAACCAATGAAATAACAATGTTGGAACATACCAAAACAAAGGTTGTTGCAAGCCCCATGCCGAGCCCGTTCACCGCCATCGTGGTGACCGCAAGAGTCGGGCACATGCCGAGAAGCAAGACAAATACTGGGTTTTCTTTGATAATGCCATTGAGCAGAATTTTTAAATGACTCATCTGGAAGCCGCCTCCTTTACATTCGGATACGCAGCCAACGCAAGGTTCATGCCTTCCACAACTGCTTTGGAAGAAATGGTTGCACCGGAAATAACCGCAATATCACTGTCCGCAGAGGTCTTACCTTTGACCGCCGTAAAGGAAGAAACATTTTTTCCGGTAAACTGGTTTTTAAAATCACTTTCAGCAATCTGAGTGCCGAGCCCCGGTGTTTCAGAGGATTCTGCAACTTCATAACCGAGTACGCTGCCATCTGCATTGAGGCCAATGACCAGCACAAGTCCCTTGCTGTAGCCTTTAAGCTCAATTTCAAAACCAATAGCATCGCTTCCGCTGGGAAGAATAACATTCTGAATGCGTTCATCCAGCCTCAGCTCGGTTAAATCCAGGGTATCAAAGGTTTCTGAGTCCGCGAACAGAGTTTCACAGGCGGCGGTTGCTTCATCGCTCAGATTACCCACCTGTTCCTTTTTTGTCGCATTGTAAGTAAACACCAACGCCGTAGACACCACAAGAGCAACCACAGTCAGTGCAAGGGTCGGAAAAAAGATTTCTTTCCATGACTTTTTCATCAAGCCTTCCCCTCCTTTGCTGGTTTTACCTTACCAAAGGGTTTGAGCCTAGTTGCCTTGTCAATATATGGGACCAGAATATTCATCAAAAGAATCGCAAAGGAAACGCCCTCTGGATAAGAGCCAAAGACACGGATCACCACAGTGATGATACCGCAGCCAACTGCGAAAATCAATTTACCAAGGCGAGTGGACGGCGAGGTGGAGTAATCGGTCAGCATGAAAAATCCTCCAAGCATGACGCCACCCGCAAGAATCTGATACACCGGGTCCAACCCAAGCGCCCAGGTAAACAGAAATACTGTGCCAATATAGGCAATCGGTATAATGGGGTTGATAATCCGTCGAACAATCAGGTAAAGACCGCCAATCAAAAGGGCGAGGGCCGCTGTTTCACCAAGGGAACCCGCACGTGCGCCCAAGAACATATCCAACATAGAAGGCAAAGTCTCAGTGTTGGTAATATCCGCAAGGGGAGTTGCCGTCGTGACCACATCCGCCGGCACTAAAAAGGAGTTAAAGTAAGGTGGCACCCAGGTGGTCATCTGCGCTGGGAAAGATACCAGCAGTACAATACGTGCAAGGATGGCCGGATTTGCGAAGTTTTGCCCAATGCCGCCAAACATCTGTTTTGCAATGACAATGGCGACAAAATCGCCAATGATCAACATCCAGATCGGCAGGGTGACCGGAACATTGAACGCAACAAGCACACCGGTCACGACTGCACTCAGGTCGCCGATGGTATTGTCACGCTTCATTAATTTACGCACAAGGTATTCAAACAGCACACAGGCCAACACGCTGACACAGGTGAGCATCAGAGCGCGAAAACCGAAAAAGATGACCGCACAAACCAATGCTGGAATGAGCGCTATTACAACATTGAGCATAATGCTCCGCGTTGTCACACCACTTTTTCGATGCGGGGAATATGTAACCAGCAATTTTTCCAATGCAGTATCCCTCCGTTACTTTTGTTTCGTCTGGCGGAGGAATATCTTCGCCAGCTGATTTTTCTGCGCCAGATTGCGTTTAGCAGGACATACATAGCTGCAACAGCCGCAATTCATACACAGGTTTACACTACCACGTTCCAATTCCACCGCATTTCGGTTGTCATAAGCCATTTCAAGGGCGCGCGGCATTAACCTCATGGGGCATGCATAAATACACCGTCCACAGCGGATACAGGCTGTCTCTTTGGTCTCTGCCACCTGATCTTTGGTGAGTGCAAGAATGGCGTTATTGTTTTTAATAACCGGGGCGTCTAAATCGTATACCGCAATGCCCATCATCGGCCCACCCATTAGAATTTTGCGGCAGTCTTCACGAATGCCGCCGCAGAAATTAAGTAGGTCGCGGATGCTGGTGCCAATTGGAACAAAAACATTTTTCGGGTTATTGACAGCTCCGCCGTCAACAGTCAGGCGTTTGGTTGTCAGCGGCATGCCGCGGCGCATATACCGCGCAAGGAAGCTGATACTTGAGACATTCATAACAATAACGCCGCAATCAGCCGGGAGTTTTCCCTCTTCAACCACAATTCCGGTGCAAGCGTAAATAATGACTTTTTCCGCTCCCTGCGGATAGCGGGATTCCAATTCAATGACGTTGATATCCGGATCATTTTCCAATAACTCCGTTAAATTGTCAATCGCTATCGGCTTATTATCCTCAACGCCGATATATACTTCCTGAATATCCAGCCACTTTTTGACAAGCCGGATTCCTTCTATGATATCACCCGGGCGTTCCATACATTCGCGGTAATCCGCTGTTATGTAAGGCTCGCATTCCGCTGCATTGACAACCAGCTTGGTTACGCGGTCAATATCCTTGTAAGCCAGCTTGACATGACCCGGAAAACCTGCTCCGCCAAGCCCAGCCAGTCCGCTTTCATAAACAGCATTGATGAAATCACTTTTATTATTGATTACAGGAGGGACAACTTCTTCGCTGATTTCCTGTTTCCCGTCTGTCATAATGGTAACCGTTTTCACCATACGGCCGCCTACGTCAATTCGCTCTGAGACATCAATAACATCGCCGGACACACTGGAATGAATCGGCACCGAAAAGCTGTTTTCGCTCTCCCCTATTTTCTGACCGACCTTGACATGATCGCCGACTGCAACCTTTGGTACACAGGGCGCCCCCATATGCTGCAGCATTGGTATCTGCACCTTTGGCGGAAGCGGAAGCCGCTCCGTCTGACGTTCGGCCGTGTATTTATGGTGTGATAAATGCACGCCGCGAAGTCTTTTGATTTGAATATTTCTTGCCAATCGTTACCCTCCTGCCCCAATCATTTATTATAACACACAATTATCTTTATTTTAGCGATTTCACACGCTAAAGTCAATATAATCCCCCTACATTTGTAAAGAAAAAGGGCTGGATTTTCATCCAGCCCTTAATACGAAAATTTTGTGTTATTTCACAGAGTTTTCGTAAGCTTCGATCATCTTTTTGACCATCTGGCCGCCGATAGAACCAGCCTGTTTGGAGGTCAGTTCACCATTATAACCGTTTTTGAGGTTTACGCCAACTTCGGTAGCAGCCTCCATTTTGAAACGATCCATAGCCTCGCGAGCCTGCGGGACAACAATTTTATTGCTGTTAGCCATTTTCTTTACACTCCTTACACTATAATTTATATCGGGCTCCTTTGGAACCCTGATTGCGTTTGCATTACTATTATGGTCGGAACACAAATTAATATCACAGGAAATTTATAGTGTTTTTTCCAATCTGGTACAAAGAAAATCAGCTTTTCAAAGCTCAGCACACGTTGCCGTTTATATTCCACGGCCTTTATCCGTTTCGAAAACCGTTAAATTTTAATCCCACAGCCATGCGCCGGCGTTTCGTCAAACGCGCCGTCTTTTGCCACAATTTCATAAAAGCGGTAACCGCCTGAAAAATTGTAACAGTCAAAGCCATTTTGCATTAGGATACGGCAGGCAATATAACTGCGCAGTCCGCTCTGACAGTTGACATAAATTGTTTTGCTCTTATCCAGTTCTCCCAACCGTTCACGCAGTTCATCCAGAGGAATGTTACGCGTACCCTCAATATGGCCACGGCTGTACTCCTCGGTCGTACGGGTATCCAACAATACAACATCGGACCGCTTCTGCAGCGCCGGTACATCCTGCCAATGGTATTGTTTCACGGTACCGTCCAGGAGGTTGCCAATGACAAAACCGGCCATATTAACCGGGTCTTTGGCCGAAGAATACGGAGGCGCATAGGAAAGTTCCAACTCCTGTAAATCCCAAGCATCCATTTTAGCACGGATAGCAGAGGCCAAAACATTCATACGTTTATCCACACCTTCAAAGCCCACAATCTGCGCGCCAAGTATCCTGCCGTCTTTTGGATCAAACAACGTCTTAATGGTCATATTGGTAGCGCCGGGATAATAAGCCGCATGCGCCGCCGAGAAGGTAACCACTTTGTCATAAGAAATTCCTGCATTTTTGGCCATTGCCTCGTTAATCCCAGCAGCTGCAATAGTCATATCAAACAATTTGAGCACCGAGGTGCCGAGCGAACCCTTATAGCGGCTGTCTTTGCCGCAGATATTGTCGGCCGCGATACGCCCTTGCTTGTTTGCCGGGCCGGCCAACGGAATCAGCGCCTTTTCCCCCGTGACATAACGGACGGCCTCAGTCGCATCGCCAACTGCATAAATATCCGGCACAGAGGTTTCCATCCGCTCATTAACCACTATCGATCCGCGGATGCCCAAAGCAAGGCCCGCGTCTTTGGCGAGCTGTGTATCCGGTGTTACGCCAATTGCCAGCACAACCAGATCTGCCTGAAGAACGGTTTCATCCTCCAGCGTGACCAAAAGGCCGTTCCCCTCCTCTGCAAATCCCGAAACCGATTGTCCCAGCCGAAGGGTGATACCCTTGCTTTTTAAGTACCCGTGCACACTGCATGCCATGTCATAATCAATCGGTGACATGACCTGGTTGAGTTTTTCCACAATGGTTACTGAAACGCCCATGTGGGTCAAATTCTCCGCCATTTCCAGCCCAATAAAGCCACCGCCGACTACAACTGCACGTTTGGGTTTTTGCACTTCAACAAAGGCACGGGCGCGTAAAGTATCCTCCACGGTACGGACGGTAAAAATCTGTTCCAGATCAATTCCAGGCAACGGCGGCTTTACCGCTTTAGCCCCTGGAGACAAAATAAGTTTATCATAACTTTCTTCATAAATCTCTCCGGTCTCCAGTTTACAGATAGAAACGGTTTTCCGCGCCGGATCAATAGCAACTACTTCATTCCGAACCCGCACATCAATACGGAAACGCGTCCAAAAACTCTCTGGGGTTTGAAGCGTCAGCGTACCCTGCTCTTGAATGATTCCACCAATATAGTACGGCAGACCGCAATTTGCATAAGAAACATAGCCGCTGCGTTCAAGAATGATGATTTCAGCTTTTTCATTCAGACGGCGAAGTCTGGCCGCTGCCGTTGCACCGCCCGCAACCCCACCAACAATAAGCACTTTCATTTTGTATCCCCCTTTTCAACCGGGCCATGCCAGGAAGCAATGCCGCCAATATTGGTGACATTGGTGTAACCCATACTCCTGTAAATTGCACACGCCTGGCTGCTGCGCATTCCGCTGTGGCAATACACATAGAGCGTCTGATTCAAGTCCGGGGCAATATCACCAATCGTTTCGGCCTCTGCCAGTTCCAGATGAACGCTCCCGGGAATATGGCCTTCCCGGTATTCCGGTTTGGTACGCACGTCTAAGAGAAGAATTTGGGGATTGTTTTGCGCTTCGACCGCGAGAGTATCAATTCCTGTTTTTCGAGATTTGAGCAAACTCATAAAATCATCTCCTCCAATTCATGTTTTGGCTTGTAACCAACCGAAGCAGCAACAATTTCTCCATTCTTTACCAACATGAGAGTAGGAATGCTGTATACACCAAACCGCTCCGCCAGCTCCGGCTCTTCGTCAATATTGACTTTGACAAATTTAAAGGTCTCCGCATTTTCCTCGGCAAGCTCTTCTACAACAGGAGCAAGCATACGGCAGGGACCGCACCAGGGGGCCCAAAAATCAATCAACACCGGTTTTTGGGAATCAAAAACCTCCCCGATAAAATTGTTTTTATTTAAGGATAAAGTTGACATGGTTTATACCGCCTTTCATGTTCTGTACTGTGATACCAGTATAAGCGAAACCATATAAACTTTCCGTGATAAAGTCACATTGTTACCGCAGGCTTTCCTGTGCAAGGGATTTCAGCTTTTCCTGGTCTGTCAACAGTATACCCCCGCGGGATAAAGCCACCGCGCCCTCCGCCTGAAAATACTTCAGCATCCGCGTCACTACCTCCCGCGCACTGCCCAAATGTTTTGCCAGCATTTCATGGGTTGTTTTCAGCTCATTACTTTCGGATAACGCGCTTTCTTCCAACAACAGCGCAGCAAGTCTGGAATCAAGCCGTTTATATAAAATCTGGTCAAGAAGCCACATCACGTCGGAAAAACGGGTGGCCATAAGCTCGTTGGTAAAATTTGCCACGGAAGCAGATTCCTTCATCAGCGTATGGTAAAATTTAGCCGGAATCAAATAAAAAGAAGTTTGGCGTTCTGCCATTACCGAAACATCAAATTGAATGCTATTCATGATGCAGGAAGCTGAAAACAGGCAAATATCGCGTTCAAACAACCGGTACAAAGTAATTTCCCGGCCCTCATCGGAATAGATAAAGGTACGAAGCTGTCCTTCGGTCAGCACCAGCAAACCCACACAATCATCCGAACCACTGTGCAGCATGGTGCCTTGGGCAACGGTATGTAAAACGGTACTATCTTTCAAACTGTTTTTCTGCTGTTCGGTCAGTTCCTTCCAAAACGGAAGCAATTCCTCAAGTAATGGAACCATATTTTCCCTCTTTTCGATTGAATCGTTTTATGAGGCCGCTTTTGTTTATTATACCACGAACAGCGCATCAATGCCTACAACAATTGCCGCGGTATTGCATAGGACAATATTCGTTCAGCAACCCAAAGTTTTGCTTCGGTGCGCATCATGCCATTACATTACTATAAATAGCGCGCCAGCGCATACATAAGCAAACTGTCAAAAACGGCGGCTGCATTTTCCAAAGCTAGATGGCCAATGGATTTGTGCCTTGCATGATAAACGTTCGCCTGCCGGTGGATTCGTACCCCGCGATATTCCCACGCCGTTATCCGCACTTTGTATGAAGGGCAGACTGCTGGCTAAGATTCGCGGTTGTGAATTTCTGATACCATAATGATCATAAAACGAGTCTTTCTCCTTGATTACAAAAAGGCGTTACTGAAAAGAAATTCGATTTTCGCCCTCCTGCCTTTTTAAATCAACACCGCTGACCAAAAGCGAAGCAACATAGAGAAGCACAGTGGATGGGTCGTACTTTGCAGTAAAATCGACTGTAATTTCCATCGGCTCTACCGAACGACCCTGAAGTGTTTCAATGGTTCTTTGCAGAGAAACGGCTGCATCATTTTCATTAAGGCTGGAATAGGTAATGGTATCCTTTGAAGAGAGCCCGCAGACGATGGTGCGCAGCTTCATTTCAGAAAGCTGGCGGAGCTGTTCTGGACAGGCAGAGTTCGCCAAAACCACAACATCCCTTGAAAAATCTCGGATACGCCCCATATCGGCGTCCGGCTTAAGCACGACAATGCAGTTTTTTCCCTTTACCGTATGTGGGTTCCCCGAATTGACAATGAGAATATCTGGCCCGTTGCCCGCAGTTCGAATACTTCCTGCGGTCACTGTATGAACCGAAAACGACGGTTTGAGGTTGCGTTCAAAAATGTGTAAAAGAACTTGATCCTGCCGGTCACCATAGAGAACGATTGTTACCATTCACATCACCATTTTGAAAGAATACCTCTATTATTCACCGTTCCGCTTCATTTATGAATAAATATCCCCCCGCAAAGCGGGGGGTATTTCCGTTTCGGGCATAGCCCTAACCTTTACTGGCTACGCACAAGTGCGTTTTTGGTTGGCCTGCCAGCCGCGCATTGGATTACTTGCTACCCGTAAACGGGTCTCTTGGATCAAAGATACTCAACTGCTCCATTTCCTTATCTACTTTTAACTGATTCGCTATGTATGATTTGATTGCCGCAGTGTTTTTCCCCGTGGTATCAACGTAGTATCCCTTGCACCAAAATTCGCGATTTCGGTATGCAAATTTCATATTTCCAAACCTTTGAAATATTAATAAACTGCTTTTTCCTTTTAAATACCCCATAAATCCCGAAACGCTCATTTTGGGTGGTATACTTACTAAAAGATGTATATGGTCAGGGCATACCTCTCCTTCTATTATTTCTACACCTTTCCATTGACACAAAGTCCTTAATATTTCTCTTATTGCTTCTCGTTTTTCTTCATAAAATACTTTCCTTCTATACTTCGGCGCAAACACTATATGGTATTTGCAATTCCATTTCGTATGTGCTAGACTGTTCGTGACGTTATTTTGCTCTGGCATTTTAATGTCCTCCTAATGTGTTTTTTAGCGTAACTGGCAGGTCACGCTTTTACTTTAACACATTAGGAGTTTTTTTTCTTTTTCATCGCTTAAGCTCTCTTGAACCACGCGACTATCGCGTGGTTTTCTTTACACAACAAGACGGCGGGGAATATCCCCGCCGTCTTATTTCTTCCAAATCAATTTTCAGCTTTTATTTCTGAAAAACGTCGAATATAGATTAACACGCATAAATAGCAATGAGGCCTGATTCAGGAGTTTGATTTTTAGCACGCCAAGCGACGGCACATCAAATGATCAGTCATAACCCTCCGCCAGCCTTATTATCTAAAAAACGCCAACGAAAAATAAACTTAATCGCCTGTGATAATGTCAAAATCATTTACCGAAATTCACAATTTTTAAAATCGACAATCTGCCCGGAAATATCACGAATAAAACCGGTAACAGAACCGCTACTGACAAAACAATCGGTCTGATAATAAAGCGGGATAAATACGCCGCTGTCCAAAAGCTGCTGTTCTGCTTGCTTATAGTACTCTGTGCTCTGTTCTAACGTTGAACGGGAAGCCTGGTTCAAAAGCGAAGCGTAGCCTTCGAGTGAAATACCATACTGCGTCATATCAGCAAACGAGGCTAAGTAAGCCTCGGGACTGTTGTAGCTTCCGCTGACCTGCATAACCGCACAATCAAAATCACCTGACGCAAGGCGCTGCTGGTATTCTTGTTCTTCCAACTGCTCAACCTTAAAATACACCTGTAAATCACGCTGCCATATTTGAGAAACATAGGAGAAAAGAGCTGCGTGCGGGGAATCCTTTGGCATTATCACCGTGACATTGGAAAGCGAAGTAATACCAAGCACAGAGTATACCCTCTGCATCATTTGAATAGCATCTCCAGCCTGATATGCGGGTGCAGATACTCGACTTGCCAACTCGCGGTAAGACTTATCAAGCATTGTAACAGCCGACGGAACCAATGCGTCTGCAACCGAAAGATAATCCGGCAGATAATCCTCATAGCAGCTTCGATCCAAATCCATGGATAAAGCTTTTACAACATTGGGATTTGCAAAAGCCGTTCTTGTGCAATTAAAGACAAGCCCCCAGGTGGAATTGGTATTTTGATCGATGTTGTTCCCTTTTCCGGTGAACATCTGCGCTTTATCACCGGTAATTGAAAAAGCGTGTACATTACCTTCGTCAAAACCTTTTTTTACCTCTTCGAGATCCGATTGAAAATAAAGGCTGACACCGCCATTTTTCACTTCAGTCGCCGACTGGTACGCCGGGTTGCTGCGAAGCGCCAAATACTCCCCTTTTGACCATTCTTTTAAGTAATAGGCACCATTGGACATCAATGTATTCGCACTCAAACCATAGCGCCCCTCCGCCTCCAAGAAAAACGCTTCGTTGCAGGGCATGGCCGCAGGGGTCGTCAGCAGGGTGAGAAACATAGAATTGGCATAATCTAACTGAATGAGCAGCGTATAATCATCCTCCGCCGTAACACCAAGTTCTGACACTGGCAAGCTACCAGTGTGTATGGCCTCAGCGTTTTTTATACAATATAATTTTTTAGCGGATACGGAACCAGTTTCCGGATTAAATAAACGCTGGAACCCAAACACAAAATCGTGTGCCGTTACAGGCGCTTCACGTTTATCCGCAACCGCATACCATTTGGCGTCGGTCCGCAGGTGGAACACATAGGTCAAACCATCGTCGCTCACCTCATAATCGGTAGCAACGCCCTCAGTCAGCTTACCGTCAGCCGCCATACGCAGCAAACCTTCAAACAAATTGGTGACCACCAGCGCACTGGAGGGATCATCAGCAAGAGGCGGATCCAAATTGACCGGTTCAGACGATAAATTATATTTTACGAGTTGATTCGACTTTTTGCCGGAACATGAAACCAACGGCAGAAATAAAACGACTGTCATGCAGAGGCAAAGAGTCCTTTTTATCCATATCACAGAAAGTACTTCCTTTACCGAACAAATAAAAATGAATTGTTCTTCAGTTATCAATAGTATGTGTCAAATATTCAAAACAAGATGATAAGGTTGATTTATGGGAATCATTTACAATGAAGCTTTCCATTTTCATTATAACACATTAATCATACGCCGCAAATTAACTTTTTCTTAATAAAAAGCCACACAACAAATGCATTTATAGGTATTTTTGTTACTAACCGTTAAAATAAACATTGACAAAACGATACCAAATTAGACAAAAAAGAAGATGTGTTCTGTCCCCCACCCACTCAATTGACCCCCTGTGAAACCCCCAGCACATCTCCAAATAACTGTTAATTGCCCGATGAAAGGCAGCTTGCAGCCCGGACTTCGTT
>QAMM01000002.1 GCA_003150405.1 Clostridiales bacterium
TCTCTGGACTACCTTGTGGGGCGTTCGGACGAACCGGAACGACGTTAAATACTTTTGCGCCTTCACCCCGTCTCCCTAGGCGGGGTTTTTATTGTCCGTTTTATTGGACAGACAATGTGGTATTATTTCGGTGTTGGAAGTTCAAGGATTTTACGGATGCTGGAAATAATTCCAGGGGTGGTCAATTCACCAACCTCAATTTTATGCAGATAGGAACGGTCAAAATATTTCCCTGTGTCTTTTTTCACTTCTTCAATTAACCACAGTTGTTTTTTGTTCATATCTACAAGTTTTTTCTCTATGTTTTTGCCAAATTGGCAAAGTTCTTTTCGCTCCGTAGAATCTCACCTCTTTTCTATTGACTTTTACGCATGCGTGTAATATCATTTAATTGTCCGATGAATGTTTTACGTTTGCGTATCTTATGCTTATATAATACTACGCATAAGCATAAATGTCAATGGTTTTTATTACGCATCCGTATAATTTATGTTTTGTATAAAATTGGGGTGCAATTTATGTCAGTTTTGTATCGTTCTTTAGAAAGGCTTTGCAAGCAAAGAGGAATAACGGCATATAGAATGTGCAAAGACGTTGGAATACAGCCTAGTATTATGACCGATTTAAAAAAAGGCAGAAGGTCAAGCGTTAAGGCTGAAACTGCCCAGCGTATTGCAGATTACTTTCATGTCTCGGTTGCTGAACTCCTTGGCAGCACCAACGCAGAAAAAAACCCCGGCCAAAAGCCGGAGGTAACCGATGAAGATATTCAGTTCGCCCTGTTCGGCGGCAGGGTGGACGACGAAACCTTTGAGGACGTAAAACGCTACGCCGCCTTTGTGAAGGCCAGAAAAGAGCAGGAAAAGAAGGGGTAATATTGACGGTTTTGGCGGAGATGTACGAAACAGCATACCTGAACGACATTGTTGTGGACTGCGTCAAGCTGCATAAAACAGCTTCCTTATCGCTTATGGATGACGACGGCGACTGCTTCATTGCACTCGACCCGTACCGGCTTGGCAGCGAACAGAACGAGGTGCTGCAAATTGCCCACGAGCTGGGCCACTGCATGACCGGTTCCTTTTACAACCGCTACAGCAGCCTCAACTGCATCAGCCAAAAGGAATACCGGGCCGACAAATGGGCTGTTCACAAGCTCATCCCGTTTTCGGAGCTTCAGAGGGCGTTTTCCGAAGGGGTTGTTGACCGCTGGGAGCTTGCGGAGCGTTTCGCAGTAACCGAGGCTTTTATGGAGACCGCGCTTCACGTTTACCGCAGGGAGGGATTGCTGAGGGATTGACACTCCCCACAGCGAAAGCCGGGGTTTTATCACACATGGCGTAATACCCCTGCCTTTCAGCATGGAGAGTGCCAAGACTGATTATATAACCGTCAGAAAGGAGCGTGCTTATGCAAACCGCTGCGGCATACATCCGCGTTTCCACCAAAGACCAGGCCGAGCTTTCGCCTGACAGCCAGATTAAGCTCATACGGGAGTACGCCAAATCCCATGATATGGTGCTGCCGGAGGAATACATCTTCCGGGACGACGGCATTTCCGGGCGCAGCGCCGCCAAACGCCCCGCTTTTTTGCAGATGATTGCCACGGCAAAGGGGAAGGATCACCCCTTTGACGTGCTGCTGCTCTGGAAGTTCAGCCGGTTCGCGCGCAACCAGGAGGAAAGCATCGTCTACAAATCGCTTCTGCGACGGGACTGCGGGGTGGAGGTGGTCTCCATCTCGGAGCCGCTGGCGGATGGCCCCTTCGGCTCGCTCATTGAACGGATTATTGAATGGATGGATGATTTTTACAGCACCCGGCTTTCGGGCGAGGTGCGGCGCGGCATGGCCGAGAAAGCGAGCCGGGGCGGGGTCGTGGCGGCGGCGCCCTTTGGCTACCGGAACGAGGGCGGCACCCTGGTGCCCCATCCGGAGCAGGCGGAGGGAGTCCGGCACCTGTTCGCGCGGTTTCTCGCCGGGATTCCCTACCGCGCCCTTGCCGACGAGATGAACGCCCTGGGCTACCGTTTGCGGCGGGGCGGGCGGTTTGACGCACGGAGCGTCAAGTACATCCTGCTCAACCCCGTCTACACGGGAAAAATCCGGTGGAGCCCCTCCGACGGGGGCGGCTACTTCAACACCGGCGCGGAGGATGTGATTCTCACACAGGGCAGTCATGAGCCAATCATCGAGCCGGAAATCTTTGAGGCGGTGCAGGACAAAATCGCCGAAATTGAGGCGGCGCACTTCCGTTACCGCCGCGAGACCCGCCCCGGCGACTACATGCTCAAGGGGCTGGTACGGTGCTCGGCCTGCGGGGCCACGCTGGTGAAGGCCGCTCACGGCTCCATGCAGTGCAACGCCTACGCAAGAGGCGGGTGCCGGGTTTCCCATAGCATCAAAATGGAACGGCTGGAGGAGATGGTGGTGGAATCGCTCGAAACGCTGCTGCGCGGCGGCGAGTTCGAGCTGCACTGGCGGGAGCCGCCAAAGGGTGCAGCCGCCCCGGCCGAACTTGAAGCGCGCATCCGGGCGGAAGAAAAAAAGCTCGCGCGGGTAAAGGAAGCCTATGCGGCGGGGATTGACACGCTGGAGGAATACCGCTATAATAAAGGCGTCATTACCGAGGCGATTGCGGCGCTCAGGGCGCAGCGGCCAGCAAAGCGGCCGGACACCAAGCAGTTCCGGGCGGCGTTTGCCAAGCGGACGCTGGGCGTGGTGCGGCAGTTACGCGATCCATCCCTTTCCGCCGCAGACAAAAACGCCATGCTCAAGGCGTTTATTGAGCGCATCGTGTATGACCGGCGAACTGAGACCCTCCATTTCGCCTTTTATTATTCGTAAGTGGTATATCTTTTTATGGTATGGCCCACCAAACTGTGTGATTATAATTTTTGCAGCCGTTGGATTTGGTTTGGAGATTTTCACCGGGAACTGCAAGCGTTTTTCATAATTCCACATTGATTAATCCTCCATTTCCCACGGCCACGGGGTTGTTGCCCATGTCCACTCGTTTGTTACGTTGACATTGTCCGCCGTCAGCGGTCCAAAACGGTTGGTATATTCTTCCACAAGGCTGTGGCGCAGTTTTTTATAGCGTTCATAATAGTCGAGCGCCTTTTGATCGGTAGGATTGTTATCCAGAAACAGCTTTACCTCATCAATGGCAAAGCTCGCTTCGGAAAGGCGTTTCATCAGGTTTTCACGTTCATTTTCCATCAGTCTGTGTCACCTCTCCTTCCGGTAAACGGCAGGTCAAGTTCCGGGAAGATGGTGCCGCGTTCAAGTGCTTCTTCTACCGGATAGGTTGTTTTCCAAGTTTGGCGCGGCACATAAGCCATTGCAAGCGGCAGTTCACCCAGCGGGGTAGCATCACTTATACCTCCAGTATTTCCGGTGCTGCCATTTCCGCTTCCGCAGCGCTCGCCGTTTGGCCCGCACAGGCGGATAAAGGCGTTGTCCGCCGGATCAGAAAACGGCGATGGAATAAATCGATCCAAAAAGATTCCTCCTCTTTTATCGTTGGTAGGCTTCAGCCTCGTTTTATCTTATGCTATAAAACGACCGGAAGTTCCTACTTTTGCCGAAACGGCGCGAAAAAAAGGCCCAGATGAACAATCATCTGGGCCTTTTGCCATTTATTATTTCCTTTGTGATAACATTTGATAAAAAAGAATAGCATCAGTCAAAAAATTTGCCCTGGTAAAAGTTCTCGTTTCCAAGTTTTTTTGCTGTCATACGAAAGATCACATTGCCGTCCGGGCACACAATGTCTTTGCTATATTGGCTGCTGCCGCCGATATTTTCCAAATTTCCGCCGCTTCGGACCGCTTCCATAATCGGAAACATGACTGTCATTACTTTGGAGCAGATTCCCTGCCCCTGTGCATTAACTGGACAACCGTAGGTACAGGTATACCGGTCTCCCACTTCTTCTCCGTTACGACAGTACCGTTCAGTTTGGTCACCGCGAAGAAATCCAATGACCTCAATTTCCCATTCATATTCTTCGGAATACCATTTTTTCATTCTTTGCCTCCTAAAACTCGCTTACCGGAAAACTTGTTTGGAACAATGTCGGCCCAAAACATTCTTGCAATATGGTTTAAGTTTTCTCCACGAGATTTTCCAAATCTGCTATTTTGTCACAGAGCCTCTCCTTATTTGTCATTATAACATAAAAACTCAGTACAAGTGTTAAGGCATAAAAACAGCGGCGAAATATCAAGTCCGCCGCCGAAAAAAACATTCTATATTGGTTCCTGTATCTTTCAGGAGTTTTTATAAAACAGAAACAACTTAAATTTCCATTGTACCGTCTGGAGTCTCAGATGCTGCCCGCTGCTGCACCCGCTCGGCACGCACCAAATCAATATGGCGCTCCTCAACAGCAACCACCGTAAAGACGACATCCCCTACTGTAACCGACGGTGTGTCCCCCTCCGACGGGATATAACCCAGCTCCTCAACGATGTACCCGCCCAGGGTGTCATAGTCCCCTTCTTCCGGGAAATGGATGTGAAAAATCTTTTCCACATCTTCAATCTGCATCAAACCGTTCAATTCATAAACGGTATCTGAAATCTGGGCGTACTCGTCCTCCTCTTCATCGTACTCGTCCTGGATGTTACCCACAATGGATTCCAAAAGATCCTCCATGGTTACCAAGCCAGAGGTTCCGCCGTACTCGTCCACTACAACCGCCATCTGTACCTTTTTACGCTGAAGTTCACGGAACAGCTCGTCACAATGGCCGCGCTCCGGCACATAAAGAGCCGGGCGAATATGATCCGCCAATTTAAAGTTAACATCCGGATTTTCCAAAACCAGATCAAGCAAATCCTTGATATACAGAATACCTACAATATCGTCAAGGTCTTCTTCATAGACCGGGATACGTGAATAACCGGTATCCACAGCGGTATGGATGCAGTCTGCAAGCGAGGCGTCAAGCGGCAGAACCGTCATTTCGGTGCGGTGGGTCATAATCTCCTCCGCCGTACGGTCATCAAACTCAAAGATGTTGTTGATCATTTCCCGATCCGCCTGTTCTATCGAACCGTTCTCGTTGCCTACATCAATCATCATACGAATTTCTTCTTCGGTTACCTGTTCGCTTTTTTGCTCCGGACTGACACCGAATAGCCGCAGCACACCGTTGGTTGTTACCGAAAGCAGCGAGACGAACGGCCGCTCAAACAGATAAATGACACGCAGCGGCCGCGCAATAGCAAACGAAATGCTTTCGGCACTGTTCATTGCCAATCGCTTTGGAACAAGTTCGCCGAAAATGAGGGTAAAAAAAGACAGCACAATGGTGATAACCACAAGCGAGATGCCATGCACCAGCCCCAGGTTAATGCCAGTGCCTTCAAATGCCGCCACAATGTACTCTGCGAAGGTATCTGCCGCCACTGCTGAAGCGAGCAGACCGGAAAGAGTGACACCTACCTGAATCGTCGCCAAGAAACGGGAAGGCTGACCTACCATATCGGCAAGGACTTTCGCCTTTTTGTTGCCAGCTTCCGCCATACGCTTAATCTTTGCATCGTTGAGCGAAATGACTGCAATTTCACTCATGGCAAAGAAGGCATTTATCAGGATAAGCACCACCAATAACACAATATAAAACCATATATTACCGCCGTCAGGGTCCATTTCAGTTCTCCTTTTTCTGTTATTTGGTTTGTTTGTCACAAGGGTTAGTCCACATCAGTATATAATATATCGTATTGCTTCGGTACGTGTCAAAGGCGATATTGAACCGGTTTTGGTCAATCCAGCCCAGGTTCGCCCTGTCTGCGTATTGATCCGCTCCCCACTTACCTCCACGCCCCCATACAGGCTGTCATCCATTCACAGGCGAAAACCGAATGGAATTTGAGGAGCTTCAAAATCGTTTTCGGCAAAATCTGTCCTTTTCAACCACCCCGGAATATGTTACAATATTAACAGTATCTTTACTTTGCCAACTGCCTGGAAAGGATGAATCAGCCTGAAGCTCCCACTTACCGCCGAAAACCGCAGAACACTGGCACGGCTGCCGGAATTATTGCTCCCTTGGTACGACGCAAACGCTCGTTCCATGCCATGGCGTGAACATCACGATCCTTATTGGACTTGGGTTTCGGAAATTATGCTCCAACAGACCCGGGTAGAAGCCGCCACCGGTTATTTTCTACGGTTTATGGGAGCGCTTCCCACCATTTCGGATTTGGCCGCAGTACCGGACGATGAGCTCATGAAGCTCTGGGAGGGCCTTGGTTACTACAGCCGGGCGCGCAACCTTAAAAAGGCAGCCCAGATTGTTTGTGAACAATATGGCGGCGCACTTCCCGCTGATTATGACGCGCTGCTCTCGCTTCCCGGTATTGGGAGCTACACGGCTGGCGCCATTGCTTCAATCGCATTTGGCTTGCCTTACCCGGCGGTAGATGGCAACGTCCTGCGGGTGGTTTCCCGTGTGACAGGCTGCGCGGCCGACATTGCTGAATCCGCCGTTAAACAGGCCTGGGAAACTGAACTCACCGCCATATTGCCTGCCGAGCGAGTTGGGGACTTTACCCAGTCACTCATGGAAACTGGCGCATTGGTCTGCCTGCCCAACGGCGTGCCCCAATGCAGTGTTTGTCCGCTCAGCAAAGTGTGCCGTGCGTTTCTTGACAACAGGACAAATGAGTTCCCAGTCAAAGCTCCTAAAAAAGCACGCCGCATTGAGGAATACACTGTTTTTCTACTACTGGCAAATGGACGTGCAGCACTGCACAAACGCCCGGAATCCGGTCTGCTTGCTGGGTTGTGGGAACTTCCTATGCACTCCGGCCATATAGAAGCGGAAATGGTGAGCGCGTGGTTTAAACAGCATGGGATTTCAGCGAAAATCAGCAAATGCAAACCGGCAAAGCATATTTTCAGCCACATTGAGTGGCGGATGCAGGGTTATCTTGTCACGTTGGAGGCCCAGCTCAAAACGCCCGAATTGATATGGGCAGCCCGTTCTGAGCTGGACTCGCTCTATACTCTGCCTTCCGCTTTCAAGGCTTACCGTAAGCTGTTGGAACAGCTTTTATAGGCTTTTCCCGTGCCGGATGGGGAAGCCCGGCAATATGTCATGATATATTGCCGGGCTTCATCTCCTGTATTACAGCCATCCGGCGCGCGCACTTTTGGCCGGGGGATAGTCCCGGTTGGTTATCCCGTCAAAATACAAACACAAGGTCGTGACTGTATGGGCAACACCGCATAACAAAGGAGGAATTACCCCCAATGGCAGAACTCACCATCGGCGCCATGATCGCAGGCGCCGTCGTCTTGCTGGTCTGCGTTGCATCCAGTAAATTTTTGTACCGTTTTGGCGTGCCTGCCCTGCTTATCTTCCTGGTGCTCGGCATGCTTTGTGGTTCGGATGGCATTATCGGCATTCAATTTGACAGTTTTGAAACCGCCAAGCAGATCTGTTCGGTCGGTCTTATCTTTATTATGTTTTATGGCGGTTTCGGTACCAGTTGGAAAGCGGCAAAGCCGGTTGCCTTGCCATCCATTCTCATGTCCACTCTTGGAGTTATCATTACCGCAGGACTGACCGGGGTATTCTGTCACTATGTGCTTGGCACTACCTGGCTGGAGGGGCTGCTCATTGGTTCGGTCATTGGTTCCACCGACGCCGCATCGGTCTTTTCGATTCTGCGTTCCCGCAAGCTCAATCTCAAAGGGGGGCTTGCATCACTATTGGAAATAGAAAGCGGAAGCAACGACCCTATTGCCTACATGCTCACTATAGTGGTTCTCGCCCTTATGTCTCCGCTTGGGACCGACCCATGGAGCATTGTCACCATGCTGCTGGCACAGGTTGGGTTCGGCCTCTTTATCGGCTTTGTACTCGCAAAGCTTTCGGTCTTTATTCTGCGCCGGTTTGAATTTGAAATTGTTGGCCTCTACCCCATCTTTGTCACCGCGATTGCTGTGCTCTCTTACGCGCTGGCCGAGTTTTTTGGCGGGAATGGCTACTTGAGCGTCTATATCTGTGGTATTATCCTTGGCAACAGCAAAATTCTGCACAAACGCAGCCTGGTGCATTTTTTCGATGGTATTTCTTGGCTGATGCAGATCATGCTGTTCTTCACCCTTGGTCTGCTCGCATTTCCGTCCCATCTGCCGTCGGTTGCGGTGTTCGGCATTGCAGTGTCGCTGTTCCTGATTTTTGTAGCGCGGCCTGCTGCAACCTTCAGCATTTTAAGCTGGTTCAAAATCCCTTTTAAAAGCCAGCTCCTTGTTTCCTGGGTTGGTCTGCGCGGCGCGGCGTCCATTGTATTTGCCATTTTTGCAGTGACCTACGACGTCTCTATAAAAAACGACATTTTTCATATCGTCTTTTTTGTCGCTCTCTTTTCGGTTGCGGTGCAAGGCACCCTTATTCCGCTTATTGCACGCAGACTCGGTCTTGTAGACAGTTCCACCCCCGTTCTCAAAACCTTTACCGACTATGAAGAGGAGCTAAACACCAAGCTTCTTGAATATGCAGTACATGAAAAAAGCGCCTGGGCAAATCAGACACTAATGGACGCCGATATTCCGGAGGAGATTTTGGTTGTCATGATCAAACGCCAGAACGAGGTGTTGATCCCCAAAGGCAACACCATGATTCTGCCAGGTGACATCCTTGTTCTAAGCGGCAATGATATTGAAGAGCGGTTGGAGCAACGCCGCCGTAAAAAGACTCTTGCGGCAAAAACAAAAGAGCAGTAAAGGAGCGTTCCATTTTGGAAAAGATAAGCTGGAAAGGCGGCGCGCTGCTTGCTCCGGTGCCGCCCGTACTGGTTAGCTGCGGCAGTATGGAGCACCCCAACCTACTTACTGTTGGCTGGACCGGCATTACCAATACTATACCGCCTAAAACCTATATTTCCCTGCGCCCAGAGCGGTATTCCTATGGGCTCATCAAGGATTCCGGCGTTTTTGTTATCAATCTCACCACGGTAGATCTGGTACGCGCCGCTGATTTCTGCGGTGTGCGTTCCGGACGCGATTTTGATAAATTCCAAGAAACCGGGCTGACCGCTTTGCCTGCTCCGGAAACTGGGTGCCCTATGCTCGCGGAAAGCCCGCTCTCGCTTGAATGCCGAGTGATGCAGACCATTCCGCTCGGTTCTCATGAGATGTTTCTTGCGGACATTGTTGCGGTGCAGGTGGATCCGGCCCTTATCGACCAAGCGGGCAAGCTGCATCTGGAACGGTGCGGTCTTGCTGCTTATGCTCACGGCGAGTATTTTGCACTGGGCGAAAAGCTCGGAACCTTCGGCTTTTCGGTACGCAAAAAGCCATTGCCCAAAGGACACAAAAACGAAAATAGAAAGGGCGATTCCCCAAAAGAGCGTGTCCGCCAAGTGGCCGCCGTGAACCAACCAGGGGATTCCGACAAGAAGAAGCGTTTACCAGAGCATTTTCCTGCGCGGGCGGACGGCGCCTTAAAATCCTCTAAACACGGCAATCATCGAGAAAGTCTTTCAAGAGGGAATGCACATTCACAGAAGGCCCGCATCACCTCGCAGCCGCATTTCGACAAAGCCCCTTCGAGTCAACGAACCGTTTTCGAACAGACAAAACCTGCAAAACCTCATGGGCGTGTACCGGACTGGGTTCCCACCAACAACCATCGAAAGAAGAAAACACGATGATACCATTTCTTTGCCCCCTTTGCGGAGAATCTTTACTGTGTCAGGACAGCCGTCTTGTCTGCCCCAAACATCACAGCTTTGATCTTGCCCGAAGCGGCTATGTCAACCTGCTTCCGGTGCAGAACAAGCATTCCAAACTGCCGGGAGATAACAAGCTTATGGCCTCCTCCCGGCGTGATTTCTTGAATAAAGGGTATTACGAACCGCTTTCGGCCGCCCTCAACGCCTGCTGCACCAATCTGCTCTCGGAGCATTCTGCGCCAGCCCTGCTCGATGCAGGCTGCGGCGAGGGTTATTATACCGCCCAGCTTTATGAAGCGCTTTCTACCAGCGGTATAAAAGCAGATACCATTGGATTGGATATTTCCAAATTTGCTCTGGATCTGGCTGCTAAGCGATGCAAAAAGGCGCGTTTTGCTGTAGCGAGTGCTTTCCACATGCCCGTCCCCTCTGCTGCATTTGATCTTGTGCTTAATCTCTTTGCTCCCTTTGCCAAAGAGGAGTACCAGCGTATACTCAAGCCCGACGGACTGTTTGTCATGGCAGTGCCGGGGAAACACCATCTTTGGGATTTGAAAGAGGCGGTGTATTCTCACCCTTACCCCAATGAGGTCCGCGAACCGGCCTTAGAGGGCTTTGCCCTGCTTTCACAGGAACATCTCTCCTATCGTATCTGTCTGCCGGAGCGGGAGGATATCCACGCTCTTTTCGCCATGACCCCGTATTATTACAAAACATCAGCAACGGATCAGTCACGTCTTAAAGCATTAAATATGCTCGAAACCCAGGTCGAATTTGAACTGTTTTGCTATAAAATTGTATAAATTCTATTTATAATACATTTTGTAAATTTAAATTCGACTTTTTATATTGTTCCAATGGTTTCAAAAGTACAGCAACGAGATTCTTCTAGAACCATCATTCACGTGTTTACATTCTGCATTTGTTCCCTTATAATGGCATTATAATCCCATACCGGCAAACCGCCGCATGGGTGTTGGGATAACTCTATTTTTTTCACTGTATCAATCAACTACAAAAGGAGAATACCACCATGTATTTACTCGGACGCGTTCAAATGATTGCCCCCCTCCCCTATGAAGAAGGCGTCAAACGCCTGATGGCTCACGGCTTTGATGGAATTGAATTTGGTATTTCTGACCGTCAGTTTAAACCCCGCCCGGAATTTTTTTCTCCCGGCTTTGCCGGTGAAATGAAATCTGTTATTCAGCGGTATGGTGTCAAAGCCTACTCGGTAAGTGCTCACATGGATTATACAGCAAACGACGAAAACTTCCAGACGGTCTATAACGCTATTCGAATTGCAAAAGAAATGGACTCCCCTTTGGTTATTATCAACGGGGCGGTTAAAAACGATGACGAGCCTTATGAGGTTCAGTGGGCCAAACAGATTGAATACACCAAACGTCTCTGCGATTACGCCCAAACCCTAGGCATTGAACTTGCAATGGAATATGAGCCAGGATTTGTCATTGACAGTACCGCTCTCATGCTCAAGGCGTTCAAAGAAATCAACTCACCGGTGCTCAAGGTCAACTGCGACGTCGGCCATGTTTTCCTCTGTGATCCCGACCCCATGCAGGCCATTGAGGACTGTAAAGGACTCATCATTCACGCTCATTTGGAAAACATGAAAGCAGGCGTACACAATCACCTGGTTCCCTACGAAGGCGATATGGATCTTCCTGGTTATATCGCCAAGCTCCGTGAAGTTGGATTTGACGGTATGGCTGCTTTTGACGCTTATCAGTATGACTACGAAGCTGTTGCCGATGAATCGGTCAATTATTTCCGCAGTATTCTGTAAAACGAATTGCCGTTAAAAAACATACCCCGTTTCCGGTAAGACCGGAAACGGGTTTTTTATTTGTTTCCATAACAGCGCTTATAAAACCTATGCTCATTTTTTACTATATTTTTTGTAAAAATACATGTTCTCTTTGCCGCCGATATAATAGATCCGCACAGAAAAATGCAGATATTTCGCCGTTTTACGCTTTATCTGCCTTTTGGACTTTAAAAAGGCGGTCTTATATGGTCTTGCCCAGTCTTACCAAAATTTTTATAATGTAAGCAAATAAAATGTCATATTTTATAGAATTGAAGGGGTTTTGCATTATGACAGTATATGAGCTGATCGGGCATAATCTCAAAGAGTTGAGAACAACCCACGGCTATACACAGGAAAGGCTTGCAAACGAGTTGAATACCAGTGCTTCCCATCTTCGGTCGTTAGAGAAAGGCCGCGGAAACCCAACCGTTAAAACGCTGGAATGTCTTGCAGATACGCTGGGCGTTCCACTCCTTCAATTTTTTAATGAAGAAAACAGGTCCGATGAATAATCTACCAATAACCCTGCCCCTAAGCCGAACAAAACCTCATAAACAGTGATTTCCCTTTCTATTTTTTCACTGTTCAGAGTACCTCCTACAAGCCAAATTATATCTTTGCTTCCGCTTGTTCCCCTTAAAAGCCCACAACTTACCAGTGTGGGCTTTTTTGCTGCAATACACCAACCGGTAAAAGAAAGAGGCCGGAGGAATTCCCCCGGCCAAGAAACGGCAGGAGAGCGGAGTGGCAATCCTGTTAGCGGAATTTTAAACAGCCTGATAGGCGATATAAAAATCCTGAGCCTGCCGTTACTCTAATGATAATTCCAAAAATTAACCGTGTCAAGGTAATTAATCGACGCGTTAAGGTCTGTATTGCACACGCCCAATTCGTTAAACTAACAATATAAATTGCCTCAGGAGTGATACCATGGAAGATTATTTAAAAGAATATTACCGCAAAATTGGCTTGAACATCGCCTACTACCGAAAACGCGCAAACTTAACGCAACAGCAATTGGCAGAACGGCTTGGTGTTGACAACAAGACCATTAGCCGTATGGAAACTGCTGCACAACGCACCACTTTGGATTTTATTTTTAAGATTTCCAGAGAACTTGATATCAAGCCAAGCAAATTTTTAGAATTTAAAGACGACTAAGAAAAACCCGCCGGATCTTCCAGCGGGAATTTTTTAGTTTGTTTCAAAAAACTGCCGACGGCCTTGCCAAACAATGTTAGGCGCCCCCACATGACTTTTCCCAATCCTGCTCCAAAAAATGTATAACGCCGTCTTGCGTGTTGGGCGCGAGCACACCGTCTGCCTGCGCTTTCAATTCCTCCTGCGCATTTCCGACTGCATAGCTGCGGGCGCACGCTTTCAGCAACGGATGATCGTTTAAATTATCCCCAAATCCTACAAGCTCTTCAGCGCCGAGATACCGCTTCAGCCAAAGCGCTGCATGATATTTGGACGCACGGATGCTGGAAATTTCAAGGCACCAAGAGTCTGGGAAATAATTGTTGGGATAAAACGCCCATCCGACGTTGTGCCGTTCTAACACATCTTTTACTAGGGCAAGCTGTTCATACGGCCCCATAACACAGAAAGTGATCACATCCTGCGGCTCCAAGGTACGAAAATCTGAAATCTGAGCGAAGCGCATGCCATAGCGCTGCTGCCGTACCTTCATAAAATCCTGCATTTCCGGGGAATCCGCGCGCTCATAAAAAGTCTCAAAGACATCCTCATGCAGACAATGGTAAAAACTGCTCAATCCGTTTTCCCGAAGCAAGGCGGCAACCCCCTCCGCCTCTTGAGCCGAAAAGCGCTCCTGATGGATGTATTTCCCCTGTGCCGGATCGTAAATCAGCACCCCGTTGAGCATAATGCAGGGCAACACAATGGGTACCTCTTCCATAATTTTAATTGCCGCATCCGGTGTGCGTCCGGAGGCATAAGCAAACGGCAGCCCCTTTTGCAGCATCCGGGTAAGGGAGTCCACTGCATAGGGCGATAACCGCGCGTCCGGATCGAGCAAGGTGCCATCCAAATCGGACAGATACAGTGTCTTCATATATTTCTCCTTTGAATCATCTCGCCCCAAAAAACAGAATGGCGGCACCGGGTTCCTCGAATTTCACCGTAATGAGTGCAGTTCCGTCCGGCAGCGGCTCAACCAGAGCCGGGACGCTTGTCCAGCAGGTTTTGTCCGCCTTACGCCGGGTGATGTATTTGAAGGTATCCCGAACGGTGGAGAAAACCACTACAGCACCTTTTCCGGTTTTGCCCGAGAGCTTTTCGTAACACTCAAAACCAGAACCGGTCATACCGGTTTTAATGGCTGATTCCGCCGTAATATCCTCCCGCACCTGTTTGTATTTGCCGAGCAGTTCAGCAAAGCGGTTCGTCCCCGTCTCTGAAAGGGCGGGCAGATCGCCCCAAATGCCGTTTTGCCCCAGGATAAGCGATGCAATGTTGATGTCCTGCGAACTAATCGGATCATCCGGTAGATAATGGGTGAGGAAGAGCACCGAGGGAATCCATTTGTCAAAGGTGAGCGGAGTGCGGCAGATCCAAGTGCGCGGCGCACCCGGCGCCACAAAGATATTGGTCCAGTCATCCTCACAGGGGAGGTTATAGTTTGCATAGTACGGTCCATTGTTGATGAGGAAATACTTGCCGGAAGAGAGGAAAGAAAGCCCAACGCTGCGCCGCCCCTCGGTAATATCAAAATCGATGATAACCTCCGGGCAGGCTGCACAGACCTTGTCCACAATTTTAGACATGTATGCACCGAGCTGGAAGGCATAGGAATCGGCCCGCTCCTCCGGGGAATTGCCCAAATCGCCGTGATAATGATTCGGCGCATTGCAGCCGTACTGCTCAATGGCATCCCATTTAAAATAGGTAACACCAAGTTCTTTGGCGAGAGAAATCAGGGTATCTGCCAGCGTCTCCCAGTAGGGGCTGACGATACACATGCCGTAGCTCTCCTCGGTCTCCCAAATGGGCTGGGGTTCCGGCACCTTACCGTTCCAAGCAATTTTGCAATCCGGATTGTGCTTGTGCGCCTCGCTTGAAACGGCCGCAAGGGTCGGCCCAATCCAAAGGCCGAGCCGCATGCCGTATTCGTCCAGCTTGGCCTTGACCTTTTTCATCCCATCCGGGAAGCGCTCGCGGTTGACGACCCAGTCGCCGGTCTTTTCGTACCAGCCGGTATCAATGACGAACACTTCAATGCCCATTTTGTGCGCTACCTCAATTTCTTGAAGCATCCGCGCTTCATTCATATCCGCAAGGTAGGCCTTGCGGTTCCACCACTTGTTGCGCTCCTGGTAGTTCCAGGTATTGTAAAAGATGTACGGCTTCCGGCTTTCCATGTTTTGGGTTGCATAACCAAGCTGGAACGCCCGGTAATGCGCTGCAAGCTGGTCGGTATCCCCCTGCGCCGCACCAAACTGGAGCCACAGCCCCTCATAGGGCTGTTCGCCCAGCACCGTCCCAGAGGTATAACTCCCCTTTTTCGCTGCAAGCGCAATACTGCGGTCTGGCGCAAAACAGAAGTGGACGAACGCATCCGGGTACTGCGAACCGTGCTCATAGGCGGCGAGATAACTGGTTTTTCCATCCCCTCCTGCGAGCAAGGGTCCCATTACATCAAAGCGGTTTGCGAAAAAACTCTCCTCCACCGGCACTTCGTTCATACAGAAGCTGTGGGTAAGCTGGTTAAACTCGGAAAAACGCACTTCAGTCATGGAATCGCCCGGTGCGGCGTTCCATTTGAGGTATTCCAAAGCATCGGCGCCACTTGTCTTGGTCAAGCGATGGACGCCGTCACCAGAGAGCAGATACTGGAACCGCATAACCGGGGTCTGCTCCGCTGTATGCAGTACCAATGTCAGGGTAATGCCTGGCAGAGTGCGGTAAGCCGCCGCAAAGCGGTACTCGGTCACATTGCCCAAATTTTGCTCGGATACAAGCTCCACCGTGGAAAAATCCGGTGTCAGCGGTGCGCCATCCACTTCAAAAACCGGCCCAGCCAATATAAAGGTTCTGTCATTCGCCGTATAGCGGAGCAGGGCATCCGCCCCACCAACGTCCAGCGTATAAAATGGTGTTTTGATGTTCTGCATAGTTGATGCTCCTTTATTGATATTTATGACTAGCAGGAAATCCCGCCGATTGTTTTGGAATTTGCGAAAGGACAAAGCTAAGGCTGTTAATCCTCCGGAACACATAGAAAATACCGGGCAGCCCAAACATTGAGAATGGACTACACCAGGGAATAAAATGTCTAAAGTGATAAAAGGCAGTTCAATACCGCTAACGATAGCAAAGCTTAGCAGGCAGAAACGCCGGAGACGGAAAACGCTGCAGTTGACTGAGGCCGAAAAACGCCAAGGCCAATTTCAACGGCTGAGAATATACCAAAATCGTTTTTATCAACCTAGATTCGGAATCTGCCAGTTCACCGGCTCTTCACCGGCTGACTGTAGCAGCTCATTCGCTTTTTTAAAGTGGCCGCAGCCGAAAAAGCCGCGCGCCGCCGAGAGCGGGCTCGGATGCGGCGCCGTTAGAATAAAATGCTGCGGGTTGGTAATCAGCGCGGTTTTTGCACGCGCATTCGCCCCCCAAAGCAGGAAAACAATCGGCTTTTCCCGCTCATTTAGCAGTTCAATGACCCGGTCGGTAAAAATTTCCCAGCCACAGCCGCGGTGGGAGTTTGCCTGCCCGGCGCGCACCGTCAGTACCGTATTGAGCAGCAATACCCCCTGCTCCGCCCATGGCAGCAGGCAACCGTTGTCCGGAACAAAACATCCCAGCTCATTCTGGAGCTCCAGGTAAATATTCATAAGCGACGGCGGCGGTTCCACCCCCGGCTGTACCGAAAAGGAAAGTCCATGCGCCTGTCCCGGCCCGTGGTAGGGATCCTGTCCTAAAATAACTACCCTGATCTCCTTGTACGGGGTCACCTGCATCGCTTTGAAGATGCTGTACATATCAGGATAAATCCGCCTTGATCCATATTCCCGTTTTAAAAACGCATGGAGCTGTTTATAGTAAGGCTTATCAAATTCGCCTTTGAGGATTTCATCCCAGTCGTTGCCAAACTGAACCATCCAGCTGCCCTCCTTGAAACTGATGGTACAATTTTACCATTCGCCTTTACAACATGCAAGGCTTTGCGGCGCAAAATCCGGGAAAGCGTTAGGGTTCACGGGTAACGCCTTGTTTTCTGTCGAAACAAAGCTTATAATGAAAGCAGCAGCCGTTTGGGATGCGATTTGTTTTTTGTTGAATTTTTCTCAGCGGCGCAGCCCCTGCCACGTTTGCTGCCTGTCCAGGCATGCCCGACAGACAGCTAATCCGCTGTCCGCGGAATGGCGGTTGGATTTCGCCTTTCTACAAACCCGTTCTGAAAGGAGCTTTGCTATGAAACTTGGCATTTCCTACTTTCCCAAACATTCTACTCCGGAGGAATGGGGCGCTTTTTTCGAGCAGCTCGGTTGTACGGCTGCGGTTTGTCCAATTAAAGGAGATACCGACAGCGACATCATTTCCGCCTACCGGGAAGCTGCTGCACGCCACAATATCACCATTGCAGAGGTTGGAGTCTGGAACAGCCCTATTTCGGATGATCCATCTGCACGCGCCGAGGCACTTGCCTATGCCAAACGCCAGCTCCGCCTCGCCGATCAAATCGGCGCCAACTGCTGCGTCAATGTTTCCGGCTCCACCGGGCCAAACTGGTGCTTTGGCTGCAAAAAAGACCGCACACCGGAGGGCTACCGCCGTATTGTAGAATCCATACAGGAGATCATCGACGACGTGCAGCCTCAAAACACCTACTACACCATCGAGTGCATGCCCATTGTGCCGCCCACTTCGCCGGACGAATATTTGCAGCTTCTCAAAGACGTTGACCGGGAACGGTTTTCCGTGCATTTGGACCCCTTTAACATGATATTTACTCCAGACCGTTATTTTTGGAATGCCGAATTTCTACATGAATGCTTTGAAAAACTTGGCCCGCAGATCAAAAGTATCCATGCGAAGGACGTCCTGCTGACCCCGGAACTGACCTACTGTGTCCGGGAGGCATTTATTGGTAAAGGCGGGGTGGATTACACCGCCTTTCTCAACGAAATTGCGAAACTTCCGCCGGAAACTCCGCTGATTATCGAACACCGGGATACGCTGGAAGAATACCAGGAGGAACTGGCTTATATCCGCGCACTGGCAGAACAGCTTGGCATCAAGATTTGTTAGCGCTGGTTTTCTCTCCGCTTATACAAAACACCGGCTGTAAACAAACGGTAGCGACCTATTAAAGCAGAGCGGCAACGTTATGCAGCGCCCCGGAAATACGGGAATACCATAAAACTGCCGTATATGTTTTTCCAGCAAAGAGAGACAAATGCACTGCATCTTTTTCCGGGAGGAATTTTTATGACAATTGACTTCGAACAGCTTGATAAAACCATTCATTCCACAGTTTTATGGCGGTAAAAAAGAAGAAGCGGCCCGGATGTATACCAATGGACACAACAAAATGATGCTGGACCATTTAGAACCGGGGCCTCCATTGACCTGTACACACATCAAACCAGCAGTGAAATGATCTACATTTTAAGCGGCAGCGGAACCGCCCTATGTGATGGTGTTACAGAGGCAATGCAGCCCGGTTGCTTTCATTACTGCCCCAAAGGGCATACCCACAGCTTGATGAACACCGGAAGCGAACCGCTTCTCTTTTTTGCTGTTGTACCAGAACAGGAATAGCCCAACCTTCGAAAGGAGTCGTATGGAATACCTCGATTTATATGATCACGAGCGCCGTCCGCTCGGGCGTACCCTCGCGCGCGGAGAACCTTTTGCAGAGGGTGAGTACCACATTGTCACCGCCGTATGGACGGTGAACAGCCGGGGACGTATTCTGCTTACGCTGCGTGCTCCTTCCAAACGCTATTACCCCGGCCTGTGGGAAAACACCGGAGGCGCAGTGCAATCGGGTGAAACCAGCCGGAGCGCCGCCATTCGTGAGCTGTTTGAGGAAACCGGCATTCGGGCGGAACAGGATGAGCTTATTTTCATAAAAACCACCAAAGAAGCCAATTATTTTGCAGACACCTATCTGCTGTGCAAGGATCCGCCGCCAAGCGGCATTGTGCTCCAACCCAGCGAAACAGTAGACGCCAAATGGGTCGCATTGGACGAGCTTGACGCCATGATTGCCGTCGGGCAAATTGTTCCGCCCGCAGCCAGTCAGCTTGCGCCGGTACGGGACAAGCTGGAGGCGCTTGTCTTTTCTTGTACACACTGAAAAGATAAGCCTAGCTTAGAATAAAACCGTGGTGATACTCTTTGGCATTTCCGCATCTTTTTTGTCCAATTCCTGTCTTAGAATATTTTGCGTCATTATCCTGCACTGGTATGAAACAGTCTCCTTGCCGCCTAATACTAGTTCCGCCCGGCTGGCGCAGGCTTAAATCTTGTTCCCCGGTTTTCGCAAGAGCTTATCCGTCTGCCCAACCTTGTCAAACCGCACAAATCAATTTCATACTTTTTTGGTATAATTGCATACTCCTCTCTCTTGTTTCCGGCGATTTGTTGTGGTATAATAACCTCATAGTCTAGGCAGAAATTGAAGATTTCCGAGTCCTAGAAGAATATTGTATCACTTACGCAAAACGGAAACCGTGTTGCGTGTAAGGTGGGCCTGTGGCCTGCATGTGGTATAATCATGGCAAATCAACCAGTATTCTGAAAACAAAAGTATTTCAGGTATTTTTCGGAAACTGATTGAATTTAAAACGGCGGGAACAGCGGCCTCCTCTGCTTTTCCGGCCTACAGTCTATGCAAAACCCTGACGGTCGGGATTGTACTCCGGGCGGGAAGGTGACGGCAGCGCAGAACAAGCGGGCATTTTTGTCCGCCCTGCACCACCAGACACTTCAAGCCGCCCGCAGAGGAATTTCCGTGGGCGGCTTTTTGCGTGGCAGCAAAGGAGATGAATAAATCAATGGAAAAACGGCTCGGCGTTGTTGCCATCATTCTGGAAAACCGGGATTACGCCGAACAGGTCAACGACATTTTGCACACCTATAACCAGCTCATTGTAGGACGAATGGGCATCCCATACAAGGAGCGGGGCGTCGCGGTTATTTCCCTCATTGTTGATGCAACCGGCGACGAGGTCAGCGCCCTCACCGGCAAGCTGGGCAGAATTGAAGGGGTTACGGTCAAATCCGCACTTGCAAAGGGGAATGCGCCTTGAACAACCGTATTGAATTGATTGAACGCATGGCCAAAGGGTACATCCCCACACCACAGGAACTGGCTCTGCTGACCTCCTGCGCAGACTCCACCGTGCTCGCCCGGCTGTACCAAACAGCGGATGAGGTGCGCAAAATCCACTGCGGCAATGCTGTACAGGTACGCGCCATCATTGAATTTTCCAATTACTGCCGCTGCGAGTGCGCCTACTGCGGCCTCCACGCGGGTAACCGGCAGGTGAAGCGCTACCGCATGAGCGGGGAAGAAATTCTCGCGGCGGCAAAAGAGGCGGTGGAGGCCGGGTACCAAACCGTCATTCTCCAAAGCGGGGAGGATTTATCCTATACCGCAGAGGAAATTGGCCGTCTGGTGCGGGAAATTAAAGCAATGGGGAAGGTCGCCGTCACTTTGAGCTGTGGCGAACGCCCGTTTGCAGATTATGCTTTCTGGCGCCGGTGCGGGGCGGATCGTTACCTGATCAAGCATGAGATTTCCGACCCAGAAATCTACAACCGGTACCATCCGCACAGCACCTTTCAGAACCGGATTGCCTGCCAGGCTGAACTATACCGGTTGGGCTACGAACTTGGCGGCGGCTTTATGACCGGTCTGCCCGGCCAAACTCCGCTGATTTTAGCGAACGATCTGCTGTTGCTCCAGCGAATGAAGGTGGCAATGGCGGGAATCGGCCCCTATATCTGCCACGGGGACACTGCGCTGCGCGGCAGTCCGGACGGTGACCCGGCCCTCACTTTACGGGTTGTTGCACTGGCGCGGCTGCTCTTGCCGGATGCAAACCTCCCTTCCACCACCGCACTCAATGTCAAAGGCGGGCTGCAAAACGCGCTCCACTGCGGCGCCAATGTCATTATGCAGAAGGCGACCCCCTTCCGGTACCGTGCGCTGTATGACATTTACCCCGGCCGGGACAGCAAGGATATTCCGTTAAAAGAGCAGTTCGCCGCCCTGCGGGAGCAGCTCGCGGTGCTCGGTCGCACCATTTATGGCGACAAAACGCCGCTGTCGTCCAAGACCGATGGTAAACCATGAGAAATTCATTCGCGTGTCTTGCAGCGGTTTCGCTGTACAGCATCTGTCTTACAATCCAACCTTTGCGGGGATTCCTGCAAAGTCAAATTTTTGCCGGTGTTTTCCGGCAGCAAACAGGAGAATCAGCAAACAAATTCCGGAAAGGATCCGGCACGCCGGGTACAGGCGCACTATATCGATTCAACCTTTATCCAGACGGGCAAAAACATTCCGGTCACTTTAGAAATGGAGATGCAAAACTATGGCAAACATTAAATACGACCCTAAATCCTCGGTCGCAGAAGAATTCATCAATGACCAGGAGATTTTAGATACCATTGAATACGCAAAAGCAAATAAATCAAACCGCGAACTCATTTTTTCGCTCATCGAGCGGGCAAAGGACTGCAAGGGCCTGACCCACCGCGAGGCTGCTGTGTTGTTGGAATGCGACATTCCAGAGGCAAATGAGGCGATGAAAGAGGTCGCCATGAGCATTAAACAAAAGCTATATGGCAACCGCATTGTCATGTTTGCGCCGCTCTATCTTTCCAACTACTGCGTCAACGGCTGCACCTACTGCCCGTACCATTATAAAAACAAACATATTCCGCGCAAAAAGCTGACCCAGGAAGAAATCAAAAACGAGGTCATCGCCTTGCAGGATATGGGCCATAAACGCCTTGCCATTGAGTCGGGCGAGGACCCGGTCAACAACCCCATCGAGTACATTCTTGAGAGCATCAAGACCATTTACAGCATCAAGCACAAAAACGGCGCCATCCGCCGCGTCAACGTCAACATTGCGGCAACCACGGTGGAAAACTACCGCAAGCTCAAGGAAGCCGGAATTGGCACCTACATCCTCTTCCAGGAGACCTACAACAAGAAAAACTACGAGCTGCTGCACCCTACAGGACCGAAACACAACTACGCCTATCACACCGAGGCGATGGACCGCGCCATGGAGGGCGGCATTGACGACGTCGGCATTGGCGTACTGTTCGGTCTCGAGATGTACCGCTACGACTTTATCGGCCTTTTGATGCACGCAGAGCATCTGGAGGCGGCAAAGGGGGTCGGCCCCCACACCATCAGCGTGCCGCGCATCTGTCCGGCGGATGACATTGACAAGGCGGACTTCAAAAACGCCGTCCCGGATGAGATGTTCGAAAAAATCGTCGCCGTCATCCGCATTGCGGTACCCTACACCGGCATGATCATTTCCACCCGTGAATCCAAAGCGACCCGCGAGAAGGTGCTCAAATTGGGCATTTCCCAAATCAGCGGCGGTTCCCGCACCAGCGTCGGCGGTTATGTCGAGCCGGAACCGGAGGACGAAAACTCCGCCCAGTTTGACATCAGCGACACCCGCACCCTCGATGAAGTGGTGAACTGGCTCATCGACCTTGGGCACATTCCCAGCTTCTGCACCGCCTGCTACCGTGAAGGCCGCACCGGCGACCGGTTTATGCAGCTCTGCAAATCCGGCCAGATCGCCAACTGCTGCCAGCCCAACGCCCTTATGACTCTGCGCGAATACCTGGACGACTACGCTTCGGAGGACACCCGCAGAAAAGGCCTTGCCCTGATGAATGTCGAGGTTGAGAAAATCCCGAATGAAAAGGTACGCGCTATTGCAAAACAGCACATCAATGACATTGATGGCGGCATGCGCGATTTCCGCTTCTAAGCAACAGGAGGCTTTCATGGCAACCTTAAACGAAACCCCAACCGCAAACCGGCTGCATATTGCATTCTTTGGCCGTACTAACAGCGGTAAATCCACCCTCATCAATACCCTGACCGGGCAGAACATCTCCTTGGTCTCACCGGTTTCCGGCACGACGACCGACCCGGTGAGCAAGGCAATGGAGCTGCTTCCCATTGGTCCGGTCGTCCTCATTGATACTGCCGGACTGGACGACACCAGTGAACTCGGCCCCATGCGCATCCAGAAGTCGATGGAGGTCATCGGCAAGACCGATCTCGCGGTGCTGGTCATTCCCTCCACGCAGAAAGAGCTTGCTTTGGAACAAAAGCTCATTGTCCGGTTCCGTGAGACGAAAACTCCAGTGATTGCGGTCTGCAACCTCATCAACAACGAGCCGCCGCAGTGGCAGCCGGAGGTTCTCGGCATACCGTTTCTCACGCTTGACGCCCGGCAGTCGGATCAAATAGCTGCACTCAAAGGGCTTATCATTGAGCACGCGGATTTTGATTTTGAATCCCCGTCCCTGTGCGGGGATTTGGTCAAGGCAGGTGATACCGTTGTCCTTGTGATGCCGCAGGACATTCAGGCGCCCAAAGGCCGGTTGATTCTGCCGCAGGTGCAGGTCACGCGGGATCTGCTCGACCTCAAATGCCGGGTGGTAAGCGTGCTCACAAATGACCTCGCCCCAATGCTCAAGCTGCTGGTCACACCTCCCGCCCTTGTAATTACCGACTCGCAGGTGTTTCCCATTGTCAACAAGGTGGTGCCGCCGGAAATCCCGCTCACATCGTTTTCCATCCTCATGGCGAAATTTAAGGGGGATATTCATGCAATGGTGCGCGGCGCGCAGGCCATCGCTTCACTCCGCCCCGGGGATAAGGTTCTTATTATGGAAGCCTGCACCCACCACGCCCTCAAAGGAGATATTGCGCGTGAAAAACTACCGAGCTGGTTAAACAACTATGCCGGCGGCGGACTGCAAATCGACACTTTTTCCGGCACGGGCTTTCCGGAGAATATCGGAGACTACAAGCTGGTGGTTCATTGCGGTGGCTGCATGCTCAACCGCAAAGGGATGCTCACCAAAATTGGCATGGCGGAACGTGCAGGTGTCCCGATGACCAATTTTGGCACTGCCATTGCCTTCATGAACGGCATACTCGACCGGGTTGTTTATTAAAACAGCTTGTACACCGTTTTCCACATAGCCCTAAAATCAATACAAGAAAAAGGAAGCTGTAAAATAAATACAGCTTCCTTTTTTGTCCACTTTTGTAAAAACTTTAGTTCTTTTTCTGCATTTCACAGGATAAAGTCCAAACCTTTTCTCCTTATAGGTTGCACGTTTTTGGGATTTTATTTATTCTTTCAGTATTATCTATAATATTATAAACTCTTCCGCATTTCTTTATATAAATAAAAATTCAGGTAGTAACCTTGCTAAAAAGAAGTATGCTTCAACAAAGCCAGAAATCTCCCAAGACAAAAAATACCTTTTTATACTTGCCTGAAATTGGTACGAATGGTACAATAAAAAGAGTTGGAACAGAAAAAAAGCAGGCCCTGTTCCCCGAGGCCTGCCTTTTCTTGAAAATAGCAGTTGTGTTTGGTACGTTTTTGTTGAAATGTTGCAGCAAATAGTGGATTGCGTTCTGATTTTATTCAATGTTCGCTACAAATTGTGGTTCGTGAATATGGAAAAGGATGATGAAGGATATGTTGCGCAAAACAAAAAATATGTAGCGGGATCGTTACTGGAAGTACACAACCAGTTTGCTATTCTCAGCCAATAAACTCGTAGCTTTACTTACTCATTTATTATGCTATAATAATAACAGATAGATTCTATAATTTCTTATATTATTATAGAAAAATATAATACGATTCTGTCAATCTGGGAGGTCAGGCATGAAAAACATTCGTAGAAGGTTTGAACAGCCACATGGCACACCGGATTTCCCTGTCCGCGTATTCTCGCTCAACAGCATCGGTGTGGAAGGCGTCACCTTTTGTAATTGGCACAGCGACCATGAAATTATTTATGTGGAAAAAGGTGAGATAGAATTTCACGTCGATTCCCTTCACACCACCCTGTATGAAGGTCAATGCGCTATTGTTGACGGCGAGCGCATTCATCACCTGCGGTATAAAAACCGCAGCATTGGCTTGGGATATATTATCTGGTTTGATCCAGGTATTGTCAACCTCAGCGGAAGCGAAAGGTGCCAAAAACAATACATTAGCCCGCTGCTCGGCGGAAAATATCAAATTCAAGAGGTATTTACCGGTGCAACCGAAGCTGAACAGCGCATCATCAACAGTGTAACTTCTATTCACGATCTCTTTGCAGAACAGACGCCCGGTTTTGAACTAAAGGTTGTTGCAGAACTGCTCTCCATTCTTTATGAGGCGGTTGCCAATCACTATTATCATCCCAGTCTCGGTATGCCGGCTACTCCGGCCTATGAGCAAAGCGAGCGCCTTAAACGGGTTTTCACCTATATCGACGAGCATTACAGTGAACGCATTTATGTTTCCGATCTTGCCAACGTCCTCAGCATGAGCACCGACAACTTTTTTAAATATTTTAAAGAATTTACCCAGATGACCCCTACCGAATACATCAACCATTATCGTATTGGGCAGGCAGAAAATTTGCTCAAGACCACCGATCTACCAGTTACCGATATTTCGCTTTCTACTGGTTTTGATAATGTCAGTTACTTTATTAAAACCTTTAAGAAATTAATGGGAATTACACCGAACCGTTATCGTAAAGCAAACGAAATGACAGAACCGTTGGAAGAAGAACTTCCATAGCCCGAATATTTTTGCCACACAGGTCTGGTTTAGACCTGTGTGCATTTTTTTTGCAGTTTTAATGTATATTTTGTTTTAAACACAGGCAGATTTTTGGAAAATTTTGCCTGAATGAGACAAAACTCAGACTTATAATTCATGTTTTTTTGACAAAATTCCTTGATTTTATGACTCAAACAGAGTATAAATATAAATGTATACTTTTTTCTTTACAAATACGATTCAAAAAGAATTAACGCTTGACCGTTACATCAATTTTGGAGTCATAAAGGATGTGTGATCCAGTGCACGATACGGCAAGTAAACTTTTTCCGCTGTCGTTCAGCCAGCAGAATATATGGAACCTGGAACAAGCATACCCGGGGACCTCAATCAACCATATCAGTACGACGATACGCGTAGAAGGCCGCGTGGATTTTCCGCTCTTGCAGCAAAGCATTCAACTGGTTTTAAAAGCAGATGCTACCCTGCGCACCCGGATTGTTCTTAACAAGCAGAGGCCGTTTCAATATACCGTGCCATTTTCAGAGGAATCTTTTCCGGTTTACGACTTTTCCAACACCAGCGAACAAGGGTTTCACAGTTTTGAAACTGCAATGACCCGTGAAAGCTTACCCATTTTGGAAGGGCCACTTTACCGGTTCGCACTGTTTCGCACCGGAGAAAATTCCGGCGGTATTGTTGTCAAGCTGCACCATATTATTTCGGACGGCTGGTCTCAAATGCTATTGTGTAACCGCATTGGACAGGCATACCTGAAGCTTCTTTCAGGAGAGAAAGCTACTGTAGAGCCAATACCAAGCTATCAACTCCATGTCGAGGAGGAACGACAGTACCTTGCTTCCCAGAGCTATGAAAGAGATCGTATCTACTGGGCAAAGGTTTTGCAGACTTCTGGGGAGCCTTCAGTCATCAAAACAGTCAACAGTGCCGCCATCAGCCCAGTGGGGCGCCGCAGCAGTTTCCAACTGCCTCAGACCCTCAATCATGCGATCTACTCCTTTTGCGCGAAACACCGCGTAGCGCCTTTTGTTGTGTTGTATATGGCTCTCGCCATTTATTTTAAGCGCATTGGCGGGGCGGATCGTTTTACCATCGGCGTTCCCATTGTAAATCGAACCAATTTTACTATGAAGCAGTGTACCGGCATGTTTGTCAGCACCCTGCCTTTTTTGAGTGAAATAAATGACGAATGGAGTCTGGAACAGCTCAATCTCAAACTAATGGAGACATGGTATGAACTGCTGCGGCACCAGCGTTTTCCGCTGGCCCACATCACAGCAATGGCCGGGAAGCAGGACAGCCGCATGTTCCATATTGCACTTTCTTACCAGGACAGTGTTGTTTTTGAAAACCGAGATACCTCTGTTCTTTTTTCAGGCCGGTGGCATTACAGCGGTTATCAGGCCGAACAGCTTTGTATCCACTTAAGTAATATGGAAAACCGGCGATGCTATTCGGTGGATTACGATTACCTCACCCAGTTTTTCTCAGAGGAGGAGATTGGCCAGCTCCATTTCCGTTTGATGAACATCCTCAAAGAAGCCCTAAGTGAGCCAGAACGCCCGATTCATCGGCTTTCGGTGCTCAGCGCCGAAGAACATGAACAGGTGCTATATACCTTTAACCACCACCCTGCCCAGTTGGAAGAGGCTGGGGTTTACCCTGTTTTTGCAGATGTCGTACGGGATCATCCCAATCGGGTTGCCGCTATCTGCGGCGGAATGCGTCTGACCTACCAGGATTTGGAACAGCAGGCCGCCGGCCTTGCCAGCCAAATGGTAACAAATGGAGAAGAAACGGTGGCGGCCATTTTGCTGCCACGCGGTTTTTCCCTGTTCCGGGCACTGATTGGCGCGCTCCGCACCGGATGCGCCTACCTTTTCATTTCCCCCGATCTCCCGCTGCGCCGCATTGAGGAGATCCTTTCCCAAAGCGGTGCGCGGTATCTCATCTCCTGCGGAAGTATACTGGAAAAAGTCCGGGAGCTTTCCTATGACGGTACTATTCTTAACATTGATACCGTGCCCACACAGTCTGGTACGCCCGCCGCCGTGGTCGGCCCGGAGGATCTTGCATACCTGGTTTACACCTCTGGCAGCACCGGAAAACCCAAAGGGGTAGAAATTACCCAGCGTTCCCTGCTCAACTTCGCGCAGGCTATGCGGCCCTATTACGGCAAGGGAGCTGTGCTCTCGGTTTGCAACATTGGGTTCGACGCCTTTGTTATTGAGAGTATTGCCGCACTGCTTAACGGGCGTACTGTCATCCTGCCGACTGAGGAGGAACTGGAGTCCCCGCGTCAGCTTGCAAGGCTTATCACCGGTTTTGCCGCCGGATTTCTCTCGGTAACGCCATCCCGGCTTGCAGCCTTTTTAAAAGAGCCGGCTTTCCGCCGCGCAATGTGTGGAATGGAGAACATTGTCTGCGGTGGAGAGGATTTTCCCGCCAGCCTGTTAAAGCAGTTGGAACGCTGTACGCCAGCTCAAATTTACAACCAATACGGTCCCTCTGAAGCAACTGTCGGTGTTTCGATAAAACAGCTTAATCATTGCACTAGGATAACCGCGGGAGCGCCGCTGCCCAACTGCAAGCTCTACGTGCTTGACCGCTGGATGAATCCTCTTCCCGTTGGTGTATATGGTAAACTTTACATTGGCGGGGCCTGTGTGGCGCGGGGTTACCATGCCGCGCCGGATTTAACTGCGCAGAGTTTTTTGGAAAATCCTTTCGAAACCGGAGAACGCCTCTACGATACCGGCGACATCGCCTGCTGGACCCCGGAGGGAGAAATTCGGCTGGCCGGCCGGTCGGACAGCCAGGTTAAGCTGCGCGGTCTGCGAATTGAGCTGCAGGAAGTTTCTGCCTGCCTGCTTTCCCACCCAAAGGTCAAAGCGGCGGTGGCAAAGATCTGCAGCGTCGGCGGGCAGGAACTCCTTGCCGCCTATTACTGTTCGGATACATCCCTCCCCGACACTGAACTGCTGACTTTTGTGGCCGACTACCTGCCGCGGTATATGATTCCTGCCTGTCTCATGCAGCTCTCTGAGCTTCCCATGACCAGTAGCGGCAAGGTTGACGAAACGCGTTTGCCGTCTCCAAATGTCAAAGACAGCAGCAGTTCCCATCCAGAGACGGCGCTGGAACAAGACATTCTGGCTATTTTCCGTCAGGTGCTGGAACAGCCTTCCCTTTCAGCAACCAGCGACTATTTTATGAACGGGGGCAATTCCCTCAATGCAATGGAAACACTGAGCATTTTGCAGGATAAAACCGGTATACCAGCCCGTGTTTCACAGCTTTATGCCTGCCGCACCGCACGCCGCCTGGCGGAACTGCTTTCTCAAAACGAAACTTCTACAGGCCATGCCAAACGAATGTCGTTGAAACCAGCCCCAGTGCGCGCCCGTTATCCTCTGTCACCAGTTCAACAGGGCATTTATGTAGAGCATTGTATGGATCCCTCCGGCTTACTCTATCACATGCCAGGAGCCTTTGCCCTTTCTCAAATGCCAGAGCTTACCCGGTTGGAACAAGCGTTCCGGCAACTGATTGCAGATGACGCCATCTTCCGCACGGCCTTCCTTTCGGATTCCGAAGGGGGCTATTCCGCTGTGTTGGAACAGGTGCCGTTTTCGGTCACGGTGCTGAACGCGGATACCTTTGCGCAAGCATGCGCTGCCTTTTTAACCCCGTTTGAACTCATGGCTCCCCCGCTGCTGCACGCTGCTGTATGGGAAGATCCAAGCGGGAAAGCCTTTTTGTTTTTGGATACCCATCACATTATCAGCGACGGACTGAGTACCCCGCTCCTGCTCAAGCGCCTTAACTGTTATTACAATGGTACGGCGGCAAAGGTTCCTTTTTCTTTCTTGGACTATCTCTGTTCGCTTCCTATGATGGATGACGGACGGGACCAGCAATACTGGAAGAAACACCTGAATCCGCTTCCAGAACCGCTTACCCTCCCGACCGATTTTCCACGTTCACGTCAGTTTGACCATCGCGGCGCCCATCTTGACGTTTCTCTCTCCGAAAATGTGAGCCGTCAAATGGAGGAACACTGTCAAAAAACAGGTTCTTCGCCTTACACCTTATTACTTGCCGCTTTTGGAGTGCTGCTTGCCGCCGTATCCGGAAAGGAACGGCTGACCGTCGGCACGCCGGTTTCGGTGCGCACAGAGCCGGAATTACAGAATATTTGCGGCCCGTTTATCCATACTTTGCCGGCTTGTCTGACTCCGGAACGCGGACTTTCCGTTAAGGAGTACCTGCAGCGCGTACACGACGAAGTCACCGGTCTGCTCGACCACCGGGAAAGCGCACTGGAAGATATCATTTCTGCGTTGTCTCTGCCGCGCAGCTTTTTCCAGAATCCATTGTTTCAGGTATCCCTTTCCATGCGTCCCTTTACGGTGGATACGCTCACCCTGCTCGGCGAAAAGCTTGATTACCGTCCTATCGAAACAGGACAGACCAAAACAGAGATGCACATTGAGGCTTACTTTGAAAATGGTATCTGCCATCTGGGCTTTGAGTACGCGGCAAGCCTGTTTTCCAAAGAAACCATTGCCTTTTACGGGCGCTGTATGCAGACGATTTTAAAAGAACTGCTTACCCATGATGCCAAAACACTGGAGCAGCTTTCCCTGCTGTCCCCACAAGATGAATTCACCCTGCTGCGTCAGCCCAATCATTTGACGGCTCCTTACCTCAACCTGCCCATCCACCAAATGATACGGCATCAGGCACTCCTTGAACCAGATACGCCTGCCGTTATTTGGCATAACCAAACCACCACACGAGGCGCTCTTGAAGAACTTGCCTGCCGCTATGCCGGGCAGCTTATAGCCGCTGGCATTCAGCCGGGGGAACGCATTGGCCTTGCCGTACGCCGTACACCTGACCTTTTTGCCGCCATGCTCGGCATTCTCAAGGCGGGATGTGCGTACATCCCGCTGCTCTCCTCCTATCCAGAGCAGCGGATAGACTACATGCTGGAGGCGGGCAGCGCACGTTTGGTCTACTGCGACCAAGCCTCACGCAGCGAATTATCTGACAGCATTCCCACTCTGGTCATGGACCCCACGGCACTGCCTCTGCAAAAGGATATACCGGTCAGCAGCAGCGAGCTTATCCACATCATCTTCACCTCAGGATCCACAGGGCGCCCTAAAGGCGCCATGATACCCCACAGCGCCGTTTCCAACCTATTTTGTAGCATGCGGTCGCTTTTGGGTGATACAGACGGTCCTATTCTCTCTGCAGCTAACCAGGTGTTTGATATTTTTACCGCAGAAGGGCTCATTCCTCTTGGAATGGGCAAACCCATTATTCTGTGTGATGAAGAGGAAATGCTGCTTCCCCGCCAAATAGCCACTCTCATACAGCGTCACAAGGCTGCATGTATGCAGCTTACCGCTTCGCGCCTGCAAATGTGTCTAAGCAACAACGAATTCCGCTCCGCCGTTTCCGGACTCCAAATGATGATCATTGGCGGTGAATCAGCCTCTCCGCAGCTCATCAAAGCCTTTGCACAAGCCTGCAGCGGGCGGCTGATTAATATGTATGGGCCAACAGAAACAACGGTCAGCGCCACCATGAGCGAGCTGCATCCTGACAAACCTGTCACCATTGGACGCCCTATGCACAATACGCGGGTCTATATTTTAGATGAACACCAACGTCCTGTTCTGCCGACCGCCTGCGGTGAGCTCTATATTGCGGGCGAAGGGGTGGCAAAGGGCTATTCCGGGCAGCCTGACCTGACCGAAGCGGCTTTTCTGCCCGACCTTTACAGTCCCGGCCAGAAAATGTACCGGACAGGCGACCTTGGCCGCCTTCGGATCGACGGCTCCATTGATTTTCTGGGTCGCAGGGACGGGCAGCTTAAAATAAACGGGCAGCGGGTTGAAACCGGAGAGATTGAAAACGTCATGCTCGCCTCTGGCCTTGCGCTGCAGGCGGTTGTACTCCAGGAGAAGCATCCTGACGGCAGCAGCGGGCTTGTCGCTGTTTACATCCCGAAAAACAGCGCTGATCCTCAATCAATGGAAAATCATCTGCGCCGCCTGCTCCCAGCCTATATGATTCCAGGACGTATCATCCCTGTGGACGCCATGCCAGAAACTCCCAGCGGTAAAATTGACCGTCGTACGCTGGAGTCACAATTTATCCGCGCCCATTCCCTCAACCTTTCTAGAGGTGATTTGTCAGAACCTATATCCACCGTACAGATTACGCAGCAGCCGACATCTGCTGTGGCAATCATATCGAAGCCAAAGCCTGACGAGCCAATTATCTCGAAAGCCATTGTCTTCTCTTCTGCTCCAATCGAAAATCCTACATGGAAAAAGGCAGTTACACCGAAAAAGTCTGAATCAGCTTCTACCAAGGAAGCGCATGCTCCTGTAACACCGGAACGGTTGCTTTCGGTTTGGCGCGAGGTACTCCATCAAGATAACATTTCTGCCGATCATTCCTTCTTTGATGCAGGCGGAACTTCTCTGGGCGTGCTCAATGTGCTCAGCCGGTACGACAATATTGGTCTCACCATGACAATGGCAGAGTTTTATGAACACCCCACTGCCCAAGAACAGGCGGCACTGTTGTCATCCGGATCGGAAGCAGTCCTGTCTGTCCCACAAACGGAGAATTTTCCCCGCGCAGTACCAACTGCGCAGCCATTGCCCACCACGCCTCCTACCCATGTCTTTTTAACCGGGGTCACTGGATTCTTCGGCGCTCATTTGCTGCGGGCATTGCTGGAACAAGGTGTCCAGCGTCTTTATTGTTTGGTGCGCGGGGATAAAGAACGGCTGACTCAAACATTAGACTGGTATTTTGGTGCTGCCTATACTGCTTATGCCCTCTCCAAGGCAACGATTATAACGGGGGATGTTTCCAAACCGAGCTTCGGCCTTTCCGATGCTGATTTTTCTACCCTTTCTCAGCGGATCGACGCTGTATACCATTGTGCCGCCGACGTACGGCACTATGCCGCAGACCGGGAATCGCTATGCGCGGTCAATCAAATCGGCGTCAAAAACGCCATTGCACTGGCGAAAGCCGGGAATATCCCGCTGCATCATATTTCCACTGCAAGCGTTGCCGGTGAGCGGCTTACGGCGTTTCCAAATCAACCGGCACAGTTTACCGAGGACGATTTTAACATCGGCCAAAACTGGAAGGCCAACGCTTATGTAGAAAGCAAGTTTCTGGCAGAAGCGGAAATATACCAAGCCATGCAGCACGGCCTGAATGCACGGGTCTACCGTCTTGGCCGTCTTGTTGGGCGGGCAAGCGATGGTGTTTTTCAAAAAAGGCCGGAAACCAATGCCGCCTACCTGCTGTTGCGTGCAATTTACGTCCTTGGCGCACTGCCCCAGACCCTCTTGGAAACACCGGTGGATCTCACTCCAGTTGACTGGTGTGCCGACACAGTTGCCGCCCTGCACAACTGTACACAAACGGCAAATCACCTGTTCCATCCGGCGCCCCCTTCCCTGTTTCAGGTTGCAAAAAGTGTCTGCCCTCATCTTCAAGTATTGACAGACAACGCTTTTTCCGCCTTGCTGCACCAGCAGTTACAGAGTGAGGCTAAGCAGCTCTTGGCCCCGCTGCTCGACCACTGGAACCGTCAAAAAAACGGTCCTGCCACCATTTCCCTGCTCTGTGAAAAGACAAAGCGGCAACTGAAACGAGCCGGATTCCACACACCAATTCCACCCCCGGCACAGCTTCTGCGAGGGATTTCCGTTACATTGACAAATTTTGATGAAGGATGAGGAGGATTGTATGGTTTCTGATTTATCCGCCATGTTATTCACCTCTTTAATTCTGGCAATCATACTGTTTTTTATCTGGAGTTTCTGGCTAAAACGCAGGTCGCTCATTCACAAATTTTATCTGCTGTTTTCAGGTGGATACGCATTGCTGGTGCTCGCACTGCTCGCCATGAAGTTCTCCCCGCACAACAGTATTGCCTGGCAGTTTGTCTGGGATGCCTGCACCAACTCTTTCGGTGCTTTCCTGCCGGTACTTTATCTGTGTATCTCCCTTGCTTTTGCCAGAGGATGGGCCCACATGCCCCGCTGGGGATACGCTTTATTCATGATACCGGTGGTCTCCAATCTTGTCGTTTGGACCAATCCGCTTCATCATCTGCAATATCAGGTCTTTTCGGTGGTAAAAAGCGAGCTTGTCTTTGGCCCGTATGCCATGGTGTCCGGCATTTATTCCTATCTCTGCTTAATCGCTGGTATTGCAGTTGTGGTTCGTTTTGCCATCCGCAGCCACCGCAATCATAGTCGGCTGTATTTAAAACAGTGCCTGCTCATCATTACAGGGGGGCTCTGCCCGCTTGTTGTCAGCTTAGTCGCCACATTGGGCACCGACATGCCTATTACTGCAACGCCGCTGAGTTTTATACCCACCATTGTCTGCAATGGCGTAGCTATCTACCTGCTCCATTTGCTGGATATTCAGCCCATTGCAACACAACGGGTTTTGGACTGGATTACCGACTGCTATCTCGTACTCACCGACAAATGCCTGGTTGTCAGCTATAATCATCCCTTTGCGGACATGTTTGCCTCTCGCTACGGTATTGCTGAAAACCACTATTTGCAGGAATGTATCAAAGAGGAGGATATCGCCAATAAGACCGCGGTGTATAACCTGATGAGCGCCATTGAATCCTGCCGGGAAAGCCGTTCCACTATTTCTTATGAGCAGGCCGTCACGGTGGAGATAGCTGGCAGTGCCCAAAAAAATTACTATATTACCGACGTTTCCCCTTTGATTTCCCACCAGAAACTCTCTGGATTTGTCGTTATTTTCAAGGACGTCACTCTGCTCAAAAAGAGCATGCAACAGTTGCAGGACAGCCAGACCCGCATGATGGAACAGGAACGCCTTGCATTTCTCGGACAGATGATGGGCGGCCTTGCCCACAACCTTAAAACTCCAATTATGAGTATTTCCGGCTGTCTTTCCGCTGCAGAAGCACTGGTGGATGAAGCCGAAGAGAGCCTGGAAGACCCCCAGGTCGTTTCAGACGATTACCGTGAAATTTATCAGGAAATCCGGGAATGGTTTCAAAAGGCCCGCGACGCTTCCGCCTATATGTCCGACATTATCTCAGCCATTAAAGGACAGGCAGCTACTGTCTCTGCCAATCAGGAGGCCACCTTCACTATAGATGAGCTCATGAAGCGCACCATGCTTCTAATGCGTCATGAACTGCACAGCAGCGGGTGCACCCTTGCGTTGGATTATGATAAGAACAAAGACCTTTCTCTGCAAGGCGACGTCAACAATCTTGTTCAGGTGCTAGTAAACCTGCTCTCCAACGCGATTGATGCCCAACGTCAGACAGGAGGCGGGGAAATCACCGTCGGCGTCCACGAGGGGTCCGAAAATCTGGATATTTATGTACGGGATACCGGCCCTGGTGTCAGCGAAAATGTGCGTTCCCGTCTGTTCAAAGAAATGGTCACCAGCAAAGGGCTGCATGGAAGCGGGCTGGGGCTTTACATCTCAAATGTTGTTGTCAAAGGCAAGTTTGGAGGCAGCATGTGGCAGGAAAACAATCCGGGCGGCGGTTCCGTCTTTGGTATCTCCATTCCAATTGACAGTGCGGTCGTTACCCAAACAACAAACCGAAAGGAGGTTGGTTCCCATGAGAAGAAGTAAGGCGGTTTCTGTACAGAATAACTTTTCCATCCTGGCGCTGGATGACGACCCCATCATGATTTCCACCCTGCAAGCCTATTTCCAGCGCTCCGGCTACCATGTTGACATTGAAAACGACCCTTATCGCGCCATTGAGCGGATACGCAAAACCCACTACGATATCCTGCTTCTGGATTTTCTGATGACGCCCATCTGCGGCGATCAAGTGGTTGAGGAGATCCGCAAGTTCAACAAGGAGCTTTTTATCATTCTGCTGACCGGCCACAAAAGTATGGCCCCACCTATCCGTACCATCCGCGAGCTGGACATTCAGGGATACTACGAAAAAAGTGACCGGTTCGATCAACTGGAACTTTTGGTGGAATCCTGTGCAAAATCCATTCGGCAAATGCGTACCATCCATAGCTATCAAAATGGCCTTTCTGCTATTGTGGATGCGCTTCCGGCTGTTTACCAGCTCCAGTCGCTGGAACAGCTCGGCGGTACACTGCTTGAAACGGCAGCCGGTTTACTGCATGCTTCTTCCGGATACCTGTTCCTGAAACAAAGCGATGAAACACCGGCGATGCATCCCCAAAAAGATCCAGAGTTGTTTTGTACTTTCGAGTGTACTATCACAAAAGAGCAGGCACGCGCTCAATATACAGCAACTGTTTTTCCAGATCAAAAAACCATTGTACAGCAAAATAAAATGTCCGCCCCTTTGTTTGATACCAGACACAGCATGATCGGTATGCTGCATCTTGTACTTCCACATGCTCCGCAGTACGAACAGGTACAACTTTTGGATATTTTCTCCCGTCAGGCGGTGGTGGCCGTTCACAATATTCAGCTCCACGGTCTGGTCCGCTCTAAAAACAACGAACTGACCCAGGTGCTTGGGAAGCTCAGAGACAGCTATGTTGACATTGTCAGCGTAGTTCGCCTCATGGTCGATGCAAGAGATATTTATACCCGCGGCCATTCCGACCGAGTTTCCAAGTTTTCCCGCCGGATTGCAGAAACAATGAAACTGGACCGCGAAACCTGCGAACGGGTCAGCCTTGGAGGGTTGTTCCACGATATTGGAAAAATTGGTGTGCCGGACTATATCCTTCTCAAACCGGATAAGCTGACATTTGAGGAGTACAATGTTATCAAACGGCATCCAGATGAAGGAGCAGATATTTTAGCGGCAACCTCATTTTTCCGTGATATTGTTGAGATTGTCCGTCAGCATCACGAGCGGGTTGATGGAAAAGGCTATCCACGGGGATTAACCGGAGACAAAATTTTTGTAGAGGCTAAAATTATCACCGTGGCGGACTGTTTTGATGCCATGGTATCCGACCGACAATACCGCAAAGGACTCGGGGTTTCGGCAGCCGTCCATCAGCTTCAGCAGGGACGCGGCACCCAGTTTATGCCAGAGGCTGTTGATGCTTTTCTCTCTCTGCTGGATAAAGAGCACGGCAAAGAAGTTTTAAGTTTGTACGACACTTTGCCATCTACCATTTAAAAAGGAGGCCCACCGGATGAAGCAAATCCCTCTTAATTCAGTTGATTATTATACGACTTTCTCCGACTTTCTAAGTGGAATCTCTCATAAATATTCGGCTAAACCGGCCATATCTTACTTTACAAAGCGGAAAGAAGAGCGATGTTACACCTATGGAGAACTGGCCGCACAGGTATTTGCCCTGCGTGCAGCATTGACAGCACGCGGTCTTGCTGGGCAACACATTGCTCTTGTAGGAGAAAACAGCTACCGTTGGATTCTCACCTATCTCGCCGTTACGGCAAGCGGCGGCGTTGTTGTTTGCATCGACATTGAGCAGCCGGTGGACGCCATCCGTGAGATGATCCTTGCAGCGGATGCTGTCGCCGTCTTTGCCAGTTCCAGTTGTCTTTCCATCTGCGCACCACTTACAGGTGAGAGTTCCCCTATTCAACTTCTGGCTGCATTGGAGGATGAACCATCTGAGCCGAACGCTGTCGGCTTTGCCGCACTCTGTGAGGAGGGGCGCGGCCTTCTCAACGAAAAAGGCGATCCTTGCCAAGAGTTAAGGATTACCCCTACCCAGACTGCGGCGATTGTATATACTTCTGGGACAACCAGCACCTCCAAACCGGTTATGCTCAGTCAGCAGGGTATCCTGCACAATGCAAGCGACGCGATGGCGTATGTTTCCCTCGGCGGCCGGGTTTTTACCTCTCTGCCCTTTTATCACACCTACGGCATGACCTGTTCCGTGCTGACCGGACTGATTGTTGGCGCACATGTGTTCATCAACGGAGACTTGAAAACGGTTATGCGTGATCTGCACCTAGCCAATCCGGTTACCATGATGTCAGTCCCACTGTTAATAGAAGCCATCCACAATCAAATTTGGCTGTCCGCCGAAAAGGAGGGAAAGGAGACCGGGCTGCAAAGGCTGTTCAAAATCCAGAAAATTGCTTCCAAACTCCACCTTTCCTGGCGCAGTAAGGTGCTGGATGATATCCGAAAAAAAGCAGTTGGTTCGCTTCGCATTATGATTTCAGGCGGCGCCCATCTAAGCCCGGATATTGAGGAGGAATTTGAACTGCTCGGTATTTTGGTTCTACAGGGCTATGGTATTACCGAATGCGCACCGCTCATTTCAGTTAATCGGAACGAGATTCATAAATCCGGCACCGTAGGCATGGTCCTGCATGGCTGTGAGGCAAAAACGGTGGACGGCGAAATTTGGTTCAAGGGTGTCAACGTCATGAACGGGTATTATAAAAGCCCGGAACTGACCGCAGAAGTCATAGAGGATGGGTGGTTTAAAACCGGCGATCTCGGCAGCATTGATAAAGACGGTTTTATTACCATTACAGGACGAAAAAAGAGCCTTATCGTCTTTAAAAACGGCAAAAAAGTTTCACCGGAAAAACTGGAGGAACAGCTTCGGAAAATCCCGCTTGTCAAAGACGTTTTGGTTTACGGTGCTCCAACTGGCGTTTCAGCGGACGATGTCAAGCTATCTGCAAGCATTTATCCGGAACCAGAACGTGCCGCCGGGCTTTCCTCCTATGAAATTTTGGAGTACCTTCAGCAAGAGATCAACAAAATAAACTCCACTCTGCCCCCATATCAGCAGGTACAGATGATCCACATTCGGGAACAGGAATTTCCCAAAACCGCATCCAAAAAAATCAAACGAAATCAGGTACCGCAGGAGGAAGGAGGGGACATCCATGCTTGAGTTGATCCAGAATATTATTTATGAAGTGACAGGGAAAAGCGGCATTACCTACGATACCGATTTTGTGCAGGATCTAGCTTTAAATTCCTTTGATGTCATGAACATTGTCAGCGCATTTGAAGAATATTTTGATACTTCTATCCCCACGCGGGATGTTTGGCAGCTCCGGCAGGTGCAGGATGTCATCGACTATATGTATGAACACGGAATTACCGAGCCATGAGTCTCCTCCAAGGCCAGATTCTTATATTTGCCTGCGATCGCCGCACCGTTTTTTCCACTGAGGAACAGCTTATACAGCTAGCGGCCGGACTGCTGGGCAATTCGTCGGACAACAATTTTGAAATTGGCTATGGCCGGAATAAAAAGCCTTATTTTCTCCGCCATCCTGAACTCTGCTTTTCGGTGACCCACAGCGGTGATTATTGGATGTGCGCCTTCTCCGGCTCGCCCGTCGGCCTCGATTTGCAGCGCCATCAAAAAGGGGATTTTCAAAACATATCCCGGCGCTTTTTTCACCCGGAGGAAGACGTCTATCTCAAATGCAACGGCTACCGAAATTTCTTCGATGTCTGGGCGGCAAAAGAAAGCTATGTTAAATACACCGGAAAAGGGATTGACGACCTATTTGATCAGTTTTCCGCTGTTGCCAACGGCAAGCTTGGACCGTATATCAATGGAGCGCAAATCCGATTCCTGCCTTTTATGCCCGACTATACCCTATGCCTTTGTGCCGCAAAAATTGACGCTGTTGAACTGCGCTACAAAGGTATCGCTCCTTCCCGCCCTTAAACAGGAGACAAGGAACGGGGGCAAACGGCTCTTAATATAGATCCAGGCTGGCAATTCGTTCCTGTTTGTGTCATACAGGAGCTACAGGATTTCCATTGAAATAGAACTTGAAAAAACGGTATATTCCAAGTTCAAAAGGCCATAGAGGCCGAATCTCATTATGGATTCGGCCTCTATGGCCTTTTATACCGGTTTATATACTCCTGAAACGCCTCCTCCTGTTCTTTTAAAAACTCGTTGAGCAAAGCAAGGCGCTCCATCGTTGCGCGGGAGAAATCATGTTCCAGCAGTTCCGCCTCGGTAAGGGAATCCTGTTTTGTTCCGCTGGACAAAAGGCTGAGAAATTGACGCACCGTATCATGCCGCCACAGCAGGTATTTTCCAATTTCTTCCCCCTGCTCGGTCAGTGAAATTACTCCGTATTTTTTATACTCTACCAGTCCAAGCTGTGCCAGTTTACCAAGCATTTTGGAAACGGACGATGGTTTGACATTGAGCCATTCCGCTAGAGCGTTTACCCGCACATGTCCATCCAGCAGCATGCGGCGATAGATCATTTCAAGGTAATCCTCAAGCGAGGAGGTTAAATGTGCGTCATGCTGTTCCAGAAGCTGATATCCCCGCACCGTATAAAAGCCTTCTCCAGCCTGCCGTTCCATTGCTCCACCCCATTTCCTTACAGTATATGTCACGCTTCGCGCCCGCAGTACATATATTAGCTTAGGGAAACAAAGTTACCCCCGAATGACAGATACGAAAAAGGAGTTACCTATAATGCCTCATGACGAATCCCGTCCTTTAAATACACTGCCGATAGGCTCTGTCGGCACCGTTTCAGACCTCATCTCCCATGACTCCGAACGTCGGAGGATGCTCGACCTCGGCCTTGTCAAAGGTACCCCGGTCACAGCACTCCAAAAAAGCCCCTCCGGCGATCCGGTTGCCTATTTTATCCGTGGGGCGGTCATTGCACTTCGCACCGAAGACGCCAGCAAAATTCTAGTGCGCTGCACCGTCTAAAGCCATCCATAAAACCATCGGCGGGAGTCGGCAACCCGGCCCCGCCAAAATTTTGTCAACAGAGGTGATAAAACCTATGGGCTTAACCAGAACATCAACCGGCGCTGCGGCAGCGGAAACCGAGCTTGTCATCCGCAAATCTTCTCCGGAAGATCGGGTCATCGCCCTTGCAGGCAATCCGAATGTAGGTAAAAGCACCATTTTTAACGCCCTCACCGGCATGAAACAGCACACCGGCAACTGGCCGGGCAAAACAGTCACCAACGCGCAGGGACAGTACGATCACCATGGCACGCGTTTTATTATGGTGGATATTCCCGGTACATACTCCCTTATGGCAAACTCCGCAGAAGAGGAAGTTGCACGTGATTTTATCTGCTTCGGGGAACCGGACACCACTGTCGTCGTCACCGACGCCACCTGCCTGGAGCGGAACCTGAACCTTGTGCTTCAAACGCTTGAAATCACCGATCATGTGGTGGTCTGTGTCAACCTGCTTGACGAGGCAAAAAAGAAAAAGATTCACATTGACCTCGATGAGCTTTCGCTTCAGCTCGGGGTTCCGGTGGTTGGCGCAAGCGCCCGCGCAGGTATTGGACTGACAGAGCTGATGGATGAGGTGGAAAAGGTCGCGTTTGACCGTCAGAAAACCTATCCGCCCCGCTTGGATTATGGCCCGGAGGTCGAACAGGCGATTGCCCGCCTGCTTCCCATCGTAAAACCGCATACACTGGGGAAATTAAACGCCCGCTGGACCTGCCTCAAGCTGCTTGATCCGGACGAAAGCCTGCGCCGGTCAATGACGGATTACCTCGGTATTGACCTGACCGCGGACCCGGAATTCCAGACAGTCCTTACATCCATTTGGCAGGAGTTGGAGACAAAGGGGCTGACGCATGACAGCTTCCGAGACCATATCGTCTCCAAAATTGTGGAGCGTGCCGAACAGGTCTACCGTCTCTGTGTTGCCCTTCCGGAAGGCGGCTACAATGGACGAGACCGCAAAATTGACCGTCTGCTCACCTCCAAACTGACCGGTATTCCCATTATGTTTCTACTGCTCGGCGTCATTTTCTGGATTACCATCACTGGGGCGAACTACCCCTCCGAGCTGCTCTCCACTGGCCTGTTCTGGATTGAGGACCGCCTCACCGAATTCTGCGCTTACCTCGCCGCACCGGGCTGGGTGCAGGGGCTTTTCGTGGAGGGGATGTACCGCACCCTTGCATGGGTGGTTTCGGTTATGCTGCCTCCAATGGCCATCTTCTTTCCGCTTTTCACCCTGCTTGAGGATTCCGGCTACCTGCCGCGCATCGCCTTCAACATGGATCGATATTTCAAAAAGGCTGGAGCGCATGGCAAACAGTCTCTGACCATGGCAATGGGTTTTGGATGCAACGCATGCGGCGTGGTTGGCTGCCGCATCATTGATTCCCCGCGCGAACGGCTCATCGCCACTGTCACCAACAACTTTGTTCCCTGCAACGGCCGTTTTGCGCCGTTTGACTTAAGGGAAACATCGCCGCGTGAAAACGCATCCACACACAGCCCCATAGGCACACGAACAAGAATTGATACAGATATTGGTCGATTCAGCCACATACAGGGCACTGCACTTGTCCGGAGAAACGGTACGGCCCCCATGGAGAACCCGCAGAAAAGAACGCATGTCACCCCATCAATAAAGCTGGTGAGTCGGCTGTAACGTAAAGCTAATGATAGACAGGCAGGATACACCAATATTTTATCCCGCATTTCAAAAAGGAGCTTTGTGCCGAAAAGGCCAAAATTCCCATTTAAGAAAGCCTTATAAAGCCTTAAGATTTGTTTAACCTTTCTAAAAAGAGCCAACATAATGGTTGTTTCTTTTACCTTTTTCCCTTATAATAGCATTATTACAAGGAAACAAAAGGAGTCGGGGCTGTCATGGAATATCAAGAAACCGCCAAAACAATTGTCAAAAACATCAATAAAGCCCTCATTGGCAAGGAAAATGTCGTTGAGCTTGCCGTCGTTACACTGCTCTCCCAGGGACATTTACTGCTGGAGGATGTACCCGGCGTTGGCAAGACCACCCTGGCAAATGCACTTGCCAAATCCATTAACTGTGGGTTCAGCCGCATCCAGTTCACGCCGGATACCCTGCCCGGTGATGTCACCGGCCTCACCGTATACAATATGAAAACCGGTACTTTTGAATTTTCAAAGGGCGCTGTGATGAGCAACATCATCCTCGCGGATGAAATCAACCGCACCTCGCCCAAGACGCAGGCCGCCCTGCTGGAGGCCATGCAGGAACGACAGGTGACGGTAGACGGCAAAACCTACCCGCTCGAGTCTCCTTTTATGGTCATTGCCACCCAGAACCCGGTGGATTTTCTCGGAACCTACAATCTGCCGGAGGCACAGCTTGACCGTTTTCTTATGAAACTCTCGGTGGGCTACCCCTCTGCCGTTGATGAAAACATCATGGCACAGCGTTATCTGGCTGGGGAACGCTTCCTGGAGGTCGAAACCGTGGCAGACAAGCAGGAAGTAATTGCCATGCAGGCCGAAGTGGAGCAAATTTATGTAGCAGAACCACTTGTTTCCTACATTGTATCAATCACTGCGGCCACCCGCGAACATGTGTCGCTGACGCTGGGGGCAAGCCCCCGCGCTACCCTTGCGCTTACACGAACTGCACAGGCCGTCGCCTACATGGCAGGGCGGGACTATGTCATCCCGGATGACATTCAGCGTTTGATCCCTCATGTGCTCGGCCACCGGCTGGTGCCGTCGGTAGATGCAAGGATTCAAAGACTCTCCCCACAGAAAATCCTTGCGGAAATTGTCCGCAGCATCTCTGTTCCCATCCTGCCCAGCCGTTCCGCTAATTCCTAATCGAAGAAACGAGATGGTATCGTGCTCAAAAACCGAATTATCATGACCGCCGTCATTGTAGCCGCCTTTGTTTTTGCCAGCTTTTATGGCGGAAGCGCCAGCTATGCAATCCTATACATGACCATTACCCTCCCCATCGTTTCATTTTTTTACCTCATATATGTATTAAACCGGTTTAAAATATACCAGTTCTCGCAGACACAGCTTGCCTATAAGGGGGAGCGTATTCCCTACCAGTTCACACTGGCCAACGAGGACTTCATTTCTTATTCCGGTGTACGGGTGACTTTTTTCAGGGGGATAACTGCGGTCGAGAATGTGGATCCTGACCGCGAATACAGCCTTCTCCCCGGCGAACAGGTCAATCATAAGACGTTCATCCACTGCCTATACCGCGGCAGTTACCAGGTTGGAATCGATCAGGTATTGATTTCGGATTTTCTCGGCCTGTTTCGGATGAAGCGTAAACCGCCTGCTGTATTGAACATTCAGGTACTCCCGCGTGTACTGCGGATTGAGCGGCTGGCCGCCCTTCCTACCGATGAAGATGTAAAACGTTCGGCCTTTTCTCTGCTCCCGGCCCATGACCAGCCGGATTCCGATCTGCGCCGTTACTCCGAAGGGGACAGCCTGAAGCTGGTACATTGGAAAGCGACTGCCCGCCAACAGGAATTATTGGTGCGCCGCTATACCGAAACGCCTAAAAATGAGGTTCTGCTCCTGATTGACCTTTCGGAAGTGCAGGGAGATGCTCTTACCCGCATCATTGTGGAGGATAAGATTGTTGAGTGCGCACTCGCCATTGCAGATTATCTGCTGCGCAACCGCATCCCTTCCGAAGTCTTTTACACTTCAAAAACAGGCCATTGTGCGCCGCTGCGCCACCGGGGGGATTTTGACGCCCTTTACAGCAAATTTTCCACCATTTCGTTTGACAGTCCGGCTTCAGTCTCGGAACTGTTAAACCATGAAATCAAGCTGCTCACCACAAAAGATCACTGCATCATCGTTACCCACACCCTTTCCGACGAATTGTTCCAAAAATGCTATCAAGCGCTGGAACTCGATGTTGGAATTTGTGTCATCTACATTGGCAACGATGCGAACGAAGAACGCCTGCACAGATTTGATAACCGCATCACCGTCCTGCGCATTCTCAAGGAACAGGAAATTACCGACGTCCTTGAGGCAGGGAGAGGGGAGCGGCTATGAAACACCAGGCATTGTTTGAACGCCATATCTATCCTCTCTACCTTACCCTGTTGCTGGCCTGGGGAAGCGTCCTGCTCTTTAACGATCGTTTCTGGATGTATCTTGACGCCCTTCCGCTGCTTTTAACCGTCTTTATTTTGGCACTGATTGCCCACGCAGTTGATTGCTATAAGCGCCATATATGGGTAATTGTCCTCACGGCATTGGTCTTAGTGGGCGGGCTTATTGCATTTCTTTCTGCCGCACTGCCTGCTTCCGGCGCCTCTATTGGTCTGTATGACTGGTGGATGGATTACGGCGGCAGTATCAGCACCTATCATCTGGAATTTGCCCTTATCACCGTAAGCGGAGTCATTGGTGCGGCCGTGGTCATTGCCACAATTTTGCAAAAATGGCTTTGGACCCGATTGTTTGGTGCCGCAACCGCTCTTGCAGCACTCTGCGTATTGAGCGGAACCGGCTACAGTCCAGCGCCGAATGTGTTGTTTTTGCTTATTGCCTATATCTCCTCGGTGTTGGCAGAAGGGCTGTATCAGCTTGCCAGCCGGCGCAAAAGAAAAAAATCCAGTTCGATAACGGCAGTCTTCCTTATTCCGGCGTTTCTGCTCACCTCGTTTGTCTCGGTTGCTATTCCTCCGAGCAAGGAGCCGTTAAACTGGCAGTTTGTGGTGGATGCTTATCAAAATATAGTGGATTATATCACCCACAAAATTGATGATATGAATTTCCAGCGGAACCCCGGCGCGGGTGAATTCAGCCTTGGCATGCTTGGCTATTCCGAGAGCGGGGAGCTCGGTGGAAACCTCCAAGAGTCCGACCGGATTGCACTCCGTGTAGGCCTTTCCGAGCGTCCGCAGGGCGGCCTGTATCTTGCCGGTTCCATTCAAAATCTCTATACTGGCTATAGCTGGGAGCGGAGCGAAACACTTTCTGGCTCAACTCAATATGAGATTGAGCGCATCGAACTCATTCGGGCACTCAATCGGCTCGGCTTAAACACCACTACAGCGCCAGATATTCTTATCTATCGCCAGGCCACTGTAACCTATGAGGATCTCTACACTCGTTCGGTGCTTTATCCTACCAAGCTCAATAATATTGATCTGGATACACCGTTAAATTTAAACCAACTGATGGCAGATTACTATGCCAACGCTCTTGAAACCGGCGTTTATCCAGACGAACCGTTTACCCCGCCTTGGACGCAAAAATCCGGCCACATTGTTTTGGATAAAGCACAGGGACGCGATTTCACCTATGATTTCGGCTACTTTGATCTCAATTATGCAGGTGCTGCCTGTCAGGAATTTCTGCGTGAGCAAAGCACCTACCATTATGCGGAACACGGTTTGGCACAAGTGCCATCTAACCCGACTGAAGATGAACGCGAGCAAGCCAATTTCGCAGACAGCATGGTGCCAGTTGTAGAGGCAATCCATAAGGATTACCTTGGACTGCCAGAGGAGTTGCCTCAGCGTGTGCGGGACCTTGCAGATGAAATCACCCAAGGCTATGACAACGATTACGACAAGCTCAAGGCCATTGAAGCCTATCTGCAAGAAAACTATGAATACACCCTTTCCCCGGGCAGTGTACCGGAGGAACAGGATTTTGTCGACTATTTCCTGTTTGAAAACAAGGAAGGCTACTGCGCATATTTTGCCACCGCTATGGCCGTATTGGCGCGGTGCGAAGGTATTCCAACCCGGTATGTACAGGGATTCGCCGCCCGGCTGGAACGCAAAGGAGAAGACGGAACCTACGCCGTGCGGAACAGAGAAGCGCATTCCTGGCCGGAAGCCTATCTGGAAGGGATTGGCTGGATTCAGTTTGAACCGACTCCAGCCCGCAGCGAGCTTCTGTACGCCGACTGGACCGTCAAATTTGGTGAAGGCAGCATCGAACAGCAGCTCGGAGGCTCTTCATCTGAGGAAGAAAACACCTCACCGGAAGAAATTGAACCGCCCCTCCCCTCCGAAACTCGTACTGAGGAGCAGGACTACGCTATAACCATTTTCGTGGTTGCAGCGGCTGCGCTGTTGCTCATTGCTGTTTTTGGCTTTATCGGCAGCCGCATTGGACGTCTGAAGCGGTACCGCCGCCAATATGTAAAATCCGATTACCAGAAAAAAACCTACATGGATTTCTATGAACTTATGTTTATGCTGAAACGTTATGGCCTTGGCATCATGCCGGGCGAAACCCTCAGAGCATATAACCGCCGGGTTGGCCGTATTCTGGAGCAGGAAAACAACATATCTCTTTCTGCTGCAATAGAGGCTTACTCCCGGATGTATTACAGCGGCAAGCAGCCATCCGGCGACGATTACAGCTATGTGCGCAGCGCACGTGTGTCGGTCGATGAACTTGTCCGCAAACGGGTCGGGCGCCTGCGTTATCTCTTTTATCGGCTGCGGTTGTCGAAAAAACGGCAGAACAAAATTTGGAAACCAGACGAATAAACATGTTAAAACGGTATAGCCGGTCATGACTATACCGTTTTTGCGTGTTATGGATAAACAAAAAGCACCGCTGCCCCACCAAAGTGCAAACTTATACTCCTGCTGCTTTCAGCTCTGTTTTATACATCAAGGACCCCCGGCATTTTTATCAGGATTCCAACGGCGTTAAATACCCAACAACCTCCGGATAATAATCTTCCAGATAGCTGGGACCATAATAGAGCAAAATATAATACTCAACCGGCGCCCCATCAAAGGCACACTGGATTTGCAGGCCGCGCAGAATGGGAGGATCGCTCATGGCATGCAGCCCAAAATATTCCCAAAGCTCAAAAGTCAGCACATTGCTGCCTGTTCGAAAAATATGGGTGTGGTTCTCCCGCAACTCTTCATTTGCAATGCGGCGGGCCTCCTCGGTAACATCATTCATCGGTTGAACCAGCATTTTCCATGTAACCGCATGATCGATAATAGTCACAACGCCGTCCGGCTGTTTTTCAAACGCGATGGTAATATCAGAGGCCCTTTTCTTGTTTTCTATGTCGTACACACATCGGTCGTCAAGCTGAGGCAGCGAATAATAGTTGTTGGCCAGGTTGTTAAACCAGGAAAATTGCCGGTCGGCTTCTGCCTTTTCCTCACTTGCCGCAGCAAGGCCGTCATAGGGCAACGGGTAATCCACCGCCCAGCCTTCCCCATAACGACGGGCCGTCACCGAAATATTCGGTACGTCTGAGGGCAGCGTTTCCTCGTAATACTCCACCAGCCGGGGCAGCGGCACGACGGTACCGTAAGACGTCTCCGGCATTGGCACCAGATCCGGATTTTCCCACTCGCAAAACGAAAAAGGAATCAGCGATACAAGCCCTGCCGAAAGGACAATCACGACTGATACCGCCACTATCTTACGCGATTTCATTTTTTCATCAACTTTCCGAATTAGTATCTCCAGTACTGAATGTCCCTGCTATTATAATACGGGCATTGCGTTGTCGTATGTTCCGCCAAAATTGATTCACCCCATTTTGAGGCGACGATTACCTGGCTGGAGGTTACCGAAACGATGATACCGGAATGATTATCGTCTATCTGTGGCCTTGTATCGTCATAATAAATTTTTAATCCGGGAGATGGCGTGCCGACTTTGGTGCTATATGGGTCATTCAGATAATTGACGGCGCTTCTTATCACCAGCATATTTGAACTATGGCTCTGGCTGTACCAGGCATAGCTGTGGCAATTATATCGTCTTGTGGCATTTTGCAGAATTTTCACATTTGGGTACTTTGCCTGCCAGTCACGTGCGGCCGCCATGATTTCAGTTAAGGTCCAATCGACATCACTGGCAGTCCATCTCTCAACATTGACGGTTAAACCGCCTCGAGTTTGAATGGTATCTTTTTCCCGATACGTTTCAAACTGCTCACTTATTGCATTGAAGAATGTTTTATGCGTAAAATCATAGGTTTCCGGAATGGCATTCGTGCGCATGGCCTGAATATTATTCTTCTGATTACTCTCCTCATTGGCGGCTGTATTGTCAACAAACGCAAACAGGGCTTCAGATTCCTCTGCAGTGAGTTTGTTCAAAAATTCCGGCTGCGCCATTAAAATATCCAAAAATATTGATTGATTTACCAAATCGAAAAGAGCATCTTCCGGCATTGCCCGTGTATTTACACAGACCGGAGTCGCCTGCATTTTCTGAGCTAACTTTTGGGCAGCATCTTCTCTTTCCAACAATTCTTTCAAACCGTTAAAATTTTCTGCCAGAACACGGAATCCGGTTGAATAAGAAGTATAAGCTAAAATATCAATCATATACGGATAATTTAGCGCTGCATTTACAAGCTGCTCCGTTGTCATCCGGTTGAGCAAATGTTCTGGAATTTACGCGGCGTCCACCATTTGAATATGGTCTTCAAATTGTCCCCAATCAATTTTTGCCATCATGGCAATGTACTGCTCATCCGGCGACAAAGTGGATTGCTCCGCCGAAACTGAAAAACCAATACAGCTGAGCATCAAGGCTGCTGACAGGAGTGCTGATGTAATCCCGCGAAACCGCTTTTTCATGTTTATCTCTCCTTTGTTTTGCCATAAAATCAATGTGCTGGGGAAAGGGCATTGAGGCGAGGGTTACTCCGGCATTGGCATCTCCTTCCTTCCAATATTTTCTATCTGCATTTTAGCATAATTATATAATAGTTTCAACAAATCACATGATATAATTGTATAATATATCCTACGAATTTTGGCGGAAAATTTTGTGAAATCTGTCTAAACAAAAAACCGGCCCTCAAAAGGCCGGTTTTCTAATTTTACAGGTTATTACGCCATTTTGGTGTTTTTTGCGTCCTGCAAGCCGAGCATTTCTACCGCAAGCTCACGCATTTTGTATTTGAGGATTTTGCCCGCAGCATTCATTGGGAACTCCTCCACAAAGGTGACATAGCGCGGAGTTTTATGCTTGGCCATGTGATCCCGCACGTAGGTTTTGATTTCCTCCTCTGAGGATTTCTCGCCCTCCTTGAGGATAACCCAGGCCATAATCTCCTCTCCGTACTGTTTGTCCGGCACACCGATGACCTGTACGTCGCTGACCTTGGGATGGGTGTAAATAAAGTCCTCAATCTCTTTCGGGTAGATATTTTCACCGCCGCGGATGATCATATCCTTGATACGTCCGGTAATTTTATAATTGCCGTCCGGCAGGCGGCGGGCAAGGTCGCCGGTGTGGAGCCAGCCCTCCTCGTCAATTGCCGCAGCGGTCGCGGTCGGCATCTTGTAGTATCCCTTCATGATGTTATAACCGCGCGCCACAAACTCGCCGTCTACATTATCCGGCAGATCCTCACCGGTCTCCGGATCCACAATTTTACATTCGACTCCCGGCAGCGCACGCCCAACCGTATTAACGCGGACGTCAAGCGGATCGTCCACACGGCTCTGGGTGCAGCCAGGAGACGCCTCGGTTTGGCCGTAAACAATCGAAATCTGGGTCATATGCATTTTATCAACAACATCCTGCATGACCTTGACCGGGCAGGGACTTCCTGCCATAATACCGGTGCGCATATACGAAAAATCGGTCTTGTCAAAATCTTCATGCCCCAATATGGCAATAAACATGGTCGGCACACCATGGAAGCAGGTAATTTTTTCTTTATTGATACACTCCAGCGCCAGCCGCGGCGAAAACGCCGGCAGAGGCGACATGGTGACACCATGAGTCATAGCGGCAGTCATAGCGAGTACCATGCCAAAGCAATGGAACATCGGCACCTGAATCATCATGCGATCCGCGGTGGATAAATCCATACAGTCACCAATATTTTTGCCGTTGTTGACCACATTGTAGTGGGTGAGCATAACACCTTTTGGGAAGCCAGTGGTGCCAGAGGTGTACTGCATGTTGCAGACATCGTGGCGGTTGACTGTTGCAGCACGGCTGAGCATCGCCTCCATTGGCACACCCTCGGCGCGTTCCATGGCCTCCTCCCAAGTGAGGCAGCCAGGCTGCTTGGAATCCACCGTAATAACATTGCGCAGAAACGGAAGCTTTTTGGAATGAAGCGGCTGGCCCGCTTCCAATCCCGCAAGCTCCGGGCACAGCTCTTTAATGATCCCCACATAGTCAGAATCCTTATAGCCGTCAACCATAACAAGGGTGTGGGTGTCCGACTGGCGGAGCAAATACTCCGCCTCGTGAATTTTATAGGCCGTGTTCACAGTAACCAGCACCGCGCCGATTTTCACCGCCGCCCAGAAAGTGATGTACCATTGGGGTACATTAGTGGCCCAAACAGCAACCTTATCCCCCTTCTTGACGCCCATGGCAATCAGGGCGCGGGCAAAGGTATCCACATCGTCGCGGAATTCGGAATAGGTACGAGTATAATCATGGGTGGTAAAACGGAACGCGTACTGATCTGGGAACTCCTCTACCATCTGGTCAAGTACCTGTGAAAAGGTGAGATCAATCAGGGTATATTTTTCCCAGACGTATTTACCGGTCTTTTCGTTGTTGTCAAACAGCGGGCGACGGCTCACCTGTTTGTGCAGGTAACGTTCCATATAGTTGATAAAATGCGGGAATACAATACCAGCGTCGCTCAAATCCGGTGCCCAGCGTTTGACCCATTCCAGCGAGATATAACCGTCATAGTTGATGGAACGCAGGGCAAAAACCATTTCATCCACCGGGAGGTCGCCTTCCCCCATCATGCGGTATTCCACACCATTTTCGGTCATAACCGAATCCTTAACATGGATGTATTTAATGTATGCGCCAAGATTCTGCACCGTTGTTTCCGGCGCCTCTCCCATAATACGGTAAGGATGATGCATGTCCCACAGCGCACCGACTGCATCGCTTGCTACATGCTCCAAAAGCCCGCGCAAACGGGCGGTATCTGCATAAACACCATTGGTCTCTACCAACAGAGTCACTCCAGCTGCCTCAGCAACCGGTGCCAGCGCCTGAAGCTGTTCCACAATAAGCGCATCGTCCACTTCGCCTTCCGGTTCCTTATGCAAATCGGCAAGCACCCGGATATACGGGGTGCCGAGCTTCTGGGCGAGTTCAATATACTGACCGATTTCCCGGCGGTTTTCCTCTTTGCGGTCTGCAAATTTCAGCGCGCAATTGGAAGAAAGGCACGGTATTTCAAGGTGAAGAGATTTAAGTTTCTGAACGGTTTTTGGCAGCTGCTCCCCGGTAAACGGCGGCGCATTGACTGCAAAAATATCGTCTCCTAAGCCGCGGATTTCAATTCCGTCAAAGCCCAGATCCTTTGCCATTGAATAAATATCCTGCCATGAAAAATCCGGGCAGCCCAAAGTGGAAAATGCAATTTTCATAGAACTTCCTCGTATCCTTAGTTAAATTTTGGGAAAGTAAAAAAGCATTTATCTCCCGTTTCCCTACAGAAGATACAACGCCCCTCCTCATCCTGCGTAAATCCTACGCACTTGCGCACCTGTAAAGCAACACCTTTCCGGGACGTATCGAATAGTTGTGCAGTCCGTATCCGTGTGCGATAATTATAAAATAATGATACTCGAAAAACCCTGTTTCGTCAAGTTTCCCGGCTCTTTTTCAGCTTCTGCAATAAAAAAGGAAAGGTCTTTGCCCTTCCTTTTATCTGGGTAATTTTTCACGACAGACGGTAATGAAACGTTCCAGCTCCACAAGCTGCGCTGCTGTATCCAGCCCGCTCTCATCCAGCATCTTTTCCACCTGATCCGCCAAAGCAGACGCAGCTATTTTGCGGCATACGGCTGCATCCGAGGCGCTGCCGCCGTCTGGTGCCACCAAAACACACAAGGATTTTTTATTCATTTCCATTCCTCCATTCATCCACAATTATTCATAATACCGAAGGAATAGAACCCAATCCACTGGGCAAATTACCTTTCGTAAAGTAATGAGCTTTATGAAAAAACCGCTGTTTTTTCTGCCTTAAAAACGGAATTTCATTTTGCTGTTCTTTTGAGAAGGAAAGCTTTCTCTATAAACGACATTGAAAAAGATGCTTATTTTACTGTGCCAATGGAAGAAGGCGCTCCATTTGTACGCGTTTCATCTCCAGCGAAGAATGTACGTAACGTTTCAGCGTAGTGTTGACATCCGCATGTCCCAAAATTTCGCTTAGCGTTTTAGGGTCAAACCCCAATGAAATACATCGGGTTGCAAAGGTATGCCGTAAAACATGAAACTTCATTTCGGGCAGGCCAGCCTGCTGCAAATACCGTTTAAAGCGATATTGATACGTACGCGGCTCGATAAACTTGGTTGTGTCACCGGTCAGAAAAAAAGAATCGTCTGAAAAACGCCCCGAGTAGGGATGCAGTTTGCGCAGCAGAAAAATAGGCAATGGAACTTCTCGCATAGAGCTGCGTGTTTTGGGCGTATTGAATATCACACGTGTTTTTTGCCTACTTCCCAAATTTTCTGGGATACGCAGCACCGTGCGCCGCACATAAATAGAAGCTGCTTCAAACCGAATGTCACCCCATTGCAATGCGCAAATTTCGCCAATTCGAAGTCCGGTATACAAACAGACCAGAATACCCAGTTTGCACAAGTCGTTGGATTGGTTGAGGTATCCTTCCAAACGCCGTTGTGCAGTATCTGACAGAATCGAAATTTCTTCCTGTTCCATTTTAGGCAAAGGGATATCCGGTAGTTCCATTGCATAATACCCACGCTTTTGGGCAAAGCGCAGAATTGATTTTAAAACCACTAGAATATCCCGCAAACTTTTCGGAGACAGACTTCCTCTCCCGTCCAGCCGCCCATTGGTCATTTTGCCGCGGATAAATTTCAGAACGCGATCATCATCAATCTCTGAAACCGTTTGATCGAAGAAAGCAGGATTCAGATGCCGGTTGATAATACGCGTATACTGAAAATAAGTGGAGCTTTTTACCGTAAAACAAATAGTTTCCAGCCATGACGCCGCAGCTTGCTCAAACGTTATACCATTCAAATTTGTTTGATCCTTATTTGATTTCATAGGTTCCCTCCCAAACATGTTTTTTATACTCCGGATACCATCATTGTAACGGCGCTGAAATAGAAGCGAACACGTTTCAACAAATAACGCTCATTATTTGACTTTTTTCTAAAATCTCGATATAATGTAGCTAAATTATCTTTCATAAAGCTCATTACTTTACGAAAATTTGCAGCAGATTGGAGGAACCATTTTGCAAAACACAGCACCGCAACGCGGTTTGTTTGAAGAGTTGACAGAACAGGTTCAGGCCGCTTACCTTTCCGACCTGGTTTCTCCCGATTTCCGCACCAAACTGGTAGAGGCCCTGAAGGCATTGAAATGTAACCGATACTCCCTGCAAGAATGGGAGGACCTACTCTCCTATTTGCTGCGCGAAGAACGTTCAGCCGCATCTCCTGAAGAAGCAAAACAAATTTTACTGGAGCAATTAAGCCCGAAAGCCTGAACAGGTTTCCGGGTTTTATTTTTTAAGGAAAATCATTTCCGCCGGCTTTTCTAAAATCAACACAAGATATTCTGGTAAAAAGTCGTTGCATACATCGGCCTTCTTTTGCAGCATACCTTCCCCCTCTCCTTCCATATAGTAGGAACAGGAAAGGGGCTGCATACCATGTCCATTGCCATATACAGCCGGAAATCAAAATACACCGGCAAAGGAGAATCCATTGAAAACCAGGTAGAAATGTGCAGGACTTATGCGCTCACCCATTTAGGCTCTGCTGAATTGGATTTTCTCTATTATGAGGATGAAGGTTTCTCTGGGAAAAGTATGGAACGCCCTCAATTTCAGAAACTTCTGCGGGATGCCCGCGCCCATCGCTTTTCCACCCTTGTCTGCTACCGGCTTGATCGCATCAGCCGCAGTGTTGTGGATTTTTCCGCACTGGTCGAACTGTTCCGTTCACTGGGAATTGGGCTTGTCTGCATCCGGGAACAATTTGACACCTCCACTCCAATGGGGCGTGCCATGATGTATATTGCAAGCGTTTTTGCCCAATTGGAACGCGAAACGATTGCCGAACGTGTGCGGGATAACATGATGCTCCTCGCACGGGATGGCCGCTGGCTTGGCGGCACCCCGCCCACCGGTTATCAGTGTACAGAACGCTCCGAAATGATTGTAGAAGGGCGAAAAAAAACCGCCTTTCTTCTCAAAGACTGTCCTGCGGAACTGAAAACCGTCCAAACAATCTACCAAGCATTTTTACATCAGCATTCCATCGCTGAAATCTGCACAGAGCTGTGTGCACAAGGCTTGTCTACCCGCCGGGGAAATCCTTATTCGGCGGCGACCATACGCGCCATTCTAACTAATCCGGTCTACGCAGCCTCCGATCTGTCTATATGGAACTATTTTACCGCATTAGGCGCTGACGTCTGCTTTACTCCAAACACCGAGAACGCCCCTGGCCTGCTCTGTTACCACAAGCGCAGCGGGATTTCCGGTGCAGAACAGCGGTGCGAACCCGCTGAGTGGATTGTTGCAAAAGGGAAGCATACCCCCGCCGTTTCCGGTGCAGAATGGGTACAGGTACAGAAGCAGCTTTTTAAGACACACACCGAAACACAACGTCGTATTCCCCAAAACAGTTATGCTCTGCTGTCCGGCCTGATTATCTGCGGAAAATGCGCCGCTCCCCTTTATGCCAAATCCCGCTCCAGACAGAAGGAATACGACTACATCTGCCGCACGAAACTGCGTAAAGGCTCATCCGCCTGTCTTATCGCCAACCTGGGCGGCAAATTGGCCGACCGCGCAGTAACAGCCGCTTTCACAAGTCGTTCTCTCCTGCCGGAACTCCTTAACCGGCTGGAATCCTACCGGAACGAGCTGCTTCAGCAGCTGCCTCAAAAAGCAATGTTCGACCTTGGTTCCATCGACGCAGAAATTACGCGGTTAATTGACTGCATTGCCGAAGCACCACCGGGAGACCGCAGTATCCCGCATTTACGGCGCCGAATTGCGGAACTGGATCGGCGGCGTAGCATTCGCCTGACAGAACTATCCCCAAGTGCTGCAAACCAAACCACTGTGCTTGCTCCCGAAGATGAAAAAAAATTGGGAGCTGCTCTTACTCATGCCATGCCATATCATCCGATCCCCGAAAACACCTTCCCAGTCGCTCCTTTCGACCAAGCAAAAAACAGCACCGAGGAGCAAAATCCCCCTGCTGTTTCGAAACCACTCTCCTCCCTTGCCGTTTCTCCCCACGATTCAATCCATGTGTTTCCCAAAATTTCACATCTGCCGGATTCTCCGGAAGCCTTATGGAATTCCATGCCGGAATCCCTCCAACGGGAACTGCTCGGACAATTACTGGAGTGTGTTGAACATCGTCCGGAAGGCTTGCTGTTACACTGCAAGCCCGGAGCCTCCTGTCTGTTCCATGAACTTCCATCCTGTTCTCAAACAGATTAATATCTGGGTTCCTTCTAAATGGCAGTTCTGCAGTGTGACTTATAAGCATTGCAAAAAGCCGTTCTCCCGCTGCATACATATTTTTCGTCACCTGCCAACACTGTCTTTGTACGAACCTGCCAGCCTTTCTGTTTCCCCTAAGCAAAACGGCGCATTCCCGACGTTGATTGCAATCATCACCATGTTCTTTGCCGGGAGCGTTGCCCTTCCATTTCAATCGGCAGTTTCCACCCTGTGGCTTATCGCTGTCATTGTTCTGGGCGTCTTTATGACGCTGACCGTTTCACGCATTCTCTCCAAAACAATTCTCAAAGGGGTGCCCTCTTCCTTTGCCCTAGAGCTGCCGCCCTATCGCCGCCCACAAGTTGGCAGGGTACTGGTTCGTTCTATCTTTGACCGAACTCTTTTTGTGCTGGGCCGTGCCGTCACCGTTGCGGCGCCTGCCGGACTTATCATTTGGCTGCTTGCCAACATCTATGCCGGGGATATAAGTTTGCTCGCCCACTGCGCGAACTTTCTTGACCCCTTCGCCCATTTCATTGGGCTGGACGGCGTCATTCTCATGGCGTTTATCCTCGGCTTTCCCGCGAATGAAATTGTCATCCCACTCATCATCATGGCCTATCTTGCAAATGGCAGCATGATTGACATGTCAAACCTGGAAACCCTGCGGGAACTCCTCGTCTCCAACGGCTGGACGCCGGTGACAGCACTTTGTACCATGCTCTTTTCGCTCATGCATTTCCCCTGTGCTACCACCTGTCTGACCATCCGCAAGGAAACCAGGAGCTTCAAATGGACGGCGCTGTCCATTCTCATTCCCACTGTGAGCGGAATTCTATTCTGTTTTCTTGTGGCAAATACAGCACGCCTGTTTGGCCTCTGATCTGTCTAAAAACCCCCTGAAAAATTCTATGTTTTTGACATTGACAGTTTATTCACAACGCGTTATAATAGCGTTGTGAATAAACTGTCAATGTTGTTTAAGGGGGAGTATTTCTTGACTGTTACCATCTGTATCGGCAGCTCTTGCCACTTGAAGGGTTCGCGGGACATCATCCGTATTTTGGAACGGCTGGTTTCGCTGCACCATTTGGAGAACCAGGTGACCTTACAGGGCTCATTCTGTATGGGCGAATGTACCAAAAACGGCGTCTGCGTCAAGGTGGACGACAACATGTTCTCGGTCACGCCTACATCCGTCGAAGAATTTTTTGAGAATCAGATTTTGAAGAAGGTGAATCAATGAGCGTCATCGGTTTAAAACGTGCAAACTGTAAAAACTGTTACAAATGTCTGCGGGTATGTCCGGTCAAATCCATTACCTTTAAGGATGACCGTGCAGAAATCATGCCGCAGGAATGCATTCTTTGCGGTCATTGTCTGGAGGCATGTCCTCAGAATGCCAAAACTCTCCAGAGCGATATGGAAAAGGTGCTGAAATACATAAATTCCGACGCAAAGGTCATCGTTTCACTCGCTCCGTCCTTTATTGGCTCTTTTCCACTCAAAAAACCGGCACAGATTGTCACCGCCCTCAAAAAGCTGGGCTTTGACGCAGTTGCCGAAACCGCAGAAGGCGCTTCGATGGTTACCGACGAATACTGCCGCCTGTTGGCAGAAAGCGGCCAGCAGACCGCCATTACCACCTGCTGTCCTACCGTAAACAACCTGATTGAGAAATACTATCCGGAGCTCATTCCGTACATGCTCCCCTCCATTACTCCAATGATCGCCCACGGCCGGCTGCTCAAATCCCGGTTTGGCCAGACTACCCGCACCGTTTTTATTGGGCCTTGCATCGCCAAAATTGAGGAAGCGGACGACGTGATGCACTCAAACGACATTGATGCTGTTCTTACCTTTGACGAAGTCGCAAACTGGCTTGAAAAAGAAGGCATTGACGTCTCCTCATTAGAAGAATCCCCCTTTGAGGATGCCGAACCCGGTATCAACCGCATGTATCCCATCACCGACGGTATCATCGCCTCAATGAACGAACGCGGCGCGCTTGAAGGCCGCAAGGTGATGAGCATTGACGGTATTGACCGTTGCATCGACCTGTTCAAAGCACTCAAAAATGGTGAACTAGAGCCGTGTCTTATTGAGGCCAACGCCTGCAAGGGCGGCTGTGTTTATGGACCAGCCGTACATGGCAACCGCACCAAACGGTTCCAGGCCATGCTGGATATTAAAGAGTACGTAGCAGATAAGGGACGCGAGTTCCCGAAAATTGACGCGGGCATTGAAATGCACAAAGCCTTCATTGACAAGACCAAAACCAATGATATTCCAGACGAAGCAACCATCCGTTCCATTCTTGCGAGTATTGGTAAGGATACACCGGACAAGGAACAGAACTGTGGTTTCTGTGGTTATCCCTCTTGTCGGGACAAAGCCATTGCGGTTTACCAGAAAAAGGCCAAACTCTACATGTGCCTGCCCTATATGAGCGAGATGACCCAGTCTCTTTCCAACGTTATCCTCGCTGAAACCCCGAACATCATTATTGCAGTGGACAACGACATGGTCATCCGTGAAATGAACCTTGCTGCTGAAAAGGCGTTCAAAACCAAACGTTATCTCGGCATTGGACGTTACCTTTATGAGTTCATTGACTCCTCCTATTTTGAATTGGTCGCCCAGACCCATGAAAATATTACCGATAAACGGGTGGAATATCCGCAGTACGGCATTGTCACCCAGCAGAGCATTACCTATGTGCCGGATCAGAACATCATTATCGGTATTTTCAATGATGTGACTGAAGAAGTCGAACAGCAGGACAAAATGTACCAGCTGCGTGTGGATACCGTTGATATGGCGCAGAAGGTTATTGACAACCAAATGCGTGTTGCCCAGCAGATTGCAAACCTCTTGGGTGAAACCACGGCTGAAACCAAGGTGACGCTCACCAAGCTCAAAGATATGATAGTCTACAACGATGATGAGATGGGGAATTGACCGTGAACTTTTATATTGATACGGCATACAGAAGCCTCAACAAAAAAGGCGAGGAGCTCTGCGGTGACCGGGTCGAGATCATCCGCACCGATGAATTCGTCATCCTCGTCCTGGCGGACGGACTTGGCAGCGGCGTCAAGGCGAATATTCTCTCCACTCTGACCTCTAAAATCATTGCGACTATGCTTTCAAATGGTGCAAAGATTGAGGACTGCGTGGATACCATTGCCAATACCCTGCCTATCTGCAACGTGCGCCACCTTGCTTATTCAACCTTCAGTATTCTTCAGCTGTTCTACACGGGAGAAGCTTATCTTGTTGAGTTTGACAACCCAACCTGTGTTTTCCTGCGCGGTGGTAAGCTTATGGATATCCCGTTTGAAAACCGAATGGTCAGCTCCAAAAACATTCGGGAAGCACGGTTCCAGACTGCTGTAGGGGATAGTTTTGCATTGTTTTCAGACGGTGTTATTCACGCTGGTGTCGGCGCAGTACTGAACTTTGGCTTCCAGTGGGAAAACGCTGCAGCACATTTACAAAGCGTCGTAGACAAGGAAAAAACGGCTGCGCGGCTTGCCCTTTCCCTTTCCCAAGTCTGCGAAAGCCTGTATGCCGGCAAACCGGGCGATGACACCACCGTGGCTGTCGCCAAAATCCTGCCGGAGCGGGTGGTCAACCTCTTTACCGGTCCGCCGAGTGATAAGGAACAGGACCCGGTTCTGCTGCATGATTTTATGGCAGAACGTGGAAAACGGGTGGTCTGCGGCGGTTCAAGCGCCCAGATTATCAGTCGGCTGCTCAACCGCCCTGTGACAACCAGCATCAGCTATACCGATCCGGATATTCCGCCCATCGGCTATATCGACGGTATGGATCTGGTCACCGAAGGCGTGCTCACCCTCTCAAAAACCAATGAGATTTTAGAGGAATTCCGTAAAAACAATTATGAGTACGACCACATCAAGGAACTGGAAAAGGACAACGGTGCCTCCAAACTTGCAAAATTACTGCTGGAGGACTGCACCCGTCTGAACCTTTTTGTCGGGCGCGCCATCAACTCCGCCCACCAGAACCCCAACCTGCCGGTGGATTTGAACATCCGTCAGCGGATTGTCAACCATTTAACCGACAATCTCCGCGCTTTGGGCAAGACCGTAACCGTAAAGTATTATTGATAGAAAGATGGTATCATGGCTAAGATTACAAATTTCACCAGTGATGCAGTACAGATTAAATACGACGTCCTGAAACGTGTTGCAGAACTCGCGTTCGAGGGTACGCTGGAACAGAACCTCGACCAAATTCCGTTTGACCTCATTCCGGGGAACGTCGCAAAGTTCCGCTGCTGTGTCTACAAGGAGCGGGAAATCATCCGGGGGCGCGTCCGTTTGACGCAAGGCAAATCCGCGCAGCCGGGTGAGGAAGCCCATGTGGTCAACGTCATTAAAGCGGCCTGCGAAGGCTGCCCTATCAACCGCTTCCGTGTGACCGAAAACTGTCAGCGCTGCATGGCAAAACACTGTATTGCAGCCTGCCCGTTTAACGCCATCACCATTTCCGGTAAAGGCGCTTATATTGACCCGGACAAATGCCGTGAGTGCGGGCGCTGCGCCAAAGCCTGCCCGTACAACGCCATTGCCGACCTGACACGGCCCTGCAAAAAAAGTTGTCCGGTCGACGCCATTACAATGGACCAAAAGAGCAAAATTGCTGAAATTCAGCCAGAAAAATGCATTGGCTGCGGCAACTGTGCTCGTTCCTGTCCATTTGGAGCCATTTCCGACATTTCCTATTTGGTGGACGTCATTAATCTTCTGCAGGAAAATCAGCATGTTTATGCCATTTTTGCCCCGTCGATTGAAGGGCAGTTTGGCCCTACCGTTACCGTGCCGATGATCAAGGCGGTTATTGAAAAATTGGGCTTCAAGCAGGCTTACGAGGTTGCCCTCGGGGCGGATGCCGTTGCCAAACACGAAGGCGAAGAACTCCGCCACGCCTTTTTAAACGGTCAGAAAATGACCACCTCCTGCTGCCCGGCTTTTGTCGCCATGATTGAAAAGCATTTTCCGGATCTTGTTCCCAACATGTCTACGACCGTTTCTCCGATGGTTGCGACCGCCCGCTGGATCAAACACGTTGACCACGCGGCAAAGATTGTATTTATCGGCCCCTGCATTGCTAAAAAATCCGAGGGAATGACCCCCGGAAACGATGTAGATTTTGTCCTTACCTTTGAGGAGCTGGCCGCTATGATAGAAAGTCAGAACCTGAGCTTTGAGGACGCCGACATCCCGAACACCGGCAGTATTTATGGCCGTAAATTTGGTCAGAGCGGCGGCGTGTTCGACGCAGTTGCCGAATCTCTCCAGGAGGACGATGTTGAGCTTTCGGTCGCCTGCGTGAAGTGCAACGGCGCGGAAGAATGTAAAAAAGCATTGCTGCTGCTCAAGAATGGGCGGCTTACCGAGGATTTCATCGAAGGTATGGCCTGCGAAGGCGGTTGCATTGCCGGTCCAGCGGCTATTGCGCCGGTCAACCAGGTCCGTGCGGCACGCACCAAACTGCTCCAGCTTGACGCAATCGATGAAATCAACGCAGTTTTGGAGGAACATGACTTCTCCAAAATTAAAATGGCGCGATAACCTGCCTCTGGATGGTGGAAAACACGATGAACAAAACCGCTCTTCCGCGTGAAATGCTCGTTCGTTTACCAAAATACCTGCGTTACCTGCGAGAGTTTGCGCTGCATAATAAAACAAAGGTATCCTCCGGCGAGCTCGCTGAAAAACTGGGCATTACTGCATCCCAGGTCCGGCGCGACTTGGGACAGATTGGGGTAAACGGCCACAACGGCTTTGGATATATTGTCAGCGACGTACACCGCCATATTGCCGAGCAGCTTGGGCTTTACAGTGTTCAACGGGTTGCAATTCTCGGTGCCGGCAACATCGGTCACGCACTCACCAGTCACCGGATGTTCCAAAGCCGCGGGTTTGAGTTAGTAGGCGTTTATGATCACGATCCCTCTCTGGTTGGAACAGTCATTGGCGGCTTTACTGTACAGGACATTTCTTCCCTCGCAGCGCTGCCACCGGAGAAGCGCCCCGCTATTGCTATCCTAGCGGTTTCAAGCGAGAGTGCGAATAAGGTGGCGCGGTATGTTGCATCACTTGGTATTCGTGGTATTTTAAATTTTTGTTACACCGATATTGACGTGGCTGGGCAGGTTCTTGTGGAAAACATCCACATTGATGACAGTTTAATGATGTTGTCCTATCAGCTCAACCAACTTTAAACTTCCATACAACAGCAACTAAAATATTCCATTTTTCGATTACTTGCTCCAAAATAGGACAAGCCAATAAAAAGACGGAATAAAAGCCGGTAAGATGCAAAAATATTGCATTTTTCCGGCTTTTGTGTTATACTAACTGTTGTTTATGCAAGGAAGAACAAAAGGAGCTTTCAACAATGAAGTTTAAAAACAAGGTCGACGTTGCAATTATCGGGGGAGGTATCGGCGGGATTATGGCCGCTTACCGTCTCATCGAAAAAAATCCGGGGCTTTCCATCTGCATTTTTGAAAAAGGTCATGATATTTTAAAACGGGTTTGTCCCATCATTACCAAACAGGTCAAGGCCTGTGTCAAATGTAAATCCTGTGCTATTATGGAAGGTATGGCAGGCGCAGGCGCTTTTTCAGACGGTAAATATGTTATCTCCACCGAATATGGCGGCTGGCTGACTGAATTTATGGAACCAAGCACTGTACTTGACTATATTGAACAAGCCGACCAGATTATGATGTCCTACGGTGCCACCTCAGAGCGCTATTTGCCAAGCAATGAACTTAAAAAACTCTGCCTTCAGCATGATCTGCACATGAGCCAGGCTCAGCTCAAGCACCTTGGCACCGACGCAAACTTTGACACCATGCGCAAGCTCATTGATTCGCTGCGCGGTAAAGTTCGTATTTATCCGGATACTGCTGTCACTGACGTGGATAAAGAGTCTCATGCCATTACTTTTGTGCATGATGATACGGAATGCACTCTTTCGGCAGATTGCATCATTTTTGCCGTCGGCCGCGCGGGCAGCAACTTCTTCTCGAAATGGTGCAAGAAAAACGGCATCCCGCTCACCAACAATCAGGTGGATATTGGTGTTCGTGTTGAACTGCCCGCTATGATTTGGGAGGATTTCTCCAAAAAGATTTATGAGCCGAAAATCTGGTATCGCTCAGAGCGGTACGGCGACACCACTCGTATGTTCTGCTTCAATGAAGGCGGCCTTGTAGTCACCGAGAACACGGCGGGGGTTCTCACCGTCAATGGACACGCTTATAAAGACAAAGGCCGCAAAACCCAGAATTCCAATTTTGCACTGCTTTCAACCAGTCGGTTCACCGAACCATTCCGTGAACCGATTGAATACGCCCGCCATGTAGCGAGCCTTGCGAACCTTATCAGCGGCGGCTCGGTTCTGGTTCAGCGTTTAGGTGATCTGGAGCATGGGCGCCGTACCGATGAAAAACGGTTGGCACAATCTACTACTCGCCCGACACTCAACGCCGTAGCAGGCGACTTAAGCCTCTGCCTGCCAAAACGCCAGCTCGACAATATTGTCGAAACGCTGCACGCATTGGACAAGGTCGCGCCTGGTACCGCGAATTATGACACTCTGCTCTATGGTATTGAGTGCAAATATTATTCGGCGCGCCCAGAATCAGAGGAATTTATGCTTGTCGGGACCAAAAATATTTACGCCTTAGGAGACGGCGCGGGCTTTACCCGTTCTCTTTCCCAGGCAGCCGCCAATGGTCTTTACGTGGCGGATCATATTTCTGGAAAACAATAAAACCTTCATAACAAAAAAGGAGTATGTATATGAGTGAAAAAATTAAAATTGGTATTGTCGGCTACGGCAATCTTGGCAAAGGTGTAGAACTGGCTGTCCGCCAGAATCCGGATTTTGAGCTGGTTGCTATCTTCACCCGTCGGACGCCTGCTCCGAATTCCGGATTAACCTCCATTGATAAAATTTTGGATTATAAAGGGAAAATTGACGTCATGGTTATGTGCGGCGGTTCCGCTACCGACCTGCCGGTTCAAGTACCGGAAATTGCGGCACATTTCAACACCATTGACAGTTTTGATACCCATGCGAAAATCCCAGAGTACTTCGCAAAGGTAGATGCAGTTGCCAAAACAAACAGCCATCTTGCCATGATTTCTTCCGGTTGGGATCCGGGGCTTTTCTCACTCAACCGTGTGCTGATGGCCTCGGTTCTGCCAGAAGGCAAAACCTACACCTTCTGGGGTACCGGCGTCAGCCAAGGGCATTCGGATGCCATTCGCCGCGTACAGGGTGTGGCAGACGCCAAACAGTACACCGTTCCCGTACCGGAAGCGCTCGAAAGTGTGCGCAAAGGGGAAAATAAAGAGCTTACCACTCGTGAAAAACATCGCCGTGTTTGCTACGTTGTTCCCAAAGAGGGGGCAGACCTTAAACAGATCGAGCATGACATTGTTACCATGCCCAATTACTTCGCGGACTATGACACAGAGGTTCATTTCATTTCTCAAGAGGAGCTCAACCACGAACACGCCGGTCTGCCACATGGCGGTTTTGTCATTCGAAATGGCAAAAGTGCGGCTGGTACCAACCAAAAGATGGAATTTAATCTCGAACTTGGCAGCAACCCGGAATTCACCTCCAGCGCTATTGTCTGCTGTGCCCGCGCCGTCGCCAAAATGGCGAAACGCGGCACTACCGGCGCTATTACTATTTTTGATATCCCGGTCGGTATGCTCTCTTCTCTCCCGGCGGACGAACTTCGGAGAGAATACCTCTAATTCATCTGTTAAAAAGGCCATTCATCATTTTAAAATGATGAATGGCCTTTTTGGTTAGCGACTGTGCATTTTGAACCCGCAAAGAAAGGTTGTATTCCATTGGGGTAATTTGGAATCCTGACATAAAAATAAATTGTTTGAAAAAGCACCTGATGCCGCTGCTGAAATGATATGATACTGCAATCAACCTGTTGTTTTATAACCTGTGTTTCAAAAACCAATTGAAACAGTTTTTCAACATTTTTGTGGCAGATGTTCGAGTCTAAACACATGAACGATCACTACATTTAGTCGTTTTCTTACCTTTTTTATTTTAGTATAGCCTAATAGACTAATTTTTCAGTTCTTATGGATGATTATAAAGCCTGATAGGTTAGCCTAGAATAATACTAAGAGGTGATGTTCATGTACAAACCAATTAACATGGAAATGGGCGGAAGAATTCGGGCCATTCGCAAGAAAGTTGGATTGACCTCCGAACAGCTTGCGAATACGATGGATATCTCGGTCCAATTTCTCAGCGATGTTGAACGCGGTAAAAAGTCATTTTCTTACGAAAACCTGATCAAACTCTGTCGGATCTTACGCGTCTCATCCGATTACATTCTCCTCGGCACCGAAAAATCAGATAAACGCGCCCGTCTGCACGATGTTGTTGACAGCATTGAAGAAGCGTATCTTCCCATGATAGAGGTGGCAATTTCCAACACAATTCGTGTTATTCTCATGGCGCGCGAACAGGCTCTCATGGAACAGAAAGCTGAGGAACAACCATCAGAGTAATTGCTTTTCCCCGCTTCATTCAATCCCTGAAAGAAAAGCCGCAGGATTTTTCCTGCGGCTTTTTCCATTTATATACTCCAACAGTTTTCCGAAGCAACACCAAGTCATGTGCGTTCCTAAAAGGCTTTAATTAGTTAAACAGATGGGTGCCCATTTCGTTCTGTAAAATATCCTGTACCTGTTTTACCTCAAGGTCACGCGGACGCACTCCCTGTTTCACACACAAAGCAGCCGCAACACCGGCTGCCTGCCCCATATCCATCATGTTGCCCATAGACTTACCAGAGGCCTGACCCAGCTGGGTTGCAGAAGCACAGCGCCCTGCCACCAAAAGGCCATCCACCTTTACTGGCACCAGCGAACGATACGGAACACCAACGCCCGCTTTCATAATAAACTGCTTCTGATCCCGGTCAAGCGCTAAACCGCCGGCATCCACTGCTCCATATTTCCGGCTGATGACATCCGGGAACTCGGTGCCGTTTGCCGCGTCGTCAAAGGTAAAGGTATATTCGCCGACAATTCGGCGGGTCTCCCGCACGCCAACACCCGCGCCGGTACGCGCCAGTACACATTCCTCCATACCGGGAATTTTGTAATCGTGAGCTATTTTTATGAAATCTGCCGCGACTTCAATTCCCGCGCGTTCGCTAATGTTGATCTGCGCTGGGTCGGAAGCGTCAATCACACCAATTCCGCGCAGGCCGCCATTGTTGACAGAAACCAGCCCAGGAACCGTAGTTGGATCAAACGAATAAAAGACCGCTACCGCATATTTCCCGGTTTTTTCCGCTTCTACCCAAAGGTCGGCAAAACTGCCGTCCTTGGATTCGCTGCAGGCTTTGAAAAAGCGCTGGGTATCTACGTTTCCAACAGCAAACACCAGAGAAACCGGCATAAAACGGCCGTCCAGTTCACTGCCTTTGACCATTTCGGCTCCGGAAAAATAAGCAATATCACCATCGCCGGTACAGTCTACAAAAACGTCGGCATAAAAAATTTCCTCACCGGATTTGTTGTTGGAAATAACAGCCGTTACCTTTCCATTTTCCACCTTTGTCCCGGTAATCGGGGTGTGGAGGCGGTAATGGCAGCCAACCGATTCCAACAACCGGTAAGCGGCAAGCTGAAGATACTCCGGCTGAATATGCGCGTTGTCACCGTTAAACCAGTCGGTACGGCCTTTCCGATAGGCGTTTGGGCCGCACTCATCCAGCTTTTTCAAAAGCATTTCATGCACACCACCGCGACTTCCACCGCGGAGATACATCCGGTTCAGGGGCATCCAAAGCGCCTGAGCAGCAATTCCGCCAAACGAGGCCCGAGCTTCTAAAAGCAGGGTTTTTGCGCCGTTTTTAGCCGCTGCCACAGCAGCGCCCAAGCCCGCCGGCCCGCCGCCGGCAACAATTACATCGTAGTGCGCCCCGCTTTGCGGGATAAAAGGTTCAATGTCTGAACGGTGAATCATAAATTATTCCCTCCTGAAAAGTTAAATATTTGCTGGATTGTTTCGCTCAGTTAAACAGCCCGCCTAGCACAAGCGGGCCATTACTATCAGTATAATCGGTTTAAACAGGAAAAGCAAGGTCTCACCGCAGGTTCGCTGTATGAAACAAGTAAATTGGCTTTCCAATTTGCTTGGCATAGTTCACTGTGTAAGCAGTACCGCGCGAGATACCGTCCCAGAACGCAATAACAACGTCACAGGCGTCAACCATCTGCCGGTCGCGTACCAATGGCGCCCGATGGCCGTAACGAGCATAATCCGGTAAAAAGAGCTGCACTGGAATGCCCATTTTCCGTGCATATTGCTCTACAAGAGTGTCCACCCCTTTGGCGCCGCCGGTAATGATCTGGCAAATTCCATTCGGCAGATAGCGGGAAAAATCCACCGCCCGTATTCCACGCGACCCAATAATTGCTGCTTTCATTGGAATCACCTCTTAAACCACAAATTTTATGTACTTAAAACAAGTATATTTACCCCACAACGGCCTCAGCTTTGTTTAAAATGATGGGTGTGACATTCGTGATACCATAGGAAAATATGTTATATAAGACACAATACTCGCGCAGTACCGTTTAATTGACAGAAATGCATTCATATTCGCAAACGGTTAACCTGTTTTTCAATCAATATTCAACCGGGGGAGGAAAGAACATGCGCACCTATCAAATTCCGCACCTATTGCCTACCACGACGAAAAGCATTCGTTTTCCCAACAATATAATTGAGCAGGTGGAAAAAGAGCTTCAGGGGCAAAACTGTACCTTCTCGGCTTTTATCATTGAAGCAGTACGGTTTGCACTGAACAGCCTTGAGGAGAACAGAAAATAGTCAGCCAGCCAATTTCTGCTTTCAAAACCGTATGAAGCGTATTCCCTGTCCCCAAGACCGTATGGAACTGTATTCTCTGCTATTATTTTTCCCTAAGTCAAACACTAAGCTCCAATATTTACCATATATTTCTATTTTATAACATGTTTTGCAAAAAGAATGTAGAATTTTGGCGAATTCATTTATTTGCGGCTCCAAATCCAAAATGCTTCTCCTTATTGGAGCCCTGCCAAATTGCAATCCTATCGTTAAGCTGTGTACCAAAATCTAGGCACCGCATTTCCAAAATAGACGCTGCGCATGAAAAAAAGGCCCGGAGAATTCATTCTCCGGGCCTTTTTGAATCCCTTTTCATGCGGAATATGAAACAAAATTCTGTGAAAACAGTGTTGAGATTTATCCCTGTGAGGAAAAACGGATAAAATTGAAGGTATTCCTAAAAGCCGCAAAACCGGATAGAGAGTTACCTTATCTGATAGAACGTGCATAAAAAGGCTGCAATTAACATCGGTATGCTGCCCACTATGCACATTGTTTATAACAAACCGAAGTTACCAATTTGTCAAAAATTTTATTTTTCCTGTTCCAACATGGTACGGTATTGCTCCAACATCCGCCGCTGCTCCTCCGAAATTTGGGGATAACTTAGCTTCAGCCCGCTGAGTTCATGCAGCATAATTTCAGAAATAACCAGCCGTGCATACCATTTTTTATTGGCCGGAACAATATACCACGGCGCTTGATCCGTTGCGGTCTCCGCAAACGCAGCCTCATAGGCGGCAACGTAATCGTTCCAGTAGGCACGCTCCCGAATATCACTGGCGTCAAATTTCCAATTTTTCTCCGGGTTATCAATGCGTTTCAGCAGGCGTTTTGCTTGTTCTTCTTTGGAGATATGCAGAAAAAGCTTAACCGGGACAATCTTGTTTTCTAGCAGATAGCGTTCTTTGTCTCGAATTTGCCGGTACCGCATTTTCCAAAAATCCTTATCCTCTGGGCCGCGTCCCGGCACCATACCGTGTACCCGTACAACCAAAACATCCTCATAATAGGAACGGTTGAAAACACCAATGGTCCCTTTGGGCGGGAGCTGTTTGTCGGTGCGCCACATATAATCGTGGGAAAGCTCTTCCGCATTGGGCGCTTTAAAGCTCACCACCTGTACCCCCTGCGGGTTTAACCCGGTCATAACATGCTTAATCGCACTGTCTTTTCCAGAGGTGTCCATCCCCTGTAAAATGGCTAGCAAGGCATATTCTCCCCGAGCGTACAGAATGTCCTGCAGCGTTGCCATCCGTGCTTTGTTTTCCTCCAGCCGGATGAGCGCCTCCTCCTTGCCGCGGCATCCACTGGTGTCAGCCGGATCATAATCTTTGAGCCGTTTCCCCGGCCGATAGCGCAACTTTTCCAAATTCATGCGTCATTCCCCCATTCAAAGCGGCATACGGCCGCTGTTTTCTGCTTTCATTATAGATCAACTGCCCGTCCCTGCCAAGCAAATGATAGCCATACAGCAATAAAAAACAACCTGGGGAATCCGTTCAATCGAAATTCAAAAACAGGGCGGATTTCATCCCCATTTTTCTTTATGAACCCCGCTTTTTGGTTGAATTAACGGTATGAAAAAGGTATAATAAAATTACTAAGCTGTTTTTACAGACTGGAAACGGGGGGATTTTCCGTGGATTTTAACGAATACTTTGCCGGTATCGAGCCGGGCGGCTTAAAGGATACCTATGATATCAAACTGCTCATCTGTTACCTGCTCTCCACCATTACCGAGCCGCTTTCGCCGGATCAGCTCAACTACATCTTCCAAAGCGAAGGATTGGTCAACTACTTTTCCTATACCGTCGCTTTGAAAGAACTACTGGAATCCGGTCATATTAAGGAAACAAAAAGCGAATTGGACACCAAATATGCCATTACCCCACTGGGTTTGGACAGCGCTCACAAGCTTCAGTCCAGCCTGCCGCGTTCGCTGAGGGATAAAGTCGTTTCAGTTGCACTTTCGCTGCTTACCCGGCTGGAGCGTCAGAAAAATGTTGAGGTCAGTCTCAAAAAAGTTGAGGATGGCTACCTTGTTCAGTGCCGTATTGCCGATGTCGGCAGCGACCTGCTGAACTTTACCATGTATGCCAACAATGAAACGCAAGCCAATATTATGAAACTACACTTTGAACAGCACACCGATCTGCTCTATCGCACCATTCTCGCCATTGGTATTGGAGACAAAAAGGCGTTTTCCGAGCTGCTCGGCGCCTTTGAACCGAAATTATCTGAGTAGCCGTTTAAAACAGCAGACAACAAGAATTACCTGTGCGGATAGCAGCCAAAGCAATACTGTCTGCGCAGGTAATTTGTTTTTTACCGGACGTTTCTATTTTACCTGCAAACCCGGCAGTTCATACCATTTTTACCACAAAAGTAAAAGCATTGGATAAATTCAGAGGCTTTTCACAAAAAACACCGCAAAAAAGGTACAAAGGATATCCTTTGTACCTTTTTTCATTTAACTGGATTTCTTTTTCGGTTCTTTTCGGCTCTCCGGAAGCGCCTTGGCGGGATTCCGAAGAAGATTGCGCTTCTCCCCATGGATAAGCTCCGGCGGTTCCTCGCCCTCAATGCACTTCTCACGGATGATAACCTTTTGCAGGGTTTCATCGCTCGGAGCATCAAACATCAGCTTGGAGAGTGCCTGCTCCATAATACCGCGCAGACCACGGGCACCGGTTTTACGCTCCAACGTCTTCTTGGCAATCGCGACCAGTGCGTCGCTCGTAAACTCCAGGTCTACGCCGTCCATGTTGAACAGCGTTTGGTACTGCTTCACCATCGCATTTTTCGGCTCGGTCAGAATACGCACCAGCGCCTCCTCATCCAATTCCTTCAAGGTCGTGATAACCGGCAAACGGCCTACGAGCTCCGGAATCAACCCGAACTTCACCAAATCGTGCGGTGTAACATGTTTTAAGAGCTGAGAGGTTTCCTCATCCGCCTTGTCGCGAATTTTCGCTCCAAAGCCCAGCGAAGAAGATCCCAACCGATTCTGGATGATCTTCTCCACCCCGTCAAACGCGCCGCCGCAGATAAACAGGATATTCTTTGTATCAATTTGAATAAACTCCTGCTGCGGATGCTTCCGCCCGCCCTGCGGCGGAACATTGGAAACAGTGCCTTCCACAATTTTCAGCAGTGCTTGCTGAACGCCCTCACCACTGACATCGCGGGTAATCGAGGTATTCTCACTTTTCCGGGTAATTTTATCAATTTCATCAATATAAATAATACCGCGCTCTGCTGCCTCAACGTCGTAGTCTGCTGCCTGAATCAACCGAAGCAGAACATTTTCCACATCCTCACCCACATAGCCCGCCTCGGTCAGGGTGGTGGCGTCGGCAATCGCAAACGGTACATTGAGCAAAGTTGCGAGGGTTTGGGCAAGCAGCGTCTTGCCGACGCCGGTTGGCCCCAGCAACAATACATTACTTTTTTGCAGCTCCACATCGTCGTCTTTTCCAAAGAAAATGCGTTTGTAGTGGTTGTAAACCGCAACCGAAAGCGCCACTTTGGCCTCATCCTGCCCAATGACATATTCATCCAATACGGCTTTGATTTCATGCGGCCGCAGGAAATTCATTTCATCCAGCGGCATGCTCCCAGCAGACGGCTCTTTTACCAGCCCATCCTCCACCAGCATTTGATAACAGAGTGAAACACATTCATCACAAATGAACGCACCATTTCCGTACAGCAGCCGGTTGACTTTATATTCCGGCTTACCGCAAAAACTGCAGCGCGGCACTTTGGATTCATCAAATCCAGCCATGTTCTACCTCCCTCTAATGGCAACAGTACCTCCCCCGGACCTGCCGGGGGAGGCGCTGCAGCAAAACAAATTCTTATCTTGTCACTATGACCTTATCCACAAGGCCATACTCTTTTGCTTCTTCCGCATACATAAAGTTGTCACGTTCGGTATCCCGCTGGATCACTTCAAGCGGTTTTCCGGTATTCTCCGCAAGGATTCGGTTGAGCTTTTCCTTAATGCGGATAATACGCTGCGCATGAATCTGCATATCGGTCGCCTGACCCTGCATTCCGCCAAGCGGCTGGTGGATCATAATCTCGGCATTCGGCAACGCAAGGCGTTTGCCCTTGGCGCCGGAAGAGAGCAGGAATGCCCCCATTGAAGCAGCCATACCAATGCAGATGGTGGAAACATCGCATTTAATATAGTTCATGGTATCATAAATCGCCATTCCAGCTGTAATGGAACCGCCGGGACTGTTGATATACAGGCTGATGTCCTTATCCGGATCCTGCCCCTCCAAATAGAGAAGCTGCGCAACCACAAGACTCGCCGTAGCATCGTTCACTTCGTCGGACAGCATAATAATACGGTCATTGAGGAGCCGAGAAAAAATATCGTAGCTGCGCTCGCCGCGGTTTGTCTGTTCAACAACGTAAGGGACTAAACTCATTTGAATACGCCTCCCAAAATGACCGGACGCCAGTTTTGCTTACTCAGCGTCTTCGGCCTTCTCTGCCTTTTTGGCAGTGGATTTCTTTGCAGTGGATTTCTTTGCCGGAGCTTTTTCACCATCGTCAGCCGCTTTGTCCGCATCCGCCTTCTTTGCAGTAGACTTTTTGGCGGTGGATTTTTTTGCAGCCGGTTTTTTCTCGGAGATAACCGCGGTTTCTTTGATCAGGTCAATCGCTTTATTGACGGCAATATCTTTCACCAGATCATCGGCCGGAACAATTTCCTTGAGCTTGTCGGCTTCCATGCCATAGCTCTCCGCCATCTTTTTGTACTGCTCATCAATATCTTCTTCGCTCGGAACAATATTTTCAAGCTCAACAATTTTCTCAAGCGCAAGGCGGACTTTCACCTGTTTCTCCGACTGTGCACGGAAGGTACCCTTCAGAGCGTCCGCATCCATACCAGTGTACTGCAGGTAAAGGTCAAGGCTCATGCCTTGGGACTGCAGACGGTACGCGAACTCGTTGACCGCTTCCTGGGTGCGGTTTTCAAACATGACTTCCGGGATTTCGCCCTTCATATTGGCAACAACAGCATCCACCAGATCATTCTCAACCTGCTCATCAGCATCTTTTGCGTTTTTCTCTTCCATTTTCTTTTTGATATCTGCTTTCAGATCATCAAGGGTGTCAAACTCGCTGACGTCTTTCGCAAACTCATCATCCAGCTCAGGAAGCTCTTTTGCCTTCAGCTCATGCAGCTTAATTTTGAAAACAGCCGGTTTTCCTTTGAGCTCTTCGACATGGTAGTTGTCCGGGAACGGTACGTTGACATCAAATTCCTCACCGGCTTTGTGGCCGATCATCTGATCCTCAAAGCCCGGAATAAACTGACCGGAACCGAGCTCCAGGCTGAAATCCTCCGCCTTGCCGCCGTCAAACGGCTTATCATCGACAAAGCCTTCAAAATCAAACACAGCAGTGTCGCCTTTTTCGGCCGCACGATCTTCCACCGTAATGGTACGTGCATTGCGATCCTGCATACGGGCAAGCTCTTCGTTGATCGCCGCATCATCCACAGGATTGACGGTTTTGGTAACTTTTATACCTTTGTAATCGGATACTTCAACATCCGGCTTTACAATGCAGATCGCTTTAAAGGTATAACCGTCCTCTTTGCTGACCGCGGTCACTTCCACTTCCGGCCGATCGACCAACTCCAGCTCCGCCTCTTTGACAGCAGCCTGAAGAACATCCGGGTAGGAGTTGTTAATCGCGTCTTCGTAGAAAATCTCAGCACCATAGAGCTTCTCAATCAATTTACGGGGCGCTTTGCCCTTGCGAAAGCCCGGGACCTGAATTTTATTTTTATTCTGTAAGTAAGCTTTCTGGAGCGCGCTCTCAAAATCAGCAGCGTCTACCTTGATTTCCAGTTCATATTTGTTTGTCTCAACCGGATTTTTTGCAACTAACATGTTGTTTCCTCCTGAAATTTATACTTTGCTAACTTAAATATTATAACACACCGCACGCAAACTGCATAGCTATTTTTGCGAAAATTCAGGCTTTTTGCAGGGCGCGCCGCCGTTCCAATATCTCCTTCAAAAGGCGTAGCACTGGGACATATTATAGCATATTGGCAGAATCTTGACTAGCGAAAATCCCATCTTTTCAAATATTGTTCAATTCTGCCACTTTTATCGGATGAAATTTGGTGAAATCACAAGAAACAAGGGTGTAAAAAATGCCGTTATAGTCGCCTGTTACGGCGTTTTGGTGGGATTTGTCATGAAGGTGCCCATAGTACACCCGTTTTACGTGGTAACGTTTCAAAACCTCTACAATTTCGTCACAATCGCCCCGGCGGGACACCGGCGGGTAATGAAGGAACACCAGTGGTTCTTTTTCCGCCTCCGCCGCCTGTTGGAGCGACCGCTCCAAACGCCCCGCTTCACGCAGGACAATCTTCTGGTTCTGCGGATCCGGCCCGCCGGTTTCGTTGATCCAACCGCGTGTTCCGCATATTCCAAACGTCCCGAAAGGATAATAATTATTAAACAGAATTTGAATACTGTCAAAACCATTTTCCGCCAGAAAGCGATCCACCTTTGTCTTGGTGGAAAACCAAAGGTCATGGTTGCCTTTTAGAATAATCTTGGTTCCATTGAGGCGGTGCAGAAAAGCAAAATCCAGCTTCGCTTCCTCCAAATCAATCCCCCATGAAATGTCTCCCGCTACAACGACTGTATCTTCCGGCCGGACAACAGCCTGCCAGTTCTCTTCCAGACGTTCTACATAGTTGTCCCAGCCGCGGAAAATATCCATTGGTTTATCCACTCCAAACGACAAATGCGGATCCGCAATTGTATATAAATTCACCGCACTCCTCCTTTTTCCAGTTTTCCACCCACCAGTAGATAACATATTGCCCCCACCCATGGAGATACTAAACAGTGAAATACAACTGTATTTCAAAACTTAAAGGGAGGGTTTTGCTATGTCTGATTACGGTAAAAATAAACACCCGATTAACCATGTCAAGTGCAATGTGGAAAATTGTATCCACAACAACCACGATTGCTGCTGTACAGCAAACGAAATTAAGGTAGGCCCTCACGAGGCCTCCTGCTGTTCGGATACCGTCTGCCAGAGTTTTGTAAAGCAGAAATAACCGAATATGAGGTTTTGCCTGTTTTGCTGCACGGTGTGCGCCGAACAAGGCAATTCACCACACGGTTTCGTGTGGTGAATTACATACAGCAGACCGCTTTGCAGTACAGTTTAAAAAATGAAATCATACATCCATTCAAGAGAAACATACGAGCCACTTCGGCAATCAGGCGGCCTTTTACATCATCAAGCTGACTGTTTTTTCCGGATACGGTTCCGAAGAAATTGCCGCCGCCAAAAAGGCGACCTGCATTTCATCAAAGCCTCTCAGGCGTTTTTTCAGCACAAATACATGCGCATCTATACAGCTAAATTAACGCAGCCTTAAAACCGGTTAAAGGCTCAGCAATTCACGCACCACCTGAGGCATAGCGTCCACCGCAACACTTTGATTAAAACGAACCGGCTTCCCGTTGAGTTCCAGAATTTCCTTCGGCGGCTGCATACCGGTGAGCACGGTTAGCAGTCCAATGTCATCAAAGTCACTGTCCGGGTTGACGTCAGTCGAAACCGCCTGGATGACGGCATCGGTAAACTTATATGGGTTTGCGGTTGAAGCGATGACCGTTTTGGTGGTATCGCCGGTCTTGGCCTTGTAATCCTCATACACCTTCACCGCTACCGCCGTATGCGGATCACAGACATAAGAGTAACTGTCAAACACCTGCTTAATGGTATTCAGCGTTCCCTCTTCATCACAGTAACCTGCACAGAACTCCGCCTGGATTTTCGCTTTGACCTCATCCGAAACGACGAATTTCCCGGCGGTTTTCAGTTCCTCATACCAACTGCGTACCTGCGCATCGTCGTTTCCACTGAGGATATAAAGCAGCCGCTCCAGATTGCTGGAAATAAGGATATCCATCGACGGCGAAGTCGTGGTATAAAATGCGCGGTTTTTGTCATAAACGCCGGTCTCGATAAAATCAGTGAGGATATTATTTTTGTTTGACGCGCAAATTAGCTTGTTGACCGGCAGGCCCATTTGTTTGGCATAATAGGCCGCGAGGATATTGCCGAAATTCCCGGTTGGAACCACAATGTTGATCTTCTCCCCAAGCTCGATGTCATGGTTGACCAAAAGCTCACAATAAGCCGAAATGTAGTAGACAATCTGCGGCACCAGACGACCCCAGTTGATGGAGTTGGCGCTCGAAAACATCATACCGCGGGAGGCAAGCTGATCCGCCATCTTCGGGTCGGTGAAAATCGCCTTGACGGCAGTCTGCGCATCGTCAAAATTGCCTTTGATGGCGCATACGCCCACATTATTCCCCTCTTGGGTGATCATCTGGAGCTTCTGCATCGGACTGACACCGTCCTCCGGGTAAAACACCAGAATCCTGGTGCCCGGTACATCTTTAAAGCCTTCCAGCGCCGCCTTGCCGGTATCGCCGGAAGTGGCTACCAATATGACGACTTCCTTTTCTATACCGGTTTTCTGCACCGACGCAGTGAGCAGATGCGGCAGGAGCTGAAGCGCCATGTCCTTAAACGCACAGGTCGGGCCGTGCCAGAGTTCCAGCATATAGGTGCCCTCGCCCAGTTTGGCGAGCTCTGCAATCTCTTCACTGTCAAACTTCTCCGCGGTGTAGGCGCTGCGTACACAGTAACCCAGTTCTTCCATGCTGAAATCGGTCAAATATTTTGCAAGGATGTACTCTGCCCGCTGGACGTAGCTTTCCTCAATCAAGCTGCCGATTTCTTCCAGAGGCATTTGCGGGATGCTCTCCGGCACAAACAGCCCTCCGTCTTTGGAAATACCGGCGGCGATTGCCTCTGCCGATGAAACCGAAATGGCACTATTGCGCGTACTTCTATAATTCATAAAACCGCTCCCATTCATTTTGTAGTGGCTGTTTCTATTTTACCATATTCTGTTTTCGGAATACAAGTGGCATGCAGGAAATTACAGGAGAATCCCCATACCATCCACAGTAAAGGCGTTTTCAATGACGTTGACACTCTGCACCGTGCCGCCCTCAAGCAACACTTCGGCCACGTCAAACCGCGGCTGCTTTTCCATGCCGTGCTCCGCAAGATAGCCCAGCGCTGTCTGAATGATCTTTTTCTGCTTCCGGGCGCCCACCGCAGCAGCAGGTGCCATCGGAGAGCCGGTCTTGCGTGTCTTTACCTCGCAGAAAACAAGATATTCTCCATTCTCCACAATCAGGTCAATTTCCCCGTATGTACTGTGTACATTTCGCGCCGTCACTTCATATCCGTGTTCTAGGTACCACTCCGCAGTGGCACGCTCTCCAATAACTCCACGCAGATGTGCATTGGGCTCAGACGCCCCAGCCATCTTTTTAAGAAAGCTTTTGCGATGGATGTCCAGCACACCATACTCCGCAATCGCGGCATAATGGTCTTTGGTCGGGTAACCCTTGTGTTTTGCAAACCCATATTCCGGATACCTCTCCGCAATCTGTTTCATGTAGCGGTCCCGCGATACTTTGGCAAGGATGGATGCTGCCGCAATCGAAGCGGAGGTTGCATCTCCCTTGACCACGCAGCTGCACGGCTGGATAATGGTCGCAGGACGGCGGTTGCCGTCAATCAAGACATAATCCGGCGGCACCGAAAGCCCGTCAATGGCCCGCTGCATGGCGACAAAGGTGGCATTTAAAATATTCAGCCGGTCAATCTCCTCCGGTGTCGCTGTAGCAACACAATAGCTCACAGCCTGTGCGCAAATCAAATCGTACAGAGCTTCCCGCTTTTTTTCACTGAGCTTTTTGCTGTCGTTGAGGCCGGGCAGTTCCGCGTCCGGCGGCAGAATAACCGCTGCGGCGTAAACATCTCCCGCCAGCGGGCCGCGGCCCGCCTCGTCCACGCCGCAGAGCAGCGGGACATTCAAGCTCCTGTCGTATTCAAACAAATCCATTTATGACTCCTTCGGCGGTTTTTCCAGCGAGATCCGGCCCAGCTTTCCGCCCCGAAACTCGTCCAGCACCGCAATAGCGGCGCGCTCGGTGTTGACTTCACCGCCGGAAACAAGCATCCCGCGCTTTTTTCCCACAGCACAGAGCAGCTCATAGCCATCAATCTCTTGTGGAATTTCAATCTTATACCGCTCTTTCAGCGCTTCCGGGTATTCAGCAGCCAATAATTGCAGCAGCCGCATGGCAAGCAGCTCAATATCCACAACATCGTCCTTGACCGCTCCGGTGAATGCAAGGTGCTCACCTACCGTTTTGTCCTCAAACTTTGGCCAAAGCACCCCTGGCATGTCCATTAATTCCATATTCCCGCCAAACGAAATCCACTGTTTGGTACGGGTCACGCCAGGGCGATCCTCGACCTTTGCGTGTTTTCCACCTGCAATTTTGTTAATAAAGGAGGATTTTCCCACGTTGGGGATCCCCACAATCATCAGACGGATGGGAAGCCCGAGCATTCCTTTCGCAGCGCGGCGCTCGATCAATGGTTTCAACACCTCGCGCACCAGGGGTTCCACCTGCTTAATTCCCCTGCCGCTGGTCGAGTCGGTCATCCATGCAGGAATCCCCCGCGCTTTCAAATAGCTTACCCAGCTCTGGGTAATACGTTCATCTGCCACATCACATTTGTTGAGTAATACAATGCGCGGCTTTTTCTCAATCCAACGGTCAAGCTCCGGATTGCGGCTGCTCACCGGGATGCGCGCATCCACTAGCTCCACCACGAGGTCCACCAGCTTCAGGTTCTGCTGAATAAGGCGCCTCGTCTTTGCCATATGCCCCGGAAACCACTGAATGGACGGTGCTTCTATCATAATCAAATTCCCTCCACATAATCGGTCCATTACCCCTGCAGGCAAATTTTACACCCGGCCATAACTGCAAAATCCTTTACCGTTCCATTGCGGTTTTAAGCCATTTTTCCGCTCAAGCCGTCTAGAGTTCCGCAACAAAGCCCAAGTTGCTCTTTGTCAGGACAACAAACCAAAGGTATTAAACGGGAAGATGCGAAAAATCGCTTTGCCGAGTATGTACCGGGTATCAATAAAGCCAACCATTTCGCTGCGACTGTCAGTGGAATTTTGCCGGTTATCCCCCATGACAAACACTGTTCCCTCCGGTACCGTGACCGGAAAATCCACCCCTTCATAAACCGTTGTCGGCGTTGAGATATAAGGTTCGTCCAGCACCTGCCCGTCAACCGTGACCACACCGGTTTTAAAGTCAATATCCACCGTCTGCCCTTCCAACGCAATGATGCGTTTAATGAGCGGTTTACCGAATTCATTGGGCTGGTTGACTACCACAATATCACCCGCCGCCGGCGTGTAAAACATTGAGGTGATAATCAACCGGTCGCCGTCGGCCAGTGTTTGATCCATTGAATGGCCGTCCACCCCGACAATCCGGAATACAAAGACGAAGATAAAAATCAAGGTCGTGACCGAAATCGCAATGGATTCCACCCACTCCCACACATCCCGCTTCACGTCATAACCCCGGCCGCTTTTGCTGTCCTGTTCCAGAAGATCTTTTTCTTCTTCGTACACATTGATCACCGTCCGTATCGATCCTGTCCGGCTTACCGGAGTCTCTCATTCATATATATTAATATTTTACCCTATAACATACACGGATGCAAGGAAAAACATAATCCGCCGGATTTCACACCCATTTCAATTTGGCACAGATATGCGGAAACATCGGGAAAAAGCGGCTTTTACCCTCCATTGACTTCGTTCGACTGTCCAAAAAATATTTTCGAAAGGCGTTTCCAATGCGTGCCATCCATAGCGGACAAAAAGACCGGCCCCATAAGAGCCGGTCTTTTTGAAGTTCCAAACGGAACCGCTTATCTAATTTTCTCTTTGACCTTAGCCGCTTTACCAACGCGATCACGCAGGTAGTACAGCTTGGCGCGACGAACACGGCCGCTGCGGATGATCTCAACCTTCTCCACATGCGGGGAATGCACCGGGAACACTCTCTCAATGCCAACGCCATGTGCAACACGACGAACGGTAAAGGTCTCGTTGATGCCAGCATGCTTCTTGGCAATAATGGTGCCTTCAAACATCTGGATTCTCTCTTTGTCGCCCTCTTTGATCTTAACCGAAACACGCACGGTATCACCAATGTTGAGTTCCGGCAGCTCAGTTTTCATGCTGGGCTGGCTGATTAACTTTAATGCGTCCATTTTCTTCCTCCTGATTTTCAGATGTTCATGCCCCAAGCGCAGCCTTACACCGCGCGCTGGCAGAGGACTATCCGCTTTAATGACTCGATTGTAGTTTGATCGGGCATTAACCCCCATCGTCCTGCCAAGCAGAACAACGGATTCTCAAATGCTTATCTATGATACCACAACACAGGGCAAAATGCAAGCAGAAATTACAGTTTTTTCAGAGTAGCCACCGCAGCCGCACCTCATTTTATACTGCATCAGCTGAATGATAACGATACAGAAAAAGGCCACTGTCCGTAAAATGCTGACAAAAACACCGATTGGGTTCAACGCATGAAAGCCAACCAGCAGTAACCAAGTAAAGCGGTGTGCCACCCTGCCGCCAAAGAATCCAAAACAAATCCGTGCTCCGGCATATCCAATGCAGAAGGAAAAGGCATACCGCCAAGATTGTCACCGCAGCCGTCAGAAGCGGAAAAATATTTCCGCCGCCAGTGTACAGGCAATCGACATACGAACCATAACCCACGCCACCCATAAAATACAGGGCAATGCCTTCGGTAAAAATCATCAATGTCAAAGCCGCCAGTGTACAGGAAAAGGAGAACCCCAAGAGAAATCAACGTATCTCATTTTCTCCAATCAAAACGGCTCCACGGATTTACAGGCCCAAAAGCCCCTTTTCCGCCATCGACTGGGCCGCCAGCAGTACGCCAATCTTTCCGGTATCGTAGGTAAGCCCACCCTGCAGCCAAACGGCGTATGGCTCGCGGAGAGGAGCATCAGCCGAAAGTTCAATGGAAGCCCCGCCGGTAAAAGCACCTGCCGCCATGATGACCTTGCTGTCGTAGCCAGGCATGTCCCACGGCTCCGGGGAGACAAAAGCATCCACCGGAGAACCGGCCTGAATGCCCTGGCAAAAGGCCACCAGACGTTCCGCATCGCCCAGCCGCAATGCCGCAATGATGTCGGTACGCGGCTCGTTGTAGCGCGGATATGTACCAAAACCGAGCAATTCAAACAGGCAGGTTGCAAACACCGAGGTTTTCACCGCGTTTGCCGCCACCTCCGGCGCCCAGAAAAAGCCCATGAACATCGGGCGGCTCTGGTTGAGGGTACAGCCGACCTCCTTGCCCATCCCGACACAGGTGAGGCGGTAGGAGCACTGCTCCACCAAATCCCTGCGGCCCGCAATATACCCGCCGGTCTGCGCAATGCCGCCACCTGGATTTTTAATAAGCGACCCAATGATCAGGTCGGCTCCTACATCGGTTGGTTCCTGCCGTTCCACAAACTCTCCATAACAGTTGTCCACCATAATAACAGCGTCCGGATTGGTGCGGCGTACCACCTGTACCAGCTCCCCAATGGTACCGATGTCAAACGATGGACGCAGTGAATATCCGCGGGAACGCTGGAGGTAAACCACCTTCGCGCCCTTGACTGCCTCCGGCACCGCCGCAAAGTCGATTTCCCCATCCTCAGTCAGCTCCACTTCCCGGTACTGCACGCCAAAGTCTTTGAGCGATCCGTTGCCCTTGCCCCGCAAACCAATGACCTCTTCCAGTGTGTCATATGGCTTCCCCGTGACCGAAACCACCGTATCGCCCGCACGCAGAACACCGAACAGTGCGACCGAGAGGGCGTGGGTTCCAGAAACAAAGTTATGACGCACCAGCGCATCCTCCGCGCCAAACGCCTGTGCATAAACGGCATCGAGTACCTCGCGCCCCAGGTCACCATAACCATAGCCGGTGCTCCCGTTGAAGTGGATTTCACTCACCCGATTGTCCATAAAAGCCTTTAACACTTTTTGCTCATTGTATGCACGGATTTCTTCAATCCGTGCATACGCCTCTTTGCACATATCCTCAGCGGTATCCGCCAAAACCGCAAGCTTTGGGTCAATGGAAAAAAATTCAGATGTCATTACAATTCCTCCGCACCGGCAAATTCCGCCGCAAGCAAACGGGTCAGCGCCGCCATATCCGTCAAATCCCGTTGGTTTACCACACAGACCGGCGAATGGATGTACCGACATGGAGCCGATACCGCCAATGTACGCACCCCGCCGCGCGCCACATGGATGGCACCCGCGTCGTTTCCCCCGGCAATCATAGTTTTGGTCTGGCAGGGGATGCCATTCTCTTTCGCAAGCGCAAACGCCCGCCGGTAAAGCACGCTGTCGTAAACGGTGGAGCGGTCCATAAAAGAGACCACCGGGCCTTTTCCAAGCCCACACACCTGCTGGCCGCCCTCTACGCCGGGCAGGTCGGCGGCGGTGGTCGCCTCCAGCACAATCGAAATCTCCGGATTGACCGTATAGCTGGCCGCCCGCGCACCTCGCAGGCCGACCTCCTCCTGCACCACAAAGGTAAAGGTCGTGTCGTATTCCAGCTTACTCTGGATAAGGTCAATCATCAATGCACAGCCAATGCGATCGTCCAGCGCCTTGCCGCGGAGCATCCCGCTCCCGAACGGTTGATAGAGCGGTTGGAAACTAGCCCGGTCGCCCAGCGAAACTTTAGAGTGTGCGTCCTCTTTATCCTTTGCGCCAATGTCAATATACAGGCTGTCCATTGGCACGGCAGTCTCCCGCTCCTCGGCAGACTGCATGTGCACCGCTTTGGTACCGATGACCCCCACCAGTGCCTCCGGGCCGACCAGCACCGAACGGCCCAGCACTACCCGGGCGTCAATACCGCCCACCTCGGAAAAAAGCAGCAGGCCGGCGTCGTTTACGCTGGTAATAATAAAGCCAACCTCATCCATGTGCGCCGAAATAAGCAGTTTGCGTTTGGCACGCTGCCTGCCCTTTTTCTCCGCAATAATGCTGCCGAGCGGGTCGACACGGTAGTCACAATATCCTCTAATCTGTTCGATGATAAAATCCCGTACCGCATCCTCCGCGCCAGAAACACCGGTGAGCCGGCAAAGCTGTTCCAACGTGTTAAGCATCCCTGTCACCTGCCTTTTTTACGAATTCCGCCATCAGACGAGCCGTACTTTCTACATCTTCAACCTCAATGGTTTCAATCGGGGTATGCATATACCGCAGCGGGATGGAAAGCAAACCGCATTTGACCCCGCCGCGCGAAACGGTAATACTGTCCGCGTTGGTGGAGGTAAGCCCCCCCATCACCTCAAGCTGGTAGGGAATCTTCTTTTCCTTGGCCAGAGCGGTCAGTTCATCGCTCACACCCTTGTCCAGCGTCGGAGAAATTCCAATCATCGTCCCGCCGCCGAGCTTGCCGCATTTGTGCTCTGGGGCATCCGGCGTGTGGGCAAAGCTCACATCCACCGTCAGCGCCAAATCCGGCGCCGTGCTGTAAGAAGCAGTCTTAGCGCCCAGACAGCCGAGCTCCTCCTGACAGGTAAAGGTCACCGCTAACCCACAGGAGAGCGTCTCATCCTTTAGCAGCTCCAGCGCCCGGAGCACTGCCGCCACCCCGGCACGGTCGTCCAGCGACTTGGAGCAGACCCGCCCGTTCATCAGGCGGTGGAAACCCGCCTTGAACCGGATACGGTCGCCAGGCGCCACCTTTTGCTCCAATTCTTCGGTGGTGAGCCCGGTATCAATCCACAAATCATCCACCTTCGGCACCTTTTTGCTCTCATCCGCTGAGAGCAGGTGCGGCGGCTTAGACGCAACAACCCCCTCTACCGGCTCTTCTGAAAGGATGACCACTTCCTGCGCGATGAGCAGCCGGCGGTCCACACCGCCGACCGCCGCCGCCTTGAGAAAACCGTTTTCGCCGAGACTCGTCACAATCAGCCCAATTTCATCCATGTGCGCGTCAAGCAGCACCAGTGGGCTGCCTTGTTTGATAATCGCCGTCACGCTGCCCATCGCGTCGACGGAAATATCATCGGTATACCGTTTGAGCTCAGCACAGGCAACCTCCGCCGCGGGCTGCTCTCTGCCCGAAACACCGGCACTCTGTGCAAGCCGTTCCAACAATACTGTAAGTTCCATTTGCTTCTCCTATTTTAACGCGTTGACCAGTTCTTTGTAATGGCGCCCGCGCGCCTCAAAATTCGGGTACATGTCAAAGCTCGCACAGGCAGGCGACAGGGTGACAATATCCCCTTCCTTTGCAACCCGGCGCGCAGCGGCTACCGCCTCTTCCATTGAAGGGACCTCAATAATTTCCAGTACGTTGGGATCATACCCCTCACATCCGGTGACTGCCGCTTTGATTTTGAGCGCCGTCACGCCCATCAATATCAGCACCTTGGCCCGCTCAATGAGCACTGGCGCCAGCGGTTCAAAGGGAATCTTTTTATCATAGCCGCCTGCAAGTACAATCAGCTTCTGCTGGAAGGAATTTAATCCAGCAATGGTGCGGGTCGGGCTGGTGGCAATCGAGTCGTTGTAATATTTGACACCGTCAAGCATCCGCACAAATTCAATACGGTGCTCCACCCCGCCGAAGCTCTCGGCAACCTTAATAATGGTCTGAATGGAAACCGCCCCCGCCGTCGCACTTATGGCCGCAAGATAATTCTCCACATTGTGAATTCCCGGCAGCCGGATTTGATCCTTGTGCATAATCCGGGTCACTTTTCCGTTGCGCACAAGGTTGACGCTTCCGTCCTCGCCCAGAAAAGCGCCGTTCTGTGGCGTAATTTTCCGGCTGAACCAGTTTAAGGCGCCGCGGACCAGCCTGCCCATGTCGTGGGTAATGTCGTTATCCGCATTGAGCACCGTTCTGGAAAAGGCATTTTGATGCACTATCAGATTTTTTTTGGCGTCGATGTACTCCTGCATATCCTTATGAACATCGAGATGATTGGGAGCCACATTGGTGACAACCGCCACATCCGGGGAACGGCGCATCGAAATGAGCTGGAAACTTGAAAGCTCCACCACCGCAACATCCTCCTCGCGGATCCGTTCAATCTGTGGAAGCAGCGCCTTGCCAATGTTTCCTCCGAGATAAACTGTTTTCCCCTCCGCCTTCAGCAATTCGCTGATAAGGGTCGTCGTGGTAGTCTTGCCGTCGGATCCGGTCACTGCATAGATCGGACAGGGGCAGAGGTCAAAGAAAACCTCCATTTCCGAGGTGACCACCTTTTGCAGCTCGCGCGCCTTGGCAAGCGCCGGAGAATAATAATACATCCCCGGGGTGCGGAAAATGACATCCCCTTCAAAAATGCCGTCAAGATAGCCCTCCCCCAAGCAAAACTTCACGCCAGCATTCTTAAGCTCGTCATAGACCTCACCGAGCGCGGCGGGTTCCCGCTTGTCACAGAGCGTTACATCAATGCCCTTGCTGCAAAATAGCTGGATAAGTTCGCGGTGGCTTACACCCGCACCAATAAAGACCACTTTTTTGGCCTTCATCTCCTGAAAAAAGGATTCCACTTTTGTCATAACCATGCCCCCACTTATGTTAAGCGCTGCTCTTTCAGCGCTTCTGCTTAAAATTCACCAGGCGCAAATACATTTTCTGCAAAGCGCTCTGTTCCCATGCGTATGGTTTATCCTATGAACTAACCGCAGAGCTTAGCACGCCTAAAATTTTACCACATACCGTCCTACGGTTCAAGCACCATCCAGCAACACGATCAGCACCCTTGCGCGCATCCAACCGCGTTTCGCGCCCTTGAAACCACCTTCCACGTTATTTCCGTAATCTGCCGCTAACCGCAGCCATCAGCCCACCACATTTTTATAAAGGTCAGAATACAGTGCAGCTGTTTGCCCAGTAGCGTTGCGTCACTTTATTTTATACCGGCAGCCCTGCATGCTGTCCCGGCGTACAAACTCCTTGTCAATCGCCGCGAGCACCGCCCGCTTGCGCAGAGTCCAAAGCGGCGCAAGCACCGAGTCACGCGGACCGTCCCCGGTCACCCGCTCAATTACCGTTTCCGGCGGCATTTGCTCAATCTGGCTGCATACAAGCGTGGCATACTCCTCCATAGTCAGAAGCGGGAAAGCCGTCCTTCCATATTCTTCCGCAAGGGCCGTCCCTTTTAATATGTGCAGCATGTGAATCTTTATGCCGTTCGGACGCAGCGCGGCAACTGCACGCGCCGTTTCCAGCATCATTTCCAGCGTTTCTCCTGGAAGGCCGTTAATGAGGTGAACACATACCGCTATGCCGCGTTCCCGCAGGGAGTGGTAGCCCCGGAGAAACTCCGACGTGCTGTGCCCACGGTTGATACGCACCGCCGTTTGGTCATGGATGGTCTGTAAACCGAGCTCGACCGTGAGAAAGGTACGCTGGTTGAGTGCCTCCAAAAGCTCCAGAATATCACCGGGCAGGGTGTCGGCACGGGTGGCAATGCACAGTCCTTCCACACCGGGCAGACTCAACGTCTCCTCAAAAAGAGGACGCAGACGCGAAACAGGCGCATACGTATTGCTATGCGCCTGAAAATATGCAAAATATCCGGCCTGTGGCCATTTACGGGAAAGGAGAGCCTTTCCCTGCGCAAACTGCTCCGCCAGCGTTCCGGAGGGAATAAAATCCCCGGCGCCTGCATTTCCACAGTAGGTACAGCCGCCAACCCCCTTTGTTCCGTCGATATTCGGGCAGGTAAAGCCAGCATCCAGCGGGATTTTCACCATTTTCCGGCCAAAACGCCGCTTCATCTCATAATCAAAGGTGTGATAACGCTTGTTGTCCCCCGAATAGGAAAACGGGCTTGGGGAACCGGCCATCAATAAACGCTGCGCAGGAACTCTGCAGTACGCGGGTGCTTCGGATGGTTAAAGATATCATCCGGCGTTCCCTCTTCTAAAATCTTTCCGCCGTCCATAAAGATCACCTTATTCGCCACATCCTTGGCAAACGCCATTTCGTGGGTAACCACAATCATGGTCATGTGTTCTTCGGCGAGCTTTTTCATAACCCCCAGCACCTCCCCGGTCAATTCCGGGTCCAATGCAGAGGTCGGCTCATCAAACAGCATAATATCCGGACTGAGCATCAAGGCGCGCGCAATCGCTACGCGCTGTTTCTGCCCGCCGGAAAGCTGGGAGGGGTAGGCATCTATTTTGTCGAGCAGGCCAACCTTGCGGAGCATTTCCTCACACTCCGCCTCCACTGCTTTTTTATCCCTTTTTTTAGCGAGCAGCACCGGCATTTCCAAATTTTTACGTACACTCAGGTGTGGGAACAGGTTGAACTGTTGAAATACCATTCCCATTTTCCCAGTGATTTCTTTCACCTTTTTGTGGGAGGGATATTCCCCGCTTTTTACAAGTGGTTCCCCTTCAATGATGATATCCCCGCCGTTCACCGTCTCCAGATTAATAATGCAGCGCAGCATGGTGCTCTTACCGGATCCGGACGACCCAATAACCGCCACAACATCACCCTTTTCCACGGCAAAGGAAACATCGGAAAGCACTTCAAGCTTGCCAAAGGATTTTTTCAGGTTTTTAATTTCAATTAATGGCATGGGTTACATCTCCCGGTCAAAGTTGAATTTCTTTTCAATGTATTTAAACAGCAAAGTCAATATGGTGTTCATAATGAGGTAAATGACCGCCGCAACCGCAAACGGAACAATGGAAACATCGCGGTTGACCGCCGTTTTGGCTGCGTGCAGAATCTCCGGCACCGAAACTGCATAAAGCAGCGAAGTATCCTTGACCAGCGTAACCGACTCATTAGAAAGTGACGGCAGCGCAACACGGAGCATCTGCGGGATGATCACCCGGAAGAAGGTTTGAACCCGGGAAATGCCGAGCACCTGAGCCGCTTCATACTGCCCTTTGTCAATCGAAAGCAGGCCGCCGCGAAATATCTCCGCGAAATAGGCGGCGTAATTGAGCACAAACCCAATGCAGGCTGCTGTAAAACGGTCAAACACCAGAACCTGGTTCGAGATGAGAGGCAGGCCAAAATAGATGAACAAGAGCTGGAGCAGCAGCGGCGTCCCGCGGATAATATAAATGATCCCCCGTGCAATCCAGGCCAGCAGCTTCAACCGGCAGCGCGCCACCAGCGTAATACAGAATCCCAGTGGCAGCGCCAAAACAATGACAATGGCAAACAATGCGGTCGTTACCAGTGCCCCTTCCAGCATTGGTCCGAGCAATGTTATAATATAATCCATGCGGAATACCTCCCACGTATTTTTGTAAACTGCCAATTTACCGCATTAAACTGCCACAGGCAAAAACACCCGCAACAGATATCATACAAAAAACAAGGTATCGCGGCACAAATGACCACGATACCCTATTCTATCATCAATTACCGCTGTTTGTCCAGCGCAATTTTTACTCAGCAAGCGAAACGTCTTTGCCAAACCATTTTTCCGAAATTTCTTTAAACTTGCCTTCCGCAATGACTTCATCCAATGCAGCTTCTACTTTATTTTTCAGTTCTTCATTGCCCTTCTTAAACGCAATGGCATACTCCTCTGCGGTTAAAGCATCCCCGAGAACGACATATTTGCCTTCCTCTTCCTTGATCATGTAGTTCGCAACAACCTCATCCAAAACAATAGCGTCAATACGACCGGTCGGCAGGTCATTGAGCGCAAGAACGTTGGTGTCGTACTCCACAAGCTCCTGTGCCTGGCTGACAAATTCATCGGCATTTGCCGCTTTCAGCGCAGTGGATTCTTTCTGAACGCCAACCATTTTGCCAATCAGGTCTTTACGCTCTTTAATTTCTGAGTCAGCATTGACCACTACAACCATGTGATTCTCCATATATGGTTTACTCAGCAGCATTTTCTCCTGACGCTCTGCATCAATGCTAAGGCCATTCCAAATGCAGTCAATATTGCCGTTGTTCAGTTCCATCTCTTTGGAGTCCCAGGCAATCGGCTGAACAACAAGTTCAACGCCCATCTTATCACAGACGGCCTGTGCAAGGTCAATGTCAAACCCAACAATGTTATTGTCTTCGTCGCGGAAGCCCATCGGCGGGAAGCTGTCATCCAAGCCCAGTACAAACTTGTTTTTTTCTCCATTGGTGCTGTCGGAACCACTGTTCGTTCCGCTGCCAGAACCGCTGTTATTGCACGCCGTGAACATACTCAGTACCATAACGCCGGCCAGCACTGCAAGCAAAACTTTTTTCATTTTTTTCAACTGGATTCACCCTCACTTTATTGAATAAAATACCAGTATAGTTTACACTTTAATACAGTAAAAAGCTAACATGCTATAATGTTAGCTTTTTACAAATTTCGTATTTAATCAAATTTATCTTCTGTTTTCTTGCTTTTTTAAACAAATACGCTTGTTTTTATTCTATTTGGTTTCACAACGTACCCAAACCAGCATCTCGCCTTTGCCACGGTTGTTCCAACAGCAATACGGTACAAATTTAAGCTGTGCCGTTTCCTTTTTTGGCGGTTCATTGCTGTAAAGCGCGCCGCTGCCACTATCTATCAGCTTCGTTGCATCCGCTTTGATGGTTAGCGTTCCGCCAAACAAGTCTGCATCATACGCCTCAACCAGCTTTACATCCTTGGCGAGCTCAAACGCACCAAGATTTTCACCGTTGTCAATTTCCTCCAGGCAGTAAACCACCGGCCCTTTCACAACCGCTGCCTTGCCAATATCCGCCCGCACCTTGGGATTTGCATAAACAAGCTGTGCCGGCATATCCAGTTCCAGTACAACTTTCGCACCTCCCTTCCAGTTCCGGGTCAGTTTAAGATAGCCGTTTTCAACCGGGGCATCCACCACAGTGCCGTCCACCGCAACTGCTTTCAAACGGCTGAACTGCGGAATGCGAAGCGCCACCGTAAATGGTACATCGGAATCAGTCCGCACCATCACTGCCGCAGAGGATTCAAACGGGTACCGGGTATTCAGCGAAACTGTAACCGCACGGCCGCCGATATCACATGTGGTCTCGTTATTGATGTAGAGATTGACGTACAGGTTTTCATCATCAGCGCCATAGATGTACTGACCCATTGAAGCAAGGGTGCGGATGATATTCGGCGGGCAGCAGGCGCAGCCGAACCATTTTTGCCGTTCGGTCTTGACGTGGTAAAGGCTGGTGTTGTTTTCTGCCGCCTCCGGGATGACCTCCAGCGGGTTGACATAGAAAAACTTGTTGCCCTCCAGCGAAATGCCGCCCAGCACCGTGTTGTAAAGGGCGCGCTCCATGACGTCTGCATACTTGGATTCACGGGTGATTTCAAGCATCCGTTTTGCAAACATCGCAAGGCCGACCGACGCGCAGGATTCCGAATAAGCCGAATCATTGGGCAGGTCGTAGTCCCAGGTAAAGCGTTCGCCCCGTGCCGAGGAACCAATGCTCCCCGTAATATACATCCGTTTTTCTGCAATATCGTCAAACAGCACTTCACAAGCTTTGAGCAAAGACTCATCGCCGTATTCGTAGGCTAAATCCGCCACACCGGAGAACAGGTACACATTGCGCACCGCATGGCCTTCCGCAGTGTTTTGCTCCCGGATAGGCGCATGCACCTGGTAATACCGGTCGTCAAATATATTTTCATCAATAAACTCCAATTCAAAATCCGGGCCTTTTTTCTCAATGTTGAAGTAATTTGGCTCGGTACCGCGGCGCTCTACAAAAAATTTGGAAAGATCAAGGTAGCGTTTCTCCCCGGTTGCATGGTAGAGCTTAACCAGTGCCAACTCAATTTCCGGATGACCAGGATAAGCCGAAATTTTGCCTTCACCCTCCCCGAACACCTCACAAATTAAATCCACATACCGGCAAATAATCTTTAACAGCTTGTCCTTGCCGGTGGCGTTGTAGTAGGCGACAGCCGCCTCAATAAAATGCCCGCAGCAATACAGCTCGTGTCGGTCACGCAGGCTGGTCCAGCGTTTTCCAGGGCGCGCCAAGGTAAAAAAGGTATTAAGGTAACCATCCGGCTGCTGTGCCTTGCCAATAATATCAATGGCCTCATCCGCTATTTTTTCCAGTTCCGGGTCAGGGTTAATTTCCAGCGAATAAGCAACACCCTCCAGCCATTTCGCCGCGTCGCTGTCCTGGAAGCAGCGCCCGCCGAACTCGCCTTCTTCCATTCCTGCAACCACCTTGAAATTGTGCATACAGTAACTCTTTTCCGCATCCGGAATACGGTCATTGAGTGCCTCCCACTGGTAGTAGAGGCTGTCCGGCACAGCTTTAATGTAGCGCGACCAATAAGAATCGTTGATTTTTACGTTTTTGAGCGGTAATGATTGTAACCGTTTTTGCATGATCATTCTCCTTTTTCTTGTTCAGGCGGCTGCATAACCTTCAAACTGCCTTAATGATTGCATTATAGCATCCACTTTATCCGATTGCAATGAAATCCAACTTAAAAACTGGCATAATTGCATACATTTGCCGGGTGGATTATGTTTAAGTTTTTCTAAAGTTTTTGTTTACCCTCCTATTTGTCTATGCTATAATATGTATATAGTAAGGGACTGTATTAGGAGGTCACTTACGGGAACCATTATTGACTTTGGCTGCAGCAAAAAGCACAGTTACACAAATGGTGTAACCATTAAACCTTCTGAATCGTCCTTCTTCATTTGAATCTTTTTTGAACTACCATCAGCAGCGCCGCTCAAACGGAGTCCCTGTCAAAAAAGGGGCAGACCGCGGCACGCAATCCACTCAAGTGCAGCCTTGCCCGGCGGCTGTCCATCCATCCTGACAAAAGCGGTGATTCCAATGAGAGAAATTAACAACCTCAACGAAACTTATCTATTCTGCAAGGCACTCGGTTCTGAAATCCGAATTAAAATCATTAAGCTGCTGCATGAAAACAAGTCTATGAACCTGAACGAGCTTTCCGATGTGCTCGGTGTCACAAACGGTGCTATGACAGCGCATATCAAGCTGCTGGTTGATGCGGGGATTATTGAAATTACCCATTCCTCCGGCAAACGCGGTTCTCAGAAAATCTGCTCGCTCAAAGAGACAAAGGTGCTGGTTAATCCGTTCCACTGCGGTGCCTGCGCCACCAATATGTACGCTGCTGATATTCCCATCGGTAGTTTTTGCAACTGTGACGTCAGTCCCGCCTGTGGTCTTGCAACTTCCGGCAGCATTGTCGGGGAAATTGACGACCCGCGTTATTTTTGCGCACCGGAACGTGTGAGCGTCGGCATTTTGTGGTTCTCCAACGGCTTTTTGGAATTTCGCATTCCCAACTACCTTAAGCAGGGTCAAACGCTCAAAGAGCTTAAATTTTCTTTTGAAATATCTTCTCAGGTTCCCACTGGGCGGGAGGAATACCCCAGCAACATCAGCTTTACCATCAATGACCTTCCTCTCGGTTTTTGGAGCAGCCCCGGCAACTTTGGCGGCAGCCGCGGCCGGTATAACCCAGCCTGGTGGCCGGATAGGTGGGCGCAGTCGGGTCTGTTAAAGGTTCTGACCGTCAACCAGGAAGGCGTTTTTATTGACGGCACTAAAATTAGCGATACTACGATAAACGACCTTGCCATTGATTTTAAAAGCAGCATCCTGCTCCGGCTTTCAGTCAGCCGAACCCGCAGCATCAACAGCGGTGGTATTACGCTGTTTGGCAAGGATTATGGAAACTATCATCAAGACATTCATTTTGAAGCGCTCTACAAAGAGGCCGGTACAAAATAAAATAGAGACCAATAAAACCGGGGCTTTTCCGCCCCGGTTTTTGTTTCATCCCTTATACCGTATCACTGAATTGATTCGCGGCCCTGTGCATTATTCTGGAGAGCGCCCATACCATAAACCATGATATTTTCCGCCATCGCAGCAACCTTATCCGCACTGGTCGCCATGCCTTCCTGCAGCCACTTCTGCAGCAACCCAATGCACCCAGCACTCACAAACGCATAAAAAAAATCAATTTGCTTCGGAGTAGCTTCGGCAAAATACCGTGAATATGCTTCTACACAAAGCTCCCGCCCCAAATTGATCAGCCTCCAGGCAAACTGCTTGTCGCCATAGTCGCTGAGCGTTACAGTACAAAGATCTGCATTGTCCTTTAGGCACTGGAAAATCCCTGCGGTAATTTTAACCGGCGTCAAATCACCTCGCTCAGTGGAGAGCAGAGGCTCCAGTGTTTTCTGAAAATCCTCAAACATCTCCTCCTCAATTTTTGCAAGGAGATCATAAATATCTGTATAATGTGCGTAAAAGGTTCCGCGGTTAATACCAGCAGCTGCACACAGCTCTTTTATGGTAATACTCTGCAGCGGCTTCTGTTTCAGTAAATCGGTAAATGCCCTGCGGATAAGCATTTTGGTCACACGTACCCGGTGGTCATTTGCAGGCGTTTTCACAATGCGTAGTCCCCTTTCCGAAAAACAGCGGTATTTTCCATCGTAGTTGAGGTAAACTTTTTATGAAGCAGCAATGTAAATCAACACTCTATGTTTATTTTGTTGGGTAAGATACGGTAAATTCACAATTTGCTGGTTGCTACGTTCCTTTGTTCCAACTATAATACAATTAGAAGTAAAAGTCAACACGGTGTTTGTTTTTTAGCAGAGGTGTCCTTTATGAATCGGTTGTTTTTAGTCACAGGGGCAAACGGCCACCTGGGAAATACCATTATACGTATGTTAAAAAAGAACGGGGCGGCGGTGCGCGGTCTCATTCTTCCCACCGAACAAGCTGTTGATGGGGACAGTGTACATTACCTTTACGGCGATGTCCGCAAGCTCGAGAGTCTGCGTCCATTTTTTGAGCAGACCGGAGATTCCGAAGTGTATGTTATCCACACGGCAGGGATCATTGATATTTCGGAACAGGTTTCTCCGTTGATGTACGATGTTAACGTAAACGGCACCAAAAACATCCTTTCCCTCTGCATGGAATATAAGGTCAAACGTCTGCTTTACGTCAGTTCCGTACATGCCATTCCGGAGCAGGACCATCTCGCAGTTTTACACGAAGTCAAACGTTTTTCACCGGATTGGGTCGTCGGTGGTTATGCCAAAACCAAAGCGGAAGCCACTCAGGCAGTGCTCGACGCGGTAGAACAGGGGCTGGACGCTGTTGTCGTTCATCCATCCGGCATTCTCGGCCCATACGACAGTTCCGGCAACCACCTGGTTCAGCTGGTACAGGATTACATCAACGGAAAGCTCCCCGCCTGCGTACATGGTGGCTACGATTTTGTGGATGTCCGCGACGTGGCCTCCGGCTGCCTGACTGCAATTGAAAAAGGAAAAACCGGAGAATGCTACATTCTGTCCAACCGCCACTACGAGGTAAAGGACGTACTGCGCATTGCTAAAAACGTGACCGGCGGACGAAAGCTCCCGGTCCTCCCCATGTGGATGGCTAAAGCGACCGCACCATTGCTGGGTTTGTATTCCAAGCTCCGCAAAGAGCGGCCTCTTTACACCAAATATTCGCTTTATACCCTTTCGAGCAACGATCGTTTTTCCCACGACAAAGCCACGGTGGACTTAAACTACCGTCCACGCGATCTTCGCCAAACCATTGCAGACACCGTCACATGGCTGCGGGAAATAACGCCGCCGAAAAAGAAAACCCGTCAGGAACACCGGACTCACAAGTCACTTCGGATGAAAAAAACAAGGCGGGCCTTTTAATGCTTTCCGTGCGTAAATTCTACGGCATTTCATCCGGCTTTGCCAGCTATCCGGCTTCGGTAAAACCAATTTTATTCTTCCAAAAAGCAGCTATGGCAAGCCATAGCTGCTTTTTACAGAATGCGAATCAGTGCCGCTCCTCAAAACAATCATAGGTTTCACAGAACCGCGCAGCAAATGCAGGGGGTTCGCCACCCGCATAAAGGTGAGATACATCTCCAAACATCTGGCAGCGAAAACTCGCAATCCCCTGCTCCCGCTCTTCGGTATACAACTGCGTCACCGAAGTCGGCGCCGCTACAAATCCGTGCCACAGCACCGCAGGAGAAATTCCGAGCAAATGCCCCAGCATGACACAGGTCACGCCAAAATGGCAGAACAGCACAAGAGTGTCCCGGTTTGGCGATTCCGCCCGGTAAAAATTCCCTTCCCGCACATACCCATGGCGTGCGAGAACGCTGTCTAATCCTTCCGCAACCTCACGGTAACGCTCCTTAGCCTGTCCAGATTTCATAAAATCTGTCTCTAGCCAACCCTTCCGATCGTAAAATGCCGGGATATTCGTCCAGTAGGAGGGCATTAGATCCCACACATTGCGTTTTTCTTCCCCTGTTACCGGATGAACCGCACCCGCGTCAAATTCCCGGAGCCAATCGAAAACCTCTGCCGTTCGCCCCATTTTTTGCAGGGTTCGGCTTGCAGTATCCTTCGCACGGCCGAGCGGGGAGCAATAAAAGCTCTTGACGTCGAGCTTCGCTATCCGTTCAGCCAGCAGCGTGGCCTCCCGCCATCCTTTCGTGGTCAGACTGTCGAGGCTATAGTCCGGATCCCCATGCCGTATGATTAAGAGTCTCATTCTCTGCCCTCTTTCTGTTTTTTCTATGCTTCCATTATACCAAAAACATGTAAAAAATGCGATAATTTCCGGGAGATCTCTGTGCTTCACAGCTTTCGTCTGCATATACATTGCTTTAACCCATTATAGGTTGTAGCATATCCCTTTCCGCATCCGGCTTGGTTTGCAGAACGGTGTTCCAGTATTTGCGTCGTTCCTCCCGTAAAGACACAAAAGCATTCTTCTCTCACCCCGCTTATATGGGGATCTGAAATGTTTTTTCAACAAACAGCTTGCCGAAACCATCTGGTTACACTTTTGCCCATGCAAAATCAATCTCCGCAAATGTACTGCGTTAATAAAGCTACAGAAAAAACGGCAATTTTTTTACAGGATTTCCAAAAAACCGTAAATCATGGTCATAAAACCTTGCCGTTTCTCCCACTGTTCAACCGGGCGGAATTGTGTTACAATAAAATTAATTTTGGACACAGTCCTTTCCGGAGGTGCTTATGTCACAACAACCCTACGATGTACTCGTCATCGGCGCCGGCATTGTCGGCGGCGCCGTTCTTTATGAATTAGCCAAATACCAGCTCCGCATTGCCATTATTGACAAAGAAAACGATGTTGCCGAAGGCACCACCAAGGCAAACAGCGCCATTGTCCACGCCGGATACGATCCCCGTCCCGGCTCCAAAATGGCTTTTCACAATGTACGCGGCTGTGCCATGGTAAAGGCACTATGCGAACGTTTTGACGTCCATTACAGCAACTGCGGCTCTCTGGTCATTGCCACCGATGAACAGGAAAACGACACTCTCCGCACACTGTATCAGCGCGGTTTGCAAAACGGCGTTCCGGGGCTGCAGCTGCTTTCCCGCGAAGAGACTCTCGCAATGGAACCAAACCTCAATTCCGCACTCACCGGAGCTCTTTATGCTCCCAGCGCCGGTATTGTCAGCCCATGGGAGCTCTGCATCGCCCTTGTGGAAAATGCCGTACAAAATGGCGCAGACTTCTTTTTAGAGCAGGAAGTTACCGCCATTGCCCCTTCTGCTGCTGGATGGCGGGTGACCACTGCACAAGGGCTTACATTAGAAACACGTACCCTTGTCAATGCAGCCGGCGTTTATGCCGACCGCATCCATGACATGGCAGCGCCACATGATTTTACCATTGGCGCCGCAAAGGGCGAATACTATCTGCTTGACAAAAACCAGGGCGGACTGGTAGGCCGCGTCATCTTTCAATGCCCCAGCAAAGCGGGCAAAGGGGTGCTGGTTGCCCCAACGGTGCATGGCAACCTGATTGTTGGCCCTGACCGGACCGACGGATGCGAAAAAGACGACCTTTCTACCACCCAGGCCGGCTTGGACTTTGTCAAAGAGACCATCCAAAAAAGCTGCACCAAGGTAGATTTTCGCCAGTCCATCCGCAATTTTGCAGGCCTGCGCGCCATTGCCAACTACGACGATTTCATCATCCGTGAGGTGCCCGGCTGCAAAGGGTTTATTGAACTGGCCGGGATTCAGTCACCTGGGCTTACCTCAGCCCCCTCTATCGCACTGGAGGCGGTGGAGCTACTGAAGCAGGCTGGACTTGAACTCCGCAAAAAGGAACAGCACGTCAACAGCCGCACCGTCACCCGGATGAAGGAGCTGTCCCCGGAGGAGCAGCAACAGAAAATCAAGGAAAATCCGCTCTACGGGCGGGTGATTTGCCGGTGTGAAACCATCACCGAGGGCGAAATTGTAGACGCCCTCCGCAGCCCCATTGCCCCACCGACCATTGACGCTGTCAAACGGCGTGCCGGCGCAGGAATGGGCCGCTGCCAAGGCGGGTTCTGTTCGCCGCGTGTGCTGGAAATCATTGCGCGGGAACGCGGCATTGCGCCACCAGAAGTCCTGCAGGACAGGCCGGGCAGTTACCTCCTGCTGTCCAAATTACCAAAGGAGGAGTGCTGAAATGGTTTTTGACGTCATTATCATAGGAGGCGGCCCAGCCGGGCTTGCCGCCGCGGTCAGCGCCCATGAGCACGGTGCCGGAAGCATCCTCATTCTCGAACGCGACAAGGAACTCGGCGGCATTTTAAACCAATGCATCCACAATGGGTTCGGTCTACATTACTTTAAAGAAGAACTGACCGGCCCGGAATACGCCGGACGGTTCATTGATATGCTGGAGTCAACCGGTGCAGAGGTCAAGCTCGACACCATGGTCTTGCATATTACCAAAGACCGGAAAGTGCATGCGATCAATACCATAGACGGTTATATGGTGCTGGAGGCCAAAGCCATTGTCCTTGCAATGGGCTGCCGGGAACGCACCCGCGGCGCCATCGCCATTCCGGGCGACCGTCCAGCCGGAATTTTCACCGCCGGCACCGCCCAGCGTTACATCAATATGGAAGGCTACCTCTGCGGAAAACGGGTGGTTATTCTTGGTTCAGGGGACATTGGCCTCATTATGGCCCGCCGCATGACGCTGGAAGGTGCTAAGGTGCTCGCCTGCGTCGAACTCATGCCATACTCCAACGGGCTGACCCGCAACATCGTCCAATGTTTGAACGATTACAACATTCCGCTTTATCTGTCCCATACCATCACCAACATCAAAGGAAAGGCGCGGGTAGAGCAGGTCACAGTTTCCAAAGTGGATGAAAACCGCCGCCCCATTCCCGGCACTGAAATGGTGTTTGACTGCGATACCGTTCTGCTTTCGGTCGGGCTGATCCCAGAAAATGAACTCAGCCGTGAAGCGGAAATCGTCATCGATCCGCGCACCAACGGTGCCGTTGTCTGTGAGAACATGGAAACCTCTATCCCCGGTGTGTTTGCCTGCGGCAATGTTGTCCACGTTCATGATCTAGTGGATTTTGTTTCCGCTGAAAGCGCCAAAGCGGGGGCAGCAGCCGCTGCTTATGCAAAGAATGGCCGCGTTTCTGTCGCTCCCTGCATCCTTCTCCAAAATGGTGCAGAAATCGGCTACACCGTGCCTCAGAAAATACGTCCTGCACAGGTAGAAAAGATGGTCGAGGTCTATTTCCGGGTACGGAGCGTGCTCAGAAACTGTGATGTCGTTGTTTCTTCAGGCGGTACCGAATTAATGCGCCTGCACCGCGATCACATGGCGCCGGGCGAGATGGAAAAAATCGTTCTGCCCGCTGCAAAGCTCGCACAGGTGCAGGGAAATCAACTCACAATCGCGATTGGAGGCGGCGACAAATGAAAGAACTCATCTGCATTGTCTGTCCAAAGGGTTGCCATCTCAAGGTAGACGAACAAAATGGTTATACGGTAACCGGGGCTTCCTGCCCGCGTGGAGAGGCTTATGGTAAAAAAGAGTTGACTGCTCCTACCCGCACCGTCACCTCTACTGTCAGCATTACCGGTGCTCTGCACGATCGTCTGCCGGTTAAAACCAATGCAGAACTGCCCAAACAGCTGATTTTTGACGCAGTTCAAGCGTTAAAAGCAGTACAGGTCGCCGCACCTGTCAAGCGGGGCGATATTGTTTTACAAGATGTTCTCGGCACCGGAATTCATTTTATTGCCACCAAAGATATGGATCCGGTTGCAAAATAAAAATAGTCCCCCACTTTCAAATGGTGAACCCTACCGGATGATACAGAAATTTTCATCATACAAAGAGCAGCCCCGGAAAATTTCCGGAGCTGCTTTTTCACGTCTTATCCAGATAAGTTGAGCGCTTCAACCGCAAAGTACGCTTTGTTTTCAGCAATGGTATCAAAAGCGCTTTTCTTCGCTCTTTTTATGCTTCGTGTTTCATTTTCCGCAGGATTGCCCCCGCTTTGACCGGTGCTTCTACCGGAAAAGAACATTTCATCAACGGGTGCGGCGCACTCTCAATCGCTTCACCCGCTTCATTGTAAAGCGCAGAAACGACCACCCGCCGCACACCGGCGCGCGGCTCTAGCAGCTCCAGCACATCGCCCACATTAAATTTATTCTTCTGGGTGCAGTACAGCATGCCTTCCCGGTATTCATCCACCAGCGCTACCACATCGTACCCGCGGATATAACCGCCGTTTTCGTAATACTGCCCCTGTTCCGGCCGGCCAAAATAAAAACCAGTGGAATACTGCCGGTGGCTGACCTTACGCACTTCTTCGTACAGCCATTCCGGACACTGGTAATGAGCCGGATCGGTGCGGTACAAATCCACTGCATTGCGGTAGGCATTGGTGACGACCGAAACGTAGTAGGAGGATTTCGCGCGCCCTTCAATTTTAAAGCTGCTAATCCCCGCTGCGGCAAGCTTGTCAACATGTTCAATCATACACAGGTCTTTGGCATTGAGAATGTAGCTTCCGCGCTCATCCTCTTCAATGGGAAAGTATAGCCCCGGGCGTTTTTCCTCTACCAAATGGTATCCCCAGCGACAGGGCTGAGCGCATTCACCACGGTTCGCATCCCGTCCGGTCAGGTACTGCGAAAGCAGACACCGTCCCGAGAAGGAGACACACATCGCACCGTGTACAAAGGTTTCAATTTCCAGTTCCGACGGCGTTTTATCCCGAATACGCGCAATATCATCCAGCGACAGTTCTCTGGCCAGCACCACTCGCCTGGCCCCCATTCGGTACAGCTCCGCCGCCGTCAGGTAGTTGACAACCCCTGTCTGGGTAGAGATATGCACCTCCATTTCCGGAATAATGCGTTTCACCAGAGAGAGCACACCAATGTCGGTTACGATTACCGCGTCAACATCCGCACGCTCTACGCTTTTTAAAAATTCCGGCAGCGCTTCTATTTCCTCATTGGTCGGCAGGGTGTTGCAGGTCAAATAAACGCGCACCCCGTTCTGGTGTGCAAGTGCCACACCCTTTTGCAGTCCTTCTTCTGAAAAATTCGCAGAGGCCGCCCGCATGCCAAAGCGGGAACCACCTAAATAAACCGCATCCGCGCCAAAACGAACAGCCGCCTGCAGGCATTCAAAATCCCCCGCCGGAGCAAGCACTTCGGGACAATCTCTCATTTTCATCTTCATCACGCGTTCGGAATCCCCAGCTTCTGACAGTTGGCCTGATGCTCTGCATAGGTGCTGGCGTAGTAAATTTCACCGGTCTTGGTATCGTGAACAAAATAGAAATAATTGGTGTTTTCCGGCTTCAGCGCCGCTTTTATAGCAGCCTCGCCCGGATTGCAAATCGGCCCAACCGGCAGCCCATTGCAAACATTGGTGTTGTACGCATCGTACATCTCCTGGTTTGCCACCGTGCTATTCGGCTTGATGACCTCCTCCACATACAGGATGGTCGGGTCGGTCTGCAGGTGTGGAAACTGGTTCGGCGCATTCAAACGATTGTAAAAGACCGAAGCAATACCAGCCATTTGATCGTCATTGGCGGCCTCCGCCTGAATGAGCGACGCCATAATGATAATCTCTTCCATTGTTTTGCCGCTCTGTTCAATCTGAGCACGGTACGGCGCAATCTTTTCCTCAAAGTTTGCAAAGATCTTCTTCGCCACGTTGGCTGGTTCATCATCTTTATAGAAGATGTATTTATCCGGGAAAACATAACCCTCCATGCGGTAGAAGCGCAGCGGATTGGCCGTAACATCTTGCTCAAACGCAAAGCCGAAGTTATTGCGGTTTACTTCCTGAATAAATTCCTCCGCGCTGCACACACCGTTCTGCTCAAGGTTTTGGGCAATCTCATACAGGTTGTCGCCCTCCTTGATGAGAACTTCCACCACGTCATCGCTTTCGGGTACCTCCTGCAGCTTGGCTACAATTTCCGAGTAGGAGGCCCTTGCATACAAATCATGCTTGCCAGCCTGGAAGGTATCTCCAACGCCGTCAAGCTTGACTACAATCTTGAACAGCCACGGATAACGGATCACCCCGGCATCTCCAAGCAAATCAGCAATCTCGTCCGCTGATACACCGCGGTCGACTTCAACGGTGATGACCTGGTTTTCGTTTTTTTCCATCCCGAGAATATCGGTTACACCCATCATCAGAGTCGCAGCAAGGGTTACCGAAATGGCAATAATGCACAGCGTAAACAGCAACACCCGCAGCCAGCGGGTTTTGTTTTTACGCTTTACCTTCTCCAGGTGCCGTTCCTCCGCTTTGGCTTCCTCCCGCACCTTCAGAATTTTTTCCCGTGTCTCAGTATCCGGGCCAATCTCTGCTTTCAGTTCTTCGTATGCTTTGTCAAAATCAATTTCATCAAGCTGGAAGGTGCTGCCCGGCTCCTGTCCGGAAGGCTTTTCGCCCGGGTCAGCGCCCGGCGCCGTTTTTTCCTCCGGCTGTTCCGGATTTTGGTTTTCCTGCTCCTGATCCCGGTTTTTGTCTTCCGCCACGTCTTCTCATCCTCTCATTTTTTGGTACCCGCCGTATACCGGTTTCATGGACAAGCCAGTGTACCGGCCTGTCGTAATACCCATGCGGCAATAATTTTACCGTCATTTCTTCATAACAAATACCAATTTTTACCCCATGGTATTGCTGCAAAAAGCGATCATAATAACCTTTCCCGTATCCAAGCCGAAAGCCCTCTGCATCAAAAACCAGCCCTGGCACAATGCAGACGGCGCTACGCGGAAAAAAAGTCACCTTTCTCGACCGTTTCGGGTCCGGCTCCAACACGCCGTAGGTGCCGGGAACAAGCTCTTCCAGCGAACGGATCTCATAAAAATCCACGGTATAGGTTTCCGGAAGCGAAATGGGCACACAGACCCGCTTTCCCGCAGCCAAAGCGTCTTCAATCAGACGTTTGGTATCCACCTCGTCGGCAAGTGATACATAACACAATAACCAAGGTGCCTTTTGGTATACCGGCATTGCCTCCAACGCCGCCCGAATAGCCTCATCCCGCTTTTCCTTTACGTCCGGCGGGATCGCACGCCGTTTTTGTTTGTATTCCGCGCGTATCTCCTGTTTAAGGGCTTTCATTGTAGAAGCCACAGCATCCAATCCTTTCCGCCAGCGCCTTATTGGTCGACAACCGACGCCTTTAACAGATCAATCCGCGCCGAGCCCATCAGGGCTTCTCCGAGCTTATAGGCAAATTGGTCAGCAAAATGCACCGATGTTGCCGTAATGAATTTCCCGTCCATGTAAACACCCGGCTCCTGAATAAGCGCCGTACCCATTTGAGATTCATATCCTGGAAAGCAGGTGGCACGCCGGCCGTCTAGAAGGCCCTTATGACCGAGAATGGACGGTGCCGCACAGATAGCTCCCACCCATTTCTCATGCTTCACGCAATAATCAATGGAGTCCTGTACCACTTGGGATTGTTCCAAGTTCAGGGTACCCGGCAGGCCACCCGGCAGCACAATCATCTCCGCAGACGGAAGATCTATTTGTCCTGGCAGGACATCCGCAATCACCCGGATACCGTGCGAACCGCGAACCGCAATTCCAGTTACCCCCACCGTCTTAACTTCCAGCTCACACCGGCGCAGATAATCCACTGGTGTCAGAGCCTCAATTTCTTCAAAACCATCGGCCAAAAATACATAAATCATCTGAAATCCTCCTTTAGTCGAGAACCAGGTTCATATAGCCGTCCGAACGCCCCAACACCGCCTTACGGCAGACCTCATTCAGCACACAAGCCATACCGTGCCGCACCACCGTTTCCCCGGAAGCAGCCGGAAATTTGGCCCGGATGTTTGCCACGCCAAAATTCACTGCCAATGCGCCGCTGCATCGGTTTAGTTCGGCTTCAGTCAGGTTTGTTTCCTTGACGACCAGTGTTGTCTCTATTTTAGTACAAACCGCATAGCCTTGTAAAGACCGGTCTTGCAACAAAACAATCTTACCACCGGAAAATTCCGCTTCTTCATACAAATAAGCAGTCGCCAGAGGAGTAAAATGCAATGCTCGCGGCATACCAGCTAAAAAAGCTTCCCGCAAACTTAAAAATTCTTCTTTTCCACAGGGTCTTACCGTCTGCCCGCTATTTATGCCCGGCGTCACCTTCATTTCCCGTACCCCAAAAGCAGTCCGGTACCCAAGCCGTCCATAATAATCATACAAGCTGTCTGACGCTGGGAACAGCGCCACTACCTTTATTCCCTGTCCACGCATCCGCTCATGCGCCGCATTTAACAGCGCGGATGCCAACCCTCTGCCCTGCATAGCCGGATCGGTGGCTACCGCATAGATATACCGCGCCGAAAGCCGTTCGTGTTCCAGCGCGTATTCCGCAGGAATCAAGGTGAGCATGGAGCCAATCTTCCCATTTTCCCGCATCACCATCGTTTCAAACAATGGAAACCCATGGGTGAAATAGTAGTCCATATACCAGTCCGGATCGCCAAAACAGCGTCTCCAAATTTCTTTGAGCCGTGGAAGATCGCCCGGCCCCGCAATCCCCGCCGTCATTTCAGCGTTGCGCGGTAGCGCTCAGTAAACATAACCGGATTATAAGACATCTTCGCACGCCGCAGGCCCTCAACTCCCAAATCCTCCTCACGATTGACATAAAGGCAGTTTGAAGCAAACATCGCCGCGCATTCCCGGTTGATCATCGGGTAAGCGCCCGGTACATCGGCGTTTGCCTTTTCAATATGCACGCCAAAGGTATCCGAATTAATCTGCTCTCCAACCGAATAAGCAACGACCTTGCCCTCCTGCTTAAGAATGCATCCTTTGAAGTCCAGCTCAAAGAAATATTTGAGCGCCTTGCGGGCAGCGCACATCTCCTCGCGTTTGCTCGGGTCGTTCCCGCAATCGTTCTGGGCGCACCAAAAGTCGTTAAACTCGTTGCAGAGTGCAATGTTCTCTGCCGTAATCGGCTCTACGCTCCACTCCTTTTCCACGAAACGATTGATAAAATTGCGCTTGGAATGCAGTTTTTTCCCTTTCAGGGTGATAAGGCTTTCCGCCGAATAGATGTAGTCGAAGTAATCCCGGCGCTCTTCGAACTCAAAGCGCCCCGGCATCAATTCCTCTAGCTTTTGTTTGTTCTGCTCATGGCTCACATGCATCACAAAAGGGAAGGCATGTGCCTGCGCATAGTCCATCATCACCTCAACAACTTCCCGCAAGTCCCCTTCCCCAGCCGGAAAGGCAAAATGCTTGGCCTGTTCGTTGAACTGAAGGTAAAAATCCTTGTACCGCGCAATACGGGAACTATAAGCGTTCGCCCAAATAAAGTTGTTGCCAAAACAGTATTCGCTACCCCAGAAATCACTTTTTTTCAGCAGTTCATCAATCCACGGCTTGTCCGAAAGCTCAATCATTCTGAAATCCAGTTTTGTTTCTATCATGCTGTATTACATCCCATCTGTTAAGTTTACCAAATCTTTCTGAATCTCGCCAATGCCGCGCGGCGCGCCATTTTCACTGCACGGAAGCACCGTCCATCCCTGCCGTTTGGCCGCATAAAGCGCCGCTTCCCGGCAGGACAGCAAATAAGCGCGATTACTCTCATGAATATCCTTTTTGGCTTCGTCTCCGCCATACCGTCCCGACAGCAGCTTCTGGGAAACCTCCGGCGGCATATCCAAAAAAATCACCAAATCCGGTTTGGGCAATCCCAGCAGGCGGTATTCATAATCCATCAGCCAATCAAGGTAGGTATTCCATTCGCTCCCGGGAAGTTTTCCCATTTGATGAATGGCGTTCGAAGTGGTATACCGCGCTGCAAGCACCAACGCGCCCGCCTCATAATCCTTCTGCCAGAATTTTTTATAGCTCGCATAGCGATCCACCGCATAAAAGGAGGACGCCGCATAGGCATTGACGCTGCTTGCATCACTACCGAATTCCCCTGCAAGGTACATTTTGACCAGCGCTGACGAAGGTTCGCCGTAATCCGGAAAGGAAATGGGACAAACCTTTCGCCCGTTTTGCTGCATCGCCTTTTGGAGCAGCTCAAACTGGGTGGATTTTCCACTTCCATCAAGCCCGTCCAAAACAACCAGTTTTCCACTCATTTAGCGTTCCCCCGCAGCGTTTCATAATACGCCCGCATCTCCGCCGGTTTGCCGCAGGACATCTTGCCCTCCGGGCAGGCACCGCTTACACAGGGCGGTCCGGCGTGCGCAAAAAGCGCAGGCGCCACTTCCAGTACCAGGCGAAGCATCTCGTCCGCCAATGCTTTGATTTCCCACTGAGCGCGGTTACAGCAGCGGTGCCGGAAAAAATTGAGCAGGCTGCGTGCATTGAAGGTGGCAACCATTTTGGTATCACAAGCGTTGGGAAGGACAAACCGCGCATCTTCAATCGCTTTTTTTTCGGCGCGCCGCCGCGCTTCTTTCTCCTCAAGCCCCATCTTTAAAAAGGCTTCGATGTGCTTGTCCGTCAAAAGAGCGGTCAATTCCTGGTACTCCGCCATACTGCGCTCCATTGAACGCTGAAAAATTCCGTTTGCCTCAGGGCAGTCCGCAATCTCCGGTGGTGTGATGAATTCAAACCCGTCGCCCTTCACATACCGCTGGCTCTGCACACTGTAAGAGGCAATGCGGTGCCGGGTAATCTGGGCAAGCAGGGAGCGCGAAACACCTTCAATTGCAAAGGTGAAGCTCGCATGTTCAATGGGGCTTTCATGCCCAATTTCTGCAAGCATATTGACAAAACTGGTGGTTTTCTCTTCGGTCAGGCCCTCATAAAGGTCGTCCACCGAGCTGGCGCTGTAACACAGCTTCGCCGCGCAGGCAACTACCTTTTCCGGTTCCGGTGTATGGGCAATCAATGTCACTTTCATTCTTTCATCTCCTCTTCTGCTGGGCAGCATCCCACTATACTGTATACCGCATCCATATCCAAGTTGTTTCGTACCAGTTCTGCCACCGCATCAAATTGAGTTTCCCGGTAACATTCATACTTCTGACCATTTGGCAGGTTTGCCGAAAGGCGCTCTCGCGTTTTCAACGGTTTCCCAAATTCCGGAAGATCTTCGTCCTCAAGCAGAATGTCATGCCGCGGGATTACCCCCAATACCGGCAGCCCGGTCAACTGTTCCAAAATTTGAACGCCATCCGCAAATTGCTCCCGCAGGCCGTCAAACCGGTTGAGGACAATTCCCTTTACCAGCTTTCGTTCCTCCGGCGCCAACAGTTCCAGCGTGCCGTAAACCGAAGCGAATACACCACCCCGGCTGATATCCGCCAGCAGCAGAACCGGACATTGTGCATGCAGGGCAAAATTCATATTCACAATATCTTTTTCCCGAAGATTGCACTCCACGGCACTTCCGGCACCTTCTGCCACAACAATGTCGTACTTGCCTTTCAATCGTGCATAGGCCCTGTGTGCATGAACGCGCAGCTTTTCCCGCAGGACTGTTTCATCCCAGTTTGCAGAACTGCCTATGGAAACACCGTCCAACACCACATCGGCGCCATTTGGGCCGGTCCGAAGCAGCACCGGGTTCATATCCGGATGCGGTTGCATCCCACAGGCAAAGGCGGCGAGCGCCTGCGAAAGTGCAAGCACCCGTCCATCCGGTAAGTCATACACCCGCTCTGAGAGATTCTGCGCCTTGAACGGCGCGACTTGCAGCCCATCCTGTGTAAATATTCTGCAAAGGGCCAGCACCAATGTGGATTTTCCAACCCCGGACGCTGTTCCCTGTACCATCAGAGTTGCCATAGGTTTTCAGCCTTTCTAGAAACGGCTATATCAATACAGCCTGTCCGCCTTTTTCACTGCACAATCACCGGGAGGACCGTGCCTCCCGGTGAAAGGCATTTTCATGTTATCTGGTTCAGCACTCACAATCGCATGGCGGCGTATCGTCGTCATTGCACATTTTCGGCGGGAAAAATTCCTCAACCGGAAACTTGATGCTGCGGAAAATTTCGCATGGATCCTCAGTGTTGCAGCAGCACTCTTTTTCTGGGATACAATAATCGTAAGCCGGAACAAGGAGCTGAACTTTACGCTGAAGGTTGACAATCGAGAACAGCCCCAGCGTCACATAAACGTTTTTCGTTGGAGTCACGGTGCAGAAGTTGCCTTCAAACTCCGCAGCAACGGCTGGCGGAATGCTGATACAAGGCTCATAGCACATTTCGTTGCGGTCGCACATCTTCACCGCAAGGAAAATCGGCTCCACCACCTGGATGCTCGCCGTCGGCAGGTTATTGCCGCAGTAATCATACCGGTTGATGACGGTGGAATCGGTCGAATAGGTGGCTACATTGCCCTCGCTCCCGTACAAAATCACCTTCTTGGTAAAGACTGCAAGGCCGGTGACCTCGGTTGGCGCGCTGATTGGAGAGGTAAACGCCTCCACAACCACCTTGAAGAAAAAGGTGACATCTACGGAATAGAAGCCTTTGTTGAACGCGACCGGTTCAACATCCATGAACACATTAAGTACCGATGCTTTCTTACTTTTTACACTCATCGCCGCATCGATGATTCCCTGCGCAGTATCGGTGAAATACACCTGAAGGTCTTCAAAACAGTCCTTCGCACTGCAGGAATCATAGATTCTGGCCGTTTCTATGCAGACAGCCTCTTTAAAGCCGTTGTCACAGCAGCCGTCCGGCATAATGTTATTTTCAGCCATAATAATCCTCCTTATGTCTTATTAAAGCAAACGCCTTATTACATAATATGAGGAAAACTACGCTTGGTGAATAACTTTGTCAGACCTTTTTGAGCTTTGCGAAATTTGCCATAATTTTTTTGGTGCCAACCTTGTCAAAAACGGCTTCTACCAGTACGTCGCCCGCCATTGGCGTCATAGAGACCACCATACCGTTCCCAAAAACGCGGTGATTAACCATGTCGCCCACCTTAAAATCAATAACCGCTTTCTTCGCCTGCACCGCTTTGCCCACGTTATCCACCGTAAAGGAAGAAGGCTTTTTCGGCACCGGCTGGTAAGCGTAGGAGGTTACCGAAGTATCTTTGAAATCAATAAGGCCATCCGGAATTTCATCCACAAAGCGGGACTGACGGTTACGGCTGGTCGAACCAAACAGCATGCGGGAAGAAGCGCTCAGCAGGTAAAGCCGCTCCTTTGCGCGGGTGATGCCCACATAGGCAAGCCGCCGCTCTTCTTCAATTTCCTCCGGGAAATTTAAAATGTTCCGCGAGGGGAAAATCCCTTCTTCCATCCCAACGATGTAAACGAAGGGGAACTCCAGCCCTTTGGCTGAATGCAACGTCATCATAACAACACAGTCGTCCGACTGATTGAGATTGTCGAGATCGGTGTAAAGCGCCACCTCTTCCAGAAAACCAGAGAGAGAAGCGTCGTCACCATTTTCATTCTCGTAATTTTTCATATTGGATTTGAGTTCTTCAATGTTTTCTATCCGCACCTCGCCTTCCGGCCCATCAGCCTTGAGCATGGCAAGATAACCAGTTTTGTCAAGCAGCTCATCCAGCAGCCATTCAAGTGATTCCTGCTCCGCCGTAAAGGCGAGATCCATCATCATAGAGACGAATTCCCGCAGAGAAGAGGCTTTGCGGGCCAGCGCCGGGTAGGTATCCGCCTCTCGGAGCACATCGAACAGCGGAATTCCCGCCTGTTCGGCAATCTGTTCTGCCGTCACAACAGTAGCGTTGCCAATACCCCGCTTCGGCTCGTTGATGATACGCCGCAGCCGCACACTGTCACTCGGATTGTTGATGACATTCAAATACGCAAGCATATCGCGGATTTCCTTGCGCTCAAAAAACTTATGTCCGCCAATGATTCGGTACGGAATATTGCTGCGGATAAAATAGCGCTCAATGCTGTTGGACTGGGCGTTCATCCGGTAAAGCACCGCATGGTCGGAATATTTCCGCCCCTGCTTGACATTTTCCACAATGCTGGTAGCCACAAATTCGGCTTCTGCGCTTTCGTCCGCCGTGCGGCGCACCGTAATCTTTTCGCCGCCGCCGTTTTCGGTCCAGAGGTTTTTGCCTTTCCGCTCCCGGTTGTTTGCAATAACGGCGTTGGCCGCGTCAAGAATGTTTTGGGTGGAACGGTAGTTTTGCTCCAGCCGGATCACCGTAGCATGCTCAAACTGCTGTTCAAAGCTTAAAATATTTTCAATCGTCGCCCCGCGAAACTTATAAATACTCTGGTCGTCATCACCAACCACACAAAGATTGTGGTGTTTCTGCGCCAGCAGGCTCACCAGCCGGTACTGGGCATGGTTGGTATCCTGGTACTCATCCACCAATATGTAGCGAAACCGGTTCTGGTAGTATTCCAATACATCATCGTATGTTTCAAGGAGCCGAACGGTGAGTACAATCAAATCGTCAAAATCACAGGCGTTGGCTGCTTTGAGCCGCGCCTGATACCGTTCATACACCTTGCCAATGGTCGACAGGCGATAATCATTCCCCGCCGCATTAATGTAATCCTTCGGCGGCAGCATTTTATCCTTGCTGTGGCTGATTTCGTTGAGGATCATCCTCGGCGGGAACATCTTATCGCTGATACCGAGATCCCCCATACTGTCCTTGACCACCCGCAGGCTGTCGTCTGCATCGTAAATGGTAAAACTGCTGGTATAACCCAGCCGATCAATGTTGCGCCGCAGGATACGCACGCAGATGGAATGAAATGTCCCGGCGTTAACCTCATCACCCATTTCACCGAGCATGGCGTTCAGGCGCTCTTTCAGCTCCCCTGCCGCTTTGTTTGTAAAGGTAATGGCGAGAATATTCCACGGTCTTGGCGGACGCACCGCCAAAATCCCATGCACCGCTTCCAAATCCTGCCCATTTGGATGATCCCTGTATTGTTTCAGGAATGCTATTTCGCGCTCTCCAATGTATTCCAGCACCGTTTTATCGAGATAAGCATTGCCATAACTTAACATATAGGCAATACGGTTGACCAGCACGGTGGTTTTACCGCTCCCAGCACCCGCCAAAATCAGCAGCGGGCCGTTTACTGTAAATACCGCCTTACGCTGCATATCGTTCATCCGTTTAAATTCGTTTTCAATAATCTCTTGTTTGAGTACAGCATAATCTGCGCTGAAATCTGCCATTCAGGTACCTCAATCTTTCTTTATCATATACGATTTGGAACGTCGCCCAAAGGCGTATATTTTTTATATTATAGCATAATTTGTCGCCAAAAGGAAGCCGCTTTCTCCCCAAATAAAAAGCGGTCCCATCGTCATGGAACCGCTTAAGAATGGCTCTGCAACTTTTGAACCACTGCATTGCGTATGAAGGACGAACGTTTTCCAATCCAATCCGCCTCAATCATAAGGTAATTAGCCGCCTCCAGGTAATCCCCGCGTGGAAACAGACCAACCGGCAAAGCAAGCAATTTTTCTGCCTGTTCCGGCGCAATGGAAATATAGTGTAAATCTGAAAGGCAGTTCGTGCCAAGCATTTTCGCCAAATAATCAAGATATGTCATAGTGCCTTCCTCATCTCTTTCTGCTTCTCATACTAGCACACCTTTTGAGAAAAATCAACATATATCAATTTAATTAAAGTTATTAATATCTGTATATTTAAAGCTATTGTTACTACACTAGCAGTGGGTGATGCAAATGAGTGTCGATTACAGTATGATAGGAAAACGAATCAAACAAAAACGGAAACAGTTGCACCAAACACAAGATTATCTCGCAGAGGCGCTCGGTGTTTCTGTTGGATACGTCAGCCAAATTGAGCGTGGCGTAACCAAAATTAGTCTGGATACCCTTTCAGCGATTTCCTCTTTTCTGCAATGCGATATTACCGAACTCATCACTGGTGTAACGCCTACTCAGAGTGACTATCTGAATGATGAATTACACGCCATCTACGCCGAAATGAGTCATCATCAAAAACGCCTTTTACTGGAAATTGCAGGCGTCCTCTTGCGGCAACAGGAGAAGTAAACAGAAATCGAAATAAAAAACGGAGGCTGTTTTTCAGCCTCCGTTTTTTAAAACAGGTCACTTCTTAGTGAATATAATCCTTAAACACGCTCAGCAATACGCCAGCCGCAACCGCAGAACCAATTACGCCTGCAACATTCGGGCCCATTGCATGCATGAGCAAAAAGTTCTTCGGGTTTGCCTTCTGGCCAACCTTCTGAGAAACGCGGGCAGCCATTGGAACTGCCGAAACGCCAGCAGAACCAATGAGCGGATTAACCTGGCCTTTGGTGAACACATACATCAAATCGCCAAACAGAACGCCGCCAGCCGTGCCAAGGGCAAACGCTGCCAAACCAAGCACAATGATACCAAGTGTCTGTGCACTGAGGAAATTCTCACCAATCGCTGTTGCACCTACCGATACACCGAGGAAGATGGTGACAATATTCATCAGCTCATTCTGAGCGGTTTTGCTCAAACGTTCCACTACACCGCTCTCACGCATGAGGTTACCAAGCATCAGCATACCGACCAACGGAGCCGCATCCGGTACAAGGAGAGAAACGACAAGGGTAACAACAATCGGGAATACAACCTTTTCGAGCTTGGAAACCGGGCGGAGCTGTTTCATCACAACTGCACGCTGTTTCTTGGTCGTCAGCAGCTTCATAATCGGCGGCTGGATAATCGGTACCAGCGCCATGTAGGAGTAAGCCGCAACCGCAATGGAACCCAAGAGATCCGGGGCCAGCTTGCTTGTAACGAAAATAGCCGTCGGGCCATCCGCACCACCGATAATGGCAATGGAAGCCGCCTCATTCGGTGCAAAAATGCCAAGCGCCATAGCGCCGCAGAAGGTGGCGAAAATACCAAGCTGCGCAGCCGCACCGAGCAAGAAGCTCTTTGGGTTTGCAATCAGCGGACCAAAGTCGGTCATTGCACCAACGCCCAAGAAGATAAGCGGCGGGTAAATACCGAGCTTAACGCCCTGATAAAGGTAACTAATCAACCCGCCCTCCGCATAGGAGTTGAGGTTTGCAACCGGGATATTGGCAAGCAGCATACCAAACGCGATCGGCAGCAACAGAAGCGGTTCGTACTGCTTTTTAATCGCGAGATAGATCAACACAAAGGATACCAAAATCATTACGCCTTGCTGCCACGTAAAAGACAGGAAGCCGGAACTTGCAAAGATACCCTGTATGGTTTGTACAAATACGTCCACGATTCCACTTTCCTTTCAATCTTAATTTTACAGAAAGACCGGCCTTATTACTTTTCTGAGCGTTTAATGCTCTTAACGACGTAAGAACCCTGTCCTTCCAGCGTGACAGCAACCGCAGCAGAAATTGCAGCAACGGTTTTGCCCGGAATACCGTCTTCAACGGCGGCTTCAGCAACCGGTCCCGGTCCCACTGGCGGTACAAATTCTGCTTTCACAGGTGCAGGCGCAGCCGCAGTCGGCGCCGCTTTCTGCACCGGCTCCTCCGGCTGTGTTTTCTGTCCGACTTTTGTGATCTTCGGAACAATAAAACCGGTGATGTAGAGAATAAGGACCAAGCCAATGAGCGCCATAAATACGACGACAAGGCCTGTTATAACAACAGCAACAATTGAGCCCCAATCCATCTTCGCTTCTCCTTTTTCTATGAATTTTCATGCGTTAAAAATCTAACGATACGAATCATTATAACCGATCCGTCAAAAAATTTCAATGAATATCTTTAACTTTTTCATAATTCCATCACACTTTTTTCATTCCTCGTCCATTCTCTTTTTTGGCCGTTGCATTTGCGTGAATGGATCCCCTTGTATTATAATAAAGATACCCACAATTTATCCTTAGCCATCCGTTTTTATGCCCTGCGTCCCCCGGCGGAATCCGCGCAAAGAACAATAATTTTTACCTCAGCAGAAACCGGCAGTCGGAAAATCATAGACACAGAAAGAAGGAACCATTTATGGAATTTTTGAATGAAATGTATTCAACCCTGGTAAAAAGCGCACCGCTTATTATTACTGCCGTCATTGTCTTTGCAGTTGGAATGGGTGCTGCCTACCTGCTCAATAAGGCTATCCGCAAAGCGTTGGAGCGCAGCCGCATTGACCGCGCTCTTGTGACCTTTCTGCTGCCCATTATCAAAATAACACTGTATGTGGTCGTCGGCATTATTGCGCTTTCCACAGCAGGAGTTCCAACTGCCACCCTGCTTGCCGCCTTCGGTGCGGTTGGTCTTGCGGTCAGCCTTGCCGTCAAGGATTCCCTCGCCAACATGGCGGGCGGTATTCTGCTGCTTGCTTCCAAGCCATTTACCATTGGAGACGCGGTGGAGGTGGACGGTGCCACCGGTGTGGTGCAGAGCATCAGCATCCTCTATACCCAAATCAACACCTTTGACAACCGCGCCATCATGGTGCCAAATGGCCAGATTTCTTCCGACCGGATCATCAATATGTCCCGCGAGGAAAAGCGCCGTCTCGATCTCGTCTTTGATATTTCCTACCAGGATGACCCGGAACAGGCCAAAAAGATTATTTGGGAATTGGTAGAACACCACCAATTTGCACTTAAGGATCCGCTGCCCATCATTCGGGTCTGTGAACTGGCCGACAGTTCGGTCAAAATTGCCTGCAACGTCTGGGTGGAGGGTGCAAATCTGCTCACCCTTAAGTTTGATTTGCTGGAGTCGGTCAAACAAGCCTTTGACCAGTCCGGCATCCGCATTCCGTTCCCGCAGCTCGACGTTCATTTTGATCCCGCCGCCCCAGCGGGCCTGCCGCTTCGGTCAGAACCTGCGTCAACCCACCCTGAGCAGTCCAATGCGTAAAACAGCAGATACACCGGGCTTGAAGCCCTAAAAATTCCGATGTCGAATCCCCAAAAAAGGCCGCGGATTTTCCGCGGCCTTTTAGCTGTTTGACAGAAATCATGCTTGCAATACCGGCACAACATAGAACAAAATACAGAAATAATGCAGGATACTCCCCGCCAATACAAAAAAGTGCCAAATGGAATGCACATATTTTACCTTTTTGCCCACACCGTAGAGCACTGCACCGACAGTATAAAACAGACCGCCTGCAATCAGCAGGATCATTCCGCCCGTCTGCATGGTGTTCATCAACGGCTGAAATGCAAAGACAATTACCCAGCCCATTGCAATGTAACAAACCATTGAGAACACCTTGAACCGTGTAAGGCTAACCGCATTGAGAACAATGCCGAGAACCGCCGCACCCCAGACAACGCCGAACAGCACCCAGCCAACGGTCCCGCGCAGTGAAACCAGAGTAAGCGGCGTATAGGTTCCTGCAATCAACAAAAAGACCGAACAATGATCAAGAATCCGCAGCACGCTTTTGCCACGGTTTGGCCTTAAGCTGTGGTAGATGGTCGACATGCTGTAAAGAATCACCAGCGTCGTACCATAAATTGCCATACTCACAATGCACCATGCATCAGAGTAAAGAGCAGCCATTACAACGCCTACAACCAGCGCGGCAACAGCGAGCAGGGTGCCGACCCCATGTGAAATGGAACTAATGAGTTCCTCTGCCAGGCTGTAAACCGGCCCTGTATATTTCCGTTCCGCCATTCAACGACCATCCTTCCAAGCTTCTGCCTTTCCACCAGTGTAACACAAAGCAAAGGACGAAATAAGGCGAAACCGTAAACAATTTGCCGATGAAAAAAAGAATTGGCATTGCCGCCATTAAGGAAACATGCGTTCCTGCCGCTCAGGCAGCAGAAATAAAAAATATATAACTGATTAATTTTTTATCCAGCTCGATTTTCATTCAAACCGAAACGCAGCATTTATCAATGCACGCTTGCCGCAACTTTCACAGATAAAAAGCCAGCCGACTTTCCGGCTGGCTTTTGACTTTGATGAAAGGATTACTTCTCCACCGAGAAACGGTACTCCGTTGTAAAGGAGTACAGGCTTCCCGCTTTGAGCACCGGAGAAGGGAAATTTTTGTGCTTCATTGCATTTGGGAAGTACTGGGTCTCCAAACAGAAGCCAGCATGCGGCTGGTATTTCACACCGCCTTTGCCGGTGGTCTTTTCACTTAGACCGTTGCCGCAATAGAACTGTACACCTGGTTCGTTGGTGTAAACATCCATTTTAATGCCGGTAGAGGGGCAAACCGCTTCCGCAGCAATCGGCAATCCTGCTTCATCGTCATCCTCAGCGCCGTTGAGCACCCAGTTATGGTCATAGCCATGTGCGCTGACAAGGCCCGGCTCATTGTCGTGAATCCGGTCGCCGATGATATGGAAATCCAGGAAATCGTATGGAGTGCCGACCACATCCGCAATAATACCATTCGGCAGGGTCTCGTCGTTGCCAACGGTATATTTATCCGCATAAAGTTTCAGTTTATGGTCGAGAACATTTTTGCCGCTGTCCTGTCCCGCAAGATTAAAGTAGGTGTGGTTGGTCAGATTGCAGACCGTATCGCGGTCGCTGACCGCTTTATAATCAATGATAAGGCCATTCTCTTTGGTCAGCTTGTAGGTCACGGTAACATTCAGGTTGCCAGGGTAGTTTTCGTCACCATCCGGGCTAAGCAAAGTGAGTTTGAGCTCGTCGCCGCTTGCACCGGAAACAACTTCCGCATTCCAAACCTTTTTGTCAAAGCCAATTTTACCGCCGTGCAGATGGTTTTTACCGTCATTGCAGTAGAGCTGGTATTCTTTGCCATTGAGTTCAAATACGCCGCGCTCAATGCGGTTGCCGCAGCGGCCAATCAATGCGCCAAGAAAGCCGCCGTGGGTCTGGTATTCACCAACCGTATCATAGCCAAGAGCCACATCCTTAAACTTCCCGTCCCGATCCGGCACCAGGATAGAAACAATGGTGCCACCGTAATTTGTGATATCGACCTTCATGGTTTGATTGTCTAGAGTAAAGAGCTCGACATCGGTGCCGTCAGCAAGAGAGCCAAATGGTTTTCTGGTAATTTTGGTCATGATAACACTCCTTTTTCAGTTGAAAGGTTCTTGGAACTCCCAGCAATTTCGGACACGAATAGAGCCGGTCTATACCTGAGTCTCGGCCAAAGGGGGCAGCCGCTTTTTGGACTGCCGCCGGGGGTCCCCCGCGCTGCGGTATCCGCACAGCGAATCCATACGGAATATTACAATTATAACACCCTGTAAACAGAAAAACAACCGGAATTTTTACATTTTACCCGCTTGCTGTTTGACAAAGCGCCAGCTGTCCTCACACATTTCCGCAATACCCTTTTCCGCTTTCCAGCCGAATATCTGTTCCGCTTTGGAGGTATCCGCATAAGCAGACGCAATATCCCCAGCGCGGCGCGGCGCAATTTCATACGGTACCCGCACGCCGGTTGCATCTTCAAACGCTTTGACCATTTCCAGCACACTTGTTCCCCGGCCGGTGCCAAGGTTGACCGCTTCCGCACCCTTGTGTTTCATGGCATATTCCAACGCGGCAAGGTGCCCTTTGGCCAAATCTACTACATGGATATAATCCCGCACGCCGGTGCCGTCTACCGTGTCATAGTCATCCCCATAGACGTTGAGATGCGGCAGCTTGCCGAGCGCCACCTGAGTGACATAAGGCAGGAGGTTATTTGGGATGCCGTTGGGGTTTTCACCAATCAGGCCGCTTTTATGGGCTCCAATGGGGTTGAAATAACGCAGGTTTACCACGCTCCACTGCGGATCCGCCACACAGAGGTCGTTTAAGATCTGCTCGACCATCACCTTGGTGTAGCCGTAGGGATTGGTTGCCGAAATGGGATACTCCTCCCGGAACGGAACCGGATTGTTCATGCCGTAAACCGTTGCCGAGGAGGAAAACACCATCCGCTTGCAGCCCTCGCTCAGCATAGCTTCCAGCAGGACAAGGGTACCGGTGATGTTGTTCTTATAGTAGGCAAGCGGCTTTTGCACCGATTCTCCAACTGCTTTTAATCCCGCAAAATGGATAACTGCATCCACCGCAGAATGCTTGAAAATACTTTGAATGGTGCGGCGGTCGGCAATATCCGCTTTGTAAAATTTTACAGGTTTGCCGCCGAGCTGTTCAATCACACCCACAACTTCCTGTTTGGAGTTGCAGAGATTATCCACAATTATGACTTCATGCCCCGCCTGTAAAAGCTCAACGCAGGTGTGGCTGCCAATGAACCCCGTACCGCCCGTTACCAGTATCGTCATTGTAATCTCTCCCTTTTCTGAATCGTCATTCTGCCTTTATTTGAATTCCGCCGCAGGGACGTATCTTCAGCACATAACAGCTCCTCTGCCCGAAAATGCGCTCCATTGCTTCCCGGTACGCTTCCACCTGTTCCAGCGGAACATAGGCCTGCAAGGTACCGGCAAAACCGCCGCCATGTACCCGGCAGGCGCCTTTGCCCTGCAAAAATTGTTCACTGACCGCAACGCCCAGCGCTACGCCCTGTTCCCTGCTGGAAACTGCGCTTGCCACATTTTGGAGCCGCGCCGCCGAAGAATGGCCGGATTCCTTGACCAACGTAAAAAAACCTTCCAAATCATCCGCGCGCAGAGCGGCAGATTGCTCCGACACCCGGCGGTTCTCTTCAAAAAAGTGGAGCGCCCGCAGCAGAGCGCGGTCTCCCACCTGCTGCCGCAGTTCTCCAATCCGGCCGAAAAAATCCTCTTCCGGCACCTCGGACAGCACCTCCGCCCCAAACGCTTGGGCAACAGCCTTCATCTCCGCCGGAATTGCGGCGTATTCCCCGGTGAGATCGGCATGGCTTCCGCCGGTGTTGACCACGCACAGGGCATATCCACGGGCGGAAAAATCGTAGGGCAGCTGTTCCACAGCCGGGTGAGCCGCGTCACGGAAATCAATTTGAACCAATCCGCCAACCGAACAGGCGGTCTGATCCATTAAACCGCAGGGCTTGCCAAAATAGCGGTTCTCCGCATACTGCCCAATCTGTGCAATGGTAACCGGATCCACCGCGCCGCCGTTGAACAGCCCGTTGAGGATGGTTCCAACCAGCACCTCAAATGCCGCCGAAGATGAAAGGCCTGAGCCGCGCAGCACATCAGACACCGTGTAAGCGCTGAAGCCGCCAACGCGAAAACCCAGTTCATGGAACCGCGCGGCAATGCCGCGCACCAGTGCGGTTGAGGTGTTTTCCTCCCCCCCCGCCGGTTCAAGCTGATCCAACCGAACAATGTTTTCATCGTGCCCGGCAGATTTAATATGAATGACGCCGCTGTCATTCGGTACTGCAACCGCAGCCGCATCCAGGTTGATTGCCGCTGCAAGTACCCTGCCGCGCTGGTGATCGGTGTGATTGCCTCCAATTTCAGTACGGCCCGGCGCGCTGAATAAAAACGCCTCTCCTCCGCCGCCGAACCGTGCGCTGTATTCCTTCACCAGCTCCTGGTACCGGTTTCTTTGGTGCAAAACCGCCTGTTTACCATAAAGGTCTGCCAGCGGCGCATCCCACCGGCCGTCTGCAATCTGCTCTTTGAGTTGTGCTGGAGCCGCCATTTTCTTCTCCTCCTCAAACCATATAGTACACCGTATCCCATGCCGGGATATACGGGTGGTGCCTGAGATAAATGCGGTAGTCTGCGCGCATGGCGCTTATCTGGAGCGGAAGCGCAAACAAATCCTCGTTGCGGTGGTAGGCGCTGATCGCCAGTTTGGGCTTGTACGCAAGGATCTGCCGGCGGCAGCCCTCCAGTGCTTCCCGTTCAGCGCCCTCTACATCCAGTTTGATGTAGCTCAGCGGTTCCTCAATCAGATCGTCCACCGGCGCCGCTTCAATGCTCTGCGCCGCACCCGGCAGGATGGCGGAACTCCGCCCTGCCTTCGCATGGAACGCAAGCGTCTCCTCCCGGTTCCAAGCGCCCTTCTGGATGGAAACCACCTCCGGCAGCCCGGCACAGCCGCGCACCAGGCGGCTAAAATTCTTCGGGTTGGGTTCCAGTGCGTAAATGCGCCGGTACGCTCCGTTCACTACGCGGACAAATTCTACCACCGTGTCTCCGTCATAAGCGCCAAGATCGGCGTAACACTCCTCCGGCCCAAAACGCAGAATTTGGTCAAACGCCTCCTGTTTTGGCGTTTCACATGCAAGAAGGTAATCAATACACCCCGTTATTTTATATGCCAGCACCGATTCGAAAACCTGCCGCGACCGGGCGTCCGCTAACAGAGCGTAGACCTGTTCCAGTTCTGCGCGGTGCTCTTTTATGTATCTGCGCTCAAAAAGGCCGCCGCCGAACAGCGGCACATCCGGCGCATACAGCTCGTTTTCTACGGCAATCCTCTTAATTTTTGAAACCAGCCCCGATTCAAACGCCGCAAAAGCCAGCAGGACAATCATGCTGCCAAACGCCTGCTTCGCTTCATCATACCGCAGAACCGGGTAGCCCAAAAAGCTGTGACCGCGCACATATTCGTCGCTTGCAAAAATACCTGCCACCGGAATGCGGTATTCCCCACATACCCGCATGATCTTTTCACAGCCGTCCCCCATGCCGTAAATTACAACTGGTTTTTCAGACCGCTGCAACCGATCCCATAAAAAAGGGAGTTGCTTCCAATCCATTCAAAAACCCCTCGGAAACAGGGAATCCCCGTGCTTTCGCACAGGGATTATCCACTATTCGTTCGTTTCGCTGTTTGTTTCGTTCGTTTCGTGCTCTTCTGAGCCCATTTCCGGTTCGCCGGCAACTTTCGGGGTGGATTCCTCCGCCTCCTCTTCGTGTTTCGGGTGAAGCACTGCTTCTACTTCAGCAGGCTCCGCTTTCAGCGCACCGGTCATCAGTTTTTTGAACTCCTCGCCGTCAATCTTTTCATGGACGAGCAGATATTCCGCCACCGTGGTAAGCTGGTCACGGTGCGCGTTGAGAATTTCCGTACATTGCTCGTAAGCATTGTCAATAATCTCGCGAATTTCTGCATCAATTTCTGCTGCCACGTTTTCGGAGTAGTTCCGGGACTGATTAAAGTCGCGGCCAAGGAAAACCTCGTGATCCGCCTGACCATACACAATGGTACCGAGCTTCTCGCTGAAACCATAACGGGTGACCATATCACGTGCAAGTTTGGTGGCGCGCTCAATGTCGTTGGAAGCGCCGGTCGAAATATCGTCGAGCGTCAGGCTTTCAGCCACACGGCCGCCCAGCAGGACAATGAGTTCCTCCTGCATCTCCTTTTTGCGCATATAGCTCTTATCCTGCTCCGGCAGGGACATGGTGAAACCACCCGCCATACCGCGCGGGATGATAGAAACCTGGTGCACCGGGCTTTGGGTTTTGCAGTGATAAGTACACACCGCATGGCCCGCCTCATGGAAAGCGGTGAGTTTACGCTCTGCCGGGGTGATCACTCTGGAGCGTTTCTCCGGCCCGGCTACCACCTTAATGGTCGCCTCTTCAATATCCTTTTCAATGATGGCTTTGCGGTTGTTGCGCGCCGCAAGCAGTGCCGCCTCATTGAGCAGGTTCTCCAAATCCGCGCCGGTAAAGCCCGCCGTGGATTTTGCAATCACCGAAAGGTCAACGTCGAAGCCCAGCGGCTTGTTGCGCGCATGGACCTTCAAAATTGCTTCACGGCCCTTAACGTCCGGATAACCGACCATAATCTCACGGTCAAACCGGCCGGGGCGCAGCAGCGCCGGGTCGAGAATATCGCGGCGGTTGGTTGCAGCGATGATGATAATGCCTTCATTCGAACCGAAGCCGTCCATTTCAACCAGCAACTGGTTGAGGGTCTGCTCACGCTCATCGTGCCCGCCGCCGAGTCCAGCGCCGCGGTGCCGGCCAACCGCGTCGATTTCATCAATGAAGATAATGGCTGGCGCGTTTTTCTTGGCCTGTTCAAACAGGTCACGCACACGGGACGCACCAACGCCGACGAACATCTCAACAAAGTCGGAACCGGAAATGGAGAAGAACGGCACGCCCGCCTCACCGGCGACCGCCCGCGCAAGCAGGGTTTTACCGGTACCGGGAGGGCCCATCAGCAAAACGCCTTTCGGGATACGCGCGCCGAGCTCATTGAATTTTTTAGGGTTCTTGAGGAACTCAACAATTTCAACCAGCTCTGCTTTTTCCTCATCGGCGCCCGCCACATCGGCAAAGGTCGCCTTTTTCCCCTGCGTCAGCCCATTCTTGGCGTTCATCTTGCCAAACTGGTTGATCTTTCCCCCGCCCTGCTGGCGCAGAATGATCACCCAGAAAACCACCATGACGCCGATGAGCAGCAGCGTCGGCAGGAAGTTCAAGAGCCAGGAGTTATCCTGAATCGGCAAATAGTTAAACTCTATTTTGTCGCTAGGGTTTTCCTTGTTGTACTCGACCACCATTGGTTCGACCAATTCAATGAACAGCCCCACATTCGGCACTTTGTAGACAAGCTGTTTGTCACGCCCTTCTACTTCTGCCTGCAATTCACCGCTACCAAGGTCAATGACAAACTTCTTCACCTTGTTCTGCTGGAAATAGTCCACAACCTCGGAATAATTAATGGTTTCGCCGGTTGGTTTAATCATGTTCATCATGAACATAAAGCCAATCAGCAATGCGCCGAGAACGAGGACATAAATTAATATGCTCTTCCCTTTTTTGTTCAAAATCTCAACTCCAATTCATTGGGTGCCGCATACCGGCTTTTATTTCGAATACACTTCCGGCTTTAAAACGCCGACATACGGCAGGTTGCGGTACTTTTCCGCGTAATCAAGCCCATAGCCGACTACAAATTCATCCGGCACCACAAAACCAAAATAGTCCGCAGCAACATCCGCCTGACGGCGTTCCGGCTTGTCAAGCAGGGTGCAAAGACGGATCGAGCTCGGCCCGCGCTGCCGCAGCATTTCGGTGATGTAACTCAATGTCATGCCGCTGTCCAGTATATCCTCCACAATCAGCAAATCCTTGCCTTCAAGCTGCTGATCCAAATCCTTGATGATTTTGACCACGCCGGAGGTCTTAACATCTTTTCCATAGCTGGATACCGACATAAAATCAATTTCACAGGGGATGGTAATGGCGCGCATTAAGTCCGCCATAAACACGACTGAACCCTTGAGCACGCTTACCATCATAAGATTTTTGCCTGCGTAATCGGCGCTGATTTTTGTACCGAGTTCTTCCACCTTGGCCTTCAGCTCCTGTTCGCTGATTAAGACCTTTAAAATATCGTTTGTCATTGTCTGTTTCCTTTCAAACAGTCATTCCGCCGGAGCACAAGACAGCGTATTGTACTGCCGCTACACTGAACGCGTTTGTCCACGCCAAAGCCTTCAACCCAAACCGGACCCACTTCATCGCACAGCACCGCAAGTCTGCCGCGCTGTTCAAGCGGGACGCCCGCTTCATTGAACAGTTTCTTCAGGGTTTTGGTCACACCGCGCTGCGGCAGTGAGAGGGCATCTCCACCTCTCCGCTGACGGAACATCAGTTTGCCTTTTATTTTATCATAGTCCAAAATTGCAAATGAGAAATTTTTATTAACAATTTCCACCAATTCCGTGTGCGGCACAATAGTTATATTATAGGCGACTCCGCTTGGTAATGTCAACAATCCTGTACGAAATGGCAATTTAAAAAAAGGAAACGGCGCCTGATCCCCGGAAAAACACAAAACATCTTTTCGCACTTCAGCCCAAAGGCCGGCGGCCATACTTATTTTCCCGTATTTGGCCAAAATTATTTGGCAGAGTCCTTCAATTTTTTCGCGTTCGGCTGCAACGCCGTTTTCCCGGCAGGCAAGCATCAGCGCACGGTCACGGATAGCAGGCGGCTGCGCAGCAAGCGCCTGTACATTATAACCGCCGTCTGTGTCTGCGTCGCAGAGAGCCCGCACCGCTGTCTGCGTCAGGTATTCCTCATCCGCACGCAGGGCCGCAAGGGTTCGCGCCAATGACTGCTCAGCGGAGGGATTGAGCGTTTTCAGCTGAGGCAGGATATACTTCCGTACCCGGTTGCGTGCATATTCATCCGAAGTGTTGGTGCTGTCGGTGACATACTGGAGGCCGTTTGCCGCACAGTAGTCCTCTACCTGTTCCCGCGTGATCTCCAAAAAAGGCCGGATAATCCGCCCGCGCACCAGCGGGATGCCACACAGCCCTTTGAGCCCAGTGCCGCGCGCCAGGCGGAACAGCAGCGTCTCTGCGTTGTCGGAAAGGGTATGTGCCGTTGCAATTTTTGCAGTTTCTCCGTATTTCGCCGCAGTTTCATGAAAAAAACGGTAACGCAACGCGCGACCGCATTCTTCTTCCCCCAGCCTTTGTTCCCGGGCAAGCGCCCGTACATCGCAGGATAAAACATGACAAGGCACAGAAAGCTCCGCGCACAGCGTTTGCACAAAACGCATATCGCGGTCGCTCTCTGCGCCCCTTAACTGATGATTGACATGACAGACCGCTAGCTTTAAGCGGAGCTCCGGCAGACCGCTGTTTAAAAAATGAAGCAGTGCGACTGAATCCGCTCCGCCGGATACCCCAACGACGACGGTATCGCCCTTATGCAGCATTTCATTTTGCTTAATTGTCCGCCGTACTTGTTCTATCATTCCCGGTAATTCTCCAACGAGGTAAACAGGGTATGAGCACCGTCCCAGTGCAGGCGCACTGTATCGGTCTCGCCATGACGGTTTTTGGCGACAATGCACTCCGCCACGTTCTGTTCCTCAGATTCTTCGTTGTAATAAGCATCACGATATAAAAACATGACAATGTCCGCATCCTGCTCAATCGAGCCGGATTCACGCAGGTCGGACAACATGGGGCGGTGATCGGTCCTGGAGTCCGGCGAACGGGAAAGCTGGCTCAGCGTAACGACCGGAACATTCATTTCCTTCGCCATAATTTTCAGATTTCGGGTAATTTCAGAAACCTCCTGCACGCGGTTGCCGTCCCGGCGGCCGGTGCTCATGAGCTGGAGGTAGTCAATGACGACCAACCCCAAATCCGGCAGACGGCGCAGCTTGGCCTTCATATCCGCCACCGTCGCACTTGGGATATCGTCAAGGTAAATCTCGGTCTGAGACAGGATTTCTGCTGCCGAGGCGAGCCGCACCCATTCCTCCGCCGAAAGAGTGCCCATGCGCAGGTTGTGGCCGGAAATCCGCGCCTCACTCGACAGCATGCGGCTGACCAGCTGCTCCTTTGACATCTCCAATGAAAAAATAGCGACCTGCTTTTTGGAGGTTTTGGCCACATTGGAGGCGAGGTTGAGCACAAACGCCGTTTTGCCCATTGCAGGGCGGGCGGCGATCAGAATCAGATCCGATTTATTCAACCCGGTGGTAATGCGGTCCAGCGCCGAAAAGCCGGTTTTCAGGCCCAGGTACTGGTTGCGGTCCTCTGAGCTCAGCTTTTGGAGCTGATCATAAGTCTGGATGATAACGTCGTTGATTTTGGTCAGACCGGTCGCATCGCGCCCCTGCCGGATTTCATAAATACGCTGTTCCGCCAGATCCAGCATGTTTTTTGCATTGCCCTGGGCTTCATTCACATTGTCAATGATTTCATGCGCCACCTGAATAAGCGAACGCAGGTAATGACGTTCCTGCACAATGCGGCAGTAGCTCTCCACATTGGCGGTGGTCGGCACCATTTCCATGAGCTGGGCTAGGTAAACCTTTGCCGCCTGCTCGGAGTCAAAAATCTGGGCCGAAACCGCTTCGTCCAGCACCGTGATGTAGTCAATCGACTTGGCGGTGGAGAACATGGAAATCATCAGCGAAAAAAGCTGCTGGTGCTGCCTTAAATAAAAAGAATCGCTCTTGATGTACTCAAGCGCGGTCGAAATACAACCCGGATCCAGCAGGATAGCCCCCAGCACCGACTGCTCTGCTTCGATACTGTGCGGGAGCTGCCCGGTTGTTTCCAAGGTAAGGGGTTCACCAACTGCCATGAGGTACCTCCAATGCTATGCTTCTACAACTTCTACGCTGATTTTTGCGGATACGCCGGTGTGCAGCTTAATCTCGGCTGAAAAGACGCCGTAGCCCTTAATATCCTGTGCAAGTACAATTTTCCGTTTGTCCACATCGGCCTGGTACTGTTGTTTAAGCGCCGCCGAAACTTCTTTCGGTGTAACTGAACCAAACAGCTTGCCGTTGGCACCCGCCTTGGCAGAAACCCTGGCTGTTTTGCCCTCCAGCTTTGCCGCCATATCCTTGGCGCTTTGGAGTTCAACATCCGCACGGTGCTGCTTCGCCGCGTCCTTCGCATTTTTTTCGTTGATGTTCTGCGCGTTTGCCTCCACTGCAAGACCGCGTTTGATCAGGAAGTTTTGGGCGTAGCCATCCGCCACGTTGACGAGGTCGCCGGCCTTGCCGGTGCCTTTAACGTCCTGTTTTAAAATTACTTTCATAGGTGGTTCCTCCTTTATGCAATCCGTTTGGATTCAATCGTTTATCGGTTTGCCTCGCTCGCAAGGCTCTCATAATAACGGTCAACCGCACGCATCAGCTGTTCTTTGGCTTCCTCCGGCGTTACGCCCTTGAGCTGACAGCCCGCCATGGTATGGTGGCCGCCACCGCCCAGGTATTCCATGACAACCTGCACATTGATGTCCCCCATAGAGCGCGCGGAAATACTGATGTCGCTCCCCGTGTTGTAAATGACAAACGAAGCGTCTACCTCGGTGATGCCAAGCAGTTCGTCCGCCGCCTGCGGGGCGACAATGCGGATGTCCTCAAAATTCTGGCCGCTCACCGCAATGGCACAGTTGCGGTAAATTTCAGCGTTCTGCACCAGGCCGGAACGCCGCTGGTAGTCGTCCATTGTACTCGCGAACAGCTTGCGCACCGCAACGGTGTCTGCGCCGATGCGCCGCAGATAAGCCGCCGCCTCAAAGGTGCGCACCCCGGTACGGATGACAAAGTTGCGGGTATCCAGCATAATACCGGAAAGCAGCGCCTCCGCGTCCTCTTTAGTCGGGCGGCAGTTGTCGCCAAAATACTGGAGCAGCTCGGTCACCATCTCCGACGTAGAAGAAGCAAACGGCTCGTGGTGGAACACTACCGCATTGTCAATGTGGTTGACCATCTTGCGGTGGTGATCGATGACCACTACATTTTTACACATCCGGTACAGTTCCGGCGACTCTACAAAAACCGGATTGTGGGTATCTACAATAATCATCAGCGTCCGGCGGGTGACATAATCCTTGGCAATCTCCGGGTGGACAAACAAATTGGCACTGCCATTGTCGCTCACCTTGTTGACCAGCGAAGACGCAAGGGTGGTGTCACGATCAATCGCAATGATAGCAGAACGGCCCATCCGGCGAATAGCCTGCGCCAGTGCAATCGAACTGCCGACAGCGTCTAAATCCGAGGCACGGTGCCCCATGACAATGACATTTTCGCTGGTATCAATGAGTTCCAGCAGCGCGGTCGCTATAATACGGCTCTTCACACGGGTATGCTTTTCAATCCCTTTGGAGATACCACCGTAAAAATCATAGCCGTTGACGGTTTTGACAACCGCCTGGTCGCCGCCGCGGCCCAGTGCCATATCCAGCGACTGACGGGCAGCCGCCTCATTTTCTCCCATGGTTTTGCCTTCACAGCCCACGCCGATGGACATGGTGGCTGGCACCCGTTCGTTTGCAATGATTTTGCGGGTGCGGTCAAGCAGGGCAAAACGGGTTTCAATGATTTTATCGAGATGCCGCTTTTCAATCATGGCGATGTAGCGATCCTGTGAAAACCGGCGGACAAAGCCATTGGTCTCGGCGAAATACTGTTCAATTACCGTATCAATTTCACCCAGAATCTGGGATTTTTCGCTTTCCTTGGCATTTTGCACCAGCTCGTCATAATTGTCAATAACCAGAATCATCACCGCAGGACGGGAAAGCCGGTATTCCATCGCAATATTTTTGAGCATGGTGTTATCTACAAAGTACAGAATATCCAACGAATCCCGGTGAGTTTCCGAATGAAACCCATAAACGGTGTAATGCTTCATCGCATAGCTCAAATCCACCCCATTAGGCAGGTAAAAGCTCTCAACCGGCGTTTTGGTAATGTCGTCCAGGCTGCCGCCGTAGAGGTCATAATCCCCAAGCACGTTGGCCCGGAAGGGATCGTTGTACCATAGCACTTCACGCTTGGAGCCAACCATGAGCACCGGCAGCGGAAAACGGTTTAAAACCTCCCGGTCGTCGGTATCCAAAGACTGGGCGACCTCACTCATAAAACGGTAGGCATCGCTGCGCAGAAAACGGAAACGAAGCACCGTGACCAGCACCATAATGATAAACAGCACCGCAAACAGCCAGGTGAGCTTGTCGTTGAGCAAAAAAGAGGCGCCCAGCAATGCCCCGCAAATCAGCAGCAAAACAACCAGACAGGCTTTGATTTGCCACAGTTTTTTCGGTTTCATGCCAGCCACCCCTGTTCCATAGATGTAGTACAACTATTTTACATCATCTGGACCGCGGATTCAACCTCAATCCACATTAAATTTTTGCCACGCCGGTTAAATCTCCATGATAATAGGGAGGATCATCGGTGCGCGTTTGGTCTTTTTATAAATAAAGTTGGACAGGTCGTCCTTAATTGCCGTCTTGATGGTGCCCCACTCCCGCACCGAACGGGAGGCGCAGTCATCAAGCACCTCAACAATGCGCTGACGGGCGTTATCCATCAATTCTTCAGACTCCCGCACGTAGACAAACCCGCGTGAAACAATATCCGGCCCGGCAACCACCGCGCCTGAAGTGCTTTCCATGGTTACGACAACAATGATAAGCCCGTCCTGCGCCAGATGCTTGCGATCCCGCAGGACAATGGAGCCGACGTCGCCCACGCCGTAGCCGTCCACAAAGACACGCCCGGCCGGCACCGTTCCGGTCACCTTCATATCCACGCCGTCAAGCTCAATGACCTGCCCAATGTCTCCAATGAGGATGTTGGACGGCGGGATTCCCACCGCCTGGGCGAGCTGGCTGTGCTTTTTCAGGTGTTTGTACTCACCGTGTACCGGCAGGAAAAACTTGGGCTTAACCAATGAAAGCATAAGCTTGAGTTCATCCTGACAGGCGTGGCCGGAAACGTGGACGTCATACATCTTCTCAAAGACGACTTCGGCGCCCAGCTTCATCAATTCATTGATGACCCGGTTGACGTGCTTTTCGTTGCCCGGAATCGGGGTTGCAGAGATGATGATAAAGTCATCCGACGAAACCGAGACCTTGCGGTGCTCACCCGCCGCCATACGGGAAAGGGCGGACATCGGCTCGCCCTGGCTGCCGGTAGTGATAATGATGAGTTTGTCATCCGGATAACGGCCGATGGCATCGATGTCGATCATAACCCCGTCCGGGATATGCAGATAGCCGAGCTCAAGCGCCACATTGACGACGTTGACCATGCTGCGGCCGGAGACTGCAACCTTGCGCCCGGAGCGCACCGCGTTGTCCACAATCTGCTGGACACGATGGATGTTGGAAGAGAAGGTCGCAATGATAATACGGCGGCTTTCCGCCTGCTTAAAGAGCCGTTCAAAGGATTCCCCTACCTTGCGCTCGCTCATGGTGGAACCGGGACGCTCGGCGTTGGTGGAATCCGCGAGCAGGCAGAGCACGCCGCGGTTGCCAAGCTCGGCAAAGCGCGCGAGATCGATGATCTCGCTCTGGATGGGTGAAAAATCCACCTTAAAGTCGCCGGTCTGCACAATGATGCCCGCCGGGGTGTAAATGGCAAACGCTACCGCATCCGGAATGGAATGGTTGACACGGATAACCTCAACCGACATACAGCCCATCTTAACCATATCGTGTGGCTTGATAACGTTCAGGGTCGCCTGCCGCAGCAGGCCGTGCTCGCGGAGCTTGCCCTCCACCAGGCCAAGGGTCAGGCGGGTGCCGTAGATGGGCACGTTCACCTTTTTGAGCAGATAAGCGAGTCCGCCGATGTGATCCTCGTGCCCGTGGGTGAGGATGACACCGCGCAGGCGGTCAATGTTTTTTTCCACATAAGTGAAATCCGGGATAACAAGGTCAACACCGAGCATATCGGCGTCTGGAAAGGCAAGGCCGCAATCGACAATAAACATGTCCTGCCCGCATTCGTAGCAGGTCATATTCTTGCCAATTTCGTTCAGGCCGCCCAGTGGGATAATCCGCACCGGGGTTTTGCGGCGTTCCTTCGCATTTCTGCCCAAGCGTTTGCGGCCGCTGGTTTTGGCCGAAGTTGTTTCAGTGCTTTCCGCATTCTGCGTATTTTTTGCTGTTTTGCTTCCATTTGCAGCAGTCTTTTTGGCGCCCCCATTTTTGGGCTGCGTGGTCTTTTTGCGCCGCGGCGCTTTTGGCTTTTCCGCTGCTCCTTTTTTGTTCTGTTGACCGGCGGCTTCGGTCATACCGGTCTTTTCTTTCAATTCTGCCATAAATACCTCTTTCTTTTCTCGCACTTGTATAGTTTCAGCTTGATTTTTCCGATCAAAGCCGGTTCAAACGCGCAAAAGCATACAGCAACGAAGGCCGGACAGACAGACTCCACCCCGCAGTTGTGCCTTTTGGCAGCCGAACTTTGATTATGTAACGCAGCAATACTGAAAAAAGGGCACCCACAGACCAGTACCCTTCCGCTTCCGAGCCGTTGCAGCGCTTCCTGCTTTTCATGAGAAAAATGGAATGGTGTGATAAAAAGCAGATAAAAACAAAAATCTCAACCGAACAAATAGATACACTTTTAGTGTAGCGTTTTGTGACAGAAATGTCAAGCGCCGCCCCGCCTGTATGGAAAACAAAAGGGAATACCCGCATAGCGCGGATATTCCCAAGTATTAACTGACCGGCCCTTTCTTAATCATGTCGGCGTAAAAATCGCAGAGTTCTGCTGCTGTTTCGGTGTCACGGCTTTCTGCATAAATGAAGACGCTTTTCCCGGATTTTGCCGGGCGGATGAGCAGGTCTCCCCGGCGGTCCTTTAGCCGGACGCCCTCGCCAATCCCGCTCGACGCCGCACCGATCTTCCGGAACACCTCAGCCGGATTCTCCCGGATTTCAACCTGCTTGGATACCGTTGAAAACCGGGGAACGCGTGCAAGCGCCTGCTGCAGACTTTGCCCGCTTACTTTCAGATAGGAAAGCAGCTCTACCGCGAGCAAAATCCCGTCCCGGGCGAAAGGCTGGGTGTGGGCAAGCTCTCTTGCCACGGCGTCGGAACTGTCGCAGGGGCAGGAGGCGTAGTGGTACGCCCGGTGATGGTACCGCTCCGCCAGCCTGTCAATGGCAGCGAGCAGGCTGTTAGGAAGTGAGACATCCTCCCCGCGCTCAAACCGGACGGCACACATCAGGGCAATCAGACGGTTGTGGGGCACAAAGCCGACGCCCTCTTCAAAAAGGGACAGCCGTGCACCATCCTGCGAAATGCCCAGATACGGTCCGCCATCCAGTCCGCACCCTAGGCGGCGCAGCACCCGTTCCAGCACCCTGCCTGTTTTGGAAAGCGGCGTTTTCAGCCGGACCGAAATTCCATCCAGCCTAGTACCACAGCGCAGAAGATGCGCTTCATACAGCCGATCCATTCCGCTAAAAGATACCACTTTGCCAAAATGACCTTTTCCGGCGCGTTTATATTCCCCGCGGTTGATGTACCCTTCCAGCTTTCGCTCAAAGGCGCGGGACATCGGCAAACAGCCGTCCTGCACAAATGACAGGCAGGCTTTTTCCTCCGCCGTAAGGTAAACTCCAAAATCGCAGCGGGTTTCGTCCATACAGAAATCGAATTGAGTACGGATACCTCCGCCAAAATCCCATATCTCACTGCCGGAGGCGGCCACTCCGGACACCAGTGCACTGCGGAGTGCGTCCGCTTCAGCACTGCCGTCGCTTCCCACGCCGATGATCGCATCCTTTTTGAGACTGCCGAGTGCATACCCTACCGTTGCGCAGAAGTGAGGGGACACCATACCGCCGAGCGTGCCGGAGATGCCGTCCTCTTCGCAGATTGCCTCACAGACATCGCCGTATTGCAGGTTTTCTTTGAGATTGGTTCCCCGCGGCACCGTCTTGTAGTCCCAAACCTTGACACGCGGATGAACGAACGAGTGCCCCTGGATGGCCGCGTGCCGTCCAATAACCGCATACTCATACACTCCGCAGCCGTTTTCCAGTGTAGCGTCCTCACAGAGCACGGCCTGGTTGACGCCGCAGCGCTCCCCGATCGAAACACCATTGGCCAGCACCGCGCCGCGGATTTTGCTCCCCTGCCCGATGGTCACATTGTCGCCGATGACACTGCCCCGCCCAATGACAACCTCTGGTTCCAGCGTCACATTTTTGCCGATGGCCACCGGCGGGTCGACGGTACAGCCCTGCGGCAGAGTGAGGATATCCTTGACATCCCGTACAACACCGCTCAGTTCACAGCATACCTTTCCCCCCAGCATATCGTGCTGGCAGTCTAGGTAGCTTTTAATATCGCCAATGTCTTTCCAGTACCCTTTCGCCTGATAAGCGCAGAGCTTCATACCGCGTTTTAACATTTCCGGGAAGATGTCAAAGGAAAAATCGGATGATTGACCATCCGGAATTAATTCCAGCACCTCCGGCGAAAGGATGTAAATGCCGGTATTTGCAAGGCCGGAAACACAATTCATACGGGAGGGCTTTTCCAGAAATCCGGTGATGCAACCATCCTCCCCGGCCTGTACCAGCCCGTATTCGCGCGGGTCCTCCACCGCCGTCACCACCAGCGTTGCCGCAGCCTGGCGCTCCCGGTGAAAGGTAAAAGCCGCTGTCAGGTCAAAGTCGCACATGGCATCCCCGCTGATCACTAGGAAGTCCTCTTGGGTTTTTGCTGCGTTTTTTACACTTCCCGCCGTGCCAAGCGGCACATCCTCAAAGGCAAAATCCAGAGGGATACCACTGTATTCCGCATCTGGGAAATGCTTGACAAGCTCATTGCCAAGGTACATTAAGGTGAGGGTCGCACGGGAGCATCCATGCTTCTTGAGCAGATCCAGAATATACTCCACTACCGGTTTCCCGCAAAGCGGCGCCAATGGCTTTGGAATTTCACAGGTAAGCGGGCGCAGCCGGCTGCCTTCGCCGCCCGCCATAATGACTGCATACATAACACATTTCCTTTCAAACCAGCGTAAAAACGCCATATCATCCGTTTTTATTAGTATGAGCCGTTTGAAAGGGGATTATAAGAAAAATTAAAGGATCATTTTTGAAAATAATAGGTGCGGCCATGTGCAATTTGTGCTATACTGGAATAAGTTTAAGCTCTTTTCATTCTTCAAGCAAAGCGAACCATCATACCAAAAACACGCGGCCTGCGCCGCGCAAAAAATTCTGAGGGTGAACACTGTGTATCAAAACTATGACGTGATTGTTGTCGGAACCGGCGTTGCGGGCCTTTACTGCGCGCTCAACCTGAAGCCGGACGCAAAGGTACTGTTGCTGTGCAAACGCCAGCTCACCTTGAGCAACTCCTCTCTGGCACAGGGCGGCGTTGCTGCGGTAATAGATGAGACCGACGACAGCATCGCATCCCATCTCAACGATTCTCTCATCGCCGGAGGATTTAAAAACAACCCCGATTCGCTCAAGCTGCTGGTTACCAAAGGCCCGGAGGAGGTCCGCAATCTTTTAAACTACGATGTAGACTTTGACCGCGACGAAGCGGGCAACATCCACCTCACACTGGAGGGCGGACATTCCAAGCCGCGCATCCTGCATCACAAGGACTGCACCGGGCGCGAAATTGTAGAGAAGCTGCTCGCCGCTGTGCAGAAACTGCCGAACGTCACCATAATGGAAAACGCCATGGTCTGTGACCTAAAACAGACCACCCACGGCTTTTCGCTGGACGTGCTCAACGTAAAGGAAAACCAGCACGAATATTTTGCCTCTCACTACTGCCTGCTGGCGACCGGAGGCATCGGACGGGTGTATAAGTACACCACAAACTCCAAAATCGCTACCGGGGACGGCATTACACTCGCGTACCGGCTTGGCGCCAAAATCAAAAACCTGCATCTGGTGCAGTTCCATCCCACCGCGTTTGCAAACGCCCACACCCGCGAGTGCTTCCTCATCTCGGAATCGGTCCGGGGCGAGGGCGCCTACCTGCTCAACTGCCATAAAGAGCGGTTCATGCACCGCTATGACGAGCGCCTCGAGCTTGCGCCGCGCGACGTGGTTTCTCACGCCATCATCGAAGAAGAAAAGCGTACCGGAAGCGGAGACTTTTCCCTCGATATTACCTACAAGCCCGCGGAATTTATTCGGAACCGTTTTCCCATGATCTACAAAAACCTTATGGATCAGGGCTACGATATGACCAAAGACCTCATCCCCGTCTACCCCTGCCAGCATTACCTGATGGGCGGTATCGACGTGGATTTAAACAGCGAAACCACCATTGACGGCCTTTATGCCGCCGGGGAATGTTCCCATACCGGCGTGCACGGCAACAACCGCCTCGCGAGCAACTCGTTGCTGGAGGCTCTGGTCTTCTCCAAACAGGCGGCGCTGGATATGAACAAACGCCTTTCCGGCGATCTGCCGGAGATTGTGCCTTACGGCTTTACGCCGGATGAGAGCACCACCGAACTCCCGGCAGGGATCCGTACCGAGGTGCGCAGCATTATGCAGCGGGCGCATTTTGTGGTGCCGAACCCGGCAGAAGCCCTGCACGGTTTTGAGCGGCTGCGGGAGCTCAAACATTTCCTAGACGACGGCGGTTTTAAGGTCACGCCGGACTTCATTGAAGCCCGTTCCCTGACCACAGTTGGCTACCTGATGCTCAAAGAAGTCATTTAACGGAGGGATTTTCGTGAAATTACCGCAGTTTTATATTGACGATTTAATTAAGCGCGCCATCTCGGAGGATATCAACTACATAGACGTCACCACCGACTATCTTGTACCGGAGGACAGTATCTCCACTGCGCGGCTCATCTCCAAGGACAAGGGGGTTGTCGCCGGGATCGAAATTGGCATGCGGGTTTTCGAACTGCTGGACAACAGCGTTGCATACAGCATTTACAAGCCGGACGGCTCTGCCGTCTCCAAAGGCGATGTCATTGCAGAAATCAAAGGGAGTACCGCCACCCTGCTCAAGGGAGAGCGCACCGCTTTGAACCTGATGCAGCACATGTCCGGCATTGCAACCGCAACCAACCGGTGCGTCAGGCTCATTGAGGGAACCCGCGCCACCATTGCAGAAACCCGCAAAACCCTGCCGGGCCTGCGCCCGCTCCAAAAATATGCCGTCGTGGTCGGCGGAGGTGTTAATCACCGCTACAACCTGAGCGACGCCGCCATGCTCAAGGACAACCACATCGACGCCTACGGCTCGCTCACCAAAGCGGTTGAGGCGCTTCGTTCCAAGGTTGGCCACATGGTCAAAATTGAGGTAGAAACCCGCAGCCTGGAAGAACTGGAAGAGGCACTCGCTGTTGGGGCGGACGTAATCATGCTCGACAATATGGACTGCCCAACCATGAAAAAGGCGGTTGAAATCACCGGCGGACGCGCCAAACTGGAGGCGTCCGGCAATATTACCCATGACAACATCCGTGAAGTCGCTGAAACCGGGGTGGACATCATCTCGCTCGGCGCGCTGACTCATTCGGTCAAATGCTTTGATATTTCCATGCAGATTCAAAGCGAATTATAAGGAATCCTCAGAATTTTGCCCGGTCAACCAAATTGCAAGAAATCCGGGTTTTGCAGCACCATGGACCCAATCACCGGCGAAAAACTCTTTTTGCCGGTGATTTTTTGAAATAAGCCGGAATAAAAAACAAGGAGATGTAAAAATGACGCTCAAAGAATTCAGAGCCAAAAGCAAGCAGGAAAAAACGCAGGGCTACCGTTTACAGCCTTAGTGGGACTATTATTGCTTCCGTTGCCCTTGTTCTTGTCATTGCCACCCTTTTAGCAGACAGCAATACCCAGATGTTCCTCTATTTGTATCCACTCCAACTGGTCATTTACGCTATTGGCCTATGTCTGGCCATTATTGGAATGATTTTGGGGCTCATTGGCGACTCCAAAATCAAAAAAGATTACAGAGAATTTCAAAACTCCCAGCAGTAATTGCTGTTTGCGGCTTGTTTCAACCAGCAAAAATAAAGTGCTGACCAAATTGGTCAGCACTTTATTTTTGGTTTTTGCCTCACCGGCTCAGTCGTTTCGACAATCTTCTTCTGTTCGGCGACAGCGTTCAAATGAGCCTGTATCTGCGCGAGAGCCTGTTCCGGTTCCTGGTAACCTCCGTTTACCGCAATGCGGTAGTGCTCCAGCGCCTCCTGCTGCTTCCCAAGCGCTGCCAAACTGAGCGCGTAATTCATATGCATTACCGGCTGGTCCGGGAGTTCGGCAACAGCACGTGCAAACAAGGAGTTTGCTTTTTCATAATCTCCGCTTCTGTAATAATAGTCCGCCATCTTATTGTAAGCAAAGGCGTTTCTCGGGTTGTACGCTAACGCATTCTGACAACAGGCAAGGGCCTCATTTGGGCGATTGAGCGTAAAGTATACCGTTGCCAGATTGGACCACGCCTGATCAAACGAAGAATCCGAATCCACCGCCTTCTGAAAATATTCCAGCGCTTTCCCCAGCCGTTGCTCATCCAGGGAAGAACAGCCTATGTAAAACTGAATGCGCGACTTTGCAGCCGGGAGTTTAGCCGCCTTTTCCGCTTTGATTAAATAATGGTTGGCATTGGAAAACTGGTCGGTTGCCCATGCGCAGTAGCCTTTATAAAACAAACGCTTCGCCCGCGGTTCTTCGTCAAAATAAGAACCGGACGCCTGCTGAAACCCCTGCCTGACCCGGTCTTTTGCCGCACGATCCACCGAGCTGTAAAAGGTGCTTGCCAATCCAACGGCACCGGCGGAAAATGGGAGCAGGGCTTTGAGAAAAATTGAGACATCGCCCCGCTCAAAATATCCCGCTACGGCTATACCCACGCTCAGCAACAGGATGACGGAAAACAGGAGCCGGCGGAATAACAGACGCTTGTCCATTTTATCATGCTCCTTTGCCGCTTTCTTCTATAGATCCCATTGTAACAGAAGTATACCACAAACACAACCCATTGTGCGGCCGGCATTTCTGCGCATTCCGCCAGCAAATAAAAAGCCCTCTCTTCGCCTGAGGGCTTTTTAAATGAGCATATAAAAAACTGCCATAATCAGGGTGGTATCCGCACCTTCGTTGATGAGCAGCAGCAAAAGGCCAATAAGGATGAGCTGGTCGCTTTCCAGTCCCAGCCGACTAATGATCCCTTCCAGCGCGCCGGAGGTAAACGGCAGCTCCAAACCGCTGCTCTGCCCCTGCGGTGCTGGAGAATGCTGCACTGGGCGCTGATTTTGCGGCGAATGGGCCTGCCCGCCGGAACTCGGCCGCTGCGGTGCCTGCTGCGTTCCCGGTCCTGAATGCTGTCCGCCGCGGCCGCCGTTTGGCCGGTTTTGTGTTCCCTGTGCAGGACGGTTCCCGGCGGAGTTGGCGCCGCCGCTGCGGTGCAGCCGCTCATTGGCCCGCCGCTGCATCTCCATTACACGGCGAATGGCGTCCTGCTGCATGGAGCGCATCTCCGAATAGGTGTATCCTTGTTCCGGCACCGTTAATCACCACCAAATAAATTGCCAAGAATTCCGCTCTCCTTCAACGCCGGCAGCATGGAAACCAGCTGCATCAGCCGCAGGGCTTCATCTGCACGGTGCTGGCGCTCCGGCTTGAGATGCGGCTTAATGGCACGCACGAGCGCGGTGTTTTTGTCGTCTTTTTTCATGGACTGCATAACCTGCCACATCTTCATCAGCGCGCCAATGTCCAGCCCGCCGAGGTCGAAGCCGCCGGACTGCGGCTCCTCCTGTTTCGGCTGGTTCTGGGGGCTTTGACCCAACAGTGCACTGAGCGCGCCTAAATTTAAGCCGCTCAGGTCAAGCCCGGCAGGCTTCGGTTCCTCTTTGGGAGGCGCGGAGGCGTTCTGACCAAGCAATGAACCAATGGCGTTTAAGTCGAGCTTCTGATCCTGTCCGCCCAACATCCCTGCAAGATTTTTCAGGTTCTCCTGTCCTTCGCTGCTGTTTAAAACATCCTGCAGTTTCGCCATCAGGTCATCCATGCCCTCACCCCTTCATCAGTTTTTTTATAAGCTCCTGTGCGTCGGGAGAGCGCATCAGTTTTTCAGCCATTTCCTGGCTGCTGAGCGCTTTTTTCAGTGTATCGTTATTGGCGGAAGCCTTTTTCAGCAGCTCCTCACCCTTGCCGCTTTCCAGCGTTTTACGCAGAGTCTCCGGGTCGGTCCCCAGCTTTTTGCCTGCCATTTTGAGCAGCATGCCAAGCTGCGCTTCCGAAAGTTCCTTTGCCATTGGGGCATCCCTCATTTCATAAAGCTATTCCCTATATTCTATTTCTATGATACAATAAATGTGAATAGTACCGGGGAGGTTTTTGCATGAGGATTGTCGTATTGTCGGACACCCACCGCGATTTTACCGCCGCGCATGAAATTGTGAAGCGGTACCTGCACCAAGCGGATGCGTTTATCCATTTGGGCGACGGGGAGGACGAATGGGAGGATATTTGCAGCCTTTATCCCGGCCACGCCTTCTACTACGTCCGAGGCAACTGCGACTTTCATTCTGGCGCCAAACCCTTTGGCGTGTTGAGCTGCGAAAACGGCCATAAAATTTTTTTCACCCACGGGCACCTGTACCACGTCAAAGCCTCGCTGGACGGCCTTGAGCGCGCCGCGCGGGACAACGGCTGCGACATTGCCCTGTTCGGCCACACCCATATGGCGGACAATTTTTATGACGACGGGCTTTATGTCATGAACCCCGGAAGCCCTTCCCAGCCACGCGGATCAAAACCGGGCTACGGGATTGTGGATATCACCACAGCCGGTGTTGTCTGCAACAATGTTGTCTGGCACCGTTGAACTCTATCGGCCTTCAAGGAGGATGCCATGAGACCGCCGCGACGCAAACAGCCATCTGGAGCCGTCCAGAGACTGGATGAACAATCCAAACGGCCTCTGTTTTTTCAAAGGCTGCTATCGTGCGTTCTTTCAGCATTATCCTTATGCGCCTAAACAAGATCCCATGCATCGGGGACATGCTGGAGCACCAACTTTATTCACCGAAAGTCCCCATACCGGAGCATCCTTATGAGGATGACGGCAGCTATTTCCGCAGCGCTTTCTGACACAGCAGGCGTACACCGACAAATATTAACCGGCATTCTGCCGGTACGATAAGGAGAATCAATATGGAAGCATACAAACAAGAATTTATTGAGTTTATGGTGCAGAGCGATGTGCTCCGCTTTGGGGATTTTACCCTGAAAAGCGGTCGTAAGTCCCCGTTTTTTATGAACGCGGGCGGCTATGTCACCGGCACCCAGCTTCGCAAGCTGGGCGAATACTACGCCAAGGCTATCCATGACAATTTCGGGCTGGATTTTGACGTCCTCTTTGGGCCTGCCTATAAAGGCATTCCGCTCGCAGTTACCACCACAATGGCCATCAGCGAACTGTATGAAAAGGATATTAAATACTGCTCCAACCGCAAGGAGGCCAAGGATCACGGCGATGCCGGCATCCTGCTCGGCAGCCCCATCAAGGATGGCGACCGGGTTGTCATCATTGAGGACGTCACCACCTCCGGCAAATCCATTGAGGAAACCTTCCCCATCATCAAAGCACAGGGGAAAGTTGAAATCAAAGGCCTCATGGTTTCCCTCAACCGAATGGAGCGCGGCAAGGGTGACAAAGGCGCACTGGATGAAATTAAGGGGCTGTACGGCTTCCCAACAGCAGCCATTGTCAGCATGGCGGATGTTGTGGAACACCTTTACAATCGGGAATGCCAAGGCAAAATCGTCATTGATGACGCCATTAAGGCCGCGATTGACGCCTACTATGAGCAATACGGGGCAAAATAGGCTTTGATAAAGCATACGTGTCATTTTACTTACTTTTTAAGAAGGAGGAAACTTATATGAAAAAATGGATCACCATGGTAATTCTTTGCCTGCTCACACTATGCTCCTGCCAAGTCACTCCTCCCGAACCGCAGAATCAAATTGTCCTCGCCATCCAAAACCAATGCGAGGAGGATATTTACGGGCTGCACTGCGAGTATTCCTTTGACGGAAAACCCTATGGTGGGCAGACAGTTTCCCAGGACACCCCTTTCCCACAGGAAGAAACCATAAATATTATCTTTACCCCTTCCGACATTTCCATGGACGTAGACCTCTCCACCGCTCAGTTTGAATTCTACGTGGTGCTGGAAGACAAGCAGGAAATGCCTGCCGGGGAACCGGTTTTACTCGCTGTGGAATACGGGAACACCTATCCCTTTGTTTTATCCGGAAACGAGCAGGACGGCTTTACTCTTACTCAAGCATCTTAGCTTAATTTCGTGTACAGCTTCAAACCGGTGCTAAAAAATGCAAGCACATAAAGGCGGAGTAATTGGGGCTACGCGACAAGTATAATCGTTGCGGCAACCCCTGTCCTGTCGGTTCCTTTTGCTTCTCCTACGAGAATAAGAGGAACAACGGGGCAGTCCGCTGCCCGGTTTGGCAAAAATCCCCCTTAAATGTAAAGCAACGGCGAATTTTCAGATGAAACACCGCTGTATTACTGTTTTCAATCCAATTTCATCCGTTATGAAACACGTATGCTGAAAAAAGCAGGCTGTCATAAGATGACAGCCTGCTTTTGGCTTCTAACTTATTTTTTGGAAATTTTGGTACCCTGACGGGTTTCCTCCACAACATAGCCCATCGCCGTAATCTGGTCGCGGATAGCGTCCGCTTTAGAAAAGTCCTTTGCCTTACGCGCCGCCTTGCGCTGTTCCACCAGGTCGAGAACCTCCTGCGGGATTTCATCATCCTTTTTCTGGTAAAGCAGGCCCAGCACACCGCACAGTTCATCAAAAATTCCTTTTGCAAAGGCGATATGCTCTTTGCTCCCCAAGGTGTTACCGGAGGTAATGGTATTGCAGTCGCGCACCAACTCGAACAGTGCCGAAATGGCATCCGCCGTATTCAGGTCGTTCTCCATTGCATCGATAAACTGCTGTTTCCGGGCGAGCAGGGCGTTTTTCTGCTCCTCGTCAAAGGCGCCGCTTTGGGCGTTGCCCAAGGCATATTCCAGATTGTTCCGGCAGTTGTAAAGCCGCTCCAACGCCGCGATACACTGTTCGATGATTTCCACGTTGTAGTTGATCTGGCTGCGGTAATGCGCTTGCAGCATGAGGAAGCGGATCGGCTCATACCCGAATTTCTCCGCTACTTCGCGGACGGTAAAGAAATTGCCAAGGGACTTGGACATCTTGCGATTATCCACATTGATGTACCCATTGTGCATCCAGTAATGGGCAAACGGCACGCCGTTGCCGCATTCGCTCTGGGCGATTTCATTTTCATGGTGCGGGAAGATCAAGTCCTGCCCACCGCAGTGGATGTCAATGGTGTCCGCAAGGTAGTGTTTCGCCATGGCGGAACACTCGATGTGCCAGCCCGGGCGCCCTTTGCCCCACGGGGAGTCCCAGGCGGGCTCGCCCGGCTTAGCCGCTTTCCAGAGGGCGAAGTCCATGGGATTTTGTTTCTGCTCATGCGCGTCGATCCGCGCGCCAGCCTGCAAATCCTCTAACGGCATGTGGGAGAGCTTGCCGTACTCGGCAAAGGTGTCCACCTTGAAGTAAACGTCGCCGTTGGACTCATACGCGTGGCCGTTCTCCACCAATTCCTTTACCAGCGCGATGATCATATCCATGCTCTGGGTGACCTGCGGGTGGATGGTCGCCTCCCGCACATTGAGCCCGGCAGCATCCTTTTTGTACTCCGCAATGAATTTCTCCGAAATTTCAGAGGCGGGCACCCCTTCTTCGTTCGCTTTTTTGATAATCTTGTCGTCCACATCGGTAAAGTTCTGCACGTAGGTCACTTCATAGCCCCGGTACTCCAGGTACCGGCGCAGAACGTCAAATACGCAGATGGGCCGCGCATTGCCAATGTGGATGTAGTTGTAAACCGTCGGCCCGCAGGCGTAAATCTTGGCCTTGCCCGGCTCAATCGGCTGAAACTCCTCCAGTTCCCGTGTCAGGGTATTATAAATCTTCATACTGTCCGTCTCCTTTTTGCTTTTTCAATTCATTGAGTTCCTGTTCCATTCGCTCAATCATACCGCGCATTCGGCATAATTCCTGCGAAACCGGGTCTGGAATGTGCACCTGATCCATATCATTACAGACGCGCTGCCCGTTGACCTTGACAATCCGCGCCGGTACGCCGACTGCCGTCGCATTGGGCGGAACCTCCTCCAGCACCACGGCGCCTGCCGCAATACGGGAATTGTCGCCCACCTTGAACGGCCCCAGCACCTTAGCGCCGCTGCCTACCAGCACATTATTCCCCAATGTCGGGTGGCGCTTGCCGTGTTCCTTGCCGGTACCGCCCAGCGTCACGTTTTGGTAGATGGTGCAGTTGTCGCCAATAATGGCGGTTTCTCCAATGACCACACCGCTGCCGTGGTCAATGAACAATCCTTTTCCAATGGTGGCGCCCGGGTGGATCTCCACCCCAGTCATAAACCGCGCAAACTGGCTGACCATCCGCGCTAAAAACAGGCAGCGGTGCCTGTAAAGCCAGTGTGAAAAACGGTAGTAAATGAGTGCGTGCAGCCCAGAATACAGCAGGAAAACCTCTGCGGAGTTCCGTGCTGCGGGGTCGCGCTCTTTAATTGCATTTATATCATACCTGAGCCGTTTGAACATATACCCATCCTTTCTGCCAAATTGATGATTCATCGTATGAAAAAAGCCCCCACAGCATTTCTGCTGCGAAGGCGGCATTCCGCGGTTCCACTCCGGTTTCTCACTCTTGTCCCTTAACGCGGGAAAACGAAACCGCTCTCCGCAACGCACTTCATCCCACAGCCTGCCGCCCATGCTCTCAGCCTGTGCCGGGCTCTCTGTCGCCTGCCGTTTATAGGGATTACTCTTTTGCGGGTCTTTACGATTTTAAAGTATACTATTTATGTATATAATATAGCATATTCTTCCAAACGGTGCAAGTATTATTTTTTTGTATTGATAGAGGATTTATTCTTGACCAAATAATCCACGCCGGACACAATGGTCAGTACCACCGCAATCCAAAGCAGGACTTCGCTCACAGCAAACAACGGAAATGCAGCTGAAAGGACGCCAAACTCCTGTAAAATGCACAACAGCATCACCCCAACCATTGCCACCATGGTAAAAGCGGTTTTGAGCTTTCCGAGACTACTCGCCGCAATGACGTTGCCGTTATCTACCGCAACCAGCCGCAGCGAGGTCACCAAAAACTCCCGTGCCACAATGACAATGACAACCACCGCGTCCGAAAGGCTCATCTGCACAAAGCAAATCAAACCTGAAATGACCAGCACCTTATCAGCCAGCGGGTCAAGAAACTTGCCAAAATTGGTGACAAGGTTTTGTTTGCGGGCAATTTTGCCGTCGAGCAGGTCAGTAAACGAAGCTGCCGCAAAGACAATGAGCGCCCAGAGGGTGTGGTACGGAATTTGCTCCACCAGCAGGAATAGTATAAAAAACGGAACCAGAACAATACGCAGCAGCGTCAATTTATTCGGTGTATTCACAGGCTCTTCCCCCAATACGGCAACCAACCGGTTTTAGTCAAGCGCATGGCCAATTAAATCATAATCCATGGTCTCATCAATTTCCACTTCCACAAAATCGCCCATTGTGCGCTTTTTCTCCGAGGAGAAAAATACCTTTCCGTCAATGTCCGGCGCATCTGCTTCGGTGCGTCCAAAATAGACCTCCCCATAGCGGTCGTACCCCTCTGTAATAACCTTTACCGTCATACCAACCTTTTGCTCATTATACGCGTCGTGGATGCGCATTTGTTCCAGCATGACAAGTTCTGCACGCCGTTCTTTAACCTCTTCTGGCAGCTGGCCGTCCATCCGGCCCGCCGGGGTGTTTTCCTCCTGCGAATAGGCAAAACAGCCCAGCCGCTCAAACTTTGCCTTCTTGACAAAATTCATCAGCGTTTCAAACTGCTCCTCGGTCTCGCCAGGGAAACCTGCAATCAAGGTAGTACGCAGGGTAATGCCTGGCACCTTTTGGCGGATTTTCTCCATCAGCCCAAGCAGCCACTCCGCGTTCCCGGTACGGTTCATCGCCTTTAAAATGTCGGCGTCCGCATGCTGGATGGGAATATCCAAGTATTTGGCCACCTTTGGCTCCGTGGCAATCACCTCGAGCAGCTCGTCGGTAATGCGCTCCGGGTAACAGTAAAGCAGGCGGATCCACGCGATCCCCTCAATGCCGCAGAGCTTCCGCAGCAATTCTGGCAGCATCGGTTTGCCGTACAGATCCTCCCCATAGCGGGTGGTGTCCTGCGCGACCACAACCAGCTCCTTAATGCCGTCCCGCGCAAGCGAAGCCGCTTCTTGCAAGATAGGCTCCATCGCGCGGCTGCGGAACCGCCCGCGGATCATCGGGATTGCACAATAGCTGCAACAGTTGTCGCACCCTTCTGCAATTTTTAAATAAGCATAATACGGCAACGTCGTTAAAACGCGTTCACCCTCAAGCGGCAGATCCTGTTTGGGGCCAATGCAGACCGGCTGCTCCCCCTGCATAACCCGGTCGATGATACCGCAGATATCGGCATTGCAGCCAATACCAACCACCGCGTCCGCTTCCGGGATTTCTTTTAACACCTCGTCACGGTAACGCTCTGCCAGGCAGCCAGTGATAATGACGTGCTTAATCCGCCCTTCCTCTTTCAGAGTACAGAAATTCAGAATCTCATCAATGGACTCCTGCTTTGCACTCTCAATGAACCCACAGGTATTGATAATGGCGACGTCGGCCAGCGCCGCATCCCCCACAAGCTCATAACCGCCCTGCTGCAGGCGGCCGAACAGCAGTTCGGCATCCACCTGGTTTTTCGGACATCCGAGCGAAACAATTCCAACTTTTACTGCCATATAGCCTTTCATTCCTCTTTCGGTACTATCTTTATGAAACGCACGGGGCAAACATTACTTATAATATCCGTCGTCCTCTTCCTCCGGAAGCGGGTAATCCTCCAGCACCGCACGAATATCGCCGTAGCTATGCCCCAGACGCATCAGGGCAGCCGTCACTTTTTTGCGGCCCTGCAGGGTGGAAAGGTTCCGCAGATATTTGCGTTCAATGAGTTCGCGCACCGCTTCCTGCGGGTCATGCTCCGTCAGCGTTTCTTCTATGGCGTCCTCAATGAGATCATCCGCCAGCTTTTTCCTCCGCATTTCCTGTTTCGTCCGGTAAACGCCAAAGCGTTTGACTGTCAGCAGGTAAACCGCGAGCTTTTTAGCATACTCCGCGTCGTTGACAAGGCCCAGCTCCTGCATCCGAACAACCGTCTCCAGAGCGATGTCATCATCCACATTTTTCGCGAGTTTTTCCAGCAACTCTCCCGCCGAATGGTCGCGGTTCGTCAGCAAATACAGCGCCCGCTCCCGCGCGCGGCGGCGGTCGGCGCGCTGCAAAGCTTGCTGCATCCGCTCCGGCGTCAGCTCGGCTCCCGGCTGAAAACCAAATTCTGCAAGGATTTCCGCATCGAGAACAGCCCAATACTCCCCATCCACCTCAACACGGTACCGCGTTCCCTTAGCATGAGAGATTTCTGTAATACGCATCAGGAGTCAAAATCCGCCTCATCGGCCTCTACCTGTACCGACTTTGCCACAACCTCGGCCGCCTTAACAGGCGCCGCCAGGGCAGCGGGAACAGCTGCCTGAGCCGGCCCCTTTTTGTCCGCGGAAAGAGCAGCCTTTTGCGCCGCCTCTTTTTTAGCCTTACGCGAGCTCATGACAAGCTGGTCCTTGTTTTCCATAATTTTATCATACAGCTCTTTTTTCAGCTCCGGGTTGTTGCGGATGACTTCCTTAACATTATCCCGGCCCTGTCCAAGGCGTTCTCCATTGTAGGAAAACCATGCGCCGCTGCGGTTGATGATATCCAGCGACGCACCGAGGTCGACAATTTCGCCCTCTAACGAACAGCCTTCCCCATACATGATATCAAACTCCGCCTCTTTAAAGGGCGGCGCCACCTTGTTTTTGACAATTTTGCACCGGGTACGGTTACCAACAATCTCGCTCCCGCTCTTGAGCGCCTCGCCTTTGCGGACCTCAATACGAACCGAGGAATAGAACTTCAACGCACGGCCGCCCGGAGTGGTCTCCGGATTGCCGTAAACCACACCGATTTTTTCACGCACCTGGTTGATAAAAATTGCTACACAGTTGGATTTGCCGATGACACTGGTCAGCTTGCGCATTGCCTGGGACATCAAGCGGGCCAGCAAACCGACATGGGTATCCCCCATTTCGCCGTCAATTTCGGCCTTGGTAACCATTGCAGCAACCGAGTCCACAACCAGCACGTCAATCGCACCAGAACGCACCAGCGCCTCTGCAATTTCAAGCGCCTGCTCGCCGCTGTCCGGCTGAGAAACCAGCAGGGAGTCAATATCAACCCCCAGCGCTTTTGCATACACCGGGTCAAGCGCATGTTCAACATCAATAAACGCCGCTTCACCGCCCAGCTTCTGAGCCTGCGCCACAACCTGAAGGGCGACCGTCGTTTTACCAGAGGATTCCGGGCCATAAATTTCCACAATACGGCCGCGCGGAAGCCCGCCAATGCCAAGTGCAATGTCCAGCCCCAGCGAACCGGTCGGGATACTTTCCACATTCAGGGTGGAACTCTGCCCAAGTTTCATTACCGCACCCTGTCCAAATTGTTTTTCTATCTGTGCAATCGCTGTTTGCAGCGCTTTCTGCTTTTCGGTCATGCCGGATTCATCCACCGGCTTTGCAACTTTTGCCGCTTTTGCTGCCATGATAACTCCCCTTTCGCTTCACGGTCACGGCTTGTCCGCCGTAAGTACCCTTATTATACCACATCCATCCTTGCGGGTGCAAATGTTTTGGAAACCGTTTGCCCGCAGGAACGTTTCTACATCCCGCTCCTGCCCTTTGCCAATTTCAAATGCCAGCATTCCGCCGGGCTTCAATGCTTTCCGCCACTGTCTCGTTATCTCCCGGTAGAACAGCAGGCCGTCGTCATCACCGTACAAAGCGGTTGCTGGTTCATATGACACTTCTTTCTGGAGCTGTTCCATATCCGTTTGGGTCAGATAAGGTGGGTTGCAGATAATGACGTCGGCAATCCCGGCAAACTCCAGCGGGACGCCGCAAAGGACATCCGCCTGCACCACCTGCACCGGAGCATTGTTAAGCGCCGCATTCCGGTGCAGATATCCCAGCGCCGCCTCGTATTTTTCCACTGCATAAACAGTAGCCTTTGGGCATTTCAATGCTATTGTGACGGCAAGGCAGCCGCTTCCGCTGCACAGGTCGAGCACAACTGGGTGCTCCAGCTTTTTTAATCGTTCCAGTGCGGCTTCGCAGAGGGTTTCGGTATCAGCACGGGGAATGAGTACCCCTTCGCCCACCTCAAACGGATAGCCGTAAAACTCCCAGAGCCCAAGCAGGTATTGCAGCGGGTAGCCTTTCAGCCTGCGCTCCAATGCCTGTTCAAAATATTCACGCTCCTGCGGCTTCACCGGCTGTTCCTCATCAAGCAGTAGTTTTTGGTAAGACACACCGAGCACCCCCTCCACCAGAAAACGTGCTTCGGTTCCATAAGCCTCAATTCCACCCGCCTTCAGGCGTTCTTTTGCTTCCCGGTAAAGAGCGGAGACGGTTAAGCCGCTCACCAGCGGCCCTCCTCACGGTTCTCTGGCAGCACCGGATTAATGGCAGCAATCGCCACCGCGAGCTGTTCCTCATCCGGCTCATTGGTGGTGATGTGCTGAAGCCACATTCCCGGCGCTGAGACAATGCGGGTCACAATGTTGTCATACCGGCCCGCCAGCCGGATGATCTCATACGCCACTCCGACGACAACCGGCAGCAGCGCGATTTTAAGCGCCGTGCGGATGAGCAGATTATCCCACGAGACCACCGAAAAAACGATAATTCCTAAAATCAGCACAATGAGCAGAAAGCTCGTCCCGCAGCGAGGGTGAAACCGCCGGAACTTTTTGGCGTTTTCAGGGGTAAGCTCCTCGCCCGCCTCATAGCAGGCTATGGTCTTATGTTCTGCGCCGTGGAACTCAAAGACACGGCGGATTTCCTTCATTCGGGAGATGAGGAATAAGTAAAGCACAAAAATGGCAATTTTGAGCACCCCTTCAATAATCCCCTGCAAGTACCCAGCCTGCATCAAGCCTCCCAAAAGCCGTGCAATCAGCGCCGGCAGATAGATAAACAGCCCTATGGCGAGCAGCACTCCAATGACCGAAGCCACCACCGTTGTCACCCGGAACAGACGGTTCATGGCCATTTCACCGAAATGCTTTAGCAAAAACTGCTCAAAGCGGCCTTCACCTTCTTCCTCGTCTTCCTCAGCCATGCTGCTCTTTTCAGCCGATCTCATCAGGCATTTATACCCCATGATAAGCGACTCAATCAGGTTGACAATTCCCCGCACAAAGGGGAGGCGGAAAAAGAGGCTGCGCTTTTTCGGCGCTTTGACCTCCCAGGTTTCCACATCAATGCTTTTGTCCGGCAGCAGCACCGCCATTGCCGCCTTATCAATGCCACGCATCATAACGCCCTCAATCAGCGCCTGCCCGCCAACCCTCGTTTTAAAACTGTTTTTGCTCTCTTGCTTCATGAACTCCTCCGTCACTGCTCCGGGTTTGCCGGCGGATTCGCCGGCGCCGTCGTATCCTCCATTGCAGGCAGGGTGATAATGACCGCCGTGCCTACGCCGTATTCGCTCTGAATGGTCAGGGTGCCGCCGTGCAGCCCAACAATTTCATTGGCCACCGCAAGCCCAATTCCGGAGCCGCGGCGGGTCATATTCGCCTTGTAAAATTTCTGCATGACATGCGGCAGATCCTCCGCCGCAATACCGAGCCCGGTGTCGCTCACCGTAATGACCACCCATTCCGCCTCCGCCATTGCGGAAACGCGGATGGTGTCCCCTTTGTCGGTGTATTTCAGCGCATTGTCAATAATGTTGACAAACACCTGCCGCAGGCGGCTGCGGTCACCAAATACAAACGGGAGCGTTGCCGGTTCGTGGTAAACAAACTCCTTTTCCTCGCGTTTGGCGCGCGCCTGGTACATAAGCACCGCGTCGTCCAGTTCAGCCAGCAAATCCATCCGGGTTTTCACCAAGGTCAGCCGTCCGCTTTCCATCCGCGAAAAATCCAGCAGTTCTTCTACCATGGAAGAAAGCCGGTCGGTTTCGCTTAAAATGACATGGATGCCCTTGCCGAGCATCTCACGATCCTCGGGCGGGGTAGTCATTAGGGTCTCGCCCCAGCCATTAATGGCGGTAAGCGGCGTGCGCAGCTCATGTGAAACCGAGGAAATAAAGTCATTTTTAATCTGGTTTGAGGTTTGGAGTTCATCCGCCATATCGTTGATAATATCGGTGAGTTCACCCAGCTCGTCGTCATGTTTTTTTTCAATCCGCACCTCAAGGTCACCGGAGGCAATCCGGCGCGCCGCGCCGCCGACCTCCCGGATTGGGATGACAATTGATTTGATAAAATAAAGGCCGGAAACAATGACAAAAAGCAATATAAAAATACAAAGCACTGTAAACAGCAACACTGCCATGATGAGCTGGGTATCAATTTTCTGCATACTCACCATAAGGCGCATGGCGTTGAACTCGCTGTTGATAACCGGCACCAGCACCGTAACCGCCATGACCTTTTCGCCGCTTTCCAGCGTTCCCACATAATAGCCCTTGCCGCTTTGCGAAGAAACCGCCTCTTTATAATCCGGCATCTCCAGACTGTCAATATAGCTGAAGCCGCTTGAGGTCAAAATGACCTTTCCTTCGTGATTGAGCGCCATCAGCTCCATTTCGTCGCGGTCGGAAAAGGTTTCCACAATGCTGCGGATTTCAGATGAAATATCCACATTCTTGTCATCCATCAGCCGCACGACAAGGCCGGAAACAAGATTCGCCTTGGTGTCCAGCGCCTGCCGCACGCTCTGATAATAATAACTGCTGATGGTCAGTGCAAAGCCCACGTCAAGCACTATGAGAATGACCACAATAATGCTCAGGCTGTTGACCAGCCACCGGTGCGTAATGCTTTTCAAACAGGGGTTCCTCCTTCAGCCGGTCTGGTTCAGGCGTTCCACTTATACCCATAGCCCCACACCGTTTGGATGTACGCCGGGTTAGACGGTTCGTCTTCAATCTTCATCCGCAGCCGCCGGATGTTCACATCCACAATTTTGTCGTCGCCGTCATAGCTGTCTCCCCACACCTCGTTGAGAATGCGGGCACGCTCCAGCGCCACCTTTTGGTTGCGCAGGAAAAAGTCCACAATCTGGTACTCCACCTGGGTCAGATCAACCGGAGCGCCGTTTTTGGTGAGCAGGCGGCTTTTGCGGTTGAGCACAAACGGTCCGGACTGCACCGTTTCATTCTGCGTTCCGCTTATCATCTGAACCCTCCGGTAAACAGCGTCTACCCGTGCCACCAGCTCAGATGGGCTGAACGGCTTGGTCACATAGTCGTCAGCACCGAGCATCAGCCCGCGCACCTTATCCATTTCCTGCGTTTTCGCGGTCAGCATAATAATACCCACTGTACTGCTCATTTCCCGAATGCGCTTACAGGTGGTGAACCCGTCAATTCCCTCCATCATAATATCCAAAAGTACAACGTCAAAGCCGCCCTCCGCCTCAAAACGCGCAAGAGCATCTTCTCCGCTGGAAACGTCGGTTACATCGTAGCCAGAACGCTGGAGATTAATCACCACAAAATCGCGGATAGCGTCTTCATCTTCACACACTAAAATTCGTTTCATCTTCGGCAGTCCTTTCTCGGGTTACAACAAGGTGGAAAATCTCGCATACACATCTTCTTTGGTCAGCCGGTAGCGTTCGTCCGCATCCGGGTTAATTTTGGCCCAGTAACCGATCTGCCCGATGGAGGCAATTTTAAAATACCCCTCCAAGTTCTTTTGGGCCGTGTCCGAACGCTGGAGTGTACGAATACGCAGGATCTCCTGCGTCTCATCCTTTAAATCACCAGTATAACGGAAAAACTTAACCTCGTTCTGGTCAGCCAGAACGCTGGCGCTTACTTCCTCCTTCCAGTTGTCCGGCACCTGAAAACGGAATCCGTTTGCCGTGTCAACATAACTGGTCTCCTTTATCAGAAAGCGCCCTTCCTCGTAAGCCATCCATTCGGTGTAGGAGAGCCCAGACGTGTTGTTATAACCGGGCATCAGGGCCAAATGAGGCACCTTGTAGTACCGGTCATGGCTGATGTCGCTGCTGTACAGCGTCTGATCGCGCAAAGTTGCCGTTACAAGGTTGTTTTTCGCATTTTCCTGATAAGTACAGTTATACAATGCATCGTTATACACCGTGAGAATTTCGGTGCAGAGCTCATTGCCGACCTTTCCGTCCATAAACAAAGCCGACTGCTGCCCGGAACCGTTGCCTGCAATATAACCGGACACCAGATTGACGTATTCCTCGACCGGCTCGTACATGGCCACTTCATCTTTTACCACAAAACCCTTTTGAGGCTCATAGCACAAGAGCTTGGCTGTTGTCTGAGCTGAGTTTCCTTTGTTGCTCACATAAACCAGATGGTCAAGGGGCGTATCTGGTGTGCGCAGCAGCGAAAGCGCTTCGTACTCACGGCTATCCACCGCACGAAGCATCCCCTCTGCATAACGGTAAATGGTCAGAATACGGTTTCGTTTTCCATCGCCACGGTAACCAATTACCAAATTCACCGGATCACCGGAACCAAAATTTCCGAAAACTATCTGATCGACATCGGCGGCTTCCCCCGCAATATCGCACATGGAGACCCAGGAGCCGTCCCCGGTCTGGTCAAGCACGTTGACTCGCACCGCAGTTCCCGAGTTGGCTTGCAGACTGTTCTGGTAAAAGACAATCGCCTCATTGGTCGGCTCACTGTCAATGTTTTTAAAAACAAAAGCCGAACGGTATTCCCCGGTCTGCGGGTACTTGAGCTGGATATTGCTTCCCACCTGTGCCTTGAGCGCCTCGTAAATGGCGTTCTGCTGTTCGGTCAGGCGCGGCGGCTGCATGGCTCCCTCTACGGTCAGCAGGTTGCCGTTGCAGCCGCTGAGCGGGAGCAGCATCAACAATAAAACCAGTGCGGCAAATCGCTTCATGGGACCTCCTATTGCAAGATAACACGTCTTTGTAAAAGACAATTCTTTTATTTTTTATGAGAACCAAACGAAAACAGCTTAAGATTTTTGTTTTTATGCCAACGGCGGTAGATGCATTCTGCCAGCCAGCAAACCAGCATACCTAACAACCCGCCGAGGAAATTCAAAATAACGTCGTCCACATCGCTGGCACCGGTTTTGAATACATATTGAAGCACCTCCACCAACACCGGAACTGCCAGCAGGATAAACACCCGGAGCACTAGATGGATGCGGTGAGAAAACACCGAAAGGTAAAACCCAAGCGGCACAAAGATAAGCACATTGCCCGCCAAATTTAGAATTTTGTTTCCATCGCTGAGCGCATGAGTGCTCAGGTACATCCAAATCGTCTTAAACGGAATGAGATTGACACAGCGGTACTCCACCCCCCGGTTGACCGAGCCAAAAAAGAGCAGTGCTACCAGCGAAAGCAGATAGATAACAAAAAACACAATGCTGACTGTTTTAAAAAAATCCTCAAAGCCCTGCAGCTTCTTTTTGCGGTCACAAAGCCTTGCAGCCGAACAGACAAACGTTGGTGCAATCCAGTTCACCGCCAGCAGAATAAAAGACTTGTTTTCAATCCCCACCCGCATATCCATCAAAAAGTCCAGCAAAACCACAATGCTTGCAACGCCGCATATTGTGGTTACATAAACGCTGCACCGGTCATAGCTTTTGTTGATAAGCAGCAGCACGGCTGCTGCCGCCGCGCACAGCACAAAGGAAATACACAGGCTTACAATCGTATCGACAAACGACATGAGCGCAATCTCAATTAAAACATACCCCATGCCGACAACACAAGGGAAGGTCGCGCTTTTCAACCACAGTTTCATTGCGGCTATCTCCTACCAATCATTTTCAAAAATCCCTTTCGCCGCAATATTCCCATTTCAGCCGGAAAGCGGCGTCCTTTTTAAACCAAGTAAATTTATTTTACCATAGAAGCAGCGGAAATACCACCGATTTTTGAAGTTTCACATCCATAGGACCGCCCCGAAAAAGGATTGACACTTTTTGCCCGCAATGATACGATTAATACAATATTCGATTCTCTGCCGGGCTGTGAAAGGGGCTGCTGCTGTGAAAAAGTATATCATCGCGCTGGATCAGGGCACCACAAGTTCCCGCGCCATCCTGTTTGACAACGAACAGAACATTGTAGAGATTGCTCAAAAAGAACTGGAGCAGTATTATCCTCAGCCTGGATGGGTGGAGCACGACCCCATGGAGATTTATTCCTCCCAGTCTGCTGTGATGACTGAGGTGCTGCTTCAGGCAGGAATTGACATCAAAGACGTTGCCGGCATCGGTATTACCAATCAGCGGGAGACTGCTATTGTTTGGGATAAAAAAACCGGCCGTCCCATCCACAACGCCATTGTCTGGCAGTGCCGCCGCACGGCAGAAATCTGCGAACAGCTCAGGGCGAATGGGCATGAACCGTATATTACCCAAACAACTGGGCTGATTGCAGACGCCTATTTTTCCGGTACCAAAATTCGCTGGATTCTCGACCATGTCCCAGGCGCCCAGCAACGCGCCGAAAATGGCGAACTGCTGTTCGGTACGGTGGACAGCTGGCTGGTCTGGAAAATGACCGGCGGGCGGGTTCACATCACCGACTATACAAACGCCTCCCGCACCATGCTGTTTGACATCCGAAAGCTCTGTTGGGACGATCGTATGCTCCAAATTCTGAACATCCCAAAATGCATGCTGCCGGAGGTGCACAGCAGCAGTGAGGTGTACGGCACCGTCAATCTCTACGGGCAGGAGGTGCCGATTGCCGGCATCGCCGGGGATCAGCACGCCGCGCTGTTCGGCCAGACCTGCTTTGCGCCGGGCGACGCCAAAAACACCTACGGCACCGGCTGCTTTCTGTTGATGAACACCGGAAAAGAGCTCTGCCGTTCCAAAAACGGCCTGCTCACCACCATAGGCATTGGGCTCAAAGGAGACGTTCAGTATGCCATTGAGGGCAGCATCTTTGTTGGCGGTGCTGTAGTGCAATGGCTGAGGGATGAACTCGGCTTTATTTCCGAGTCGCGCGACAGCGAGTATTTTGCCCGCAAGGTTCCGGACAACGGCGGTGTGTTTGTTGTTCCCGCTTTTGCCGGGCTCGGTGCACCCCATTGGGATATGTACGCCCGCGGCGCTATTTTCGGGCTGACCCGCGGAAGCGGAAGCAACCATATCATCCGGGCGGCGCTGGAATCCATCGCCTACCAGAGCCGCGAGGTGCTGGACGCCATTGTTGCGGATACCGGCATTGACATCGCTGAGCTCCGGGCGGACGGTGGGGCGAGCGCCAACAGCTTTCTCATGCAGTTCCAGGCGGATATTTTAAACCGCCCGGTGCGCCGTCCCATGATCCGTGAAACTACCGCGCTCGGCGCAGCCTATCTTGCCGGTCTCGCCACAGGGATCTGGAAAAGCACCGACGAAATCAAGCGCCAATGGACGCTCGACAAACTGTTCACTCCCAGTATGGAAGAACCAGTCCGCGCCGCAAACTGGGCCGGATGGAAAAAAGCCGTTGCGCGCAGCAAAGGCTGGGCAGAAGGCTAAACCACACTTTACAATCCATAAGCACGGCGCAGGTGGTCGGCCCTTGTCCGACCAAAACCAGTTTTCATTTTATATGCCCGTGCCATGGCAGTACGCTTTAAAAGCTTGTACCGGCTGCTTGCCCACGCCGTAACGGCGAATATGCCGCAGGCTTCGTGCTCCGTTTTCCTCGGGCCGGACGGCTCCAAATTATAAAAGGATGTGTCGCTATTTGAAACATTTTGAATCCATCGGCTTCGGCCCCGCAGATATTCTACTGCCCCGCAACGCAGATTTAAACAAATGGTGCGTAGTCGCCTGTGACCAGTACACCTCTGAACCGGATTACTGGGAAAAGGCCGCTGCCATCGTTGGTGATGCGCCAAGCACGCTGAACCTCGTTTTCCCGGAAATCTACCTGGAGGAGCCGGGGTTTGATCAGCGCATTTCCTCTATCCAGTGCGCTATGAACCGTTATCTCGACTCTGGCGTATTTGTAGCCCATCCGCAGGCGTTCATCCTCACCCGCCGCACCCAGGCGGACGGCAAGGTGCGCACCGGCCTAATAGGCGCAGTCGATCTGGAACAGTACGATTACAACAAGGGCTCCACCACCCGCATCCGCGCAACCGAAGGCACCGTGCTGGAACGCATTCCGCCGCGGGTGCGGGTACGGGAAAACGCACCCCTTGAGCTGCCGCATATCATGCTGCTGATTGACGATCCAGAGCACACCGTCATTGAACCGCTCGCCGAAAAGCGCGGCAGTTACCGCAGGGTGTATGAAACCGAACTGATGTTAAACGGCGGCTCGGTTGAGGGCTATCTCGTCGACCAGTCGGATTACGAATCCCTTGCCAGTGCGTTTGAAGCACTTGCCAAACCGGAGGCATTTGCGCAAAAATATGGCAAACCGGCCTCGGAAAACCTGGTTTTTGCCGTTGGAGACGGCAACCATTCCCTCGCCACTGCCAAAGCCTGTTACGAAAACCTCAAACAGCAGGTGGGTGAGACGGCGGCCAAGGCTTCCCCTGCCCGTTATGCGCTGGTGGAGCTTGTTAACCTGCACGATCCTTCGCTGGAGTTTGAAGCCATTCACCGCATTGTATTTGACGTTGATCCGGAGGATCTACTGTCCTCCCTGCACAGTGAATGCGGTGCTGTAGACGGCGAGACGGAAGGCCACGCCTTTGACTACATTTATCAGGGCAAACGAGGTACTCTCACGGTGTCGCATCCACAGGCCAATCTCGCCGTCGGCACCCTGCAACATTTCCTGGACGGCTATCTCGCCGCCAAAGGCGGGCGTGTCGATTACATCCACGGCGCAGAGGTCGTGGAAAAGCTTGCGGCAGAGCCAGGGAGCATCGGCTTCCTTCTGCCGGATATGCAAAAAAGCGAGCTTTACCCCACTGTGATTCTCGATTCCGCCCTCCCCCGCAAAACCTTCTCAATGGGGCATGCCTGGGATAAACGGTATTATCTGGAAGCACGCAAAATCAAATAGAACCGGGCAAACCACCCAAAGCCTCACACCCCCCTTCGGAAATTTCCGAAGGGGGAAATTGGATTTTATAAAATAAAAGCGGTACAGCCATTTCTACGCGGCAAGGCGCAACCTGTATCTTTGAAATCCAAGCATTCATCTGGTTCCCAGCTGCGGGAGCTGTACAAGCAAAATGAACCTCTAATCGCATCCAAGCACGTCTTTTGCACTTTTCCGCCCATCTGCAAAACAGCGGCTCCGTGCACCGCTGTCACCGTATTATGGGCAGATGATGCGCGCTGTTCTTACAAATAACGATGAAAATCTTTTGAAACCCGGTTGACATTTCCAAAAAGTTTGCTATCATAGAAATAAGAAGCAAAGTGTTGAAAAGGACATGGCAACGCCCGCCGTCTGTCAGAGAACGCCGCCTTGCGCTGTGAGCGGTGTCAGAACGAAAGGCCTTGTTACCACCTTGGAGCGTGCGGCAACCGGTTTCCGGAAGAACCGCAACGGAGTTTCGGCTCTCCGTTATCAAAAACCGCGAGCTGGCAGGGTTTCCTGCAAGTTGGGTGGAACCGTGGAGCAATTTGTGCCTCATCCCAATGGTTTTGGGATGAGGCTTGTTTTTTATCCGCCGTTCCCCGCGGGATATGCGCCGTCGGCCCGATTTTGTCCCCGTCAACACATCTGTCCCGCCGCATTCCGCAGCGGGCTCTTCCGAATAGAAAGGATTGTGAGAATGTATGATTCATGTCACACTCAAAGGCGGAACCGTCAAGGAATATGAAGCCGGCATTACGGCCGCCGACATTGCAAAAGACCTTGGAATGGGCCTTTACAAGGCCGCCTGTTGCTGCAAAATAAACGGCAACGTGTGCGACCTGCGCACCCCGCTGCACGAGGACTGCGAGCTCGCCATCTGCACCTTTGACGATGAAGACGGCAAAAAAACCTTCTGGCACACCTCTTCCCACCTGCTCGCGCAGGCGGTCAAGCAGCTGTTCCCGGAGGCAAAACTCGCCATAGGCCCGGCCATTGACAACGGCTTTTATTATGATTTTGACGTCAAAGAGCCGTTTTCTGCCGAGGATCTTGAAAAAATTGAGGCTCTGATGAAGAAAAACGCCAAATCCAACCCAGATTTGGTCCGCTTTGAGCTTCCCCCGGAACAGGCTACCCAAAAAATGGAGTCCGAAGGCGAACCCTACAAAGTGGAACTCATTGCCGAGCATGCCGCTTCGGGCGAGCCGATTAGCTTTTATACGCTGGGGGATTTCACCGACCTCTGCGCCGGCCCGCACCTCATCAACACCGCGCCCATCAAGGCCATTAAGCTCACCAGTTCAACCGGCGCTTACTGGCGCGGCGATGCGAGCAAGCAACAGCTTTGCCGCATCTACGGCATCACCTTCCCCAAAGCGAGCGAGCTGGAAGCTTACCTCACCATGCTGGAGGAGGCCAAAAAGCGCGATCATCGCAAGCTCGGCAAAGAGCTGGAGCTTTTCACCATCATGGATGAAGGTCCTGGTTTCCCCTTCTTCCTCCCCAAAGGCATGGTGCTGAAAAACCGCTTGATTGACTACTGGCGCCAGATCCACCGCGAAGCGGGCTATCAGGAAATCAGCACCCCGATGATCCTCTCCCGTTCCCTCTGGGAGCAGAGCGGCCATTGGGGCCATTACGAAAAAAATATGTACACCACCGTCATTGACGACCAGGACTTCGCCATTAAGCCGATGAACTGCCCCGGCGGCATCCTCGTCTACAAGACCAAAATGCACTCCTACCGCGACCTGCCGCTGCGGATGGGCGAGCTTGGCATTGTGCACCGCCACGAACTGTCCGGCGCCCTGCACGGGCTGATGCGGGTGCGCTGCTTCACCCAGGATGACGCGCATATCTTCATGATGCCAGAACAGATTAAGGATGAAATCAAAGGCGTTGTACGGTTGATTGACAAAGTCTACCAGAATTTCGGCTTTGAATACCATATTGAGCTTTCGACCATGCCGGAGGATCACATGGGAGACGACGCACAGTGGGAGCTTGCAACCGAAGCTCTGCGCGACGCCATTACCGAGCTCGGCTATGACTACGAGGTCAACGAGGGCGATGGTGCCTTCTACGGGCCGAAGCTCGACTTCCACCTGACCGACTGCATTGGCCGCACCTGGCAGTGTGGAACCATCCAGCTTGACTTTCAGCTTCCGGAACGGTTCCAACTGGAGTACACCGGCGCGGACGGCGAACGCCATCGCCCCATCATGATTCACCGTGTGGTATTTGGCAGCATCGAACGGTTTATCGGCATCCTGACCGAGCATTACGCGGGCGCATTCCCGCTCTGGCTGGCTCCGGTTCAGGTCAAGGTCATCCCCATCAGCGAAAAGCACCTGGATTACGCAAAATCGGTTGCCGCTAAGCTCTTTGACGCCGGTGTAAGGGTTGAGACCGACGAACGCAACGAAAAAGTTGGATACAAAATCCGTGAAGCACAGCTTGAAAAGGTACCGCTTATGCTGGTTGTCGGCGACAAAGAGGCCGGCGAAGGCACCGTCTCGGTTCGTGATCGTGACGCGGGCGATCTCGGCGCCATGTCCCTTGAGGCTTTCCTTGCAAAATACCAAGAGCCTTTCCAGGTGTAACTAAAAACCGTATGGATTAATCTCCATACGGCTCAAACCAGCTTTGTATCACCTCTTTGCCTTCGGGCGAAGGGGTGAATCTTTTTTCGTCCTTTGTCCCGGTATAGCTCCCGTCAATCAGTCGATATACCGCCTTATCCTGTTCCGATTGTGCAATATAGCCAATTGCTTCCTTGCGGACAGTGTAGTCGTAATTTGTAATATTGGTCTGCGCAAGGTCTACAAATGAGGCAAACAGCGCGTCTGCACGGCCTGCAATGCTGTCCACCAGCCGCTGCTCAATGCCCGAGGCAAGCAGCTCCGCCCGGCGTTTCAACGCTTCATTTTCCTCGATCCCTGCAACCAGCGGACTGCTCAGATATTCCAGCAGCTTTTTGCCGTTCAATAGCTGCAGCCCTTCCACAAGGCGGACGGTGCTTCCCTTTTCCGATGTATATTCCGTTGTTTGCTCCACATTGGTTTCTACGCCGCCAAACAGATCCACCAAGTCAATGAATTCTTCATTGTTGTATTTGACATAGCGGTCCACCTTGATGGAAAACACATTGCGCACGGCATCACAGACCATTTGTACGCCGCCGTAATCGTATAGCTCCGGCAGCGTGCCGGTCTTAATATTCACCGTCGCCTCAAGCTCCTGCGGAACTGGTACCAGCCGCAGCACCCGCTCGGCGGGATAAAACCGCATCAGCATGTAGCGGTCCGGCGGAACGGTATCATCCCGGCATCCCATAAATAGTATAGTCATGCTGTCCTCCGCTCGCGGCTGGTACCCTGGCGGTCCCGCCACCGATTGCTGGGATTCCTCCACCGGCGACGTAAGGCTAATTGCTGCCATAATGCCTGCACTCAGCAGCCCAAGCGCTGCAAGAGACGCCATAAATGCAAATGTAAACGCTTTAAAACCAATGTGCTTTTTTGCCATACCGTTTCCTCCCGGTCTCTCGTATTCCGTCAGAACCAGTATTGGCAGCAAACAACCAAAACATACACAGGGTAAATGTGCAGAAACATTTCAGCGTTTTTCGTCCGCTTTTCAAAAACGCTTTGCATACCTTCATACAATCGCTCGCCAAAACTCCCCGCACCATGCTTCAAAAAACAGCGGCGTTTCCCTTTGGAAACGCCGCTGTTTTTTGTTTCTGGCTTGTCCTACTTAATAACCTGCTTTGCCTTGTTAACCAGCTGTTTGTCATTATCATAGGTCAAAATGGTGTGCGCCCGGTTGATTTCCACCCACTTAATCTGTGCAATCTCCTCTTCCTGGGGGGTGTAATCGTAATTCTGCGCCCGTGCAACGAAGTAGATGACATCCTTTTGGGTGTCTTTTTTTGGCGAATAGGAAATCACTTCCCGGAAACTCGGATCAATGATAACATCAATCCCCGTTTCCTCCTTGATTTCCCGAAGCGCCGTTTCCACCTCGGTCTCCCCGGGTTCCACATGTCCCTTCGGGAAAGACCAATGTCCCCCGTTGGCATGCTTGATGAGGAGAAGCTCAGTGTTACCGTGAAAACGGCGGAACACTAGCGCACCGCATGATTTCTCCATGGTCATATCGGTTCCTCGCATTCAATGTAATAATTGTTTTTATTATAACACACAATGCGAAAAATGTCAGGATGTTAAAAATATTTTAACATCCTTTGCCTCAAAAAAGAAGCCGCTCATTGGCAGCTTCCTCTTTTGCAGCGGTCCCAGCGTCACAGGCACAACTGTTGTGAACATCGCCCCGCGCAGAATGGCATTTCTACCATTTTGCTCATCCTATCAGCCGCATTTGCTGTATCCGCAGTTGCGGCAGACAACACAGCCGCCCTCATGCTCTACCGCCGCACCGCACTCCGGGCAAAACTTGAACCCCTTATCTGCATTTCCGTTCGGCTGACCAGCAGCGGACGCCGCATTTGGGATAATCGGCGGCATGGTCGGGGAACCGCCGTTTTTAATCAAATCATCCACCTTTTTAATGACCTTCGCAATACCATCCGGGCAGGAGGTACATTTCATCCCCTGCTGACGCACAGTGGACGGACAGCGGATGCCCTTGAGCTGGTCAAGAATTTCCTCCACCGAAATACCAGAACGCAGGGCAATCGAAGCAAGCCGCGCCGTCGCTTCAGACTGGGACGGGCAGCCGCCCGCCTTGCCGGTGCTGGTGAATACTTCGCAAATGCCGTTTTCGTCGTAATTAACGGTGACATATAGGTTGCCACAGCCAATTTTGACCCGCTCAGTAAAACCGCTGGTGACCTCCGGACGCGGACGCGGGGTAATGTTGGTTGGATAAACCGGCGTTTCCTCCGTCACTTCACCCTCACCGCGCTTCACCTTGCCAATGTTGAGCACCTGGCTATCCCGCGAGCCGTCGCGGTAAATGGTCACACCCTTACAGCCAAGCTTGTAGGCGAGATCGTAAACCTCCTGCACCTCTTCCACCGTTGCACTGTTCTGGAAGTTAACTGTTTTAGATACCGCATTGTCGGTAAAATGCTGGAAACCCGCCTGCATTTTGATATGATAGGTCGGACTGACATCATGCGAGCAGACAAACACCCGTTTAATGTCCTCCGGCAGCTCTGCAATATGCGCAAGGGTTCCCTCGGACGCGATTTTGCGCATCAACTCCTCGGTGTAAAGGCCGCGCTTTTGAAGGGTGTCCTTCAAAATGGGGTTGACCTCCACCATTTCGGTGTTGTCCATAACATTGCGGATGAACGCATAGGCAAACACCGGCTCAACGCCGGAACTTACCCCCGCTATAATGGAAAGGGTCCCGGTCGGCGCAATAGTGGTCACCGTTGCGTTGCGCACCGGCTCACCGTCCTTGAGGGTACTTTTTTCAAAGAGCGGGAAAGAACCACGGGTTTTGGCAAGCTCCCGGCTTTCTGCCCAACCATTTTCATGGATAAACTGCATCACCTTTTCGCCGAGCGCAACGCCTTGATCGGAATTGTATGGGATGCCCAGCCGCAGCAGCATGTCCGCAAAGCCCATGACGCCCAATCCAATTTTGCGGAGCTGCTTAGTGGTTTCCTCGATTTTGTCAATCGGGTACCGGTTGACCTCAATGACGTTGTCAAGAAAATGCACCGCTTTACGCGCAGTTTTCGCAAGGCGGTCATAGTTAAGGGTGTAGGTGCCGTCTGCATTCTCATCGAGCATGGCGACCAAGTTGATCGAACCGAGGTTGCAGCTCTCATACGGCAGCAGCGGCTGTTCGCCACAGGGGTTGGTGCTTTCAATTTCTGCGACCTCCGGCACAACATTATCGCGGTTGAGACGATCTAAAAAGATGATGCCCGGCTCGCCGTTACGCCACGCGGCTTCTACAATTTTCTCATAGACCTCGCGAGCATTGAGCTGTTTGACCACCTCTTTGGTGGAAGGATCCACCAAATCGTACGGCTGGTTGTTTTCCACCGCCTGCATGAATTTTTCGGTGATACCCACCGAAATGTTGAAGTTGGTGATATCCGCGTTGTCCTTTTTGCAGTCGATAAAGGCGAGAATGTCCGGATGGTCGATCCGCAGGATGCCCATATTGGCTCCGCGCCGGGTACCACCCTGTTTCACCGCTTCGGTCGCCATATTGAAAACCCGCATAAAGCTAATGGGCCCGCTGGCAACGCCGCCGGTGGAGTTGACGGTCGCGCCCGCCGGACGCAGACGGGAGAAGGAAAACCCAGTGCCGCCGCCGCTTTTATGAATGAGCGCCGCCTGCTTAATAGCCTCAAAAATCCCCTCCATGCTATCCTCCACCGGCAGAACAAAGCAGGCCGAAAGCTGCCCGAGCGGACGGCCAGCATTCATCAGGGTTGGAGAGTTCGGCAAAAACTCCAGGTTGGTCATCATGTCATAAAATTCCTGTTTGACTGCCGCTACATCAGCGGCCTTGTCAAAATGAAGATCGGCTTCTGCAATCGCCCCGGCCACACGCTCAAACAGGCCTTCAACGGTTTCTATCGTTTGGCCGTGCTCGTCCTTTTTTAAATACCTGCGGCTGAGCACAAGCTCGGCATTTTGGTTTATTTTCATGATTATCCCCCTTATATTGTATTTGCTTTCAAATATCATTACTATATATTGTATCATAAATTTCGAATGAATACAATCAAAATTTTAATCTTCTTTGCTTTTGCTCCAAAACCAGCGGTTTCTCTTTTACAATTACAATCCGGCATTTCCCGCAAAGCCGTTTTTCTGAAACTCCCTTTCTATTTAAAATAGATCCTTTGTCATTCTCCTTGTACCCACCTTTCTGATAACGCCTCCGCATCCTGATTTACGCTTATGAGCTGTCCCTTTTCCATTTTAGACCGACAGTTCTTAAATCAATTTTTATGGGTGACAGTTTCCGACAATTATTTTGACCTAAACGGCAAATAATAGGAAAAGGTACGGGCGCAGGGCCGCGCCCACCATCCGGGCAATGCAATGTACCGGGGAATCCAGACTGGGAGGGCTCAAAATGAAAGGAATTGCAAAAGCGGCTGTCTTTACCGTAGCCGCTGGGGCGCTTGTTGCAGCAAGCGCCGCCGTTACCCATTACATGGACACAAAGCAGCTGCAGAACGCTACAGGCAGCAATATTTCTGCCTCCAGTTCAGAATCCTCTGCTTCTGCACAGGTGGGCGGACAGCCTGCCGTATCATCAAGTGAGGTGAGCACCACGGAAAGCAGTATTGACAAAAATGACTGGCGGCTGCTTTTGGTCAACCCCAGTCATTCCATTCCGGAAGGTTACCAACCGGAGCTGGAATATGTGCAGGGAAAATACCAGATGGACGCACGCGCAGCCGACGACATGAAGCAAATGATCGCCGATGCCAAAAAAGACGGCATCAACCTCTGGGTTTTATCCTCTTACCGCACTCAGGAATACCAAGAGGGGCTGTTTAACGACAACGTCAGACAACTCAAGGCACAGGGAATGACCGAACAGGAAGCCATTACCGAAACCGCCGCCAACGTCGCTGTTCCCGGCACCAGCGAACATCAGACCGGTCTTGCCGCGGATATCATGTGTGCCGAATGGACCGGCGGCATCACCGAGGATTTCGCTGAAACCGAAGCTTATGCATGGCTCAAGGCGCATTGTGCGGAATACGGTTTTATTGAGCGGTTTCCCAAAGGGAAAAGTGACATCACCAAGATTGTTTACGAGCCCTGGCATTACCGTTATGTTGGTGTGGAGCACGCAACCGCTATTATGGAGCAGGGCATCACGCTGGAGGAGTACCTAGGTGTGCGGTAAGTGGCTGTACCGGCGCACCAAATCCGCAAAGGGAACCGGCGCTGCCGTGAATTTCGCCGTTCCAAAGGAACCTTTAATTTTTCCCGCAGTATGCAGAACCGGCATGGCAGAACAATCTGCCATGCCGGTTCTTTGTGTTATGTGTAGGTCGGGAACAGCTTATTTTGCACGGAGACGGAATACATTCCAGGAATGCTTTTTGAGCACAGCGGTGAGTTTGCCATCCACCGGGGAAACCACCGGCAAGCTGGTTGCTTGAATGACGTCCGGCGTTTCAAAGGTATTGCGTACAAACGGATCCTCGTTGTAAAGCTCAATGCGCTCTACACCCTCCAAATCGCCAAAGGAACGCAGATCAAAGGTTGTCTCAATATCGTCCTCCATTGAGCAGTTAATGGCAAAAATGGTAAACTCTTTGGTCTCCGGATTGTAGACCGCAGCATTGGTAATGGCAGGCTCCTGCCCATAATGCGCCGTTTCCACCATCGGGCTGTGAACCACTGTCTGAACGGCAATACCGCGGCCGTATTTCGCTACATGCATGAAGGGGTAGAAGGTACCCTGTTTGATGACCCCACCGCCTGCTTGGGTGGAGAGCATACCGCCGTTGTTGACCAGCAGCGATTGGTTTGCAATTTTAACTCGATCGGAATTATTGATCAGGGTGCAGAGCATGCCGCCGTAAATCATGGCGTCAATCTGGGTAAAAGCGGAATAGCCGCGCTTTTTGTTGCTGCCGTCGCCGCGGTCGCTGGTAATAACGCCCCACTCGTCAAACGAGAGATTGACGGTTTTGTTCGAATGCTTGTAGCCCTTGACATAATCCGCAGCAGAAACTACCGTGTCAATGAACTCCTGCATTTCAGCAAAGAAATGCGGAATATCCTCAAAGGTATCTACCAGCGGATAAAACATGTTTGCGGCCGGCGTATAATTGTAATAACGGTGGATAGAGATATAATCGATGTTCTCATAGGCGCGCTCCAACACCTCACGGTCCCAGATGCCGTAGGTTTTATGCTCCGGCTCGGTCGCACAGCTTCCGCAGAAGACAAATTCGGCGTTGGGATCGGTCCAGCGCATAATTTTAGCCGCTTCATTTGCTTTTTTTGCGTATTCGTCGGCGTCCATCGCACAAATCTGCCAAGGGCCGTCCATCTCATTGCCAATACACCAGGTTTTGAAGCCGTGAGGCTCCTCTACACCGTGCTGTTTACGCAGGTCGCTCCAATAGGTGCCACCCTTGCCGTTGCAGTAGTCAATAATTTCGCCCGCATCCTTCGGGGTACCGGTACCCATGTTGACCGCCATCATGACATCAACACCAATATCTTTGGCAAATTTTGCAAATTCATTGGTACCAACCTCATTGGTTTCAATGACCTTCCAAGCAGGATCAAACTTTTTTGGACGCTTGTCCTTGGGGCCAATGCCATCCTTCCAGTCATAGCCCGAAACGAAGTTGCCGCCTGGATAACGCAGAATGGTTACCCCCAGCTCCTTAAGCAGTTCCTTTACGTCGCCGCGGAAGCCGTTTTCATCCGCAGTCGGGTGTCCCGGCTCATAAATACCGCCGTAAACTGTGCGTCCCAAATGTTCTACAAACGAACCATATAAACGTTTATCCACTTCGCTGATCTGGTAATCCTTATCGATAATGACCTTTGCCTGCTTCATACATTGCCTCCCATATTGCTGTAATGAAAATAATTGATTCTATAGCTGTGCTATCAAACACCTGACACGGGCTCACCCACACCAGTATTGTTTTTATTATAGCATGCCTCCTGTCAAAAACCTATGCGAAGAACGTTCAAACTTTGCCCACAATTCTTGTGCAATGCCTACAGGAATTGAAAGCCGTTCAAGTTTGGGTTACCACTCGGCAATGCAGGGGCGGTGCTTATACCACCACAGCTCATTGGCGTCGGTATAGTGCGTCAACACCTCGGAATAATCCGCCGGCGGCTGAAATACCAGTGCCCCCAAAACCCGCTGCTCAAAACGGGTTTTGTTTTCTTCGGTTGGATTCTGCAAAAAAAGCACGGCATCATCTACAAGCTGTTCCGGCCTATTTTTTAATGCGGCAACGGTCTGCAGCAGCGCCTTATGGCAGGGGTACAGCACCTCGTTCTCCTCCAATAAAAGCCGGAGGCCGAACAGCACCATATCGGCGGTTACCCGCGCCCGCAGGTAGGGGTTATCCCCCGAAACTCGCCAAAAATATCCGCTGTTCAGTCGAAATGCTGCATAAAAAGAGAGCATCTTCTCCTGCTGCTCCGCCTTTTGAAACACTGGGATGCTGGAAACCAGTTCTTCAATTTCCGGATCTTTGGAAAACAAGCATTGCGCGGATAAAAAAGCGTTTCGCGAAGGCTCGCTTCCCTCCCGCGCCAATGCCTTTAGATAGGCTTTGGTGCAGTATTTCAGATCAAAATACCCCTTTTCATAGGTGCAGTGCCCATAAACGCATTCCGTCAGCCGGTTTTCCCGCTCCAAGCAGGCATACCGAGATTCCGGCACGACAAGGATGGCGTCGATATCGGAATCCTCCCTGGCGCACCCTTTGGCGACCGAACCGCCCAAAACGATCGCTGTGATCTGCTGGTCGTCCTTAAAATAATCCAGCAGGTTTTCGATTGACTGCCGATGGTGTTCGTACATTGTCTCATTTCCCCCTTGTGTGTCATTCATTGTAAAACCAGTATAGCACAAACAAACCAAATACCCATCCATTGGGAACCCATGGGCCCTCATAGGCGGTAAATTTTTGCTATGGCTATGGACGCGGCTTGCAATTTGCCGTTGCGGCGCTATAATGAAAACAAAAAGCCAAAACGCTTTTTAATTGGTGCAGGAGGTTACGGTATGGATCGGTTATTAGAATATTTCATCAAACGGGTGGAACAGGAGCAGCTCGCCGTTGAGGGCATTGCCATTGAAACAGAGGACGGTTATTTCATAGAGCATAGGTGGGCACCCGACCGGCCCCGCAACATCTACTCCCATACTAAGAGCTTCATGGCTACCGCCGCCGGCATTGCCATTTCAGAGGGAAAACTTGCATTGGATGACACGCTTATCGGCTTTTTCCCGGAAGCGGTACCTAAAAACGCTTCTCCACGGCTTTCCCGCATCACCCTGCGCAGCCTGCTCACCATGTCCTCCGGTTTTGGGGAAGCGCTGCTCATGGGAGCGGACCGGCGCGCCGGAACCGGTGCACCGGATTACGTCGCCTATATGCTTTCCCAGCCGGTCAAGGAGGAGCCGGGCAGCCGTTTCCTTTATTCGACGGCAGACAGCATTCTCGCCGGACGAATGGTGGAGAAAGCGGTCGGAATGAACCTCTCCGAATACCTCTACTGCAAGATTTTTCAGCCGCTTGGCATTGGCCTTCCCATTTGGGAATGCTGCCCCAAAGGGCACCCGGTAGGCGGCGGGGGGATGCACCTGAAGCTCACCGACATGATGAAGCTTGGAAAGCTGTATCTGAACAACGGCAGGTGGAACGGAGAAGTCCTTGTCGATCCTGCTTGGGTACGGGAAGCAACCAAAAAGCAGATTGAAACACCGCCTGACAGCATTTGGCACTGCGGTTACGGCTACCAGTTCTGGTGTTCACCTTATCCGCAGGCATACCGGGCTGACGGCGCATTCGGTCAAATTACAACGGTGCTGCCGGACGCCGGCGCCATTGTGGCGGTACAGTGTCCGGAAGAAGGCGACTTCAGCAAGGTTCGCAACGCCCTGCACGAGGAGATCCTGTCGAAGCTCACCCCATCAAATTAGAGCTGAATCCGGTTTCCGGTACGGGATATGCCAACAGTCGTTTCAATGACATTCATTTTGCTCCGCGGATTTTGGCGCCGTATAAATCGATTGTTTTTATCCGCAAAAGCGCCATTCTGCCATTTCCTTTCCGTACGGCCTGTCCCACAGGGAGAAAATATGTGGGGCGGCCCATTCCAACCGTTCCGCTGAAAAGAAAAAAAGACCGCGCTGCGGTCCTTTTTTCTTTTAACCAGCCTCGCTCGTTTCAAACTGGCTGTTGTAAAGCTGTGCATAAAAGCCGTTTTGAGCGATCAATTCATCGTGATTCCCCTGCTCCACAATGTCCCCGTCACGCATGACCAGAATCATGTCCGCATCACGGATGGTCGAAAGCCTGTGGGCAATAATGAAGCTGGTACGCCCTTTCATGAGATTCTGCATGGCGCGCTGAATGCGCACCTCGGTACGGGTGTCCACCGAGCTGGTCGCCTCGTCGAGAATCAATACCGCTGGATTTGAAAGAATGGCGCGCGCAATGGTAATGAGCTGTTTCTGCCCCTGCGACACATTGCTGGATTCCTCGTTAAGTTCGAACTGGTAGCCTTCCGGCAGGGTATGGATGAAATGATCCGCATGCGCCGCCTTGGCCGCCTCCATAACCTCCTCGTCAGTGGCGTCCAGCCGCCCATAGCGGATATTCTCCATGATGGTGCCCTTGAACAGCCAGGTGTCCTGCAATACCATACCGAAGGCATCGCGCAGGTCGGTGCGGGTGTATTCCCGAATATCGTGCCCGTCAAGCAGGATAGCGCCGTCGTTGACGTCGTAATAGCGCAGCAGCAGTTTCACCATGGTGGTCTTGCCGGCGCCTGTCGGCCCGACAATAGCAACCTTTCGGCCCGGCTCTACCTTGGCGGAAAAGTCGTTGATGATGATTTTATCGGCAAGATAGCCGAATTTGACATTTTTAAACTCGACACGTCCTTCAATCTTCTCCGGTTTCACCGGCTGGCTGCTGTCCGCAGTTTCTTCCGGTTCCGCGAGAAACTCAAAAACCCGCTCCGCCGCAGCAGCAGTGGACTGAAAGACGTTGGCGATGTTCATGGTCTGGGTAATCGGCTGGTTAAAGAGGCGTACATATTGTATAAATGCCTGAATATCACCGACTGCAATCCTGCCGACGGTCACCGCGCCGCCGAACCAGATGATGTCGGACACCGCAAGAAAGCCGCCGAGTACACAGACCGCCACATAGCCAAGGTTGCCGACAAACTGCATAATCGGCATCATCAGTCCGGAGAGAAACTGGGATTTCCACGCCGAACCATAGAGCTTTTTGTTGAGCCCGTCAAACTTTTCAATGCTTTTTTCTTCGCCATTGAAAGCACGCATGACGTTGTGGCCGGCGTACATTTCTTCAATGTGCCCGTTGACCTCGCCCAGATAGCGCTGCTGGTTGATAAAGTGTTTCTGGCTTCGTTTAACAATGACCATGACCAGCAGCAGCGCAATGGGGATGATGATAAGAGTGACGACGGTCAGCAGCCAGCTGATGGAGAACATCATAATCAACACGCCTACTATGGTGGTGATTGCCGTGATAAGCTGGGTTAAGCTCTGGTTGAGCGAGTTGCTGACGGTATCGATGTCGTTGGTCACACGGGAGAGTACCTCGCCATGGGTACGAGTGTCAAAGTAGCTTAACGGCAGACGGTTGATTTTCTCTGAAATTTCCTTGCGCAGCCGGTAGGTCAGCTTCATGGAAACGCCGGTCATTAAAAAGTTTTGCAGGTAGGAAAACGCTGCACTGACCAAATAAATTCCAAGCAGGGTCAGCAGGATTTCTCCGACCTTTCCGAAATCTATGCCGTTTGAAATACCTGCCATTTTCCCCATAACGCCGTTGAAAATTTCGGTGGTCGCATTGCCGAGGATTTTTGGCCCCACAATGGCAAACACCGTACTCGCAATGGCAAAGACAAACACAATGATAATGGAAGGCAGAAACGGTTTCAGGTAACGGGCAAGGGTACCCATGGTGCCCTTAAAATTTTTGGCCTTTTCGCCGGGAATTCCCGGGCCGTGCCCATGTCCGCCCATCGGGCCGCGGCGTTTGGGCTGGAAGTTTGCTTTTTCACTCATAATTCAAGCTCCTCCTCTGACAGCTGCGACTGGGCAATTTCACGGTAAACCGCGCAGTTCTGCAACAGTTCCCGGTGGGTCCCTTTGCCGACAATACGACCTTCATCCAGCACAATAATCTGCTCAGCGCCCATAATGGTGCTAATGCGCTGCGCAACGATAAGCACGGTGGACTCCCCTGTCTCCTGCTTGAGCGCACGCCGGAGCGCCGCGTCGGTCTTAAAGTCAAGCGCGGAAAAGCTGTCGTCAAAAATGTAGATCGGTGCCTGCTTAACCAGTGCACGCGCAATGGAGAGGCGCTGTTTCTGTCCGCCTGAGACGTTGCCGCCCCCCTGTGCAATGTCCGAATCGTACCTATTTTCCTTTTCATCAATAAATTCAGCGGCCTGTGCAATACGGGAAGCTGCAACCAATTCTTCCTCCGCTGCATCTTCTTTTCCATACCGGAGATTGGACGCAATGGTTCCGGAAAAGAGTACACCCTTCTGCGGCACAAAGCCAATTTTTTCATGCAGCTCGTGCTGGGTGACGTCACGGATATCCACCCCGTCAATCGAAATATGCCCCGTCGATACATCGTAGAAGCGGTCGATCAGGTTGACAAGGGTGGATTTCCCGGACCCGGTACTGCCGATAAAAGCCGTTGTCTCGCCCGGTTTTGCAACAAAATTAATGTCGTTGAGCACCGGCTCCGACGCGCCGGGATAGGTAAAGGTTACGTTGTGGAATTCCACAACGCCTTTAAAATCAGACGGAAAGTGTTTGGGTGCATCCTTGTCCTGGATCACCGGTTCGGTGTCGAGCACCTCGTTGATGCGTTCCGCAGAGACCGAGGCGCGCGGCAGCATGATAAACATGACCGAAATCATCAGGAAGGACATAATGATCTGCATGGCGTACTGCATAAACGCCATCATATCCCCCACCTGAATTGCCCCGGCGTCCACCTGCCCCGCTCCAATCCAGATAATGGTGATCTGCACCGCGTTCATGACGAACATCATCACCGGCATCATAAAGACCATCAGGCGGTTGACAAAAAGGTTGGTTTTGGTCAGGTCACGGTTGACCTCGTCAAAACGCTCCTCTTCCCGCTTCTGGGTGTTGAAGGCGCGGATGACCATCATGCCGGTCAGACTTTCACGGGTGACAAGGTTTAAACGGTCGACCAGCTTCTGAACCAGCTTAAACTTCGGCACCGAAAGGGAGAACAGCACCAACACCAGCCCAATGACCACCAACACCGCCACTGCAATGATCCAGCTCAGGTTCGGGCTTTTGGTCACCGCCTTGACCACCCCGCCAACACCCATAATTGGCGCATAAAAAACAAAACGCAGCGCCATGACCGAAAGCATCTGAATCTGCTGGATGTCGTTGGTTGTCCTTGTAATGAGGGACGCTGTCGAAAAGCGGTCAAACTCCGCGTTTGAAAAACGCTCTACCTTGCGGAATACATCGTGGCGCAGGTTGCGCGCCGTCCCCGCGGCAAGGCGTGCGGAGAGAAAGCCGACCAAAATGGTGCAGACCGCGCCCAGCAGCGCGACAAGCAGCATTTTTCCTCCCTCTTGCAGGATATAACCAGTGTCTCCTGTGGTTATCCCGTTATTGACGATGTTTGACATGTAGTCCGGCAGCGCCAAATCCGTCATGGCCTGCACAAACAACAGGGCAAAAATCACCAATACCCAAAGGGCATACGGCTTGTAGATTTTGATAAGCTTCATCATATTGATTTCAAGCCCCCAAGTTTTCATATTCTGTTTCTTTATTGTATCTTAATATTATCTGCAATCTTCCGGGGGAAAGCTTGAACAAATTAAGAATATACTGCGAACAAACCATGATTTATGGAAAGTGACGGAAATCATATAATTTCAAACGACTCTTTTCTGGCAAATCGTCTTATACAAATCATACAGGTGAAACCAATCAATACCAAGACTGCGGCAGCTGTAAAATCAAACCGCAATTCAAGCCGGGTTGCGGCAAATCCGGCCATTTTTCAGAATCAGCTAAAAAACGTCATGCCTTCTATTCTATTAGCCAACCATCGCAGGCCGGCCGAACATCCAATATCCCCTTGCCGCTCACAGAAGAAAACCGCTTTGCCCTTGTGGGCAGAGCGGTTTTGGTTTCATGCTCTATCATATTTCCCAGAAACGCCTATTCGCACACCGCAAAGCTGTTTTGGCGCAATCCAGGGGATACAAGCGATATTTAACGAACCAGTGCGGTCATAGCCCCGGAAAAAGCGTCATCAGAGCGGAAATAATTATAGGATAAAGCGCAATGACACTCACCGAACGCAGCAGTTGAAAAATGGTGACCTTGGCAACGTCGGCACCAAGGTCACCCGCAATCAGCGTCAGGTCGGAAAGCCCGCCCGGCGCACAGCAGAAAAACGCCGTACCAATATCAAGGTCAGTAAAGCGGTACAGTACCAGGCTCATCACCATACTAATGAGCAGATACCCCACCAAAAACGCCAACGCCGGAAGCACAGCATATTGCAGACTCAGTACCGCCGCAAAGGTAATTCCCACGCCAATGAGCGCGCCGGAACAAATCTGTGCGCCGGTTTTTACCAGCACCGGCATATAGGCGTTGTCAAAAAAGATGTTCTGAATTGCAACGCCCACCATTGCAAAGACAATGGTACCCGCCGGAATCCCCGTAAGGTAGCCAATCAAACCGCTTACCCCGCCGACCACCAGCGTAATAAACAGTTCTCTCATCCCATGTTTTTTCGCCGGCTTGGGTTCGGGTGTCTGCTCTTCAGCAGGCGCTGTGTTCTCTCCGGTCCCAGGCCGCGCTCTGTTTTCCAAGCAGGAATCTGTTTTTTCTACAGCCGCGTGGAAAGCAGCCGGTACCGCACCGCTATATGGAACCGTTTCCAGGTTTTCGAACGCCGTTTCTGCCACAGCCACTGGTTCCGGCAGTGCCCTATTTTCGCTCAGGGTTAATTCCGATTCTTTCAATCCCCCACCGGCAGCTTCCCGCTCTTCTCCCTGCACGGCATCTATGTCAGCGTGTGAAACCGCAGCCGCTTTCAGATGCCGTCTGGTATGATGCTTTACAATCTGGGAAATCACCGGCGGAAACAGCGCCATGACCGACATCAGGCGGACGAGCTGAAGCACCGAAACCACCGAAGTATCCGCCCCCATATCATAGCTGATGAGGGTCATATCCACTAAGCCTCCCGGCGCGCAGGAAAACAGCGAGGTAACGAGGTCATAATCGGTAAACCGGCAGAGGAGAAGGCCCATTCCCAGTGTAAGGGCAATGACCGAAACCACCGCAAGCACCGCCGGGACAATAACCCGCCGCAGCGCAAGGACATCCTTCTTGCGGATGCCTACCCCGATAAACAGCCCCGCAATGATCTGCACCGCCACCTTGACCTCGGTTGGCAGATAGGCCTGTCCGGTCACAATATTCAGGGCCGCAACCGCAACCATGGCCCCGATCATGGCACCGGCGGGCACCTTGATTTTCTGGGCGAGCAACCCGCCGGCCACCGCCACCAGGAGTGTAAACAGCAACTGTACCAGCTGCAACGAAACCACCTGCTTTTTCTATGTTATCTGCTGTGTTGTATTGGAACGATTCTGCATGGTATCCACTGCTTTCACCCAAGGGACTGAATCACACCTCAAGGCCCTGCACCGGGACAAATCGCAGAAGCGTCCTTTTTTCCTTGTGGTGTTGTCAGCCGCAAAAGCGGCAGTGTCTTTAAAAAGGATGGATTTGGCACACATTTCCATTCCGAAAACAAAAACTCGGCGCGCTTCCGACCGGGTTCATATTGTTTTCACCCATCCGCTTACTGCTCTGGAACCATTACGCTCATTTCAGAGCAACTCTTGAGATTTATTATAGTATAAAACAGCGGGCAGGTCAAACTGCACCGAAAATTAAAGATCGGAGAGGGTAATTCCGGTATAATAGTGGGTGAGGATTTCCTCATAACTTTTACCGGAAGCCGCCATTTGATTTGCGCCGTATTGGCTCATACCAACGCCGTGTCCCAGACCGCGTGTGGTAAAGGTATAGCTGTCGTCCTCCGCCTTGTACTGCACCGTAAAATTTGCTGAGGACAGTCCAAGTGCCGCACGAATCTGAACGCCGGACAAGGTCAGGTTGCCCACCTGCGCTTCGGTAATGGTTCCGGAGTCGCTGGTGGATTGAATTTGAAACAGCTCTGCTTTATCGCCGCTCAATACAAAATCCGGGTAGGATTGTTTCAGCGCATCCGAGATCTCCTGAAATGTCAATTTTTTCTCTGAGAGGTAAGAAGGCGCGTTCTGGTCGGAGGTACTGTCCACGGGTACCAGGTAAGCATAGTCGCTTCCCCACACCACCTTTGCCGATTCAGTCTTACCGGATGAAGTAGAATGAAACGCAGCAGCAATCGGCTCGTCTTCATACAGCATCACCTTGCCAATCACCGCATCGACCGCGTCACTGCACTTTTTCCAGTATTCGTCGGCTTTATCGCCGTACATTTGGTTAAATTCTTCCCGGCTGACATAAGCCTGGTATTTGGAGGGATCGTCGCTGAAATCCGCGCCTTTTAAGTCAGCATTGGTTCCAGTATTGGCCTCTTTCATCCGGAGAGCATAGGTATGCGCTGCCACCGCCTGTGCTTTAATGGCCTCGGTTTCATAATCCATTGGGATTTCGGCGCTGACCACCCCTTTAATGTAATCCGCAGCCGAAAGCTCCAGCACTTCGCCCGTACTGGTCCGCAACAGTTTAAAGGTTTCTGTGGATCCGCCCCCACCGCTTTCGCTCGTCGCCCCTGAATCCGAGTTCCCATCCTGTCCATCGGCAGGCGTTGGAATCAAAAACGCTGTCAGCGGAATACACAGCACCACCAAAAACAGCAGAAGAAGGTTCAGCAATCCTTTTTTCATCATATAAGGCCTCCAAAATGAATTTTTGTTTATTATTTCCTGCAAATTAAAAAACCACAGGTCATATTTCGGTCAAAGACTGTTCAATTTTGAATAACAAAAATATAGTCAATTCAAAAATCGCCATTTTGCCCCAATCGCTCGCTTGACTTCCACCGACAAATCCCTTAAAATAAAAATAATCTATACGCTGCTGGGTTCCCAGGCATACAGCTTGGACACTGGGGAGGTATCATAAATGAATTTGTCCGATACGGAATATAACTCCATTGAAACATTATGCGAACGCTTTAAGGAATATAACTCCATTGACCCTAGTTACTATAAAAAGTACGATATTAAGCGCGGCCTGCGCAACGCAGACGGCACCGGCGTTGTGGCAGGGCTTACCAAAATCTGCAATGTCCATGGCTATGTCCTAAACGAACATGAGCGCGAGCCCATTGACGGCAAGCTTATTTACCGTGGAATTGATATTGAAGACCTTATTGCTGGTTTTACCAAGGGCGGACGTTATGGGTTTGAAGAAACCATTTACCTGCTGCTGTTTGGGGTTCTTCCCAATAAAGTTGAGCTGGAGGACTTCACAGCCATCCTCAGCTTTTACCGTGAACTGCCGGAAGGATTCGCCGAGGATATGATTTTTAAGGCTCCGTCCCGCAATATCATGAACAAAATGGCCCGCTCGGTGCTAGCGCTGTATTCCTACGACGACAACGCGGAGGACAACTCCCTAGTCGCAGAGATGAACAAAGCCATCAAACTCATTGCGCGGATTCCGACCATTATGGTCAACGCTTACCAGGTCAAGCGCCGCCATTATGACCATGAAAGCATGTACTTCCACCCTTCCAATCTGGAAGAGGGCTTTGCACAGAGCATTCTCTCCTCCCTGCGGATGGACCGCGCCTATACCGAAGAGGAAGCACGGCTGCTCGACCTCTGTCTGGTACTCCATGCCGAGCACGGCGGCGGCAATAACTCCACCTTTACCTGCCGTTCCCTCACCTCAACGGGAACCGACGCTTATTCTGCTTATGCGGGGGCCATCAGTGCCCTCAAGGGGCCGCGTCATGGTGGCGCCAACATCAAAGTGGCAGAAATGCTAGAATGTTTTAAAAACAACATCCAAAACGTACATGACGAAGCTGAAATTGCCTCTTTTATTGAAAAGGTCATCGACCGGGAAGCGGGCGACGGTAGCGGTCTCATTTATGGAATGGGCCATGCCGTCTATACAAAGTCTGACCCGCGCGCCGTCATTCTAAAGCAGCGTGCCGAGTCTATGGCCGCCGGAACTGAATTTGAGGACGATCTTTGCCTGCTGGAGACAATCGAAAAACTTACCCCGGCCATTTTTGAGCGTAAAAAAGGCGCTTCAAAGGTCATCAGCGCCAATGTCGATATGTACTCCGGCCTTGTATACCGCATGCTGGGCATTCCATCCGACCTGTTCACCCCGCTCTTTGCAGTTTCCCGAATGGCGGGATGGGCTGCCCATAGGATGGAAGAGCTCATGAACGGAAACCGTATTGTCCGTCCGGCCTATAAAGCCATTGTGCAGAAACAAAATTATGTTGAACTGGAAAGCAGATGATATCCATGAAGCCGTTTGCATCTGTGCTGCAGGTTCTGCTTGGTGTTGTGCTGGCACTTGCCGTCCCTCTTGGGGTTTTATTCCGCACCATGCAGCTGCTCTACGCCATTGACTATTCCACCGGTTTTTATAAAGAGTGGCATTTTTCACTTCCTGCGCTGGATGTTACGCTGGCAGTCGCAGCAGTGCTGGTGCTTCTCTCTGCCGTTTTTCTGCGCAAAATGGATCTTTCAGTACCGCACACCAAAGCGTTTGGCATCTCGCTTTTTTCTTTTTTGTGTGCGGTTGGCATTACGCTTCAACTGGTGCTGCAAATCGTTCAGGCCAAAGAGTGGAGCATTCTGTTTCTCCTTTCGTTTTTGCTTTCGGCAATCAGTGCAGGCTGTTTTGTGGCGTTGGGGATTGAAACCAGGCAGCATGCTGCATCTTCTCCGGCGTTTCTGTTCCGCAATATTGTACTGACTCTTTGGTGCTGCGTAGAAATATTAATGGTCTTTTTTGACCATTCAACCGAGTCCAACACCTCAGAATATGTTTTTATCATTCTGTTTTTATATTTTTCCACCCTGTTCTTTGTAAAATATGGAAAGCTCGCCTTCTACAGTGGCCCTACCAATGCCTGCTCTTTCAGTTTGCTTGTCTCTTCTTCTTTGATGGGGTTGTTTGGCTGTATTCTTTCCATTCCAAATTTCTTCGTTGCACTCAACGGCGCCGGTTCTTTGCTGGAGCTTTCTTCTTTCTCCTGTATCGCCCTGCCTTTAGGAGCCTATGGTTTGGTCTTTTTCTATTCCAACTGTTTTCACTCTGCATTTAAGAAAGGCCTGCGGGTCTAAATATTTTCAATAAATCCAAACGCCCGGCTGTTTTTTACAGCCGGGCGTTTAAAACCGGAAAGGGGTCTTTTCAATGAGAATTCTTACAGCCGCTGAAATGCGCCAGGCAGAGGCGCGCGCCGTGCAAAACGGAACAAGCTATGAACAGCTCATGGAAAACGCAGGAGTTCAAGCGGCTCAGCAGCTTACCCGCACACACGCTGGGGCGCCGCGTATCCTGTTTTTGTGCGGGAAAGGAAATAACGGCGGGGACGCCCTTGTCATGGCCCGTTTGCTCACCCTAAAAGGGTGGGCGGTATCGGTTTCCTTGCTTTGTGGGGAACAGCTTTCGGAGCTCGCTGTCCTCAACCGCAGCCGCCTGCCGGAGCAGGTTCGGATTCTCCCGCCGGACGACAGTCTGTACGGTGAAATCACCCGGGCGGATCTTCTGGTGGACGCGGTCTTTGGCATCGGGTTCCACGGCGAACTTCCGGAGCCGGTGCGCATTGTTTTCCGAGAAGCCAATGCGTCCAATGCAGAACGCATCGCGCTTGATCTTCCCAGTGGAATCAACAGCGATACCGGCGAACAAAGCACCGATTCCTTCCGCGCTGACCAGACCTTTACCTTCGGCGCCTACAAACCCGCCCTGCTGCTGGATTCCTGCCAACCCTTCTGTGGCGAAATCATCTGTCTGGATATCGGACTGTAAAGCGGCAGATTCTTATTCACAAGAGACCACGCGACGTCTCGCACAATCGAGCATTCATCATTACTCTGTTCCAAGCTGACACCGTCTTTTCAAGGAGCACCGTTCGGCGTCCCAAAACGTTTCGTTCAATGCTCAATCGTCATGCACCGCCACAGCAAAACGAACATATACACCGACTGCAAAGATGGTTGCTGTGTGACCACGCCTTGTGTCACTGTGTTGGGACACAGTAGATTTCCGGCATTGGCCAAACAGACGCCAGATCCATAATCCGGCGTCTGTTTTGCATTATAGAAAGATAGCCTTCTGTGTATAATCCTGTCCATACGGCAAAACCTTCGGTACGCCAAGCGCCCAAAACTCTGCAGCATAACGTTCGATCGCCGCAATCCGTCCGCTGTATGGCGCCAGCTTGGCAAAACTGGTTCCATACGGCAAAGCGGAGGTCTGTTTCATTCGGGCAGCGACTTCCCGTCCACGCTGGTTCATACCGAGAATCCGCAGGTAAGCAGGCTGTAGCTTCATATCCTCTTGAACCACGCCAAGCGCCGCGTACAGTGCTATCCGGCGCAGGCGTGCGTGCGCGTACCGCTTGGTCTTGGCAAAGGCATAAAACTCCTCCAAGCTTGTAGCGGAGCGCGCCGCACGCATAAGCCGCTCGCCAAGCCCTTCGGACACATCTGGCAGGCGGTTAAAATCCGAAATTCCCATAGTTCGAAGCCGGTACAAAATTCCGCGTTCTAGTGTTTCCAACCGGCAGGGGGCACGGCCAATTTCCAATTCACGCCGGTAAACTGCCCACGCGGAGGAGGGCAAATACGGCGCCGCCTGAACGGGTCCCGGGCCGGTCAGCATCCCACGGAGGGCCGACGCGCTGGCAAATTGCCCGGAGGGCTTTCTCCCATCATGGGCGCTTCCCTGCCGCCCCGTTGTCAGCGGCTGAATGGACGAATTCCTGCGTAGCAGTGCCTTCAAATACTCCACGCCGAGGATGTTGTTGGGCTCTATAAGTGCGGCGGCAACCTCCGGGCCCGCCAGCCGCTCCACCGCCTTCTGGCGTGCAGCCGCATAGGGGATTCCCACTTTCAGCTCCTGCCGAATGAATCCGTTCACCGCTTCATCGGTGCAGGCTTGCGCCGCTTTCCACAGCGGCGCAAGCCGCCCGCATTCACTGCCGAATCCCAGCCAGTCAATACAGCCGGTTCCTTCTAACAGGCCTACCGCCGCGTCGGCAAACATCTCGGCGGAGCAGGCCGCGAACAGCGAGGGAAGCTCCAACACCAGGTCAACTCCATTGCGGAGCGCCGCCTCTGCCCGCGACCATTTGGAGAAAAGCGCAGGCTCTCCCCGCTGAACCAAATGACCGCTCATAACTGCCACAACATGGGTGGCTCCTTGTTCCCGCAGCCAAGACGCCAGCCAAGCGTGTCCGTTGTGATATGGGTTGTATTCTGCTACAATACCAGCTATTTTCACACTTTTTTCCTCATTTACGCCCAAATGGCTTGAATTTTATCCCTATTTGTAATAATATAATTGATGTGTTGTCTCTGTCAAGGAGGTTTTCTCTTACGGCTGTTCCGCCGGCGGCAGGCAGACAGAAAATATCGTACAAAGGAGTCAGGATACATGAAGGTATTGGTAATCAACGCAGGCAGTTCCTCCCTCAAATACCAGCTCATTGATATGACCGACGAGTCGGTTCTCGCAAAAGGGAGCTGTGAGCGCATTGGTATTGACGGCGGCGTATTCAAGCAAAAAACCAGCAAAGGCGAATACAAATTCAACGCTGACATCCCGAACCACAGCGCAGCCATTAAATTGGTGGTCGATGCACTGACCAGCAAAGAGCATGGCGTCATTGCGTCCATGTCTGAAATTGCTGCGGTTGGGCACCGCGTACTGCACGGCGGCGAGAAGTTTTCCGCTTCGGTGCTCATCGACGAAAAGGTCATTGAGGCCATTGAAGAATGCTGTGAGCTTGGGCCGCTCCATAATCCGCACAACCTGACCGGCATCCGCGCTTGTGAATCTCTGATGCCGAATGTCCCGCAGATTGCGGTGTTTGACACTGGTTTCCACCAGACCATGCCGCCGAAAGCCTACATGTTTGGCGTGCCTTACCGTTATTATGAGAAATATCGTCTGCGCAAATACGGCTTCCATGGCACTTCTCACCGCTTTGTCAGCAAAAAGCTAGGTGAGCTCAACGGCTGGGATATTTCTACCAAAAAAATTGTCACCTGCCACCTTGGCAACGGTTCCTCCATTGCGGCGGTAGACGGCGGCAAATGTGTAGACACCACCATGGGCTTTACCCCGTTGGACGGCCTTATCATGGGTACCCGCTCCGGCGCCGTCGACCCGTCGGTTGTCCTCTACATCATGAAACATGAAAATCTCTCCCCGGACGAGATGAATGAAATCCTTAACAAAAAATCCGGCTTCCTTGGCATGTCCGACGGCGTCACCAGTGACTCCCGCGACCTGATCGCCGCAGCCGAAGGCGGAAACAAAAAGGCGGAGGTCGCCATCCGCACCTTCCGTTACCAGATCAAACGCTACATTGGCGCTTATGCCGCTGCAATGGGCGGTCTGGATGCTATCATCTTTACCGGCGGCATCGGCGAAAATTCTGACGAGCTTCGTGAAGAATGCTGTGAAGGGCTTGAATTTCTCGGCGTTAAGCTCGACCTTGCCAAAAACACCGAGCTTAACCGCCATCAGGGCAAGATTTCTACGCCGGACTCCAAAGTTGAGGTTTGGATTGTCCCAACCAATGAGGAACTCCTCATTGCACGTGACACCCTTGAAATCGTCAACGGCCTGAAAAAATAACTTTATTGCGGCAAAAGAACCGCAGTCCGAATGGACTGCGGTTCTTTTTATTGTTATCTTTGCAAGCATATTCCAAATCGTTCCATCTGGATACAACATTGCCCGCTTTTCGTTAAAACGTTTTGGTATACACCTGGAACCCAAACGGCGCAAGAGTGTTGGTCTGGCCGTCAAAATAGCTCATCCAATCCGCTGGGCAGTCAAAGGCCTTTTCTTCTCCGGTATGGTTCAGAACAAAGATATATTCTTTTTCATCGCTGCGGCGCGCCATCACTTCCACGCCCTCGACTGCTTTACAAAGGCTGGAGACACCTGCCTTTTGCACCAGTTCTTGAGCCAAACGATCCATCAATTCCACGCCGGGCTCATTGCCCACATAATACGCAAGCCCATCCCCGTAAGCGTTGACTGTGACCGCCGGAGAACCCGCATAAAATTCAGAAGCGCATACAGCAAGAGGGGCCGCGCCTTTCAGCGTGATGATATCGCTCCACTTTTCAGCGGTAAAAACATCATTGCCCCAACGCACCTTCAAATCGGTTCCCCACAGACAGTCGTAATCCAGAACTTCAAGGCCGACCAGCTCGCTCAGGGCACCGGGCAGCTCGCGGTCGCTCATGCAGATGTTGCTACGATCCTTAACACCGGTGCGCATGGTGAGCAACAGATGTCCGCCGGCCTTGACATAAGCTTTGTATTTCTCCTCCAGCGCCGGATCCATCAGGTACTGAAGCGGCGCAATCAGCAGCTTGTAACGGCTGAAATCCGACTGGTCACTCACAAAATCCACTGGGATGTTTTGTTTATAAAAAGCACCGTAATATTTTACGACCTGCTCAACATAATCAAGCTTAGGATGATGCGGCTGAATTTGCAGAGCGTATTCCTGGTCATAGGAGAAGACAATGCCGACCTCTGGCCGGGGTTTTACCCCCTGGATTTCGGCCATAAGCGGGCGTACCTTGTGGATAAAATCTTTTAATTCCTCATACCGCCGGCCTGGATTGCCGCTGTGCGGCAGGATGCCATGCCAATACTGCTCGGTGCCAACGGTGCAGACACGCCAACGGAAATAAACAACGGTATCCGCACCATGCGCAACCGACTGCATGGTCCACATGGAAAGCTGGCCCGGGTTCGGAGCACGGCCCATGGTCTCCCAGCCGGTAATGCCCGACTGCTGCTCCATAATCCAGAAATTCTGTTCCTTGGTGCCGCGCACAAAGTCGAGCGACGCCGCCAGCTTTTCGTTGGGCTGATGGGGCGGGTTCGCAAAATAACCGCCAGGGTACTGGTCATGGCTTACAAAATCCAGTGGCTTTGCCAGGTCAAAATAGCTCACCTTATCTGCAAAGCCCATAAAATTGTGGGTAATAAACTGCCGCTCGGGGCAAATGCTGCGGAGAATATCAATCTGGAACTGCTGGAACTCCACAATCAAGTCGGAACAAAAGCGTTTCCAATCCAGCATAGCGGATGGATTGTGTCCCGCAACGGTAATTTTCGGCGGATTCACCTGCTCAAAGGCGCTATACCCCTGGCTCCAGAAGCCGGTACCCCAAGCGGCGTTGAGCGCCTCTACCGTCTGGTACCTAGCTTGCAGCCATTCGCGGAAGCGAGCGGCGCAGGAAGGGCAGTAGCAGAGATCACCGTGGCTGTTGCCAAGCTCGTTGTCGATCTGCCAGCCAATGACATTCGGGTTATCCTTAAATCGGTTCGCCATTTCGGTGACAAAGCGTTTGATGTGTACACGGTAGTTCTGGTTGGACTGGCAGTCGTGGTGCCGTCCGCCGAAAAAGTGCTGAACCCCTTTCGAATCAATCGGCTGGATTTCCGGGCTGCGTTCAATAATCCACGCCGGCGGCGCTGCGGTGGGGGTGCCCAAAACTGCTTGAATGCCGTGCTCTGCCAGCAGCGCGACCGCTTCCTCAAGCCATTCAAAATGGAATTCTCCCTCCTGTGGCTCCATCTTCTCCCAGGAGAATTCCGCCATGCGGACAACGTCAATTCCCATTTTCTCCATCAAGGCGGCGTCAGTTTCCCAGCGCTCACGGGGCCAATGTTCCGGATAATAGTCCACTCCAAAGTAAACTGCCATGTGTACTTCCTCCTGAATTGTTTCTTACTTGCTGCGTTGAAAATTTACCTGTGTTTTCCAGTTAGCACCCATACAAAAAGGACGGATGATGATTTGAGGCTATTATACCACATACAGGCCGCAGGCCTGCACCTTAAATGAAAAACGGTTCCCGTTTTTCCTAAGTGATACAATGTTCCCTCAGGACTCGGAAATCTTCGATTTCTGCCCAGTCCGTGAGGTTATTATACCATCTTTCTCCCATTGGGCAAAGAGGTACACAAAAAATTTTCCCTAGCTGCCCCACCGCGCTTAAATCACCATAGACTTCGAGGAGAAGCAATCAAAATAAGGGCCGGCAAATCTGCCGGCCCTTATTTTGATTGCTTCCATATTCATAGTGGATACCGTGCCTATTTTAAATCCACCAAGGTAAACCGCCACGAACAGCAGCAGGAGGGATCTCGAACGTCCGGATAACAGCTCAGACATTCACAGGCGATGCGATTGTCAATGACCTTCGCAAACCCTGCATATTCTATGAGCCCCACCGGCTTGCATGGGTGGTAATCCATTTGTTTACGCGCCCGCGCTGTCTGAACTCTGCATTCCATTGTACGGTAGGTTAAGGTGTTTCCTTCCAGCAAAATCTCGTCCCGGTTGATGTTCGCATAAAACCGGTACTTCAGGGCTTTTGCAAGCCCCTCCAGCCCGGCCCGCTCCGGAAGATCTAAAAACGCCTTGATTCTCCGCGCTTCGGTCACAGTGTAGGTCTTCCAAGCCTCAGCATCGTGAAACATTGCTTCCTCCATGCCGTACTTGCGCTCGACAGACTGGAACCAGACTCCATCCAGCGCCAGCCAATTTTTGGAGTAAAGCTGAATTAATTGGATTAACTCCTCCTTACTCAGCGCATTCAACTGTTCCCGATTTGGCATCTGCTCACCGCCTGTAATAAAAATCCGCCGCCTTTTTAAAATAGGCCAAACGACGGTATTTCAAAAAAGGAAGGCCAAAGGCCGGTTTTACTCCATAAAGGATTCCATGCGGTCCTGAATCTTTTTGTTGTAGTTGATGACCTGATGATCATATTCCTCGTTCATATAGCAGGAATGCAGCATAAAATCCGCCGTGGCCTTGTTGTTGGCAATGGGGATGTCATACACCACCGCAATGCGAAGCAGCGCGCGGACATCCGGATCATGCGGCTGAGCCTCCAGCGGATCCCAGAAAAAGATGACCATATCAATGGCACCCTCCACAATTTTGGCGCCGACCTGCTGGTCGCCGCCAAGCGGGCCGCTGTTGTATGCGCGCACCGGAAGTTCCGTTTCCTCGGCAATCAAACGCGCCGTCGTCCCTGTTCCGCACAAAAAGTGCTTCTTCAGCTCGCCACTGTTCTCCTTGGCCCACTCCACCAGTTCTTTCTTTTTGCTGTCGTGCGCAATGAGCGCAATGCGTTTCTGCCTGCCGATGGTCAGGGTCAGGTAATCGTCCGTTAACATAGACATATCCGTTTCCTCCTGCTTTTTATGGTTTGCCCGGCAGCGGCTCTTTGACCGCCACCAGGAATTTAATGGTTTTGCCAAGCTGCTGAAACATTGTCTCATGCTCGGTCGGCGGGCCTGCATACAAATGGCTTTCCGCCAAATCACGAGTCATACAGCGCACCCGGAAGCCGCTCTGTTCAAAATAGCCGAGCGAGTCTTCAAACAGACCGTCATCATCGGTGCGGAACCAAATTTCCCCACCGTCCTTTAAAATCTCCCGGTACTGCAAGAGCTGCCGCGTGTGGGTCAACCGGTGTTTTTGGTCATGTACCTTTGGCCACGGATTGCAAAAATTAATGTAAACCCGCTCCGCCTCATCTGGAGGAGCCATCATCAAACGAATGCGTTCAATATCCTGCGACATCAGCCGGACATGTGCAGCAGGATTGGGATCCAGCGCCGAAAGATTGCGCCGGGCAAGGGCGAGCATTTCACTTTTAATATCCAACACTAGAAAGTTGATCTCCGGATGCTCTGCCGCAAGCCGGGCTATAAAACCGCCCTTGCCGCAGCCAAGCTCCATCCAGATAGGCTGCCGCTTTGGGAACGCTTTCTCCCAACACCCTCTATAATCTACAGGGCTTTCCACAAAAAAGCCGCAGGCTGCAAGTTCCGGGCGCGCCCAGGGTTTGTGCCGGATGCGCATTACTCTTTCCCCTCCAGAAAATAGGTTGCTTCCATGTCGGCCGTTGCAAGGGCAAAAGCCAGCGGGAACCTTTCAAACGACGCTCCCACACTGCGCGGATCTTCCGGGCCGGAAAAGCCCATATGGTAACGGATGGCAAACGCCTCCTCCCGGGTCAGCCGCATAAAGCCGGAGATGATATAAACCGACTTCTCCCCATGACCATACGGGAGCTGGTCGTCAAACTCATAACAGGGCACTTTTTGCCACACACCGTTGTCATCCTTGACGTTGCGGGTGCTCCGTTTGTATATGTTGATTTTGCAGATGTCATGCAACAGTGCAACAATCGCTGCACTTTCCGGACTGACGTCTAAACTATAGATCTCTTTTACCCGCGGACGCGCCAGATAATCCACTAGGCACTCGTAGACGTTAACGCTGTGCTCCACCAGTCCCCCATCGTAAGAGCCGTGGTACCGTGCGCTTGCCGGAGCGATGAAGAAATCACTCGCCTTTGAATCCAGGTATTCCAGCAACTTGTCTGCTCCCTCACGGGTGATGTTATTTTTATAAATCTCAAGAAATTTTTCTTTCATCCAGTTCACCAGTTACATTCATCTTTTGCTTACGTCGCGTACAATTTTCATTATATCATGTTTGCCAAAAGCCGAAAAGAAGTTTTTGTAATATTTCTTAAAGAGAAATTACATTTTGTATTATAATGTCGATTTATACAAGTATAAAACAATTTCATTTGCCTATAGAGGTGAACTTTCAACCAAAAGGACGGTCTTTTTCTGTGAAAAATAGCTCTCTCCGCGCTGTGTGCATACCCAAACAGACTTGCCCCACACCGTTTATCCCCGAATCATCAAAGCATTCCGGCAGTTCTCCAACCCTGCAATGGGCAAACAAAATCATCCACTTTGGTATCACCACACGGTATACCATTGGATAAGGCCAACTAAAGCCTAGCCGTGCGTTGCAAATCCAAACGCAATTTTGATAAAAAGCATTGCCGGTTTTATCACAACTCAGAGATTCAAACCGGCAATGATCATCGTTCTATACATTTTGTATTTTAATGACAAAATTCTACAGATTTACTGGTTTATCCAGTAGATTTGTGCCGAAAGCTCTCGCTCCGCCGCCCGCAGCTTATCCCGCAGTTCAGATACATTCGGCAGAAGGGATTCCATCAGCCGCCAAAACCGCACCGAATGGTTGTGCTCAACGGTATGGCATAATTCATGCAGAAGGACATAATCAACACAATCTACCGGCAGGAACATCAAATAACAGGACAGGCGAATGTCATTTCGTCCGGTGCAGCTTCCCCAACGGGTCGCAGCATGGCCAACCTTTGCCGACCGGTACCGCAGCCCCGTGCGATCCGAAAGCTGCCGCAGCCGGTTGGGCAGGTACCGTTCTGCCTCGTCCCGGACATACACCTTGAAACATTGGCGGCGCTGCCCTTCCTCCTCCGGCAGGATGCACCGGTTCTCCGCAAAGGAAACTACATTGGCATTGCCAAACTCTACCCGGTAGGGCACGCCTTTCCAATACACCGTTTGCCCTTCTCCGGCGTGGTAGCTTTCCCGCAGCTCCTGCTTTAAGCGCACCGTTTCCAGATGTGTGAGAATCCAGTGCTGTTTTGCACGAACAAACGCTGCAATGTCCCAGGCGGGCATCCGCAGAGGTGCACGCACCTCGACTACCCCATCCGGCAGGATGTAGATTGCTGCCGTCCGGCGCTTGGAACGTACCAGGCGGCAGGGAATCTGCTCCGGGATAACATCACAGAAAAGCCCCACATCGTGGGGCTCTTTCTCCTGTAAAGGTTGTTTGCTTTTCATGCAGACACGCCTTATTTCACCCGGAACCGCAGGACATTCCAGGAAACTTTAGGCATCCGCACAACGGCGGCGCCGTTTTCCATTTTCGGCGGCTCGCAATTGGAAGGAACGATCTGGCGGGTGGCGCTGTTGGTCGCCTTAATATCGTCGTTGGCATAGCAAATCTGCTCGATGCACTCCGCCCCGGCAAAAGCACGGAGGTCAATTTTGACCTCAACATCATCCTCCATATTACGGTTGACTGCAAACACTGTTACAACGCCTTCCCCCTCATTGTGGACGGCGACCGAGTCAATATGGGTAACCTCAGAGCGTTCCACACAGGAATAAACCGGGGAGTCAATTTCGGTGTGCAGCGCCGTACCGCGCCCATAATTGGAGGCGTGCATAAACGGGTAGTAAATGGTCTGGCACCAAGCCGGGCCGTCGCCGTCCTCGGTCATAATCGGCGCAATGACATTGACAAGCTGCGCCAGGCAGGCCGCCTTGACACGGTCGGCATTTTTGAGCAGGGTGATGAGCATGGAGCCAACCAAAACAGCATCCTCAAAGAAATAAATATCCTCTAACTGATGCGGCGCCTGCACCCATTTGGGCAGCAGTTTATCCTGCTCGCTGGAATGGTACCAAACGTTCCATTCATCAAATGAGAGATTAATTTTCTTCTTTCCGTGTTTCTTGGCCTGCACCATGTCGCAAACCGCAACCACTTCACGAATGAACTCGCCCATCTCATCCCCTTTGGAAAGGAAGGACTGCGCATCATTTGAGCTTCTCTCGTAGCTGTAATACTGATGGAGCGAAAGCAGGTCCACATATTCATAGGTGTGATCCAGCACAGTGCTCTCCCAGTTGATATAGGTCGGCATGGTTTTGTGTGAGCTTCCGCAGGCGACCAGCTCGATGGTCGGATCCACCCATTTCATAACCTTTGCGGTTTCACAGGCAATGCGGCCGTACTCCTCGGCGGTTTTGTGCCCAATCTGCCACGGGCCATCCATTTCGTTGCCAAGGCACCAGGTTTTGATGTTATGCGGCTCCTTGTAGCCATGTTGGATGCGCAGGTCAGAAAGCGCGGTGCCGGACGGATGGTTGCAGTACTCAATGAGCTCTTTTGCCTCCAACGGCCCACGGGTGCCGAGATTGACCGCCATCATCACGTCAGTATCCGCCTTTTTCGCCCAGTCGCAGAACTCGTTGAGTCCGAACTGGTTGCTCTCCACCACAAACCAAGCAAGCTCCAGCCGGGACGGGCGCTGCTCCTTCGGGCCGACGCTGTCCTCCCACTTAAAGCCGGAAACAAAGTTACCGCCCGGGTAGCGCACAATCGGCACATTGAGTTTTTTCACCAGCTCCAGTACATCCTTGCGGAATCCCTGTTCATCCGCCGTGGGGTGTCCCGGCTGGTAGATGCCATTATACACCGCACGCCCCAAGTGCTCAATAAACGAACCGTAAATGCGTTTGTCCACCGGTGCAATTCGTTCCCGGTGATCCACTGTGATTTTTGCCTGTTTCATCTTGGTTCCTCACTTTCTGTTTATTTATCAATTTTATAGATATCCATTAAACTGCACCACACTGACTCATATTCTTGCAAGCTCTGCTGTTCCATAGAGAATTCCCCTGCTCTGAAACAATTCCCCTATTCACCGAATCGACAAAGCAGGCAGATAATCCTTGAAATACGGACTTTACCACACTGGCCAATCATCCTTGGCAGTGGAACAATAATACTCTATTGTACTAACAGCTTACCGGTTATCACAACTGCTTTACGCATCGTTCCAAGCCTTTGCCAGAACCTTGCGGAATCCGGTCATTGCTGTGCTAAGAATCGGGTAATTTCCTCTTCCTCCGGAATTGCCGGAATGCCGCCGTACTGGGTGGCGCAGAGCGAGCCCGCCGTGCAGGCGAACCGCATCAGCTCCGGAAGCCCATCCGGGTGCAAATCAAATCCGTTTCGGATAAGCTGGGATAGCAGCGCCCCGGTAAATACATCGCCGGAGCCAGTCGTATCCACCACCTGGACATTTGGCGCGGAAACATAACCGGACGTCTCTGCCGTTTTGTAGTAGCAGCCCTTCGGCCCCATGGTCACGACGACCAGCTTCATTCCCTGGCGCAGGAGCCAGTCCGCTCCCTGCACTTCGTCGGGATACGGGGTCAGCAGCTCCACCTCGTTGTCCGAGAGTTTCATAAAATCCACCTGATTTAAAGGGAGCATCATCATCTGTTTGGCATGCTCCACATCGTCCCAGAGCGCCGGGCGCCAGTTGGGGTCGTAGGAAATAAACGCGCCCGCTTCCTTTGCAATCTGGATGGCCTCCAGCGTTGCACTGCGCGCCGGTTCGTCGGTCAGCGAAAGCGAGCCGACATGCAGCACCTTACAGCTTTGAAGCAGCGCGGTATCCAACTCACCCGGTTCCAGCAGGGTATCCGCTGAATGGTTGCGGCAGAAGGTAAAGCTGCGGTCGCCGTTCGGCGCCAGATGCACAAACGCAAGGGTGGTATGTATCCTGCTGCGCAGAATCGCACCCGTTTCCACGCCATTTTGCCGTAAGGTATTCACCAACAAGGTGCCAAACTGGTCTTCCCCCACCTTGCCGATGAACGCCGTTTTGCAGCCGGCTTTTGCCGCCATCACCAACACATTGGCGGGTGCACCGCCTGGATGTGCAGTAAAGGTATATTCCGCGCCCGACGGTGTGAAGTCAATGAGCAGCTCGCCAAGTGCTGCCAGATCGATTCGCTTCACTTCACATCTGCCCCAATCATAGTATAATCGCTGCCGCAGTGATTGATCACATGGCATTCGGTCACCTTGCCGTCGTCCCATGCAAAATCAAGCTCAAAACCGCCGCGCGCCCGCACCCCTTTCAGACGGCCCTTTGGCCACGCCTTGGGCAGGTTCGGCAGCAGCTCAATTTCGTAAGAAACAATTTTACCGCTTTCGTCGGTGACTTGCCGGGATTCCACCAGCGCCTCCAGCATTAAGGCTGGGAAGCCGCCGCTGATATCAGCGTTGAAAATGCTCGGTCCCATATCGTGGGAGGAAGCAAAGATGTTAAAATAATTGTTCTGTGCCATGACGCACATCAGCTTCCAAACCGTTGCAGAATCCCGCAGGTGGGCGGCGGCAAAGGCCATTTGAATGTTGCCGAAGGCCATTTCCCCCTTTTCCTTCTCCTTGAATTTCATGCGGTATTCATACGCCTTTTCGCAGGCGTCGTAGAGCGCCTGATTCTCCCGTATTTCTTTCGGGATGCCGTAGTACAGCATATACAGGTGGGAGGAATGCCGGTGATCGTACCGGTCCTTGAGCAAGGGGGTCGCCCACTCCTTGAGCGCGCCATCCTCGTTGATGAGATAAGGCGGCATTTTATCGAGCATCCGCTGCCATTTCGGAATGCTTTCCGCTTCCAGCCCCAGTGTTTTGCAGCCTTCGATGAGGTTCGAGAACAGCTCGGTCGCAACGGCGATGTCCATCGTCGCATTGATGCAAGCCTGCGCTTCGCTCCCCTCCGGATTATTCTCCGGCGAGTAGGAGGGGCTAAACAGCCAGCGGCCGTTTTCATCTTCAATCAAGAAGTCCTCATAGAACAGGGCGCACTCCTTCATGTAGGGCAGCGCGTGATTTACAAAAAAGTCCCGGTCGCCGCTGTAAAGGTAATAATCGTAGAAAAAGTGGGCGTTCCAAGCAGCACCCGCCGTCCAGAAAGTCATGCACCAGCGCGGCCCGAAGTGGTTGAGCAGGCCGTGCTTGCCGCCGCGTGCGGCGAGCATCTGCCCGCGGCAGCCGTAAAGACGCTCCGCGTTGACGCGGTTATCCGGGACAAGCTCCTCCTCAAAGTTTATAAAGCTGTCCATTGCCTCAAACATGTTGCCGGGCAGCGCGGCAAGGACAGCGGTCTGTATATTTCCATTCTGGGTGTAGTCAGCCGACCAGTAAACATGATCGGTCCCGGTCCAGATCCCCTGCAAATTCGGCGGCGTTTCCCCGCTTGAACAAAGGATTTCATACCGCCCTGCATCAAAAATGCGCTTGAAAAAGCCGTTGGGCGGCGGGGTCCCCTCGTTCCGGGAGCGCGCCCACAGCTCTTCTGCAAGCTGTTCGTCGCTCTCCGGGTCATCCAAATCCAGCTCAATACGGTTGTAGACCGTCCCATGAACCTCAGCGTGGCGGCTGAGCAGTTCATCAAAATCCGGTTCAAGCCCTGCAAAAGCGGATGCGGCGCAAACCTCCGGCTCCTTCATATTTTCACAGGTCACAACGTTGAAATACAGCACCGCTTCGGTGAGGCCAGTTATCCGGATTCCCTCCGCAGCCTGTTTCATCACACCGTCGGTTTTGGCAACTTTTGCGGCGCAGCGGTAACCGTAATCCACCGTTTGAAAGCGGCCGTCGTAAAAAATGGTATCCCCTTTGACCGCAACAACCGGCTCCGCGTGGTTTTGGGTATAGCCGATTTCCCACCACATGTTCGGTTCATCGGTTTCGATGAGCTTGTGCAGGCGCACCAAAACATTCACAGGGCGTTCCGCACGGAGGCGCATTACCGCAATGCGATCCGGACGCGAGACAAACACCTCCCGCATGACCTGCCCGCCGTCCAGCATAAATGCCGTGGTGGAAAGGCCATTTTCAAAGTTGAGGGATTTGCGGTAATCCTCCGGTTCGCCCTCTGCTTCCAAATTCACGGCCAGAGTACAGGCCGCCATAAACGGGTCGGTCCAGTACATGGTGCTTTTATAGCCTTCATCAAACCCCTGCTGTACCACAAAATCCGCCGCTTCCTGGTACTTGCCCTCCGCCAAAAGCGCACGGATTTGCCCCAGCGTTTTTGCCGTATGCACTGGCAAACGCGGCTTATGCAGCGGTGCAAACAGCCGTTCGTGGGTAAAAATGACCCGTTCGTGAAGGGGTTCCCCCATCACCAGCGCGCCAATGGTGCCGTTGCCGCAGAGCATTCCTTCTTCCCAGCGGGTTGCGCGCAGTCTGCTTTCATAACCTTTGTCCATATTCTTTTTCTCCTATGTTGAATCAGCCGTTATTTCATTTGAATCTAAAATTATCTTAGCCGTTTCAAAAAGTACCGTCAAGGGGATTTTCAAAAATGCTCTGTTTTTTCTGTTTGCTCTAAATTGACAGCAAAACTTTGTGAAAAACGCCTAAGATTGAAGTTTCTGTCCGGATGTGCTATGATACCGGTATCTTATTCTCAGGAAAGAGATGAAGGTCATGTCAATTGAACTCGTGCGCGATTATTTCTCCAAGTTGGGAATCGCAGATCAAATTATGGAATTTCCGGTTTCCAGCGCCACCGTAGAGCTAGCCGCGCAAGCCCTGCACTGTGAGCCTGCCCGGATTGCCAAGACTCTTTCTTTTTACGGTAAGGAGGGCTGTTTTCTCATTGTCACAGCAGGCGATGCCAAGGTGGACAACCCAAAATTCAAACAGAAATTCGGCTTTAAGGCCAAAATGTGTTCTCCGGAGGATGTGCTCGCCATGACCGGGCACGCAGTCGGCGGGGTTTGCCCATTCGGTATTCCGGAAAATGTGCCTGTTTATACCGACATTTCCCTGAAACGCTTTGAAACCGTTTTTCCAGCCTGCGGCAGCAGCAACAGCGCCATTGAACTGACCTGCGACGAATTGTACCGCCTTGCCGCAAGCCGGGAATGGATTGACGTTTGCAAAGGCTGGCAGCCTTCAGACGAATGAAAGGAGCCGTTATAAAACAAAAACGATTGATCCCAATCATAGCACTTCTCCTGTTATTTTCCTCCTGTGCGTTTGGTCCGGGGGCGCAGGACTGGAAGCTGCCGCTTTCCAACCGATACGAAATGTGGCGTATCAACAGCGAAGAAATCGTCATCGGTCATGCAGATGGTAACGGCGGCCTTGAGACAGTTATTGAATCCAAGGTTACCCAATATTTTACGAGCGATTCCTATGTTGCCGCCGTTCAACAAAACGGCAATGAAGAAACAGCTCAGACGTTCTACTATCTTCTCAACACAGCGGACGGCGCCTTGGCCGGCCCGTTTTCTTCGGAGCAGGAACTAATCGACTACGGCCGTACAATTGGCCTCTCTCCACAGGAGTGGATTGCCACAACGCCCGCGCCTGACGGCGCTGTTTACGACTTCTAAATGGATGTTTGTGTTCCCATACAGCGCGTTTTTGTTTTATGTTATACTGCATTGTCCGCACACAATCAGACCCTTCAAAACACAGAAATCCGACCTGGTATCAGTCAAACCATTTTACCATAACAAACAAAACAGGAGCAGGCGATTTTCCCACCCGCTCCCGTTTTCATTTTTTCTTAGTCTGCCGCAGCAAAAAATGTTTCTTCCGCGGCTGGCACATCAATTTTTCCATGCTTTACCGTCAACAACGTTTTGCCAGGCATACTTTTACGGCTATGCTTCTTCCCCCGTCTTTGTCCGGCGAATTGCCTTTTTAAGCAGTGGAAGGACAAACGCTCCTGCCGCATTGCCAAGTGACATGACAACCAAATAGCCTGCTGTTTTCAGCCCCCACGCCTGCCCGGCCGTAAAGTAGAACATATTGGCCACACAGTGTTCGAACCCGCAAAGGATAAACACCATCACCGGCAAAAAGATGGCAAGGTGTTTCTGCAAACTGCTCTTTCCGTTTTTGTAGTTGTCCGCGGCGACAAACATCAGCATGCCACAGAACATGGACAAAAGAAAAATGCTGAGCAAATGATCTTCCAATTTTACGGCACAAAGTTCCGCCGCCTTCTCAGATATGGAAGCAATCCGGGTTGCAAGCACCCCAAAACCGGTCAGCAATGCCCCGGCAAGGTTCCCCAGCCAGATGACACCCAAATCCGCCCAATACCGCGGGCCGTTTTCCACCGCATACCCCACTTTTCCGGTGAACAGAAAAAACTGGTATGAAAAGATGAGAAACAGGCCAATGCCAAACAAAAACGAACCAACGTATTTGTTGTCCACGCTGAGGTACAACACCCCGCCAACCGCAATTAGCATTCCAGCGGGAACCGCCTTGAGAAACACATTTAACATTCCGCGCACGCAATCCCATCCCATTCGCTAGCAAGATGAAAACGCTCGTCCCAGCGCCGCATAAACAGCCGGACGGGCGTTTCCCTTTTTCGACTTTATTCTACCACATTGGAGCCGGGTTGAAAAGCTTTATTTGCCGCCGGAGCTTTCTTCCAAATCCAGGCGGATAAGAGAACTGTCCCAACAATACCGTTTCAGGTTAACAAAGCCGTCCTCCACTACGACCCCTTCGCCCTCCAGCAGCCGCTGTTGGGCGTCGGTACCACCAAAAGCAAAGGCTGGGGCCAACCTGCCCTCACGGTTGACCACCCGGTGGCAGGGGATCACACCCGGCATAGGATTGACATGCAGCGCATAGCCCACCACGCGGGAGGCGCGCGGGCTCCCCGCTAAAAGAGCGATCTGCCCATAGGTTGCGACTTTTCCTTTCGGAATCAGCGCAACGGCTTTGTAAACCCGTTCGTAAAAGGTCACTCCGCATCCTCCTTGTTTCGCAGCAAGGTTGTAAGCAGGTTGTCCCGCGCTTTGCAAATATGCTCCACCATCAGCACGGCCGCCTGCCGCGCATTTCGCGCGGCAAGCGCCTCCACAATTTCGCGGTGTTCCGCCACCGCTTTAAGCGCCCGTCCGGAACGTTTGAACGAAACCGAACGCGCATGCCGGATGTAGTGATGAAACCCCGTGAGCATGTGCTCCAGCGGCCGACTGCCGCTTGCGCGGTAAATGGCTTCATGAAAAGTACCGTCCAGCTCGCAGAGCTTTTCCAAATCCCCGCGGGTGGCATAAAATTCCTGCAATGCAACCAGTTCCCGCAGTTCCGCAAGTGCCGCATCGGTCATGGATTCCGCCGCCCAACGCACCGCCAAATCCTCAATACGGGTTCGGATTACATAGATATCCTCAATGTCCTTTTCAGTGACGCCCACAACAACAGCACCTTTGTTTGGCACCGTGCGCACCAATCCTTCCAGTTCAAGCTGGCGCAGCGCCTCCCGCACCGGAGTACGGCTGACACCCAGCTCCTTGGAAAGTCGGCTTTCGGTCAGGTTTTCCCCACTTTTCAATTCTCCGCCAAGGATAGCGTGCTCAATTTCTTCAAACACCCGGATATGCAGCGTACTTCCGGACGTATTTTCTAATGGTTTCATCGGCAGCCTCCACTACTCGGCATGGCGGCCCCGTTTATACTGCTTATGCAGTGCTGGCGCAAACCGTTTGACCAGGCCGACCAGTTCTTCGTCGCTGATAACGGTTTGGCGTTCCGCCGCATACTCTGCATCCACCCATTCTTTGATTTTACCCACCAGCTCAGAATGTTTGTCTACCTTTGCCTCGTCGGGCAGGCGGTAAAACTGGTTAATCCAGAAGGCGATGCCCGCTAGGCCGGAGACGTTGCTCACCGAAACGATTGCAGGGCGGTTTAAAATCTTACCGGTATCAAAAATATTATAGATCTCTTCATCTTTCAAGAGCCCATCCGCGTGAATACCTGCCCGGGTAACGTTGAAATTTTGCCCGACAAACGGGGTCATCGGCGGAATGTCGTAACCAATTTCACTTTGGTAATAATCCGCAAGATCGGTAATAGCGGAGAGATCCATGCCGTCGGTCGTTCCTTTGAGGGACGCATAATGAATCGCCATTGCCTCCAATGGCACATTGCCGGTGCGCTCCCCAATACCAAAGAGCGAACAGTTGACGGCACAGGCGCCAAACAGCCAAGCGGTAGCAGCATTGGCAACTCCCATATAAAAGTCATTGTGGCCATGCCATTCCAGCATCTCCGGCGGTACTTCGGAATAATGCTGCAAACCATATATAATCCCCGGCACGCTGCGCGGCAGAGAAACACCGGTGTAAGGCACGCCATAGCCCATCGTATCACAGGCGCGGATCTTAATTGGGATATCCGCACTCTGAGACATCTCCATCAGCGCGTTGGTAAACGGCACCACAAAGCCGTAAAAATCGGCGCGGGTAATATCCTCAAAATGGCAACGCGGGCGCAGACCCGCCTCAATGGCGTCTGCCACCACTGAAAGGTAGTGCTCCAATGCCTGTTTACGGGTCATTTTCAGCTTGTTGAAGATGTGATAATCCGAACAGCTCACCAGAATTCCAGTTTCTTTGATGCCAATGTCCTTAACCAGTTTAAAATCCTCTTTGCTGGCGCGGATCCAGGTGGTGATTTCTGGGAATTCGAAGCCCAAATCCATACATTGTTTGAGCGCTTCGCGGTCCTTTTCGCTGTAGACAAAAAATTCCGTCTGTCGGATAATCCCTTTTGGCCCGCCCAAGCGGTGCAGCAGTTTATAGATCTCCACCATCTGCTCCACGGTGTACGGCGCACGGGACTGCTGGCCGTCGCGGAAGGTGGTGTCGGTAATCCAAATATCCTCCTGCATATTCATCGGCACACGGCGATTGTTGAAAGGAGTCTTTGGTATTTCATCATAAGGGAACATATCGCGGAACAGACGTGGTTCCTTAATATCCTGTAAAGTATAGCGGTAGGTTTTTTCTTCAAGCAGGTTTGATTTTGGATTGATTTCAATCATAGCTGTCTCCCTCTTTTCCATTTTCTTAATTTGTATAATTGTATACAATTATACGATTTATAACATCATTATATTCTTTTGCAGGATGATTGTCAATAAAATTGCAGAATTGTTTTTGATTTTCTTTTTCAGAGCACTTTACGAGAACAAAGCGAATATTTATCACTCCTTAAAATTCACCTCTAAAATCTTTTTGCAGTATACGGCTATTTCCTTGAACCCTCACACCTCGTCAAATTTGTGAACCCATTGATTACGTGATTCATCATAAAACAAAAATACATCGAATGGCACGCAGTAAAAGGCGGCAGGGCAAATTACCCTGCCGCCAGCACACCGAAAACAGCGGTATCCCCATTTTGAGCTGGATTACACCTCGCCGCCGGTCTTTTCAAACACCAGAAAGCCGCACGCACTGGGATGATCCAAAAACCAGCCCTTTTGGTGGCGCAGAGCTTTCAGTGCAATGGTAATATCTCCACCTGTGGTCAGAATATTTAAACCACTCAAATAAACCAACAGCGGACTCCCAGCAACCAGTGCAGCCAAAAAGAACCCCACGCCGAGCACTAGAAATGGAGCCAGGCAACCAAACAGATAGCCTCCAAAGCGGAGCGGTTCCCAGCAGGTACAATAAGGCGTCAGCGATTTCCACATCATGCCGAAATGAATGCTGTTCCACCCATCCCGGCAAAACAAGCTCCAAGCTAGGCCATGGAGCAACTCATGCACAGGAACAAGCACTAGAAACAGCGCCAGGATCACCAACGCCTCCCAGGAACGGTCAAAGCCCAAAGGCCCGCCGCGAATCACCGCGTACAACACCAGACAGATAACCACAAGTGGGCCGGCAATCAAAAACGCCATGACATTGGCTTTCAGCACCGAAATCACACCGTTTATCTCCCGGTAGCCCTCCGCCTGCATCCGGGCACACTCCCGCTCAAACACCGCTGTGCGTTGCTGCAACGCTTTATCGCTTCTTTTCACAACAGCCTCCGTTAAAGCGATTCATAAATCGCTTTTAATTCCGCTCCAATGTTCCGAATATCCTTTTGTTTTGCCACCTCATAGCCCGCCTCGGTCAAGTCGGGCAGCTTTCCTTCCAGAATATCCCGAATTTTCTGTTCAAATCCATCCACACCAGTGGCCTTGTAGACGTTTACACCATCGGCAAACCAACCCTCATAAATGGGAATGTCGCGGATCAGCACCTTTTGCCTTGCAGCAAGGGCCTCCAGTAGCACAATTCCCTCCGTCTCCTCAAAGGTGGGGAACAAAAACAGATCCGCGCCGTAATAGGCAGTGCGGAGCACCTCTGGCTCCACATACCCCGCAAAGCAAAGATTTGGAAGTTTGACCTTAAGTGCCTCCCGGATTTTCTGCGGAATGAGTTTGGGATCGGTATAACCAAACCAAATAAATTTATATTCCGGCATCCGCTCGGCAAGCTCCACAAAGTCGAGAATCCCCTTGCGTTCAATGTACAAGCCGACCGCCATAACGACTTTATCCTCTTTGGAATAACCGAATTTTTCCCGGAAGGCGCTGCCGTCCTCCCCCTCCGGGCGCTCATAAAAGGAAAGGTCAATGCCATTGGAGACCGCTGTAATCGGCTTTTGAATGCCATATCCCTCCAGCAGCGATTTGGAGTACGGTGTCGGCGTGACAATGTGATCGCCGAGGGAGTAGGAACTCACCAGCCATTTTTTAAAAAGCGGAGCAATCTGGTTGGAGAGCAGAAAGGAATTACGAAAATCCTCTTCGGTGGAATGCGCATGGTAAACCACTTTTTTGCCCTGCCGGTGCGCCTTGCGCGCCAGATGGCGAGATTTTAAGCCATAGGTGTTGATGTGCGCCACGTCGTAATCATCCGTTTGATCCAGTGTATACGGTACGCCGGCGTACTCAAGCGCCTTCATCTGGTGCCGGATAGCTCGTCCAAGCCCGGATTTGGATACATATTTTAATCCTTCGGTATACAGTAGAACCTTCAAATCCATCACCCTTTTATTTATTGTTTCCATTATAACGGTTCACCGCCTCAAAAGCAACCACCCACGAGGCGACCCCCATTTCTCAACGTATACGGGAGGCTTTTCCAGTTTGTTTTTGCATAAAGAGGTTGAATTTTTCATAGCATGGGTGTATAATTTGAACCAATCGTAGATATTATGTCAGTTTTTTGTTCTATTTTATGACCCTTGTTTGTGTGATTTCTCCATAAAAGTAGTAGATTTTCTATTTTTCTTATGGTACAATGAGGGTACCTTTGGGTAGACCCTGTTAAAAATAATGAAAACAAGCAAGAAAGGACTATCAACATGATCCAGAACCCCGTATTGACCGGATTTCACGCAGACCCTTCCATGATCTGCGTCGACGGCACCTTCTATGTTGCAAACTCCACTTTTGAGTACTTCCCCGGCGTGCGCATCAGCGCCTCCAAAGACCTCGCAAACTGGGAATGCGTCGCTACCCCGCTCGACCGCACTGATTTTCTTGACATGCAGGGCAACGTCGAGTCCGCAGGCATCTGGGCGCCGTGCTTAACCTACCACAACGATATGTTCTACCTGGTTTTTACAGATGTAAAGGCCTGGAAGCACCTTCCCTTTAAGGACACCCACAACTATATTACTACAGCGCGGGATATTAAAGGCCCGTGGAGCGAGCCGGTTTACATCAACAGCAGCGGTTTTGACCCCTCTCTTTTCCACGATGATGACGGCCGTAAGTATTTTGTCAATATGGAGTGGGATTTCCGCAAGCCGAACCCGGACACCTTCTCCGGCATTCTGGTCACCGAGCTTGATCCAATCACCTTAGAGCCGATTTCGGAACCGCGCAAGGTCTTTAAAGGTTCGGATCACAAATGGGTGGAAGGCCCGCACATTTATAAAAAAGATGGCTGGTATTATATGGTTGTTGCAGAGGGCGGTACCTTCTACGGCCATGCCGCTACCGTTGCCCGCTCCAGAGACATTTATGGCCCGTATGAAATGCATCCGAACACCTTTTTGGTCACGACCAAGGACGCGCCGGATTCTCCCATTCAGAAATGCGGCCACGCCAGCTGGTGCCAAGGTCCGGACGGCCGTTGGTTTACCGCTTTCCTTTGCTCTCGCCCCTATTACAACAAACGCTGTGTCTTAGGGCGTGAGACTTCCATTAACGAAATGGTCTGGGTCAACGATTGGCCGTATCTGAAAAACATGACCGTTGTTCCGGACGCAGAATTTGAAGGCTATGGAGAGAAACACGAAAAGAAATTCTTTAATTACACCTTTGGTACCGACGAGTTCTACCGGGAATTCAACTCCCTGCGCGTTCCCTGTGCGCATCAGGTCGGCCCGGACAACACACTGCGCATTTACGGCGGTGAATCGCTCTACTCAAACCAGCGCCAGAACATGTTTGTCCGTCGCCAGATGCACATGGATTTTCAGGCAACCACCTGCCTGACCAATCCAAACCGGCACTTTAAAAAATTCGGCGGCCTGCTCTACCGTTATGACGAGCTCAGCCAGTACCTCCTCAAGGTCGCTTACGACGAAGTGAAGGACTGTCAGACCATCAGCATCATGAGCTTTAAGCAACGTGCTTTTGAGATGCCGCTCGGCGAAAACGAAATTGAAATCCCCAAGGATGTTAAGAAGGTTTGGCTGCGTGTCACTGCGCATAAGGAAACCGCTCGTTTTTCCTACTCCTTTGACGGTGAAAACTTTACCGAAATTGACTATGACATTGATACCACTGTCCTCTCCGATGACTTCAACACTGGCTTTACCGGCGCGTTCATCGGTATGTATGCGGCGGATTTGGAGTACAACGAATCCTCCTATGTCGATTTCCACAGCTTTACCTATGAAGTTCTCTAATCCTGAAGCATGAAGCAGGCGCATTTTAATGCCGCCGCTTGGAAAGGCAGGTGATAAAATGACTACGTTGGTAATAGCAGATGATGAACACTTGATCCGGCAGGGCTTGAATTCCCTCAACTGGGAATCGGTCGACGTCAAGGTTGTTGGTACGGCCTCCCACGGTATGGAATGCTGGAATATGGTTGAAGAGCTTAAACCGGATATTCTGCTGACAGACATTCATATGCAGGGGTATAAGGGCACCGAAATTGCCCGCATGATTAAGGAAAAAGGCCTTCTGACCAAGGTAATTTTTCTCACCGGCTACAAGGATTTTGAATACGCCAGAGAAGCTGTTGAGCTCGGTGTGGTCGCATTTGTGCTCAAGCCTTCCGACCCGAATGAGATTTTTGAAGCGGTAAACAAGGCGAAAATTCAAATTGAACAAACCAACCTGATTATGAGCGAGCAAAGCTCGCTCATGCGTCAGGTCAAAGAAAATCAGATGGCGTTGTTTGACAAACTACTTCCCAATGAGGAAATGCTGAAAAACGAGACGGTCAAACAGCTCATCCAGTACTTAAAGAGCCATTATTCTGAGGAGATCACCCTCGGTTCGGCGAGTGAAATTGTACATCTTTGTCCGGTTTACCTGAGCCGGTTGGTCAAAAAGGAGACCGGGAACACATTTCTTGAAATTCTTACTCGGGTACGGATGGAGCAGGCATGTAATATGCTCCGGGACCCGAACAACAAGATTTACGAAATTGCGCTTGCTGTTGGCATTAAGGACTCAAAATATTTCAGCCAGATTTTCAAACGTTATTATGGCATGACGCCGGTTGAATTCCGGCAAAATCTGCTCAACAACATCAATCCCCTGGAAGTTGGTGTCAGCGAACGATGATTCGATCATTCATTCGCCGTGTAAGACAGTCATTTTTGGACCTGCAAATCCGCAAAAAACTTCTGCTTTCATTTGCTGTGTTGATTGCGCTGCCGGTTACATTAATGGCTGTTTTTTATTTGACGAATTCCAAAGTCATTTTGGAACGGAAATCTTCTAATTATACGGCGGACATTCTCACGGAATTGTGCAAGAACATTGAGAACACCTCCAGTGCGTTGGACTCTGCCTATGTTCAACTCACCAACAACGAAGGTGTCCAGCGCATGCTGACCGCTATTGCGCAGAATGAATTTTTTTCACTGGATGACAACAGCATTGACACCGCTTTGCGCGACGTCATGTACAGTCATTCCAGCGTAAATTCCATTTATTTACTCACTTATGACGACCCTTCGCTCTGCTTTTCGGTTCCACAGGGTACCAGCCCGGAAATTACCGAGGAATCCCTTTCCATTATTGATAATAATTCTTACAAGGCCTCCTGGATCAATTTGGAGCCAGGCATGGTCACCTATGGAAGGGTTATTTACTCCACCAAAAGCCTTACACCGCTTGGGTACCTTATTGTGAATATGCCAGAGGAAAGCCTATTCAAAATATACAGCGATATTTCTCTCTACAAAGACGGCGGTATCTTTATCACCGATCATTCCGGCACCATCCTTAGCCATGAGAATAAATCACTGTTGTATTCCCAGGTGGGGCCGGATTATCTCACCTTTATTCACAATCCCAGCGACACGCCTTTTTCTTTGCGGAGCATTGATGGGGAAAACTATTACATCGCCTGTAAATCTCTAAATCAAGGGCAATGGTATTTGTTTTACCAAATCAGCGCTTATGACTTTGAAAAGGATTTCTTCACCTTAACCCAGATCTTTTTTGTAATTACACTGGTTATTTTAATTTTAACGCTGACCGTTTCGGTGTTCCTTGCAAAATCCATTTCTGATCCCATCAGCAAGCTCACTCTAACCGTACAGAAGGTTCAAAACGGTAATTTTAACATTCATAACGATTATCATTCAAAGGATGAAGTCGGCCTTTTAAGTGACAGTTTCAACGCTATGATCGACAATACCAATGAGCTTATTCAAACCATTTACCAAAAAGAATTACTCAAACAACAGGCCGAGCTCAAATATTTGCAATTTCAAATCAATCCGCATTTTCTCTACAACACTTTGGAAACCATCAACTGGATTTCCCGTATCCAAGGTGTTCCCGAAGCCGGAGAAATTGCGAAAGCACTTGGTGATCTGATGCGTGAAGGATTGCGCAACGACGACTTTGTCACCATTGAACGTGAAATCAAAAATGTACAAAACTACCTTTTGATTCAAAAATACCGTTATGGCGATAAAATTGATGTAACCATTAATATTGATCCAAGCATTGCTCAGGTAAAAACCCCCAAATTTATTCTGCAGCCTCTCATTGAAAATGCTATCAGCCATGGTGTAGACCCCAAGATCGAGGGCGGCAAAATCAGCATCTTTGGCGGCTACGATGGCAAGGATATTATCATCACCATTGAAGATGACGGTGTCGGCATACCGCCGGATAAACTGCGCAATCTGCTCAATGAAAATTTGCGGAAAAATCAGGAGAACAGCAGGCATACCCATATTGGTCTTTTAAATGTCCATAAACGGCTTCAGCTCTCCTTTGGCTCACAGTACGGGCTTGCTATTCACAGTGAAGTCTCTGTCGGTACAGTTGTTACCATACGTATCCCACACGATGTACCGGATCCCCCTACTCAAAATTAAAAATCCCCCCTGTGATAAGCAGGGGGGATTTTTATTCCCTATTTACAAAAAAGAAGCACCTGTGAAAACACAGGTGCAAAAATAAATTATAGTGTTACTAGTCCTAAACCGGAAAAGGAGGTTATAACTTACCGACGGACAAACAAGAATTAGGCATAAACCAACGTCAAAGCCTGCATTTCTCACCTTTTAACCATTTACCAAAGTCTTTTCATACCTTATTATACAGAAAGATTAAAAAAAGGCCAAATTTAGGGTTTCAAAATAGGCTTATCCTTTTGTATACCGTTTTCAATAGCAACTCCTCTGAAACAGTACACAAATATTTCAAAGTTACACAAAAAAACAGGAGATTTACCCCATTCTTAGCTGCATTTTAGAATTCAGATAAATCCAATGAGAACAACCATACATTTGTCTCATCTATTCTTTGATAAGAATTCCATTACAGAGCAGCATTAAGATGAAGCATATAAATCTCCTGTTCATAATGCATATTATATTGTCATTCGAAACCGATTAGCCCTTAACAGCACCAGCCGTCAGACCACCGACAATCTTGTTCGAGAAACAGCAGTAAACGATAATTGTCGGAGTAACCGCAATAACGATAGCTGCAAGCATCGGAGCATAGTTGGTGGAATACTGACCGACAAATGCAGTCAGTCCAGGAGGCAGGGTTCTAACAGATTCGCCCGTGGTGAAAACAAGAGCAACAAGCAACTCATTCCAAGTACCATTAAAGGTGAACAAACCAATGGTAAAGATACCAGCAGTAGAAATCGGCAGAATAATACGCCAATAAGCACCCCAAATGGAACAGCCATCAATAACAGCTGCTTCCTCCATTTCTTTTGGCAGGTTGCCAAAGAAGCCACGCATAATATAGATTGACTGACCGAATGAGAATACCGTATACGGCAGAATCAAACCGACATAAGAATCCAGCAAACCAAGATTTGTGAACATAACGAACAGTGGAATCAAGGTAGCATGAATCGGAACCATCATACCGGTGAGGAACAGCACCATAGTTGCACCAGAGAGTTTCCATTTCAATCTGGAAAGGCCGTATGCAGCCATACAGTTAATCAAAATTGAGCATACAAGCGTAATACCGACAACAATAACCGAGTTCAGGAAGTAACGGCCAATCTTACCGCCAACCCATGCGGTTTCATAGTTCACCCATTGCGGTGGGTTTGGCAGACCGAACGGATCGGTAAACAATACTGTATTGCTTTTCAAGGAAGCCATAATTACCCAGATTAGCGGGGCAACATACATAATAGCCAAGAGGATCAGAACGATATAAATAATAACCTTGCTGGGTTTCAGTTTCGCTTTATTCTTTTCATAACTAGCCATTCATCGCACCCCCTTAGTCTGTATAACTTTCAACTTTAATGAGCTTATTCAATACAAAAGTAAAGAGCAAGCAAAGAATAACCAGAATAACCGACAGTGCACTACCATAGCTATAATCCCAGAACTTAAAGGACTGGTTATAAAGATGTGACGCTAGAACCTCTGTAAGGTGAGCAGGACCACCGTTGGTCATAGTGAAAATCAAGTCGAAGAATTTCAAGGAACCAACACAAGAAAGAACCGTGCTGATTTTAATCATGGAACGAATCATCGGCAACGTAATGTACCAGATACATTTAATTCTGGAAGCACCATCTATGTAAGCCGCTTCGTACATATCTTCCGGAATACCCTGAATGGCCGCCATGTAAAGCATCATAGTAGAACCCATGTACTGCCACATGGAAACAAGGCCAATCATCCAGAGCGGAAGCGGGAAAAGACCATTTGAGGTATCTGTCAGCCAGAACTGCTGCCAACTCTCAAGGCCGATTCCTTTCAGCAACTGGTTCAGTGCACCAACAGTCGGGTTGAAGATGAACATCCACAACAGACCAACAGCAGCACTGGAAAGAACAACCGGCAGATAATAAATATTTTTGAAAAGGTTTTTGAACTTAATATTATTCGTCAGAATAATAGCAATAAGCAAACCTAAAAGCTGCTGAGTAATAAGGGAAAATACAACAAAGAACAAAGAGTTCTTTAACGCAATCGGGAATACAGTATCCTTCGTGAACATGTAAATAAAGTTCTCGAAGCCATACCAGGTCGGAGCGGAAATACCGTTCCATTTAAACAAGCTCATTGCAAGGCCATAAATCATAGGCCCCAGCAAAACACAAACAAACAATAATAGTGCCGGACCAACGAAGACGAGTATCATCTTCTTGTCGCGCAATAATCTCTCCATACTAACCTCCACATAACACCACGATTTGCTTGATTCAATGATGGGTCTAGTATAAGTCTTACATTTATCACCTGAAAAGGGATTAGGATAGGAATCCTAATCCCTTTCGCAGTGACAGTATTCAGTTCTTAAGTGCTCTTCCGTTATTTAGAGGTCTCTTCAAGATCTTTTACCCACTGAGTGGTAGCATAAGTCTGAAGGTCTTTGAACGCCTGCTCCGGAGTCTTATTACCGGTCATGATGTTCTGGAGAGCATTGTTCCACTCGTCGCCGAGCTTGTTGCCAAAGGTCTCATCAAAGAAGCCAAAGGTCTCAGCGCCCATTTCATTCATCAGATCGCTTACAAACTGCAACTCCTGCGGAGCTTTCTCAGCGTCGAACTCAACCTTGGTGATCGGAACTTTACCAGCAACTTCAGCGGTGGCTTTCTGAGCTTTGTCAGAAGTCATCCACTTCGGCCACTCGATAGCGAGATCCGGATATTTGCCGTCGATACCGAGGGCAATACTATCGGTTTTACCCATCCACTGATTCTGTTTACCAGAACCGCCTTCAACAGTCGGGAACGCAAATACGCCAACTTTGTCTACGACCTTGGAATCATCACGATGGAAACCACCGATTGCCCAAGAGCCCATGCAGAACATGGCAGCGTCGCCATTGCGGAAGTAAGAACCAGCCATGTCGTTGGAATCACCAACAGTAGAAGCCTGAATGTAGCCTTTGTCAAGCAGTTCTTTGGTCATTTCACCAGCTTTGATGAAGCAATCCTGCTCAAAGGTGTAACCGTCTTCACGGTTAGCAATCTTCTGAACCTCTTCAAGGCCACCCATTCTCTGTACCAGGTAAGAGGTGAACAGAGCGATGCACCAAGCGTCTTTCGAAGCCATGGTAATCGGCTGAATGCCAGCACCCTTCAGGGTTTCACAAGC
>QAMM01000016.1 GCA_003150405.1 Clostridiales bacterium
TCGCCTCATACTCCGTCAGGATAGAGACGTAATACTTCCCGGATGGCTCTTGGCTGAATGTGACACTCTTAATTTGGTGGGTATCGGGTATCTGCCGGTGGAACTTTACACGCACAAGCCCCATCTTAGGCAGTTTCAGGCAATTCCCAACCACAGCGATATTCCCTTTAATCCAGTTAGTCGTGTACGCCTTTCGGGAGGACTTCTTACTCCGGAACTTCGGAAAACCGATGGACTTGTCACGGAAAAAGTTCTTGTAGGCGGTCTGCACTTGCAATTGTGCGTTGCACAGGGCTAAAGAATCTACTTCCCGCAGGAACGGAAACTCCGCCTTGTACTGCGCTGGGGTGTTGTGGAGCATCTGGCTCGTTTCCTTGTAATGGGCAATTTTATCCGCAAGCATACTGTTATAGACGAACCGGGCGCAACCTACTGTTTTAGCAAAGAGTACCCGCTGTTCTGCATTCGGCATAGCCCGGAATTTGTACGCTTTGTTCATAAAATCACCTGCTTTTGGAGGATTTTACAAACGAATTATAGGACAAAAGAGGAAAATACGCAAGGAGGACGCAATTCATCCCACCACCTAAGAGGTGGGAGACTTCTTGCTAATTTATGTTAAAACCAATAATCAATAGGGGGAAATCTTAATGTATTACCATGAGGCTATGGCTGAAGCAATCAAAAAGACCGATACAAATGATTTGTTGGAAGAAATCGGATGCAAGCTGGAAACGCTGTCCGGCCTCTGTGATGAACTATCTAAAAATTTTGACGAGCGGGAGCCGAATACAACCAAGATTCAATGCAATTATTACGCAATGCAGGCTTTGGCTTTTTGTATCAATGATTATTTGTTCAGCTTTAAAAATATGTTTGAAGAAGTCGAAGAAAGGGTATATAAAACCCTTAAAAATCCCGCCTGATTTTTGGTGTTTGTTTGGTGTTTATTTGGTGTTTATTCGTGCAAAAATAAACACCAAGCTACCATAATTTACCAACAGCAAAAATCAACAAACCGCGCTATAATGGGCTTTTTGGCACTTTACAAAGCTCTGCAAAAGGCGAGTTTTCGCTTTCAAGTCCCGTCACTCGCACCAATGAAAAACCTTGTAAAAGCCCATGAATAGGGCGTTTGCAAGGTTTTGTTTTTTGCCATTTTCCTGATTTGGTGTTTGTTTGGTGTTTATTGCATTAAAAAACGGATTTTTGCAAAGAGAAAAAGACGGGTGCTTTTGGTGGGCATCCGTCTTTTTTATGCCTGTTTTTCCCGCCCGAACTGGATTTGATTGGCGATTGCTTCGCTTGCTCTGGCCTGCGCTTCTGCCATCGTATGGGCGTATATGTTCATCGTGGTGCTGGCCTGTGAATGACCGAGGGAAGCCGACACGGTTTTTATATCAATACCGCTGTTTATCATCAAAGAGGCATTGAGGTGCCGGAAAGCGTGCAGGCCAAGGAAGCGCATATCGTGAGCGGCGCAGAACCGTTTCAACCATTCATACGGTGTGTTCGGGTGCATTGGGTTGCCGTCCCACGCCGTAAAGAGCCGCCCGCATTCCTTCCACTTGTCGCCCAGCTTTTCCCGCTCTGCCGCCTGTTCTTCCCGGTGAATCCGCAGAAGGGTAAACACCGAATCGGGTAGCTTCAATGAGCGGGACGACATTTTTGTTTTTGGCGTATCGGTAAAAACGCCCTTGCCGGTTGTGTATAGAGACGACCGCCGGACGTTTATAACATGGCTTTCAAAGTCAATGTCGCCCCATTCAAGGCCGAGCAGTTCAGCCCGCCGGAATCCGCCGTAAATGGCGAGCACAATGAAGGTGCGGTATTTTATGGGCGCATCCTCCAAAAGCTCCAAAAGCCGCTGCGTTTCGCTTAACGAATAGCATTTGATTTCCTTTTCGTTCAGCTTTGGCAAGACCACCCGACGGCATGGATTTTCCGGTATCATGCCCATGAGGACGGCGTAATTGAGCACCGAAGAAATAAAGCTGAGATAATGGCGGATTGTTTTGGGACTCAGTTTGCTGCCGTTTTTCTGGTTTATCCCGTTTTCGCCAAGATTGTTGATAAATTCCTGTATTTGCCGGGGCTTTAAACGGTCAATGCGTATATGCCCGATTGCTGCGTATGTGCGCCCGGTGAGCTGCCGCCAACGGTCGCGGGTGCGTTCTTTCAGGTTGGTTTGTGCATATTCTTTGAACCACTGTTCTGCGAAGTCCTCAAACTTTATAGCGCCGTCGCCTACCAGCCCGCTGCGGGCTTTTTCCTCAAACAAAACCGACCGCCGTTGCAGTTCCCGCTCAATCTGCTTTTTGGTCATGCCCGGCTCTGGCTTCCACGTTGTGGAGCGCCGCACCTGCTTTCCCTGCGCATTGTAGCCGCATGAAACCGTTATGCGGTAGGTGTCATTCCTCTTCGTTATCGTTGGCATGATGTGTCACCCTTAAAATGGCGTTTCGCCGTCGTAGAGTTCTTTGGGTGCTGAGGTTTTTTTTACTAAAAGATAATATCTATCATTTGAATTGTATAGGCCATTTACCGCCGCATTATATAGGTCGTCAGATAAAACGCCATTCTTTTTAAGCGAAAACAGCGTATCAAGATTTTTATAGAAATCGATAACCCCATTTTGTCCAAATTTTAAAAACAAGTTATTAAACCCGAATTTATCTTTTTCAATAGAACTGCTGCAAATATTGTTATCACATAAAAACGCTATCATTTTCAAAATGTCGTTCGTCCAGATGCATTTGTTCCCTGCTTCATCTTCCCAAATAAGATTATTATAGTTAATCTCTTTAGGTTGAGCGGTTTCAGTTCCGCACAACCAATCTAAAGACACATTTGTCTTTTCGGCAATTTTCTGCGCTATGTCCAAATCGGGTACGCGGTTTCCTTTTTCGTATGCCGAAATACTGGACGGGGTTAAGCCGACCAGTTCCGCAAATTCCTTTTGTGTCATCTTGTTTTCTATCCGAAGCTGCCGTAAACGCTCTCCAAAACGGTTTCCCATACAAAAACCACCTTTTATACTTTATGTTGTTCTTATTATAAAACAGTGATATTTTTTTTGCAATAGTTAGTTTATGCCGTTTTGTTCTGATTTGGTTCGGATTTATTCTATTTTGATGCGGTTTAGCTCGTTTTTGCATAAATAATTAAACATAAGTGTGATTTTGGATTTTATAATTTTAAATATTCAACTGTTGTTTTTTATCGTCAAACGTGTTAAAATAAAAGTGCAAGAATAAAAAGTGGAGGTGACACCCCATGAAAACCCAAACAAAAGAAAAAGGGCGTACAGCTTCCCCGTCAAAGTTAGCCTGTGCGCCCTATCCCGAAACAGCCCACGCAATACGGAGCCGTCCCGCTCCTATTGTACCACAAAACAAGATGAATAGGAGTATTATTTTGTCAACTACTCCCGCTTGTAGAAGCGGGAGCTTGTAAGTCAGAGAAGCATAGGTAGTAACGACATTGCAAGATGTCTCCCTAATTCTGCCTACATCATCGGGCAGTTGACAATGCCCGTTTTACCAAAGAGATTTACTCTGAGGTATTTGTTATTCTTTCGTAGCGAGGATGGTTATCTCCAGAAATCCACATCGTACCGAGAAGCTGTATATTCATTGCACCGATTCGGTCATCATTGGATTTGTAGCCGCATTGACAACTATACAGATGCTTGTGGTGGTTACGGTTCTCCTTGTGGATTGTGCCGCATTTCGGGCAGTGCTGAGATGTGTATTTTGCCGAGATTTTCAACACTTCTGAGCGATTTTCGTGAGTCTTATAGGTCAAAAACTGCTCTAACTGATAGAAACTCCAGCTTCTCAGGTCGTAATTTTGTTTTGCGGTTCTGGAGAGATTCGATTCTTCAAAGTTCACGCCAGTCAAATCTTCCAGCACAAATAACGTATCCTTGCCATATTTCTCAACGAGTGTCTTAGAAATCTGATGGTTTACATCGGACATCCAACGGTTCTCTCGTCCCGAAATGGCTTTTAGTCTACGCTTTGCGGATTTTGTACCTTTAGATTGGAGCTGACGGCGAACCTCTTGAAATTTGTGTCTTTTAGCTGCTATTTTCTTGCCAGAAACAAATTCTGTTTTACCCTGTTCATCATAGCTGACAGTTAGGAACCGCAAGCCACGGTCAATGCCGACAACGTGACGGACGTTCTCTTTATGAAAATCTTCAACAGCTTTAGTAACAGGGATATGCAAATACCACAGACCTTTGAGTTCGACCAGCTTCGCGGTGCCGAGGCTCCACGAACCATCGAGATATTCAGCGAAATGTTTGCCTTCAAAAGTGCATTTGGTTCGTTTACCAAGCGTATTGATGGATAGGGTTTGCCCATCATCGACAAAGCTATAATCACGATTGCGAACCAAGTCTGCTTGTGGACGGCTGAAAAATACAGGTTTCCAGAGCCATTCAAGCGTTTTAGTAATGTATTTCCAGTTGCCATTCTCATTTTTGTATTTGAATGGATTTTGAAATAGCTGCTCTTTGACCGTTTTGTATCGTGCGATAGCTGTCTTAATGGATGATTGTGCGAGTTGTGACTTTAAGCCAAACTGACTACGAAGGTCGTTGTACAGCTCCTTGTTGAGGCTTTGATAAGCCAAGTTAAACTGATTGTCGAAGATGTGTTGTGACACAAAGTTGCAAGCCTGGCGATACTGCTCAGTCATCTGACAAAGCAAAGTCTCCTGTTCCGGGGAAACATTGATGCGAAGTTTCATGATTTTGGTTAGGTCGGACATTTTTATCACCTGCCTTTCTAAGAAATCATATTACTTTCATCAATAATATTATATCATATATTTTGCTGAGAATCTAGCATTTAAGAAAGCGAGGTGTAGCGGGCATTCCTCCCCGACCTAAGAGGTCGGAGTATCCTGCCCGCATTTAGATGAAAATTTGTAATCAGGATATCCGAAATGAAATCAAGGAAGCTGGCCTTTGTTTGTGGCATATTTCAGATAAGTTAGGAATAAGCGATACATATTTCAGCAAAAAGCTCCGCTATGAGTTTTCCCCGGAGAAAAAAGCGGAAATCCGCGCCATCATTGCCGAGCTGAGAACAGAGGAGTAACAGCCATGCTGACGAAAGTTGAGAAAGAAACCATCATCACATATAACGAAGCGGAATCGACAGCAGATGTATTCACGTACAATAAGGCTTTAATCAGAAAACTTGAAAAGTTGTGCGTAGAATACCCGCAAGAGTTCAAAAACATCGTGAATATTGGGGACGGAAGCAAGTCTTTTGTCGTTCCTAAGAAATATGTCAAGGTAACGGCACCTCATAAAATTAACGAAAAAACCCGTAAAAAAATGGCAGAAATGGCGAAGCGGCTAAACGAAAGAAAGGCGGGTGAATAATATGGCACTTCCCAGAATGCGCTTGATTAAAGAATGCGTTGCCGAGCTGAAAGCCCTTGACCCGCATACAGCAGTTACAGAGTATTATTTGAGGAGGCTTGTAAAATCAGGGAAGTTCCCGGTTGTAATGGCTGGAAATAAAGCACTTATCAATTTTGACAGCCTTTTGGACTACCTTTCTAACCCCGTACCGGATACAGAACCGAGCGGGACAATCCGGCGGGTGGCTGAAAGGTAGGTGAAAACTGTGGGGCATGAAAAACGGCCGGCATGGTTTAAAATGTTTCGAAACCAAAAAGCGTTAATAGACAGCGTGCCAAATGAAAGCGCTGGTAAAGCGATAAAAGCTGTTTTTCAGTATTTTGAAAACGGTGAAGTAGTTGAAATGGACGCGCTTGAATTTGCTGTCTTTTCCTCAATTAAACCCTATGTAGATGAAAGTATGGAAGATTACGAAAAGGCGATTGAAACTGGAAAAGCTGGAGCGGGTAAACGCTGGAAACCCAAGAATGAATAGGCCCCCTATAGGCCCCCTATGGCCCCCTATAGGCCCCCTATGGTACCCTATAGGGGGCCTTAGAGAAGCAGAAGCAGAAACAGAAACAGAAGCAGAGGTTATTTATAAGGGAATAAAGAAAAAAAGGAAAAAAGGGGGAGAAGGGATTTTTCAAAATCTTATTGTGCCTTGCGTAGTAGGACTACTACACCACTACCGGAATGTTCCAGTACCGGTAAAGGAGAATAAAAATGCTGTTTGATTTTGACAGGTTTACTATCAGTGTAAAACTTGCATACAGGCGTTGTTATGAACCCATTTATACGCTTGATGAGGTTTTACAGGTGTTTAGGTATTATTTTGGTACTTATGAATATATTTTGGGGAAAGCACACCCAGTAATTAACCTGCGGCAGATTGCTGATATTATCAATAAAATGCCGTATGTTTTGGATGATGCCGAACAAACATTACAGCCTGATATTGACCCGGCTTGCTATGAAGCAATGATAGACCAGCATTTTAATACCGTATATAACGGCGGTAATTGCGACTATAACATTAATCACTTTTTCAGTGGGAGGATTAGGGACATGCGGTATTATGAAACTTGTTACTAAACTACCGGTGGAGCAAATCCGCGCTTACTGCCTGGAACACAACAACGGCATAGACCCACAGCGGTTGAAAGGGCTTTCGGAAGCAACCATACAGAAAACGCTTGCAGATTTGGCGACCATAGGCTGTATTCGCCTTTACACAGTAGAAGGCGAATCCTACTTCTGTTTTCCAAACTGGAGCGTTCATCAAAGAGTGCAAACCAAGAAGTCAAAATTTCCTGCCCCTGTGGAAAATATAAATCCACCGTTATCCACCGTGACTCACGGTGAGTCACCGCCTGAATCCAATCCAATCCGAATCCAATCCGAATCCGAATCCAATCCAAAAGGCGCGGTGTTTGCAAACCCGGAACTGCAGGCGGCGCTTGACGGCTTTATTGAGATGCGAAAAGCCATTGAAAAGCCGTTGACCGACCGCGCCCTGAGCATGGTGTTAAACAAACTGGACAAGCTCGCCGGAGCGCACGCCGGATGAAAAATCCATTTACGAGAGGATGCGGGAGTAATGCCCTATGAACTCAGACGCGATGATATTTACGGGCTGGCCTCCAAGCTGGGCGCAGAGGTGCGGGAAAAACCAAATGCTTTTCCTAAAAGCAAACGAAAGCAAAAAAACCAAATGCTTTTTTGAAAAGCGAAAAAAGCAAATGCTTTCAACAACCTTGCAAGGGTGTAACGAAACGCGACACCCTTACCGACGGGCGAACAAATCGTTATGCCGTCATCTGGTTGCCCCCCTGTTGCTCCGCAAGCGGTTTGCCTTCTTCCTCAGTGGCGTGGGTAACCTTTTCCAACTCTGGGGCTGGTTTTTGAAAAAGGGGCAGAATTTTAGCCCGCTCAAAAATAAGCAGCGGTCAGCGATACCCTGTTTTAAGGCAACATCCCTGTAATGCCCGGTACAAGCCCCCCATGCCGAAAAATACGCCCTTTGCTGTTTGGTGCAGTCGCGTGGGTCCAAGACATTCCCGGTATTCGGTACGTGTGTGCGGGTGTTGCCTCTGTTATAGCAGACTTGCCGGATTTTTGCCGGGATGTACCGTGAAAATACGGTGCTTTGTTTGTATCTTGCCCAATATCGCGGGGAAATTATTACCATCAGAACAGACGGCAATTCCCGGCATTTTTGGGGCAAAACATGGAGCCCCGGCGGATATCGCTTTTGCTCATTTTTGAGCGAAAGCCCGGGAATGATTTTACTCGTTTTTGAGTAAAAGTACCGAATAAGCTATTGCCCAATTTTGAGCAACAGGCTTTTCGCCATTTTTGACGGAAAGCTAACGGTCATTTTTGACCGAAAGTCCATCAAACCGCTATAAAAAGAAAGAAGCGGCCTGTTTCCAGACCGCAAAGAGGTTATTAGAACCGCCCCGCTCATTTTTGAGCGCCCATGAAGCAAAGGCTGTCCTGCTCGTTAATTCCATTATACAGGAGCGGGGAGACAATGACAATAGAAGAACTGGCAATCAGGGCGAAAGCAGGGGAACCGGAACAGGCGGCCGCGCTGTTTGAACGGCTTTGCAACCTGTTTCGTATGTTTGCGGGAAGAACAGTGGCAAAATACCCGGAGCGGTGCGCCCGTTCCGGTGTGACATTTGACGACCTGTTCCAATCCTGCTACTTTGCCATGCTGGAGGCGATGAGAGCATACGACCCGGAAAGCGGCTATCGTTTCACCACTTATTTGAACTACCATGTAAAAAACGCTTTCCGCCGCCTTTTGGGACTGCGGACGGAGGCGCAGAGGAAAAGCCCCTTGAACAACTGCACCAGTCTTGACGATGAAATACCGGGCGCTGACAATGTTATATTAAGCGACAGTATACCGGATGAAAACGCGGGGCTGGACTTTGAGGAAGCGGAACGGCGGGTCTATAATGAAAAGCTGCACCGAGACCTTGACCGCGCCTTGTCTTTATTGCCGGAACCATGCGAGCGGGTGCTGCGGGGGCGGTATTATCAAGGCAAGACCATGGCCGAGATTGCCGAAGAATCCGGGATAACGCCGCAGGCTGCCCGGAAACAGGGAGTAAAAGCCATGCGACTGATGCGGAGCGGGGAACGGCTGCGCATCCTGAAAGAGTACCGCACGGGCATTATAAGCCGGTACGCATATAGCAGCGGGCTTTCGAGCTTCCGGCATTCGGGCGCAAGCTCGGTTGAATGGACGGTCGAAAAGCTGTCCGCACTCTGCCCGGAGAACCCAACCCCTTGAAACATGGCGGCTGAGGCCGGTTTTTCCGCCTGTAAAAGCGCAACAAAACGCAACAATTTAGGGAGGTATCGCGTTTCACGACACCCTTTTTCACCGCGGATTACTGTTCCTATACGTTCACTAGTTTACCAATAGCGCCGTAAAGCCCCTACCTTTAGGTATGGGGACATAAGGCGCTTCCTTTTCCAAAAACTTTTGTGGTATAATATCTTTGGTGATTTTATGGAGTATTCCTACAAGTTTCGGATATATCCGAACGCAAAGCAGGAAAATTTAATACAGCGTACATTTGGCTGCTGCCGGTTTGTATTCAACCATTTCCTCGCTGAGAAGGCGGAACAATACAAACAGGCAGGACGCGCACCGACACGCTTTCAGCAAGACAAAGAATTGACTGCGCTGAAAAAGTCTCTGGAATGGCTGCGGGAAGTAGACGCCACAGCTCTCCAGGCGTCTTTGCAAAACCTGGACACCGCCTACCAGAATTTTTTTCGCCGAGTGAAGCAGGGCGAAAAGCCCGGCTATCCCAGATTCAAAAGCAAGCACGACCATCGGCAGAGCTACAAGAGCAAATGCGTAGGGACAAATATCAAGGTATTAGATAAAGCTGTACAGCTCCCGAAACTTGGTCTTGTAAAGTGTCGTGTTTCCCAAAAGGTTAAAGGCCGTATCCTGTCGGCAACGATCAGCCAAAACCCCAGTGGGAAATACTTTGTCGCCCTGTGCTGTACCGATGTGGAGATAGAGCAGTTGCTTTCTACCGGGGCGGCAGTTGGTCTTGACATGGGCTTGAAGTCGTTTGCTACTGCCTCGAACGGCATGGAATACCCCAACCACAAGTATCTCGCAAAATCCCAGAAGAAGCTGGCCCGTCTCCAGCGGCAGCTCTCCCGAAAAACAAAGGGGAGCAAGCGCAGGGAAAAAGCACGGCTTCAGGTGGCAAGACTCCATGAACACATTTCCAACCAGCGGCAGGACATGCTGCACAAGCTGTCCACTCAGCTCATCCGGCAGAACGATGTCATTTGTATAGAGGATTTGACCACGAAGAACATGGCCAAGAATCATAGGCTGGCGAAATCCATTGCAGACGTTTCATGGGGCGAGTTCCGGCGGCAGCTTACCTACAAGGCAAAGTGGCAGCACAAAGCGCTGGTAGTAGTAGATCGTTTCTATCCGTCCAGCCAGCTCTGTTCCGTCTGCGGTGCTCAGTGGCCAGGAACGAAAGACCTTGCTGTAAGAGAGTGGGTCTGCCCAGAGTGCGGTGAACACCACGACAGAGACATAAACGCCGCGAAGAATATTTTGAACGAAGGGCTGCGCCTGTTGGCGTAGCATCCATACGGTAGGGCGGGACACGCCCGAACCTATACGCTCGGGGAGACTATGTAAGACCCGCTTGCGGGCAACGGTCAGCGAACCGAGAATCCCACGGCTTTAGCCGGGGGGAGTGTCAAAAGAGAGTTGTCAAGAGAGTTTACAAGCTGGTTGACAAACGGCTGCCGAGGCAGTCATAAAAAGCCGCTCACCTGTAAATCAGGCGGGCGGCTTGCGTTTTGTATGGTAAGATTTTGGAAAGGCTCAGGCAATGCGGCTTTCAAGTGCTTCGAGGCGGGCGCGCAGTTCGTCAACCTGTTTTTGCAGTGCTTCAGTCTGCCGTTCCATTTCCCATTGTTTTTCATGGGTGAGCTTGTACCCATCAAACAGGGCTTCGATTTTGTTTGTTACATCGTGTTCGATTTTAAGTTCCAGCTTGCGGAACTGGTCGTCAACCTGATTAAACCTTTGGTTTATCCGCTCTTCCTGCTGCTCAAATAAAGCGGCAATCTGTTGTAACAGTTCGTTGTTTTCCACTGCAATCACATCCTTGCAATTAGTCTATCACGAGCGGGAACAGCTTGTCAATGAGAAATACAGGACGCTTTTGCCGCCTGCATGCGTGGCACAGCCCGGACAAGCGCGGCGAAGGCGTGTATTGTGCTTTGGTGGGATAATTTCCCTATCAAAAGCAAAGTGGCCTTCTCCGGCCTTCCTCACGGGCTGACGGTGCCTTCCCGAATCTATGGGAAAGTGTGAACAAAAAAAGGCGGGAAGCCGGTAAGACATCCCACCTGTTGTTTTATCTGTTTTGGGTTTATTCTGCCATTATATCAAAGTGGCGGCGGTAGCGTTTGGGAATATTGATGCCAACGTACAGACCAAGCGCCTGAAGCGCTGCTGAGATTTCACGGAAGCCGTCTTTGTAAAACTCCGCAATCCGCCTTACTTTGTCGGGAATGCCTTTGTAATCAGAGGGGCAGACAAATGTCCAGTCTGCGGCTTCATCATCGACCACAACCCGGAAATACCGGTCAATATCAGTACTTTTATATCCGGCTTTTGCCAATAAAATATGATGTTCAACCGCTTCATCAATCTGGCTTACAATGATGGTTTCTCCGTCAAACGATACCAGAATCAAGAGAGGTTCCCGCTCGGCAACCGCCTTGTTTACCGACTGTTCATCGGGGTATTTGATGATTTTCATTCTTTGCCCTCCTGCCATCCGACAACTGTTTTTAATTCTGTCAACCATGCAGGCCGGTACCCGTTGGTATAACGGAAGATTCCGTTTACCAGCTCTGCCACCTTTACAAAGCCGTTTTCGTTGTCGTAAAAGGTAATTTCATCACAGTAGGAGACAACCCGTTTAAACGCTTCAAAGCGGCCTTTGTAACGCCGCAAAACATCCTCAGTAGGGATATTGTGCCCGCCTTTCCGCACACGGTTTGCAATGCGGATAATGCTTTCTTCCATGCTGCTGATACCGACATAGAACAGGGAAATCGAATATCCCTGCTTCTTTGCCTGCTTCATGGTCTGTTCAATCCGCCTGCCTGCAAGGGTGGTTTCCTGCGTGAATGAAATATCCCGCTTTAAGCATTCGTTTATTTCCTTGATGGCCTGTTTCCCGGCACTTATGGGGTCGTTGTGGTGCTCTCTGGCAATCATGTCCGCATCAATGACATGGCCTAACAGGATGCCCTGCCCTTCCAGCACACCCCGCAGGCTGGACTTGCCCACGCCGTTAATCCCGGCAATTACTGTATAGCGTTTCATTGCGTTTGCCCCTTTACATGCTCATTCCCTGAATTGCGTTATCATATAAGAAATCCTTTAAACTTACGCCGTTTCCTGTATTGTAGTAATCTAAAAGCAGGGTATTGAACCGCTCCATGTGTTTATCGGTAATGGTGAGAATGCCCGCGCCGCCGGAAAGTAAAATTTTGTTTGCAAGGGTCATGCTGGTACGCTTGTTGCCGTCCCAAAAAAATTGGCCTCGCGTCCCCCATGCAAATGCGTTTAAAGCCTTTTCGGTTGTGGTGGTACCACTACTCAGGATAGCGGATAACTCCCGCTCTACGTCCTCCCAGACGGGCACGGGGGGCACATAATCAGTCCCGGAGATTCCAACCGTCCCGGTGCGGAGCTTTCCCCATTCAAGTGCTTCGTTCCTTGCAATGTATTCGTGCAGCTTGCAAAAATATTCAAGGGTTACAGGTTCGTTGATGGTACGCATTAAATAACGCCATGCATCACGCATGTTTAAAATGGCCTGTATATCGTCGAGCTGGACGCCGGGGACGTTTACGCCATTTAATATGGTCTGTGTCTGTGGAAAGGTAACGGCTCGGTTTTCCATTTTCATCCCACAGTAAACGTTTTCGTCCCACTTCTTTTTTGCAAGGAATAGGCTTTGCTCGGCTGTAAGGTGGTACTTATCCGGATATTGATTCATTTTTTGCCTCTTTCCCTCCCGCTTGTTCTAACATTCCCCACGGCGAAAGCGGGTATTACGCCATGTTTGACAAAAGGTCAATATATCTTTGCAGTTCTTCGGTTTCATACCTTGAAATCAGCTCAACCATTTGAGCGGAAGAATGCCGGTCGCTATAGTATTCATCAAAACAGCTATAATACAATGCCCTGTCTGCAAATTTAACATTGACGGGCAACAATCCCGATTTCATCAATTCAAGGTTCAGGACCAGCCGTCCGGTTCGTCCGTTCCCATCAATAAATGGGTGGATACCTTCAAAGCGCAAATGAAATTCCGCTACAGCTTCGATGATGTGCTTTTCACGTTTCATTGTTTCATAGTCTGCGATTAATTGTTCCATCTGTACCGGGACAAGATACGGCTGCGGCGGTGTATGGTTTGCACCGAGAATACGGACAGCAACACTGCGGTATACCCCTTTATTCATTGCATCGTCCATCAGCACAAGAGAGTGAATGTCTTTGATGACCCGCTCTGTAAGGGGGCTGTGCGCGTCTGCAAGGGTCACTATATACTCGAAAGCATCTTTATGCCCGATTGCTTCCAAGTGCTCCTTGACAGGCTTTTGCGCGATTGTAACGCCTTCCTGCAAAATAAGCGCCGTTTCTCTTAATGTGAGCGTATTCCCTTCGATTGCGTTTGAATTATATGTGTTCTCAATCATAAATTCTTCACGCAGTCTTTTCAATTCTGTGTCGTTGAGCGGGCGTAAACCGGAAAGCTTGCCTTTTAATTGGTCTATCGTTGAAAAGTTCATGCCTTGTCCTCCGTGTTGTCCCGCTCCATCGTTTCATCTTTACCGATGCACTCATAAACGTATTTTTTTAGGACTGTATTTGAAGTTTTGCCCTGCCTTTTAGCATATTCCTTAAAAGCTTCCGCCTCTTCTCTTCTTACTTTACAGCCTAATGTTGCCATGTTCTTCAAATTATATTTATTAGATGCCCTCTTTTGCGCTTCTGTTGGTGCCAAGTGATTCCCTCCTATTTAAAATTTAGATTCTACTACTCCAACCATATTATAACACGTCTAAAGAAAGTTAACCATATACAAAGTATCCAATTATCTATGGTTAACCTTGTTAACCCTGCCCATTGATATATGGTTAACCATATGGTATTATATGATTGTAGCAAGGGGGCGGAAAGGAGCCGCCAATGAAGTTTAAAGAGTTTATCGAGCTGACTGACCAACAGAAGCAAGAATACTTTGAACAGTACAAAAAAGAGTGGCTAACTACTCGCAATAGCTAGCCACCAAAGCCAAGAGGAAACCAGCTAGTAATTAGCCCTCTTGCTACTTCTATTATATCGAATTTCATTGATATGTAAAGGAGTTTTTTATGACCGAAATTGAAAAGATGAAGGAATACATACAGAAGTATTTTTATTGGCAACAAATTACAAAAGCTGGCTTGAAGCTGTTTATAAAAAACTCTTGACTTTATGGATATCCGATAATATAATATGGGTATCCAATAAATGAAGGAGGCGAAACATGTCACCGAGGACAGGCAGGCCCCCGACAGAGAACCCCAAAGACCGGGGCTATAGGTTGCGGGTATCTGACGAGGATTTGCAAAGGCTTGATTATTGTGCCGAGGTTTTAGGGCTTACCAAAGCCGAGATAATCAGGCAAGGAATTGAATTGATGTATGAAAAAGCCCGGAAAGTAGCACAAAAATGAAAGAGTAGCCGGGGAAACTTTGACGAGCAACCCGGCTACTCCAAAACACAAGGGCACACAAAGGCACCATGTGATAATATATTATATCGCATTTGGTGGCCTTCTGCAAGTGTGCTTACATATGGACAGGAGGCATTTTTATTAAAACAAACTACAAAAACTGGCTTGAAGCTGTTTATAAAAAACTCTTGACTTTTAAGCGTGCATAAAGTATAATTTGTGTGTGCTCAAAAGTGAGGTGATGAAATGAGCCCAAGAACAGGACGGCCAAAGAAAGATAACCCTATAAACATTCGTACAAGTGTTAGATTGGACGCTGAGACAGACAAACAATTAAATGAATATTGTGATAAACACGGCATAACAAAAGGCGAAGCAATCAGAAAAGGGGTATATCTTCTTTTAGGCAAAAAAAAGTGAGCTTGTTGCCCCCACCACAGGCACAAACAAACTCACAGCCGACAGAGTTTCCCCTATCTGAAATTTATTATACATCAGATTGGGAACTCCGTCAAACTAACAATTTGAAAGGAGCTTTTTTATTTGTGATAAGTTATAAACAATGGCTTGAATCTGTTTATACCACGCTTGACCGATGGCCTGTAAATGTGCTTGACGGGTGGGAAAACAAGTTTGCGGCCATTGATTTCCGCGGAATGTACCGCGCCGGGTTTTCTGCATTGGAAGCTGCGGAGCTGGCAAAGTCTATCACCACATTTTTACAACCAATAATCAATAGGGGGAAATCTTAATGTATTACCATGAGGCTATGGCTGAAGCAATCAAAAAGACCGATACCGACGACCTGTATAACAACATCGCGTGCAAATTAGAAATCCTCTGCGGGTTGTCGGACATTATAGGGCGAAATTTTGACCGTACAGAGCCGGGCCGGTTGGAATTGAAGCTCAATTACCGTCAAATGCAGACTGCTTCACACTGTTTTACCGATTGCATCTATGAAGTAAAGGAGCTGTTTGACGAATTGGAAAACAGAGCGGGAGAGCATGGGCAAGCGTGCTGAAATTTGGTGTTTATTTGGTGTTTATTCGTGCAAAAATAAACACCAAGCTACCATAATTTACCAACAGTAAAAATCAACAAACCGCGCTATAATGGGCTTTTTGGCACTTTACAAAGCTCTGCAAAAGGCGAATTTTCGCTTTCAAGTCCCGTCACTCGCACCAATGAAAAACCTTGTAAAAGCTCATGAATAGGGCGTTTACAAGGTTTTGTTTTTTGTGAGTCTATGGCTTGCTTTTATGGCGGGTATCTATTTGCAGTGTAAAAAACCGGTGCGTTCTTATAAAACGCACCGGTTTTTTACGGTTCTTAATAATTGTTTTGATTGTTGTACAGCAATGTGCAACTTTCCTCAGTTTGGGGCCTGCATATAAAAGGATTTTTTCCTTGCTATGTATAGGAGGTTCTGTATGACCGAAGAAAATTACAGTTATCGTACCAGTCAATCCCTGCTCCGCAATCAGTTTCCCGGCAAAGGAAAACTGCAAATTCCTATCATTCCAAAGTTTCAAGTCAAGCCTGGTGACTTTGACGATCTTTTATTGATAGGGTTCGATAAGACCCACCTTGAGGATCAAAGCCATCTTGATCGAATGGTGCATTTCTTTCTTTACGATTACAAGTTTGAAAGAGTGTGGAAAAATCCGGATAATGACATCGAAAAACTCTCACGTTATCGGGCGGTGCTTTCTCCTGATTTCAGCCTGTATTTGGAAATGGCGCCGGTCATGCAGCTCTACAATGTTTTCCGCAACCGCTGGTGCGGCGCTTACTGGGCATCCAAGGGGATTCGTGTGATTCCAACGGTCAACTGGGGCGATGAATCCACCTTCGGCTTCTGTTTTGAGGGAATTGAAAAGGGCAGTGCTGTTGCAGTCTCCACCTACATGGCGTCTGCGCACGGCAACCGCTGCGACCAGAAGGAGTGGTTCATGACAGGCTACAATGAAATGCTGCGGAGGATTGAGCCGGAAAAGATCATTTGCTACAATACGCCTTTTCCTGAAATGCAGGGTGATCTTGTTTCTGTGGATTACGAGCGCAGTTCTTGGAGATACATGAACTATGAGCCAAGGCTTCAGAAGGAAGACTTAGAGGCCTTCAAAATTGGTGGTACATATCACAAATTTTGTGATACAATAGAACCGTACCTGATCGGTAAAGGCGGCGGAAGCGCCTATGGCGGAGAGTGGAGGCCCAGCCCTAAAAAGCCAGAGATCAACGTTTCTTAGGCGAACCGGGCGAAATCAAAACAACATACAAGAATGGATATCGTGTTGAAACAAAGATAGGTGAAGATGGACGCGCAACGTTAGAACGTCATTACACAGATCATAAACAACCATGGGCGCATACTAATCCGCATGATCACCCTATACGATGGGATAATCCGGCAGGGTTTCCTGATCTACAGCCTGCTGTCAATTATCCGAATGGCGCGCCGGAGTTTAAGCAATTTGGAGGTGTGTACTATATGAAGAATAAAATTGTACCCGCAAATACCTATGAGCAGAATAGATTTGTTACTATAAGTGATTTTGAGAATTGCATGAAGTGGCATGGTGAGGTAGAGTTCATGTGGAATGGTATTGTCTACAACGTTACACACCGCAAGGATAAAATTGCCATTTCTGTGAGTTATCGCCAGGAAACAGAAAAACTCTATGATACAGCAGATGAAGTTCTCAACTATATGGTTGGCGAAGATCGCTTAAGAGATGTTATTACGCAAGTTACAGTTACAGACAGAACAATATAAAATAGCGAAAGGTGAGATTAAAGTACCCTATGCGAAGATGGTATGATTATGAAATACGGTTTTAATACAGAAGAAGATAACCGATTTAAAACGATATCTGAATTTAAAGAGTGTATCCTCCGTGGCGGCGAACCAGTCTTTCGTTGGAACGGCATTGTATGCGGTGTATATTTTTCTGATATTGGATATTGTATTGCCCACATAGACGGAAGCTGTGAAAAAATATGTAGCACACCAGATGCTGTCCTTGAATATAGGGTAGGCAATGACCGCCTACGTGACGTGATTACGCAAGTGACGGTCATCTCTCGTTCGGTTTAAAATAAACCTCTTGTTGATAGCCTGTAAACCGTTGATATTGCTGTATTCCTCTAAGCCTATCATTACTAAAATTAAGAAAGCCCTGCAAGTGTCTATGAGCGGAACTTTGCAGGCTTCCTTTGGAGGCCGTCCAAACCTGGAGATTATCGTTTCATCGGAGAGCCTGGAACGATTAACCGCACAACGGATCGAAATGGCAATTTACGGGAAACAAAAATCGGTGAAAATGGATTAGCGGTTCGCGAGCGTCACTATTCGGATCACGGTAACTCTTCAAAACACTCAGTTCCCCATGACCACGAAATTATGTGGGATGAAAATCGTTTGATTTGGGGAAAGGTGCAGAATTATTGGAGCGGAAACATTCCTGACTTCAAAGCATACCGGAGGTATAATTGTAATATGGATTGGCACATTCAAAAATCTCGAAACACTTTGGAGGATAACCGCTTTACGACGATCAGCGATTTCAAATGGTGCATGCGATGCGGCGGCGAAGTTGAGCTTACATGGAAGGGAATTCACTTTGGTATCGTCCCCTATGGAGATGGCAAAAAAATTTCGATCTATTTATGGAACCGACCCGAGACTGAGCGGGTATTCAACTCTTCTGACGATGCTCTTGAATATATCGTCGGTGGTGACCGTCTGCGGGATGTCATTACGCGGGTTACAGTACTTGATCGTACAATTTGAGAAAAGTCCTTTATGGTGGCCTGTAAACCGTTGATATTGCTGCATTTTTTAATACCTACTGTTGCTCAGTTAAAGAAGAGAAGGCCCTGCAAACGTTCGTGAACAGGCTTTCTTTTTTGCTATGAGTTAAGACTTCAGAAGAAGGACCTAGAGGCCTTCAAAATTGGTGGTGCATATCACAAATTTTGTGATACAATAGAGCCGTACCTGATCGGTAAAGGCGGCGGAAGCGCCTATGGCGGAGAGTGGAGGCCGTCCAAACCTGAAGATTATCGTTTCATCGGTACACCGGGTGAGATTAAAGTATCCTATGCGAAAGACGGTACCAGAGTAGAAACAAAAATTGGTGAGGATGGAAGGGCAATTGCTGAACGACATTATACAGACCACAAACGGCCTTGGGCACACAGCAATCCACATGATCATCGAATTAGTTGGACATCTCCGCGTTATGGTGTTCCTAATTTTGAAAAGCCACATATTAATTATTGGCCTGAAGATTTTCCAAATGGAATCCCAGAATTTAAATCAGCGGGAAGAAAATATATGAAATATTATTTTAACACAGAAGAAGATAATCGCTTTAAAACAATCTCTGACTTTAAAGAATGCCTCATTCGAGGTGGGGAGGTGGTGTTTTCCTGGACTGGAACCACTTATGCGGTCAGCAGCTATGCTAGAAAATTTGCTATATCTGAAACTTACAAGCAAGAAACAGAATGGCTTTGTGATACGGTAGATGAGCTTTTGGAATACATGGTTGGTACGGACCGTTTGCGGGATGTCATTACGCAAGTCAAGGTGTGGGAGCGTACGATTTAAGATAAGCCCTCTTGTTGATAGCCTGCAAACCGTGATATTATTATAAAGTTTGATCGTTCGCCTGGTGGTAAAGGAGCCGTTCCCTCAATGGGCCGACAATGGGTCGATTTGGAGCTTCAACCAGCTGCCCGGAATGGCCGCAGATGTTTTAAGGGATTCCGTCAAATAATTGAGATTGAGGAGGGTCTTAAATGAATACACCAACACTGGAAACCGAACGCCTAATTTTACGCAAATTCACAGAAAACGATCTGGAAGCAATATACCTGATTTTGAAGGATGAGCAGGTTAACACCTACCTGCCATGGTTCCCTGCGGAAAGCATTGAAGACGCCAAACGGTTTTACCAGCAACGGTATGAAGCCTGCTATGCGAAACCGCAGGCCTATGCGTATGCTATCTGCCTAAAAAGCGACAATGTGCCAATCGGTTACATAAAGGTGGATATGGATGAAAGCCACGATTTTGGCTATGCGCTCCGCAAAGAATTCTGGCACAAGGGCATTGTAACCGAAGCCGGGAAAGCCGTTGTCGATCAGGTTCGAAAAGATGGGCTCCCCTATATCACCGCAACGCATGACGTCAACAACGTCCGCAGCGGCGGTGTAATGAAACAGGTGGGGATGAAATACTGTTACTCCTATGAAGAACAGTGGCAGCCCAAGAATTTCCTCGTCACTTTTCGGATGTACCAGCTGAATTTCGATGGGAACAGCGAACGGGTGTTCACAAAGTATTGGGATCAATCCGAGAAACATTTTGTTGAAGAAAATGTGTGAGATTCCGTACAGGATCCAATCGGAAGGTGCGCAGTTTATTGCACATACAAAAAAGACGGATGCTTGAAAAAGCATCCGTCTTTTTTGTATGGACCAGCGTTCCAAAGTAAACACCCCAGAAGTGCATAACATTTCCGAGGCGTTTCTTTTATGGCGAAACGATGTTAAAACAAAGGCTTTTCAACGCTGTCGGCAGAGGCAAGCGGGCCCGGCAGAATACGGGTGCCGCGGTGCTTGCCGAGATAGTCTTCATCAAAAGCGATTGGTGTTCCGTCCGGATTCTCGTATGGCTGCTCCGGCTCGAATGCACAGCCTAAAACTTCGGTGTTCACCATATCCACTGTAAAGTCTTTCAGGAATTCATACAGATTGGTGGACAGAACCGGCTTGCCATCTTTTTCGACCACCTCTACCTTGACCTGATGTTCGGTGTCCACAAGATGATCCGTTTCGTTCCGGTACGCTTTTGCGCCGTTGAAATATACGTTGCCCTTTGCCCAAACCGGGAGATGCTGGAAATGTGCCGGTTCCAGCTTCTTCATATCCGGCGTGTCGGTATCCATATCGAATTTCTTGATCCACTCATCGTAGGTCGGGTATTCGTCCATTACATGCGTACCGACTTCACGGTTTTCCAGATCTGTTTTTACCTCGCTGTCACGTTGAATAACCAGCGGAGCGGAAGGCCATTTCTGCACGAAAATGTTGTTGTAGAAGCGGTCATCTCCGTGCAGGATGGTCATAAAGCCCATGACCTCGGTGCGGTGCGGAATGTGGTATGGCGTATAACGCGCACGGTTGACTCCTTCCACCACACTGTCAGTACCGCCGCCAACCGCCGTAAGGGAACCGCAAATCAGGTTGTGCACCATAGCGATGCCTTCGGTTGCCATCCGCAGGGTGGCGTCGGACATGAGAATGTTGCTGTCAATCAAAGTAGGTCCATGGCTGACTTCAATGAAGATATCCTGGCTCATCATACCGCCCTGAAGCTGCTTCGCGAATGCAGGACGCTGATTGTCGTGGAACAGGTTTTGGGTGATGCGGGTTCCCTGCGCTTCCCAGTCGCACCAGATACCCATAGTGCAGTGATGGATGTAGTTGCGGCGGTAGGTAACATCAATAGCGGCGTGCATTTTAATACCGGCAATTTCCGCGCCGCCCAGTTCCATCATGTTGTTGATGTGATGGATGTGGTTATCCTCAATGAGCGAGAAAACGCCGCCCATCCGGCCGATGATGCCGCCCTGTTCACAATGGTGAATGTTGCAGCGGCGGACAATATGGCTGCCAACGTTCTCTTTCAACCAGCCATGGTACTGCCCTTTGCAGACGGCGTCGCGTTCCATCTGGGTCGGGCTTTTGACATGCTTGTAAGTAAAGTAGTGCTCGTTGTCCGGATCCAAATATTTACCGAGGCAGATTCCAGCGCACTTGCTGTTGCTGATTTCGCAATCCTCAATGATCCAGCCCTTTGACCAGTTCGGGCTGAGCATCCCGTCCTGATAAGCGGCAGGCGGTGCCCAGGTAGTGGCCGCTTTTTCTACACGGAAACCACTGACAGTGATGTAGTTTACCCCATTTTTAGAAGGCATGAAGCATTCGCGGCGCACGTTGATTTCAACTTTTTCTTCATTGGGGTTTTTGCCTTGGAAGTTTGCATAAAGCACTGTCTCGTCGCCGTCCTGTTCGGCATACCACTTATAAATTGAGGCGTCCGGCTCCCAGGAGCACTCATAAACGTCGCCTTTGATACAGGCCTCCAAATCTGCCGCCTCGTACATCATCTTGTCGTTCAGATAAACGGCGCCGGTGTGTTTGCTGCGCCCTGCAAAATACCAGTCGCCGTAAACATAGGTGGTATAGGGGTTATAATCGCCGAACAAGCTGTTCCCAATCCGGCAAACCCATACATTGCCTTGGTACGGCTCCCAGGTTTTAACCTCTTCCGCACCGGTGATTACCGCGCCCAGCGGTACCTCCGAACGGTATACAATCCGGTGGTCGTCAGCGGTACCTCCGAAAAGTGGATCAACATATTCCCGATAGGTTCCGGGCGCTACTACGACCTCGTCGCCAGCGCGGGCAACCTTCGCAGCGTCTGAAATTTTCTGGAACGGTCTCTGTTTGCTGCCGTCTCCATTGCGGAATGCCTGAGCGGATACATAATAAATCATTTGGTTCGTCCTCCTGTCTGTATGTTTTTTGCATTCAACTCGCCGTACGAATTGACATCGTCCGAGTCGTCATAATATAATTATACCGTAACGATTTTTGGATAAAAATAACCATACTGCCTACAAATATCAACATTCTGCCATTCCGAGGAGATGAATCCCATGCCGGCAACCGAAAAAATGGATTTGAACAACAGGCTGAAAGAGACCATTACCTTTCAAAGCCACATGCTTCATTACGGCATGTATACCTCTGGGTATCAACGCAGTTTTCATATGGACATCCCCTGGCATTGGCACGACGAATTTGAGCTGGGCTTTGTGACGGGCGGATGTGTTGTTTACCAGACCAATTACCATACCTTTACGCTGCGGCAGGGGGATGGCATCTTTATCAATTCCGGGACACTGCATTATTTGCACCCGGTAGAACCAACCCCCAGTGCGCGGCTGCAAACCCAGTTTTTTGACAAGGAATTTCTGGCGGGAGCTTCGGGAAGCCTGCTGGACATGAAATACATTGCGCCGGTGCAGGATCAGCCCTGGCTGGACGCCATCCCATTTTATCATGACGACGCTTATGCCCAGCCAGTTTTAGCGCGGATTCAGCACGGCGCGGCGCTTTGCCAGCAGAAAGGGCCTTTTTTTGAGCTTCGCCTGCGCAGCTTGTTCTCAGAGCTGTGGGAAGCGGTTTACAATTTTGCCGTGAAGGATTCCGAAAGCGGGCGTTCGGTTTCCCGCTCTGCCGAAAATGAACGCATGAAAAAGATGATGCGGTATATTCAGGAACATTTCCGGGAAAAAATGGCCGTGACATCAATCGCCGCCAGCGTTCCGGTCAGCGAGCGGGAATGTTACCGGCTGTTTCAGAACCATCTTGGCATTACCCCAATCGAATACATTCTTTCTCTGCGGGTTCAAAATGCGCAGTCGCTTCTTATGAATACGCAGAAAAGCATTCTGGAAATTGCCATTGAAACCGGCTTTGGCACCAGCAGCTATTTTGGAAAGATCTTCCGGCAGTATCATCATTTGACGCCGACGCAATACCGCAGGCTCAGCCGCCAACCGACAGAACACGGCAAAAAGGCCTAGTAATTGCTCTGCACGGAGCTTTGACCGAGGTTGTTGTGCCATAACGGAGGATGTTTCTGCCGCCGGATAAGGCGGCTGACCGGATGACGTTCCAAATAGCAAGGGGGCTTCCGTAAACAGTTGTGGAAGCTTTCTTGCCTGTCAAGCGGGTTCCAGAACAATGGCGAACTGCCCAACTTCTTTGTAGCGCTGAAAAAAGGTTTTGCGTGCATAACTTGTGACCCCAGCCAATGGATCGTACACGGTGACAGTTTTTTCGTCGTAGCCCACTAAAATCATACAGTGTTCGTTTCCAGGCCAGGAGAAGTATTCATTTGTATAAACTTCTCCTTGTTTCAGGTACCAACCGCTTTTTTGCACGACAGGGCGCATTTCAATCGTGCTCCAGATGCAGACCGGAATACCGCTGTCAATGTAGGCGAGAATACTTTTTTCACCAGCGCCTGAAATATCATTTGCACGGTGGTGCCCGCCTGCATGGTCAATGAAATGCTGCATAGTGTCGGCTACGACCTCCGCAAAAGCGCCGTAGCCATATGTGTATGGATCCCCGATAAACGCGCTGCTGGGATGTGCAGCATAGTTGCAGCCGTTCAAGGTTTCAAAATCGCTTTTTGGGAGCGCGTCGGCAAAGGACTCCTTATCAATATCATAACCGTAGGCATAAAGCAGCATTGCTCCTGCGGTAGCTTCGCACCCCACGGGAAGTTCTGGGTTTTGTAAAATTACTGGAATTTCACGGCACGGTTTGGCTCCTGCTTCGTCGCTGTGTAAAAGTAGAGTGCTGCCTGCGGTTCCCTCACGCTCGGTTTGTTCTTTCGCGTTGCCGCCCAGCTCCGGAAACAACTGAAAGACGCAAAGAATTGCGCCCCAAACCAGTATTGATACCAGTACGGCAAACAAAAAAAGCCGGAAGAATAGAACCCAAACCTTTTTCAGCCGTTTTTTTCGCACCTTTTGTCCTTTGAAGGAAACTGGTTCAACCTTTTGCATCGACTTCCCCCATTTGATTGTTGTAGCCACATTAAAAGAGAACCAATGAAAACAAGCCCCCTTTCCGTATGGCAGTTTCATACTAAAGGGGGCTTGTATTGTAGTTGTGTCCGAATTGCATCACTTTTGCATCTCTTTGTCTGCATCCATATCCATGTATTGATCCAGCACTTCCATCCCGATCAAGCCGACAAAAAGTTTTTTCCCGGAGGGGCTGTTGTACGCATAGCAGTCAAACTCCCAGTCCTCTATTCCGAGAGAGCCATAATAAGCAAAGGGATTTTTCCCGTCTTTCAGGCCGGAGGTGTACTCGTTTACAGTATACACCTCACTGGATTCAAGCATATCACCATAAACTGCAATTTGCAGTGCGGCTTTGGTTTCTTCTTCATAGAACAGGTACAGGCTGCCAAAACGTGCCAGTACAAGATTCAAGCCAATAATATCATTTCCCGACAAGGTGAGAAATTTGAAGGTTTTTACCATGCTTGTTTTACTGTTTTCCAGTTGGTCAAGCAGCAGGGCGGTCAGTTCCCCGCTTTTTTCCTCCCCGAATACAGCTCGGAGAATGTTCTTACAGTCTTGCTTGTATTCCAGCGTAGTTTTGTTGTTCTGCACTTCAGACCAGGCACTATTGGCAGCGTTATCGCAGAGAAGACGCAGCACCTGCCGCTGTGTCAGCTTCTGCTCGGTCGATTCCAGACTGAGTTCGCGAAAGCGGATTTTGGAGCCCTTCTGAAGAGAATACTGCTGGTAAGCGGTTGGAAACAGCAGAACCAGCGTTGTCAGCAGTAGAATGGCGAACCCGGAAGAAGCGTATTTAATCCATTTCATTATCATACACCTCTTTTTTCTCTTCGAGTTCAAGTTTCAGTTTAATGGATACCGTTGTACCGCATCCCACGGCGCTGTCAAATACCAGCCGGGTCTGGTGCATCTCAGCAATGCGCTTGGAGAGGGCAAGGCCGAGCCCGGCCCCGCCCTGTCCGCGGGAACGGGATTTATCCTCCATATAAAACGGTTCTGTGATCCGTTCCAGGCTCTGCTCCGGAATACCGCAGCCGCGGTCGGCAACCGAGATTCGGTACCATTCACCATCCGCTGTTCCGCAGATCCGCACGGTTTCCCCCTTTGGGGAGGCTTTGCAGGCGTTGTCAGCCAGATTGTAAAGCAGCGAAAGCAGTAAAGTCAGCTCTGCGCAGATAACGGCGGGTTCTGCCTGCAAATTCACCGAAACACCGTACTTTTGCGGAAGAAAACGGAGAGAGGAGCGCAGGGACTCAAACAGCATTTCGGTGTGGATGGGGCTGAGAACAGCCGTTCCGTTTTTTAAGACAATCAAGTCCAGCAGCCGCATAGCAAGCCGCTCCAGCCGTTTGCCTTCCCGGTAAACGGCGTCTGCCGCTTCTCGGCGCTCCTGCTCTGCAAGGTCATAGGAGCGGAGCATGTCCGCGTAGCCAATAATTGAAGTCATGGGGGTTTTGAGTTCGTGGGTAAAGTCTGCTACAAAAGTCTCGCGCTTTTCAATTTCCTTTTTCAGGCTGTTAATGTTGGATTCCACGGCCTCCGCCATTTGGTTAAAGCCGGACGACAGTACCCGCATTTCTTCACTGCCCATTCCGTGTTTTTGGATGGGAATACGTTTGTCATACTCCCCGTCGGCAATCCGTTCCGCCGCTTGGGACAGCCGGTTCAGCGGACGTGCCAGGTACCAGGAAAAAATGAGAAGGATAGCTCCGCTTAACAATGCAACGGCCAGAACGGTATAGTGGTAAATATGGGTGAGCCGGCTACGCTGTGTAAAAACCCCGCTGAAATCGGACTGTGTTTCAATATAATACGGTTCGCCGGACAAATCCACCCGGCAGACCGCTTGCAAATGAGGCCGTCCATTCAGTTCCACAAATGAATACCCCTGCTGGGCGGAAGTCAGCTGCTCCCACAAAGCGCCGCGCTCCTGGGCGGCAATTTCCTCCGCGGTGTAAATGGCAAGCCGATCGTTCTGGCTGGCGTCTGTAATTTTAGCAATTTGCGTCTGCATTTCTTTGGTGCGCAGCGTTAACGACGAGGTTTTCTCTGCCAGCGCCAAAAACATTTTTCCTGCGTATTCATTCGAGGTTAAGGTAACTTCTACCCGACTGTCCATAACAGAGGAAGCGGTAACCTCCACCAGCACAAAACCGCCGATGCCGACGGTCAGCATGACGATAAGATAGGTGAAACAAAATATTTTCCAGGCAAATTTCATGGCTTTTCCGCCCTCAGCCGGTAGCCGACTTTGTAAACCGATTGGATTTCCTCCGACAGTCCCAATTTTTTTCGAAGTCTTTGTACGTGCAGGTCAACGGTTCGTGTGTCGCCGAAATAGGGTTCGTCCCATACCCGTTCATATATCGTTTCCCGATATAAGGCAATGCCGCGGTTGCGGGCAAACAGCAAAAGAATGTCGTATTCCTTTGGGGTAAGCTCAACCGGTGCTCCGTTTTTAACCACCGTGCGGGACTCGGCGTCAATTTCAATACCGCCAATTTGCAGGTGCCGCTCGGCCTTGTGGTAACGCCGCAGCACAACTTCAATCCGTGCGGTCAGCTCCGCCAGGTCAAACGGTTTGACAATATAATCGTCCGCTCCCATTTTAAGGCCTTTAACCCGATCGGCTATTTCGGCTTTTGCTGTAATAAAGATAACTGGAGTGTCAAATTTCCGAATGTATTCCAAAAGCTCGTAGCCATTGATTTCAGGCAGCATGATGTCCAGCAGTACCAGGTCGAAACGGGCCGATTCAATCATTTCCGCCGCTTTGGCGCCATCCGGTGCAATGCTGCAATGGTACCCGCTTTTGCCAAGACTTATCCAGATTAGCTTTGCAATCGAAGCGTCGTCTTCTGCAATCAGAATTTTGATCAATCGGGTCACCTCCTAATGTTGTATGTTACCTCCCCATTGTATCATCTTTGTATCTGCGCCACAAATAAATTTGGAGCAGAAAAATATGGAATGATGGGATTGCCGTGAAACGGCTGTACCGCCTGGTTTGATTCTCCTCCGTTGCCGCTGGCCTCACAGCCCTCTTGGGGGGAGCCGCCCGTTTGAATTTGGGCGGTGTCAAAGATTCCCATTTGCGCCCATTCGACATATTCTGTAATAAGGTCGATTGGAGGTGTTTGTATGACAATGCGTGCTTTGGTTCTCCGCGTACAGCGGGGCCGCCTGTTGGTGCTAGATCTTGAGATCCGCCAGCAGGTCGTTGTAATCACACCGAATGCACAGCGGTTCTGCCGGGGCAATATCATCCGTATTTGGTATAACGGTGTCATGACCAACAGCATTCCACCGCAGATTTCTGCTTGGAATATTGTAAGGCTGCCGTGGTGGAATTCCTGCTGTTCATGTTAAAAAGCTCGTAAGAGCCTTTTTTATGCCTTTAAGAGCGTAAAAAAGAAAAATTGCGCCTATGGCGTTCCGTTTTCAAACTCTTGACAGATTTCTGGAACAAGCCTTAAAATAAAAGACGATATTTTTTGGAAACGGTTGAAGCAAAGCAACTGCTGATGATGGAGCGCCCAAACAAACGGCTGTCCATGGCTTATTGTGCTTTGAGGCATTTTGAAGCCTAGCTTGGCGGACGGTGCCGAGTAAATGGCAGATGTAAGATAGACCCCCGGAAACTTGCGTGAAACCGCGGAGATAGCGCACAGCTATTATATTACAGTTTCATTGTTGAGGCGGATGGTTTTAAAACAGGGCGGAGGGAAACAGCATGACAAAAGAACGCACCATTCTGCACTGCGACTGCAACGGCTTTTACGCTTCGGTGGAATGCCTTTGCCACCCGGAATGCCGCGCTGTGCCAATGGCGGTCTGCGGCGACCCTGAAAGCAGGCGGGGCATTATTCTTGCCAAAAACGAATTGGCAAAGGCCTATGGCGTTCAGACAGCCGAGACCATCTGGCAGGCCAAAAAGAAATGCCCAGATCTGGTGCTGGTCCCCGCCCATCACGATTTATATGCGGAATATTCAGCATGGATCAACGATATTTACCGGCGGTACACCGAGCTCGTCGAGCCTTTTTCCATTGATGAAAGCTGGCTGGACGTAACGGCAAGCCGGACTCTGTTTGGGGGCGGCAGGCAGATTGCAGACGAACTGCGCGCCGTGGTGCGCCGGGAAACGGGAATCACCATCAGCGTTGGGGTATCTTTTAACAAGATTTTTGCCAAGATGGGAAGCGATTACCAAAAGCCGGATGCGACTACCGTTATCACGCGGGAAAATTACCGGGCAGTTTTGTTTCCGCTCCCAGTGCGCGCTCTGCTGTTTGTCGGCAAATCCACCGAGGATACGCTGTTAAAGTGCGGCATCCGTACCATTGGGGATTTGGCTGAGTCTGCGCCGGAGTACCTCAAACACCTGCTGGGCAAACAGGGGGAAACCCTGCACCAGTATGCAAACGGGCTGGACGAGTCCCCCGTCACCATTGAGGAACAGGAGGCCAAATCGGTCAGCCATGACATCACTTTCCGGCGCAATCTTGTGGGTGAGGAGGATATCCGCATCGGCCTCAGTGCCATCGCGGACAATGTCGCCGCCCGGCTTCGGCGGATGGAGCTTAAATGTTCGACGGTGCAAATCCTCATCAAGGATCCAAACCTCAAAAGCATTTCGCGTCAGAAAGGGCTGGAGACGCCGACCTTTCTCGCCAAAGAGCTGGCCCAGGCCGGGATGGAACTCATCCAGGCGTCATGGGATTTGCGCAGGCCCATCCGTATGCTCTCGCTTGCCGGAACCAATTTGCTCCCGGCCGAACAGGCTGCGGAACAGCTCAGCCTGTTTGGAACGCCAGCCGGCATTGACCGCCAACGGGAAGAAAAACTGGAAATCGCAATGGATGGGATCCGAGAGCGGTTCGGCAAGGGTGTGATTGTCAGCGCACGGCTGTTAAAGAACGACATCGGCATTGATTTGAAAAAGCCCGGAAAAACCGATCCGATCCGGAAAATCATTTCCCCGGACGACTGACCCGCTGCAAAGGGCGGCCTTAAGAAAAGTCTGGATATGTCGCGTTTTTAACTTGGGAACGTTGTTTCTAAAAAATCTTGGTTCACAGAGAGGCTGCACGCTATCTCAGTTTTGTGGAAACACCGTTTTGCAGCAATGTGAAAACAGCAAAAGACGTCTGCTTGGAAAGCAGACGTCTTTTTACTTTTTAACGGTTGTTTGACGGTGGTTGTACAGTGCTTTCAGCAAGCGGATGTTATATCGTTGTTTCAGCGCCGGCCTGCTGGTATCGCTTTTTGCGGTATTCCCGCGCGGAGGAGCCATAATACCGTTTGAACGCGCCTGCAAAATGTTCGGCAGAGGAGTAACCAAGCTGGAATGCAATATCGGTAATCGGCGTAACGCTGTCCCGCAAAAGGGCTGCCGCGGCAGACATGCGCGCCTCCAGTTTTTTCTGGTGGAAGGACTGGCCGTAGTGCTGTTTAAGCAGGCGTTCGGTCTGTCGGCTGCTCAGTCCAAGACGGGCGGACAGAGCATTCAGTGTAATGGTGGCGTATTCAAACAGGAAAGACTCTTCAATCGTGAGATAATGGAATTTTTCCGGATCGTGTATGATGGGGGAAAGACCTGTTTGTTTCGGCTGCGGCGTTTCATATTTGCGTATCAGGTAGATCAGCACCTGCTTGAAATAGGCCTGCAGGTTTTCTTCGTAGCCTGTTCGTTTATGCTCCAATTCGGCAATGAGGCTGTGCATCATTTCATGGTAACAGGAATCGCCCTGGCCATACCAGAACGGGGTGCGCAGAAAAATTCCGAGTGGGGAATGGGGCGGTATATTTTGCTGCAACGCAGGAGGGAGCGCATCCATTTTAATGTAAAGGCAGTATTCGCCAATCGGCCCCGGGCCGGTCACAAGCTGTTCGTGTTCCACATTGGGTCCGGTTACGCAAAGAATCTCCTGCCGGAGCGGGTAACGCTTTCCCTGAGAGAACAAAAGCCCTTCTCCGTAAGGAAAATAGTGGATTTCATAGCTGTTTTTGCTGTGCTTGTGTTTGGGGCAGTCACGGGTAGTCTGCTCAAATTTTAGGTTGACAAGGTGAAACACTGCCTCGCCAATCCGGCAGGAGATTTCTAGGTTTTCGTACTGCACAGACATCTCATCCCCAATATAAAGTGCTTTTATTATAGGGCTTTTACGCGGGAAAATCAAGAAACCTGCAAAAACACGACATAATATTAAGAAAATGTCGGGTATCTGTCTTGCGGTAAGGCGGGCCGGGGGTTATGATGATTACCGGACTGATTTTGACAGGAGAAAGGAATTTGATGTTATGGTTTTTGGATTTGCCCTGCTGCTCGCGGCGGGGATTTGCCAGGGGAGCTTTGGGCTGGGCTATAAAAAATACGGTCCGTTTTCGTGGGCGGCGTTCTGGGGTGTTTACTGCCTTCTGTGCATTGTTGTCTCAGCCGCTGCGGCTTGGATACTGGCGCCACAGCTTTGGGAGGTGCTGTTCCGGAACGGCGGGCAGGATTTGCTGCTCCCGGTGTTCTGCGGCATGCTGTGGGGGATCTCCGCCGTCGGCTTTTCCAAGGCGATTGATAAAATTGGCATGTCGATGGTTTACGGTGTTTCAATGGGAATTTCCACCATTGTCGGTTCAGTCATGCCGCTTGTGCTGAGCGCAAACCTCCCGCGAGGGGGCGACGCGGCGCTGTTTTGGACCGGCCTTGCCGTTACCCTGGGCGGAGTAGCGGTGATAACGGTTGCGGGCATCAAGCGGGACGGCGGCGCCAAGGGCTCGGTTGCGGGTATTGTCCTCGCCGTGATTTCCGGTATTGGATCCGGCGCTATGAACATCGGCTTTACCGAGACCCAGAGGATTGAAGAAGAGCTTGCCGCGCTTGGCGGTTCCTATGCAGCGGTTTCTGCGGCACGCTGGCTGCCCGTTCTGGTAGGCGGAAGTATACTCGGTGTTTTTTGGTGTGCCGGGGAGCTATCCGCAAAGCGGGAGTGGAAAACCTTAATCCAAAAAGGAAGTCTCCGCCGGACAGCCATTCTGTTTGGGGTGAGCATTGTTTGGTATGCGGCACTGCTGCTGTACGGCCTTGCCACCGAACAGCTCGGCAGTATGGGTGAAACGGTCGGCTGGATCCTGTTCAATGCGCTGGCATTGGTGATTTCTTCCGGAATTGGCATCCTCATCGGCGAATGGAAACAGAAGCACCGGACCCGCCGCATTCTGCTGTGCGGCAACGGCTTGCTGATTATTGCGTGGTTCTGCCTTGCATTTGTCCAGTAACACCACCTGTGGGTGGAAAATCAATACAGCAAAAGGAGTGGAACAATGAGTAAAAAAGAGCATTATCAGGAAAAGATCGACCGCTATTTGAAGCAAATTGACGAGGTCATCGCAAAGGGGCCTTACAAGGCGGATTGGGCCTCCTTAACCGGTATGGAGGTTCCGGACTGGTTTCGCCGGGCGAAATTCGGTATCTTTATCCACTGGGGGCTGTACAGCGTGCCCGCCTTCAGCAATGAATGGTATTCCAGAAAGATGTATGAGCAGGGAACTCCAGAATATCAGCACCATTTGGAGACCTATGGTCTGCACAAGGAGTTCGGTTATAAGGATTTTATCCCACTGTTTACGGCGGACGCCTTTGACCCGGAAGCCTGGGCTGACCTGTTTGAAAGCGCGGGAGCCAAATACGTCGTACCAGTTGCGGAACACCACGACGGGTTCCAGATGTACGCCAGTGAATTATCCGACTTCAATGCGGTTGATATGGGCCCAAAACGGGATATTGTGGGTGAGTTAAAAGCTTCCCTTGAAAAAAGGAAGCTGCTGCTCGGCGTTTCCAGCCACCGCGCGGAGCACCTGTGGTTCATGGGGCCGGGCCGGGCATTTGACAGCGATGTCAAAGACCCGCAGGAGCCGGGTGACTTCTACTGGCCCGCGCTTGCCGAACAGCCGGAAGTGCTGGAGGACGTCTGCGCAAAGCCCTATGCAGATGAAATGTTTCTCAACGACTGGCTGGTGCGCACCTGCGAACTTGTCGACCGGTACCGCCCGCGCATCCTGTATTTTGACTGGTGGATTCAGCATGAATCCTACAAGGAGCACCTCAAAAAAATTGCGGCGTATTACTACAACCGCGGGCTGGAATGGGGCACACCGACCGCCATCTGCTATAAGCATGAGGCGATGGCCTTTGGAAGCGGCATTGTCGACATTGAGCGCGGCAAGTTTGCCGACAGCAAGCCATACTATTGGCAGACCGACACCGCCATCGGCTGGGATTCCTGGTGCTACACCACCGGCAATCGTTACAAGACCGGCCGTGAGCTGGTGTGCTATCTGGTGGATGTCGTCAGCAAAAACGGCAACCTGCTGCTCAATGTCGGTCCGAAGGCAGACGGTTCTTTTGCCCCGGAGGATGCCAAAGCCCTCAAAGAGATTGGCGCGTGGCTGAAGGTGAACGGAGAAGCCGTTTATGACAGTAAACCGTGGCGCTTTGCTCAGGAGGGACCGACCAAAGAGGCGGAAGGCAAATTCAGTGACGGCGTAGTCGACTATACACCGGAGGATTTTCGCTTCACCGCCGGGAACGGATGCATTTATGCCATCTGCATGGACTGCCCTGCGGACGGGGCGTTTACCGTAAAATCGCTTGCCGCAAACAGCGATCACAACGGTTCCGGCTTTCAAGGGCTAATCATCGGGGTGGAGGCGTTAGGGCATCCCCAAATCTCAGCCGGTTTCCGGCAGGATGAAACCGGACTTCATGTTTCGGTGCCGGGAATTGCCAGTGATTTCCCAGTGGTTTTAAAGGTTCGGATGAAATAAACGGATATATGGACAAAAAACGCTCTTCGCTCGGTTGAAAGCGAAGGGCGTTTTGTTTGTACCTGCTGCGGCAATTTGAATACGATATTGTAAAAAAGGCAACGGGTCCTGCCTATTTTGGTCGGATTGGGCCGCCCAAGTGGAATACGGCTGTTTTTGTTCGTTGAATTTTTCTGCAAAGACCGATATAATGGGGGCATGCAAAACTTTCGGGCAGGCGGTCCGGAGGTTGATTTTAAGGAGGCATTCTTGACATGAAACCCAACATCCTGTTTTTCTTTTCCGACCAGCAGCGTTACGATACACTGGGCTGCAACGGGCAGCCCCTCCCGGTGACTCCAAACCTGGACAAGCTAGCAGAAGAAGGCGTGAATTTCGACTGCGCCTTTACTCCGCAGCCGGTATGCGGCCCTGCGCGTGCCTGTATTCAGAGCGGTCTGTACCCAACTGAAACCGGCTGCACCATCAATGGCATTGCCATGCCGGTAGGGCAGGATACCCTTGCCAAACGGATGAGCGACGCGGGTTATCGCACCGCCTATGTTGGCAAGTGGCACCTCGCGTCGGATATGCGTACTGGGCACCATTACGAACATGCGCCGGTTCCGGTGGAACGCCGCGGTGGTTACAGCGATTACTGGTATGTAGCCGATATGCTGGAGCTTACCTCCCACGGCTATGACGGATATGTCTTTGACGGCGACAACAACAAGGTTGAATTTAACGGCTACCGCGCTGACTGCATCACCGACTTTGCGCTCAACTATCTCCGGGATTATGACAAGGAAGAACCCTTTTTTCTCATGATTTCCCACATTGAGCCGCACCACCAGAATGACCGAAATGATTTTGAAGGCCCGGAGGGCAGCCGGGAAAAGTTCAAGGACTTTCAAAAGCCGGACGACCTGCCGGACGGTGTTGGCGACTGGGAGGAATACCTGCCGGATTACCTTGGCTGTTGCAACGCGCTTGATCGAAACCTAGGACGTATCATCGACCTGCTCAAAGAAAAAGAAATGTATGAAAACACCCTGATCATTTACGCGAGCGATCATGGCTGCCATTTCCGCACCATTGACGAGCGGGAGGGCAACGGCTTTGATGATTATAAGCGCAACAGCTTTGAAAACACCATCCATGTGCCGCTGGTCCTCCGCGGACCTGGCTTCCTCGGCGGTAAGCGGGTGGAAAACCTTGTCAGCCTAATGGATCTGCCGGCCACCATTCTGGAGGCGGGCGGCGCAGAGCGGATGCAGGGCATGCACGGCCGCGCACTTCAGGCTGTTTTTACCGGTAAGGATTGGGAAAACGCCGTCTACATCCAAATCAGCGAAAGCTATGTCGGCCGTGCGGTGCGGACTGACCGCTATAAATATGTGTTGCACGCGCCGGGCAAAATGCCGCGGCAGGAAGCGGACAGCGATTTTTATGAAGAGAAATACCTGTTTGACCTGAAAAATGATCCGCTGGAGCGCAATAACCTCATCGCAGATCCAGCCTATGCTGGAGTGAAAAAACAGCTTAGAGAGCGCCTGCTTGCCTTTTCAAAGGACGCAGGCGAGATCATTCTGGAAATTAAGGAAATCAAATAATGTTCAAAGCGGCAGGGTGAACAATCCCTGCCGCTTTTGTATAGAGTTTTGTTTTTGTGCCGCGGTACAGAACTGCACGGTAACACCGGGAGAACCAAGAATAAAAGGCGCCCAGCGGATAATCCGCAGAGCGCCTTCTGTGTCTTTTGTGTTTTGTGCCGAACTGTATTCCACATCCAATGCCGGAAAACCAGGGAGTTAAACCCCTTGGTATGCAAGCCCTTGCAGCCTGCGGATGGCATGGGAGAAAAACATCTGGTAAGATTTGCAGAAGTCGTTTTTTCCAAGCGGGCCGCCGTCAAAGCCATCCCGGTCGCGGCGGCACCCGCCCCGGCAGATGCTTTTCCATGGGCAGGTGAGACAGTCCGGGTGCATGGATTTGGACGCCTGCAAAAATCCGCTGTCCAGCCGCGCCTGATAAATTGCATCAAACCCATCTTGGTTGAGATTGCCCAGCCGGTATTGGTCAAGGACGTAAAAGTCACAGGGGTAGACCGAGCCATCCGCCTCCACAACATTTTGCACCGAACAAATTCCCATCATGCCGCAGCTTTCCGGCGGTGTGTCGCGGAGCATGAGCAGGAGGTTGTCAAAATAGCGGATGGAAACCCGCCGGCCTTTTTGAAGGTCGAGGTACCATAAATCGAATAAATCCATGAGGAATTTGCCGTAAGCCTCCGGAGTCAGCGAATAGGACTCGCCGCCGCGTTCCGCCCCGATGGCCTCCAGACAGGGGATGTACTGCTGGTAGGAAAAGCCGCTGCGGGCATAGAAGCTGTAAACCTTATGGATGTTCCGTGCAAGCTGTGCCGTCACCACCGTCAGGATATTAAAATCCGCGCCGCTCGCGCGCAAAAGCTGTGCCGCATGGGCCACCTTGGAAAAGGTTCCGCCGCCCGTATGATCCGGACGAAGTTGGTCGTGAATTTCTTTGACGCCGTCCAGCGAAAGCCCAACCAGAAACCGGTGCTTTGCAAAAAAGTCGGTCCACGCACGGTCGAGGACATAGCCGTTTGTCTGGATGGCGTAACTCACTTTCAGACGCTTGGAGTTCCACTTCTCAACACGTTCAATGAACGCCTCAAAGAACGGCAGTCCCGCCAGGGTTGGCTCGCCTCCCTGGAAGGCAAAGGTCACCCTGCCGGTGGCAAATTCAAAGGTGCGTTGGATCAGATGTTCCATAGTTTCAGTATTCATAATGCCGTAAAAGCCTGTTTCGCGGTTTTCTGTTTCGTCACGGTAAAAACAGTACCGGCAAGCCATATTGCAGCTTCCGGACGCGGGCTTAATCAGCAGATTCATAGGTGGCATTGGCTCACAAACCTTCCGTGTGGATTTAAAAACAGTATAGCACAACCGAAGCACAGGGACAAACCGGAGTACGAAAAAAGTGGAACGGAAGTGCAATTTTGTCGTTCTGAAACAAAGTTGTTGCTTTTTACAAAAAAGTATCTTGTTATTTATGCACAATTTATATTGACAAATAAGCATAATATATATATATATATATATATACCATTTTTGGGGCGCTCGTGGTGGTAATGGAAACCGGTACAGAAAACAGCAGTTTGAGAGATCGGTTCATCTTTAACTGTGAGAGAAGGAGGAAAATTATGCGAAGTTCTCCACTGAAAAAAAGGCTGCTCGCCCTTGTGGCGGCCTGTGCAATGGCCGTAACCTTTGTCCCGCTGACTATGGCGGCAGATATCCCGCCGGACTTTGGCCCTGTGACCTTTGAGGATCAGCAGCTGGGCCGAGCTGAACCGCGCGAGTTTGGCGAAACGGTTCAAATTGCGGCAAATCCGAGTAAAAGCGGCATTAACACCAGCGATTACGTTGTTCAGGTAACCAACCGCAGCGTAACCCCGGACCCGTATGCGGGCGTAAAATTTAACATCAGTGAATTTATTGGCACACGCATCACCGTAACGGCAAAGGTTTATATGGGCGGCGGTCAAAATGCGTCGATCAAAGCGAATCTGGAGCAGATTGCGAGCGGCGCCTCCCAGTATGCGACGATTGCGACCTCGCAGAACGGCAATGGAACTTGGTACGAGGTTACTGGTGAATTTGAGGTCCCACCGTATATTGATCAGGCCTATTTGTACTTTGAAACCTCTGCAACCACCAACGACTTCTATGTGGACGACGTTCAGGTTGTGGGCGCCGAGTCCCAGACCGTTTATGCGGATTATTCCGGTTATGCTTCCCTGAAAGACCTGTACGGCGATTATTTTCTGATTGGCACCTGCACCCCGTATGCTTTACTGCGTTCGGAGGATTATGAGGGCCTTATCAGCCAGCAGTACAACAGCCTTACCAGCGAGAACGAAGCCAAGCCAGAAAACCTGCTTGATATTAACGCGTGCATAGCTGAACCGGAAAAGTACAACGAGTCTCCGGCTGTGAAGTTTGACACCATTGAGCCTACCCTGCAATACTGCCAGAAAAACGGTGTTAAATACCGCCTGCATGCGCTGGTATGGCACAGCCAGACCCCGACGGCCTTGTTCTATGAGAACTATGATACCTCTGGCAACCGGGTCAGCCCGGAATTGATGTCCAAACGCTTGGAAAACTACATCAAACAGATTCTTGAGTGGTGTGAAGAAAATTACCCCGGCGTTGTTTATGCGGTTGACGTTGTCAATGAAGCGGCCTCTGCAGGCCAAAACAGCGAGTGGTACAGGACTTTTGGCGATTACAGCTTTATTACCAAAGCATTTGAGTATGCAGACAAATATGCTCCTGAAGATATGAAGCTGTTCTACAATGACTACGGTATGGCAAGTGCATCCAAACAGCAGAACGTTATCAACCTGCTCCGTGAAGCGAAAGAGGCGGGTTGGGTTGACGGCATTGGTATGCAGAGTCATTTGAGTGCTACGGACAACATGGATAATCATGTAAACGCCTTGAAAATTTATGCCGACCTTGGCTATGAAATGCAGTTGACCGAGCTTGATATTACCGTTCCGTGGAGTGGAACCGAAGAAGAGAAGTTCGCCCAGCAGGCGACTGCTTACGAAAATCTGTTCCGCAACTTGGTAGAAGCGAAAAAGCAGGGTTACAACATCACCAGCGTTACCATCTGGGGTGTTGCTGATAACTTCTCTTGGAAAAATTCCCAGCTGCCAATTCTTTTCAACGCAGATTTGAGCAAGAAACCTGCCTTTGATGCGTTGGTTGCACTGGGCGAAGAGGCCAAGCTGGATGCTACTGTTTCCAATCTGCAAGCAATAGTAAATGATATGGAAGCGATGGATACAACCATGTATACCTCGGATTCCGTTGCAGCCCTGACCGATGCTGTGAACGCGGCGAAAGCCCTTCTGGCGGAAGGCGCGAACCCCACTCAAGCACAGCTCGACCAAGCGATTGCAGATATTGAAGCAGCTCAGGCCGGCCTAATTCCGAATACCCCGGAAGAGGAGAACCCTGGTGAGAATCCGGATCCCGGCGATACTCCGAACCCTGATGAGACCCCGGGTCCTGACGAGGACCCGAATCCAGATGCGTCTCCAGACCCGGATAAGGCTCCGGATCAGGTAGAAGAACCCTCAAAGACCGGCGACAATATGCCGCTTGCTGCACTGACCGTCTTCTCTGTATGTGCGGCCGTTGCTGCTGGCGTGGTATTTGTGAAAAAGCGCCATCTCCGTTAACTGTTTTTCCGGGCGGGACCGCTGATGCGGTCCCGTTCTTTTTGCCACACGGTAAAAAATTGGTTGACATTATGAATTCTGCTGTATATAATAATGACATAAGGAAAACCGTTGAATAAGAAGAGTAGGCCAGAAAATGTGCTTACAGAGAGCCGTCGGGTGGTGTAAGGCGGCAGCGGCAGTTTGGCTGAATGGACTTATGAGGGCAGGACGAACGGCGTGTGCTCAGTAGTGCCTGACGGGAACTTCACCCGTTATCAAGGAAGCGCATATTTTGTATGCGGAGCGAGTGGGCATGTATATGCCAAGTAGGGTGGTACCGCAGAAGTGTTGAGCTTTTGTCCCAGTGAAAACTGTGACAAAGGCTTTTTTTATTGCTTTTGTCCCTAGTCCGTTTGATGCAGCATAAACCAAAGGAAAGGTGAACAACATGAAAATTCCGCACAGACTGTATTTGACCGAAGACCAGATTCCGAAGCAATGGTATAACCTGCGGGCCGATATGAAAGAACAGCCGGAGCCGATGATCAACCCGGCGACTATGAAGCCCGCGACCGAGGAGGACCTCTACCCTGTTTTCTGCAAAAAGCTCGCCCACCAGGAAATGGATGCCGAGACCCGCTACATCGATATCCCGGATGAAATTTTGGAGATGTATAAAATCTACCGTCCATCCCCGCTCTGCCGCGCCTATAATCTGGAGAAAGCGCTTGGCACCCCGGCAAAAATTTACTACAAATTCGAGGGCAACAATACCTCGGGCAGTCATAAACTCAATTCTGCCATTGCGCAGGCTTACTATGCAAAGGATCAGGGCTTAACCTCCCTTACCACCGAGACTGGCGCAGGCCAGTGGGGGACCGCCCTTTCCGAAGCCTGCTCCTATTTTGGCCTTGATTTGACCGTTTTTATGGTCAAGGTTTCCTATGAGCAAAAGCCGTTCCGCAAAGCGGTTATGCAGACCTTTGATGCCAACGTTATCGCAAGCCCGAGCAATACCACCAATGTCGGCCGGCAAATTTTGGCCGATGACCCGAATACCGGCGGCAGCCTTGGCTGCGCTATTTCTGAAGCGGTGGAAAAAGCGGTCAGCACCGAAGGCTGCCGCTATGTCCTCGGCTCGGTGCTCAACCAGGTGCTGCTGCACCAGTCCATTATCGGGCTGGAGGCCAAGGTTGCAATGGATGAGCTCGGAGAGTACCCGGACGTTGTCATCGGCTGTGCAGGCGGCGGCTCCAACCTCGGCGGCCTGATTGCACCCTATATGCAGGATAAGCTCACCGGTAAGGCGGATCCGCGCATTGTCGCAGTGGAGCCGGCATCTTGCCCGTCCTTAACCCGCGGCAAATATGCCTATGATTTCTGTGATACCGGAAAAATCACCCCGATGGCGAAGATGTATACTTTGGGCAGCGGTTTCATCCCCTCCCCGAACCATGCGGGCGGCCTGCGTTACCACGGAATGTCTCCCATCCTCTCCAAGCTTTACCATGACGGCTATATGGACGCTGTTTCGGTAGAACAAACCAAGGTGTTCGAGGCGGCGACCTTCTTTGCAAAACACGAGACCATCCTCCCGGCGCCGGAGTCCGCGCATGCCATCCGCGCCGCAATGGATGAGGCCCTTCGCTGCAAGGAGACCGGGGAGGCTAAGACCATCCTGTTTGGCCTGACCGGTACCGGTTATTTTGATATGACCGCTTATACCGCTTTCCTGGAAGGGAAGATGAACGACTATATCCCCACCGACGAGGATCTGCAGAGAGGGTTTGACAGCCTTCCGCAGGTTCCGGAAACAAACGAGTAATTTTATCACAATGCCTCCGAACAGGCACGGCGCTGTTAAAGCGCCGTGCCTGTTTGTTTTTTTGACAGCGTTTTTTGGAGATACACCTCTGGATTCCCCCGATAAATTTTTTGTTGAAACACTTGACAGGAATTTCAAAACAATGTATTATTGTACTAGATAATTAATACAATAATACAAAAGGAGGTTGGGACTACGAACTGGGAAATTGTAAGTGACCGACCCATTTATGCGCAGCTGCTCGAACAGGTGGAGCTTGCTATTGTCACCGGGCAGTTTCTCCCTGGAGAGAAGCTGCCCGGCGTGCGGGATATGGCGGCCGAAGCGGGTGTCAACCCCAACACTATGCAGCGTGCGCTGGCAGAACTGGAACAGTATGGACTTATTTACAGCCAACGCACGAGTGGGCGTTTTGTAACGGAGAATGCAGCAATGATTGAAACGGTAAAAAACGAATTGGCCAAAGCTGTAGTGGAATCCTTCTATAAACAGATGGCCGCCCTGGGTTACAGCAAAGAGGAATCCAAGGAAATTATCCAACATACAGAGGAGGAAAACGGAAGATGAATCATCAGCAAAGCCCGGTGCTCATTGCAAAGGATTTGCAAAAAGGGTATGGCAGCAGAATGGCACTCATGGGAGTCGACCTTAGCCTGCCGCGGGGGCGAATCATTGGACTGCTGGGACCGAACGGCAGCGGTAAAACAACCTTAATCAAACTTGCATGCGGGCTGCTGCAGCCCAGCGCAGGGGAAATTCTCATCAATGGAAAGCAGCCTGGAGTTGAGACCAAAAAGGTGGTCAGCTACCTGCCGGAACGAACCTATCTGCCAAGCTGGATGCGGGTGCAAAACGCACTGGATGAATTTGAGGATTTTTACAGCGATTTTAACCGCCAAAAGGCGCTGGATATGCTGGCACGATTAAAGTTGGACCCTCGAATGCGCATTTCTTCCATGAGCAAGGGTACCCGGGAAAAGGTTCAGCTCATTCTGGTCATGAGCCGGGAAGCGGACCTTTACCTGCTGGATGAGCCCATTGGCGGCGTTGATCCGGCGGCGCGGGATTACATTCTTGAAACGATCATCGCGGGCTACCGGCAGGAGGCGACGTTGGTTTTATCCACCCACCTGATTGCCGATGTTGAAAAGATTTTAGACGACGTTGTTTTTCTCAAAGAAGGCAGGGTTGTACGTGTCGCAAGCGTGGATGATATTCGCGAAACAGAAGGAAAAAGCGTGGATGCGCTGTTCCGGGAGGTGTTCAGATGTTAGGAAAACTGATGAAATATGAATTCCGCGCCAGCGGCCGGCTCTTTTTGCCAATGTGGGCGGTTGCGGTTGGCATCTCATTGCTTTTGCTCGGCGGCGGTCAACTGGTCAATGCCATTGCCCAATCGGTTTCATCGGTTGATGTTCGCCCGGCTGTAGACGCAGTCACGGCGATTGTTGCGGCCTTGCTGATTGTTGGATTGTCTGTTTTAAGTGTGGTCGTCGTCATTGTACGGTTTTACCAAAACCTGATTTCCGATGAAGGTTACCTCTCTTTTACCCTTCCGGTAACAGCCGCTCAGCATATTGCGGCAAAGTTGGCGGCCGGCATTCTTTTTTGCCTGGGCAGCGTTGTAGTTGTTTTTCTTTGTATGTTCATCATAAGTCCTGCAAATTCGCTCTTGTGCTGCGGACTGCTTTTTGAGCAGATAAATGGATTGCAGAATGGCTGGCCCTTTGTTCTTTGTCTGCTCGCCGCCGTACTGTTGGGAGCCATGGAAGCTGTGTGCAAGCTGTATGCCGCTATGGTCATTGGCAGCCAGTTTGGGCAGCACCGCATCATTGGCAGTGTTGTCGCTTACTATCTTTGCGGTATTGCAGAGACCATTCTTTTGCTGGCAGTTGCGCTGCCGATTCTTTTCCCCTGGGCAAATGAGCTTTCACAGGGAAGCGCCCCACTGATGTCAGGTGTGCTGCATCCTTTTCTGTTCCTCGCAGTAGGTGTTATGGCGTTGGTGTTTGCCCTTTTGTTGGCGGGTTACTTTTTGGTTTCCCGTTGGTTGCTGTCCAAACGGCTCAACCTGCAATAACACAGTAGAGGCGGTTTTAACTCTCTGCTTTTTGCCAGTGTAAGGGAGACGGAGAAAATTTTTATAGAAGAAAAAGGCAGGAATTTCCCTGCCTTTTTTGTTTAGTAAAATTTTTATTGGCACTTTTTAGAGTTATTTCCTTTTTGTTACTGGCGTGTGACTTCGGATGATTATACTGAAAGCACGATAGTCACTGAAGGAGGTAACAACATGAAAGGAGAAGGTCGTGTGGTATCCAAAAAGCTCGTTGTCTTTTTGGTATCGCTGATGATGTTGATCGCCATGCTGCCGACAACTGCCTTTGCAGGATACGGCGGTGATCGTTGGCCGGGCGGCGGAGGATCATCAAAATTTAATCATCTTGATATTAAGCTGGACGGTTCGCTTGCTTATCTGAATCAGAACGATGAGCAGAAAACCGTTAAAATCACCTGGAACAAGCAGAATATGATGAAATACATGAAGATTTACATTGGGGAGGGGTCTACCACCAATGTTGTGCCTTCAAGTATTCATGACCCTGACTGGGGTTGGGGCGGCGGAAACGATGAGACCCGTATTGATGTCTCGGCGAAAAAAACCGACCCGGTTCGTGTGGTTGTAGAAATTCCGGTGGAAGATTTAGGACTTAACGAGTGGGAAGTTTCTTCCCTGTATGACACCAATGCACAAGGTCAAAAAGTTCTTGAGTTTGAAAATGTTTACCACTGGGATGACAGAATTTCGGGCGTTTCCAATATCTGCCCGGACAAATCCGGCCTTGATGTGAAAATCAAGAGCGAGGCGATCATTGATTATGCCAAATACGGCACCATCGAGATCAAAAAGGTAGTTGAAAATGCAGACGGATCAACGTCAAGCGATAAAAACACCAGCTTCTATTTCCGGATTACCAGTGCAGACGGCCGTTTTTCTGAAACTTTTACACTGAAAAACGGGGAGTCCAAGAAATATCAAAGCCTGCCGGTCGGCACCTATTATGTTGACGAACTCAATGTTCCGTCCGGTTATACGGTAGAGGGTTACAACCGGGAGGTTGTCCTCAAAGAGGCGAATGAATACAAAACCCTGACGGTTACCAACGTGAAAAAGGATACCCAAAAGGGTACTTTGACGGTTGGGAAAATCCTGGAGGAAAACAAAGATGCTGTCAACCTCCCGGAAGACGCCAGTTTTACCTTCACCGTCACCGGCAATGGTGTGAATACGAGTTTTACCCTGACCAAAGCGGATATTCTGCTGGGTAAGGATTCCTACACCTTTGCAAATCTCACCCCGGGCAGCTACACTGTAACCGAAACCGCTGCTTATACCAATGGCAGCATGGTCAAAACCACCACGGCTTCGGTTAAAGTAGGCAATGGGCAGGAGACCAATGTGGATTTGGAAAACGACGGCCTGACTGCCTCAGTCCGCAAAGGTGAGGCAACTTCGGTTTGGTTCACCAATGCGTATGATGCCAAACCGCAGACCTTCCCAGTTATTGTCAACTACTACAAAGACAGTATAAGCAGCGCCAACTACCTTGGCACCACATCTCTTGGCGAATATGAGGCGAATACGCCAATTATCCTAAGTGCAGAGCAGCGGGATGCAAAGAAACCTGTAGAAGGTTACCTTTCCGGCGTGCAGCAGGGCGACGTACCGTATATCGTCGTATCTTCCGGTCGCAATGTCATCAATGTCCTTTATGTAGCGGAGACCTTCCCGGTTACCGTCAATTACTACAAGGACAGTGTGACCAATCCGGACGATGGCAATTTCCTCGGTTCCCAGACGCTTGGCAATTATGAAAACAACGACACTATTGTCCTGAACGACGAACAGCTCAATGCCTACAAACCGGCCACTGGTTATGTGGACGGCGTACAGCAGGGTACCATTCCGTACTTTGTTGTTAAAGGGGAAAACAACGTTATTAACGTTCTGTACGAGACCGAGAAATTCGACGTTATCGTCAACTACTACAAAGACGCAGTTACCACCCCGGAGGATGACAACTACCTCGGCACCAAAAACCTCGGCAAGTTTGAAGCGGATGACGCCATCACTCTGAACGACGAACAGCTCAACGCCTACAAACCGGCCACTGGTTATGTGGACGGCGTACAGCAGGGTGCAGTCCCGTATGTAGTCGTCTCTTCGGATGACAATGTGATCAATGTTCTTTATGTAACCGAGAAATTTGACGTTGTCGTCAACTACTACAAAGACGTAGTTACCACCCCGGAGGATGACAACTACCTCGGCACCAAAAACCTCGGCAAGTTTGAAGCGGATGACGCCATCACTCTGAATGGTGAACAGCTCAACGCCTACAAACCGGCTACTGGTTATGTGGACGGCGTACAGCAGGGCGTAATCCCGTATGTGGTTGTTTCTGCAGAGGATAATGTAATCAATGTTCTCTACGTTGAAGAGACCTTCTCGGTAACGGTAAACTATTACAAAGATAGCGTTGCAGAGGGCAATCTGCTTGGCAGCGCGTCGTTCACCGACGAATTCACCGCTGGTTCTGAAATCACTCTGGCAGCCGGTGCTGAAAGCACCCAGCTTGATTTCTTGAAACCGGAAGGTTATGTATCCGGCGTACAGGTTGGCAGCATTCCGTATATTGTCACCAAGGGCGAAAACAATGTGATCAATGTTCTCTACGTCGCAGAGACTTATACGGTCACCGTCAATTACTACAAGGACTCCATTACCAATCCGAACGATGCAAACAATTTCCTGGGGAGCGCAACCTTTGAAACCCCGTTTGAGGCCGGCGATGCTATCACACTCCTTGCCGGAATAGACGGTACCCAGTTAAACTTCCTTAAACCGGTACTCGGTTATGCAGACGGCGTACAGGCGGGCAGTGTTCCGTACATCGTTGTCAAAGATGGTGAGAATGTCATCAATGTTCTGTATACTGTAGTGGAAGAAGAACTGCCGGATGAAGAGCCGCCGTTGGTAGGCCCGGATGATCCGGACAACAATCCAGACGAAGAAATTTCGGACGAGGAACCGCCGCTGGTAGGTCCGTCTGAGCCGACGGAGCCGGCTGGAAATGATGAAGTCATTGAAGACGAAGAAGTTCCGCTTACAGCGCCTAAGACGGGTGACAACAGCAATGCTGCTCTCTTGGCCGCAATTATGCTGGCTTCCGTTGCCGGGGGCATTTTCCTCCGCAGGAAATTCAGTAAATAAAGAACCTTAAAAAAGAGGAAGGCGATTCGCCTTCCTCTTTTTTCTGTCGTAGAAATCCCGAACCGTTCAACAACAGTTCGGGATTCTTGAGAGAGCTCCCCCAGCTTGGGGGAAGAAATGAGCAATGTTTTTTTATTGTCTTGGAATACAAATCTTTTCAGCTAGATACAGACATTCCAAAGGCGCAGCTTCAGCCCAGCTTTTTATTGGATCCGCCCCAGGAAAAAGTCTTTCTGGAATTTCTGGTAAGGTGTTTCCTCTGCTGGTTTGAGCTCGCGGGTTACGCCGAGCTCCATGTAAACCGGGTCCTCTTTGGTGTAAGGCCGCCATTCCGGCTGCCCACTGCCATTCGGATTGCCGGTCTTTGCAAAGTTTGCGTAGTAATCTGCCATTGCGACAGACAGGTCAAAATCCACACCAGTAAAGGGACGCCAGCAGCGGGTCAGGGTTTCAAAGACAAACCACAGTTCTGCTGAATGGAAAGAACCTAAATCGTCGCCCGGAAGCCGCCGGGTGAAGTAGTAAAGGTACGGCGCTTTTTTGCCGTTTTCCTCCTGCACTTCTGCAAAGCCATGTACCGCGGAAATCAGGCGGTGAGAGGTTTTAAAGAATGCTGCTGCGTCCGCGTCGGTCTTGACATTGCCAATTTTAAGGAGTTCATCGACCTTGTCGCCAAAATTGACGGCTGCCGCCTGTTTGAGATCCTCAACCGTTTGAACCGGTGCCGAGAACGCCTGCCCCTCGTCCTGGTTGCAACCCATCATGTAATCAATATCGTGGTTTTTGCCCTCCAGGATGGTCTTGGACGGGTCATCATAGAGCACATAATTGTCTCGAATCAGGCCAAAGTGGAACCCGTGTTCCATCATATGGGCCTGTAACTGCTCCGCCGGAATTTTGCGCAGCTCGGCAATCGACCCGACGCCGACACTTTTCATAAATTCCACACCGTATGCCTCTGCCTCTTTCAGCGTTGGGAAGGTGCGCGCATTGCCGTGCGGCCATAATCCGCCTCCGCTTTGCAGAATGGCGCGTTTGAACAGCCCTTTGGTGAGCGGCGAGCACATCAGCGCCTGGGTGCTGCCTGCGCCGGCCGACTGGCCGAATACCGTGATGTTCTCCGGGTCGCCCCCAAATGCCGCAATGTTGCGGGATACCCATTTGAGCGCCGCAATTTGGTCCTGCAGCAGCAGATTGCCGGAGGTGCCGCTCTCGCTCTCTGCCGTCAGTTCGGGATGCGCCAGCAGCCCCAACACGTGCATGCGGTAATTGATGGTAACAAGGATAACCCCGCGTTTGCAGAAACCCTCGCCGTCAAATTCCGACTCGGATGCGTAACCGCAAACATACCCGCCCCCATGAATCCAGAACATAACCGGGAGCTTTGCATCCGCCGCCTCCGCCGGCGTCCAGATGTTTAGGTAAAGGCAGTCTTCACTTTGCTCTTCCTCATTGTTATAGAATTCTTTGGTATAAAAATCGACCTCAGCGCGTTTTTGAATTTCAATGGCGCTGTATTGGTCCGCCACACGAACGCCGTCCCACGGTTTGACTGGCTGCGGTGCTTTCCAGCGCAGGTTGCCGACCGGCGGTGCGGCGTAAGGAACGCCTTTAAATACGGTAAACATGCGGTTGTTGCCCGGCACGCCGCGCAGCATGCCCGCTTCGGTTTTTACTTCGCGAATCGCAGACATTGTAATACCTCCGTAATTGCTTTGTTGTATAGATGGTTACTTATAGAACTATTATAATCTTTTTTACGGACTTACCGAAAGGGGAAAAACCTCTAAAAATGCCCGGTTATTTTTGGGGAATTCGCCCTTAGCGTACCACGCCGTTTGCAATCATCCAGTCTAGAGCTTCACGAACGGCCTGTAAGCTGGAATAGCGCGGTACAAAGCCCAACAGGCGTCTTGTCTTTTCCATCGAGGCGTTGGGTGCGTGCAGAATGTGATCGCGGGTTGAGGCTGCATCCGCCTCTTCCACACACTGCTTCCATTCGTCAAACGGTTGAAACACGAGGTTCGCCTCCTGTCCGAACCATCCGGCGACTGTTTCGGCGTAGCCGCGCAGGGTGAGAGCGCCGTCCGAGACTGCGTGGAAGGATTGTCCAAAGGAAACACTTCCTGCTGCAATCGCTGCCATGAATACCCCTGCAACATCCGCAGCGTGGACATGGTGGACGGTCTCCATCCCGAAGTTCGGCAAGGCCACCGGCTCACTGTGCATCAGTGCCTCAAACACCTTGGGATTTTTGTTGCCCTGCGGGTTGATAGGCAGATGCCCCGGCCCGACGATATGTCCCGGATGGACAATGGTACCCGGAAACTGGGAAAAGGCGCTGCGCTGTTCCAGTTCCCGCACCATTTTGAGCTTTTGGATGCCGTATTCCCCAAAGGGAGTCAGGGCTTCATGTTCCTTACAGGGAACCCGGACGCTCTGCCCGTGAATCCAGACGCTGCCGCAGACCAGATAATGCTGAACGGTGCCGGCCAGCATGTCGATGAGCCGGCACATATCTTCGGCCTTGAAGCAGATCATGTCAATAACAATATCCGGGCGCAGGGCGGCGATCTGTTTTGAAAAATCCGGGCCGTTTCGGTCAAGGGCCACCTGCCGGACTGAATTCCAGCAGCCATGCGGCAGATAGGGCTTGGATTCCCCACGGCTGATGTTGGTGACACGGTAGCCCGCTTCACAGAGCATGGGGACGAGATAGGTGCCGACTTTGCCTTTCCCGCCAATGATCACGACATGTTTCATGTAATTCCTCCTATGCAATTTTATTTATGGTACTGTTTTGCGCGTCGGTAGGCCGCGCCCTGTTTTCCGGTAAGCAACATTTGTTCTGCCTGTTTTTACGGAATATCGGATTTTACATATTTTTCAGCGGATCCCGCCGACTATTTTTGCTCGTTTGCGGTATGATGAGAATCAGAAAAGTGGGATTGCTGAAACTGCTTGGGCGTTACGCCGTATCGCCGTTTAAAGGTGCGGATAAAGTTGTTCGTATCCGGAAAGCCGCAGCGGAACGCCACCGTTCCCACCGGGAGTCCGGTTTGCAGCAGCATCTGCCGGCCGTGAAGCAACCGGTTCTCGGAAAGGTACTGTTTGGGAGAGTACCCGGTGAGTTCTTTAAAAGAGCGTGCCAGGTGGTCCGGGCTCACATACCGCTCTGCGGCGAGCGCGGCAATCGAGACCGACTCCGCATAGTGAGCTTCCAGATAACGCTGCACCTCCCAGACCTTGGTCGCCATCGCTGTTTCCGGCCGGAAAAAGTGCTCCGGGGATTCCCGGTACAGGCAGATGAGCAGCGCCTCCAGCAAATCCAGCATCATCTGGTCGGCGTAGGGAGCGCGGTTTGCGTACTCCTGCTCCATCTGCCGCAGCAGTGTTTCTACCGCCTCTGGGTGTTTGAGTTTCAGGCAGTGGGAAAAATGGTATGGGCGGTTTTTAAACACCGTTGCCAGCGCAGGGTCAATGCCGCGCTGTTCCAGCGCCTGTGGGGAGAGGATGCAGAAGTACCGCACGTATGGCCGGGCGGTCACCGTAAGCTCATGCTGTTCGAGAGCGCCGAGCAAAACCAAGGAGCCCGGTCCCGCCTCGTACTCTCTGCCGCCGATGGTGATGCGCGCCGCCCCCTGCTTGACAAAGATGAGCTCGCAGGCCGGGTGGGTGTGGTTGCTGAGCGCCGGCTCGTCTTCGGCGTATTTCATCCGGATAATCGGAAAGGCCTCCACCTAGTTTCCCCCCAATCGTTAGTTTCATTGTATCCTGTCGTGGTATCAAAATCAAGGAGAGATTTTATGGCAAATACAAAACACGAACGCTTTCATTACCAAACCGCTGCGGAGCTCAAAGCCGCCCTGGAAGCCTTTGGCTTGAACCTGCCCTTTTCGGAGGATTTAACGGTGCTCGGCGAACCGTTTACGCTCGGCGAAACCACCCTGAAAAACCGCCTTGGAATTCAGCCAATGGAGGGCTGCGACGGCACCCGCGCCGGTGCGCCGGATGAACTCACCTTCCGCCGTTATGAGCGGTTTGCAAAAGGCGGCGCCGCCGTTCTCTGGATGGAAGCGATGGCGGTCTGCCCAGAGGGCAGGGCGAACCCACGCCAGCTCTACCTCAGCGCGGAAAATCTGGACGCTTTTACCCGCCTGAACGCCATGATTGCAGAACAGGCTGTTGGAGGCATTCCCTACCGGATTGCACAGCTCACCCATTCCGGCCGTTATTCCAAACCGAACGGCGTACCGGAGCCCAAAACCGCCCTGCAAATTCCGTTCCTGTTTGCCGACCATCAGGATGATTATACCCCGGTATCCGACGATTACCTCAAACGGCTGGAAGAGCAGTTTGTCGAGGCGGCAAAGCGTGCCAAACGCGCAGGCTTTGACGCCGTGGACATCAAAGCCTGCCACCGCTACCTGATTTCGGAATTGCTCGGCGCGTTCGAGCGCCCCGGCGCATACGGCGGTAGCTTTGAAAACCGTACCCGGCTGCTGCTTAATATCATCGACGGTGTGCGTGCTGCCGTGGATATTGATGTCACGGTGCGGCTTAATATTTACGATTCTCTCCCGTATCCTTATGGCTTCGGCGTTTCCAAAGAGGACTTCCATATCCCGGATTTGTCCGAGCCCATCCGGCTGTTCCGTCTGTTGAAGGAGCACGGCGTCCGCTTTGTGGATTTGAGCTGCGGCAATCCCTACTTCAATCCTCATGTCGGCCGCCCATACGATCAGGGCGGTTACCTGCCGTCGTCCCATCCGCTGGAGGACGCGGTGCGGATGCTGGCCCTTATCCGTGAGGTACAGGCGTCCTGTCCGGAGCTTCCGGTCATGGCCACCGGCTTCACCTGGTTCCGGGAGTTCGGTGCGAACATCGCTGCCGGCTGCATCAAAGAGGATTGGTTCCCGGTTGCAGGCTTTGGCCGGCAGGCCTTCGCTTATCCGGATTTTGCGAACGATATCCTGCGTGGCGGTATGAAGCGTGAGAAGTGCTGTATTGGCTGCTCCAACTGCACCGTCATGATGCGTGACGGCGGCGTTACCGGCTGCCCGGTGCACGATTCCGCGATCTATGCCCCGTTGTACCGGCAGGGCAGGGCCGGTAAAGGTTCGCCGGTTGGCAGTGAAGTAAAGGAGAGCCTGTTCTGATGAAAACGATGGAAGCATACGGCTGGTCCGTTCCGGTGGAAATTCATGATGTGCTTATATTCGGCAGCGGCGCGGCAGGGCTTTGCTGTGCCAAACGGCTTGCCGATCTCGGCGTGCGGGATATCCTGCTCCTTACAAACGGCATCCGCATGGGCACCTCTCGCAACACCGGCTCGGATAAGCAGACCTATTATAGACTGAACGTCTCCGGTTCCACACCGGACAGCATTGCGGAGGTTGCTCAAACCCTGTTTGACGGCGGCGCGTGTGACGGCGACACTGCGCTGGTCGAGGCGGCGCTTTCGGCACGGTGCTTTTACCACCTTGTGGATTTGGGCGTGCCCTTTGTCCGCAACGGATACGGCGAATTCGTCGGTTATAAGACCGACCACGACCCCAAGGCCCGCGCCGCCTCGGCAGGGCCACTCACGGTGCAGGAGATGTGCGCCGCCCTGTTCCGGCAGGTGGAGCGGGCGGGAATTCCCGTCTGCGAGGGAATGACTCCGGTGAAAATTCTCACCGAGGATGGTCGGGCAATCGGCCTCCTTTGCCTGTGGCAGTCGGCTGATCGGAGGGAACAGGAGTTTCAGCTCTTTGCCTGCCGACACCTGGTCATGGCAACCGGTGCACCTGCCTCCCTTTATGAGAAAAGCGTGTTTCCGGAATCCCAGGTGGGCGCCAGCGGAATCTGCTTTGAAGCAGGCGTCATGGGCAAAAATCTTACTGAATGGCAGTACGGCCTTGCCTCCACCGGGTACCGCTGGAACGTTTCCGGCTCCTATCAGCAGGTTCTGCCGCGGTATATCAGTACTGCGGAGGACGGCTCCGATGTGCGTGAATTCCTGTTGGAAGGGTTCAATGACATCCCAGCTGCTCTGAACGCCACCTTTTTGAAGGGCTACCAGTGGCCGTTCGATGTAACCAAGCTCGACCCCGGCGGTTCCTCCTGGGTGGATTTGCTGGTCTACCGGGAAACGGTGCTGCGCGGCCGTAAGGTTTATATGGATTTTACCCAGAACCCCTTTGGGATGAAGCGGCTCGACCGTTCTTTACTTTCGCCGGAATGCCTGCATTACCTGGAATCTTCCGGCGCATTGCAGGATACCCCCTACGAACGCCTGATGGCACTAAACCCGGATGCCATCCAGCTTTACCGTAGCCACGGCATCGACCTGGAGCGTGAATGGCTCGCCGTGGATGTTTGCGCCCAGCACAACAACGGCGGCCTCTCTGCTGATATCTGGTGGGAGACGGAGGTTCAGAACCTGTACGCCATTGGGGAGCTAAACGGAAGCCACGGCATCCGCCGTCCGGGCGGATCCGCTCTAAATGCAGGGCAGGTGGGCGCGTTCCGCGCAGCGGAACAGATTGCCGCCCGCCTGAAAACCAAACCTGTACCGGAACAGGGGAAAAGCGGTACAACTTCCAACTGTGCTGAGTCTGCCCCACAGTGGGACACGGAAACTGCGGCTGGAGCCGGACAACTCAATTTGGCTTCTTCCGGCGCGTGCCAAAATTTTGGTGCGGAGGAGTGGAAGCCGGTAACAGAATTTAGAAAAGAGCAATGTCTCCCGCTGCTGGAGCGCGCAGCGCTCTGGTGTTCCCATGCGGAGGGGAGCGGAAACCTGCGGAAGCTGGCTTCATATTTTCAGCGGCGCAACAGCAGCTATGCGGGTTTTGTGAGAAACCGTACCGAAATTGAGCAAACCCTTGCGGAGGCGAAGGAACTCCTCAGCCATCCGGAGCGAATTCAAATTGCCCATGCGGTGGAGTTGCCGCAGGCGTTCCAGCTTTGGGATATGCTTGTCAGTACCGCCGCCTATCTCGGCGCGATGCTGGATTATATCCAAGACGGCGGATTGTCCCGCGGCTCCGCACTGATTGCGGAGCCGCTGCCCGAACCGGGCGATGTTGTTCCGGTTGATACGGAACACCAGCATCAGATACAGGAAGTTACGCTGAAACGCGAATTTACCGTACAGGCAGGCTGGCGGCGCGTCCGGAAAATTCCGGACAGCCCGCAGTGGTTTGAGCAGGTCTGGAAGGATATGAAACAGAAAGGGGAATGCAGATGAAAGCGCAAACGATGGTACTCCGTGAGTTCAAACAGCCGCTCGTGCCGGAGGAAATTGAGATCCCGGCACTGAAGCCGGGCGAAGTTCTGGTCAAGCTGGAGGCTTCCGGCATCTGCGGGAGCGACGTCCACATGTGGCAGGGGGAGGATCCCCGCACCCCGCTTCCCATCATCCTCGGCCATGAGGGAATCGGCCGCATCGCCGCCATGAACGGCGCGCACACCACGGTGGAGGGAGACCCCGTGCATGAAGGCGACCGCATCCTTTGGAACCGCGGCGTCACCTGCGGCGAATGCTTTGCCTGCAAGGTGCTGCTGATGCCGTGGCTCTGCGAGCACCGCAAGGTGTATGGCATCAACCGTTCGCGGGAGGAAGCGCCGTATCTCAATGGCTGTTACAGTGAATACCTCATACTCGCCCCGCGCACCGACCTCTTTCTGGTGGAGGATGATGTGGATCCGGCCATCCTTGTCAGCGCAAGCTGTTCCGGCGCCACCGCCGCCAACGCCTTTGACGCGGTTAAAATCGACCCCGGCGACACGGTTGTGATTCAAGGTCCCGGCCCGCTGGGCGTTTTCGGCGCCGCCTTTGCGCGCAAGGCGGGAGCGGAGCAGGTGGTGGTGATTGGAGGCTCCGAGGAGCGCCTTGCTCTTTGCCGGGCATTTGGAGCAACTCATACCATCAACCGCCGGGTGCATGACGCGGAACAGCGGCTTGCGTTTGTCCGTGGCCTGACCCACGGCCGCGGCGCCGATATTGTACTCGAAGCGGCCGGAAGCCGCGGCGCAGCGCAGGAGAGCCTCAATCTCGCTCGCTCGGGTGGAACCTGCCTCATGACCGGCTACGCCCAGCCGGTGGGTGCTGAGGAGATTGATTTTTACAGCCAGGTTGTGCGCAAGCATGTCACCGTAAAAGGCGTCTGGGTCAGTGACACACGTCATACCCGTCACGCCATGCGGCTGGTCTTGTCACAGCCGGAACAATTTGGTAAACTGATTACACACCGTTTCCCGCTTGCCAGAGCAAATGAGGCGCTGGAAACCATGAAAGCAAGGCAGGCGCTTAAGGCCGTGCTGGAATTTTGATGAATGGAGGAACGCAGCAATGAAACTCGGAATTGTCAGTGATGAAGTCAGCCAGGATTTAAAAATTGCCTCCGAATGGGCCAAAGAACGGGGGATACGCCGGTTTGAGCTCCGCCATGTCTGGGGAAACCGTCTGCCGGACGTCACCAAAGAGCAGCTTCACGAGGTGAAATCCATGTTGGATGGCTATGGCATCGCTGTCACCGGAATTTCGCCCGGCACCTATAAATGCACCCTGTACGACCCGGACTGCCCGGAACAGACCGATCGCCTGCTCCGTACCATGGAGGCGGCGGACTATCTCGGCACGAAAAAGATCATCAGCTTTGGGGTCAAAAAAAGCCCGGAGGATAAACCTGGCGACGATAAACGCGCCATCGAGCTGCTGAGCGATTTCTGCCGGAAAGCGAAGGAGAATGGCTTTACCATCTGCTTTGAAAATGAACCGGGCTTCTTTAACGGCCTGCCGGACGAAATCGAGGCTGTTCATAAGGCGCTCGCCCCACTCGGCGGCAAGCTCAACTGGGATATGGGTAACCTGTTCATGTCCGGTTTTTCGGAATACAAGGAGCACTATGAGCGGTTTAAGCCCTACATTGGCAGCGTGCATATGAAGGATTATCGTCTCTCGGACGGCGCCTGTGTCCCCATTGGGGAGGGCTGCATCGACTGGAAAGGGCAAATTGACGACCTCATCCGAGACGACCTGCATTTAGACGGTGCAGAGTGCGATATGAACATTGAAACCCACTGCTCGCCGGAATACGAGCAGGCAACTAAATGCTTCGCTTACATCAGGCAGATTATGGGGGAACGGCTCAATGGACTCTTATAAAAAAATCCGGCTCATGCTGGTGGGCACCGGCGGCTACGCCCAGTTTTATCTGGAGACCCTTTCTCGTCCGGAACTGCTCCAAAAGGCGGAATTTGTCTGCGCTGCCGACCCGTTTATGTCTGCGGAGACCAAATCTGCTCTGGAGGCAAAGAGCGTGCGTACCTTTGACGATATGCAGAAGGCCTACAATGAGATGGGACCGATTGACCTGACCCTTTGCGTCACGCCGTTGCCGTACCACCTGGCTCACATCCGCACGGCGGTTCAGAACGGCAGCCATGTGCTGTGTGAAAAGCCGGCGGCTCCGGTGCTGGAGCAGCTTGAACCGATGATTGCGCTTGAGCAGACCTGCGGCAAAGGGATTGCCATCGGCTTCCAGTGGTCGTTTGCCCCCGCCATGCTCGCCTGCAAGCGGGATATTCTAAACGGAAAATTCGGGAAACCTCTGTATGCCAAGGCGCTGGTTCTCTGGCCGCGCCCGGAATCCTATTTTAGGCGTGGTTCCGGATGGGGCGGCAGGCGTTTTGGCAAGGACGGCACTATCATTAACGACAGTGTCGCCTCCAATGCCACGGCGCATTATCTGCACAACCTTTATTTCATGCTTGGCGATGCTATGAATACCTCTGCCATGCCGGTGGAGCTTGAGACAAGCGTCGGCCGCGCCAACGACATTGAGAATTACGATACCGTATCGGTCAAAGCAAAGCTTGAAAATGGCGCGGAAATTCTTTACCTTTCCTCCCACGCAGTGAAGCATACCCAGAATCCGCTCATTGAGTTTCACTTTGAGCGAGCGGTTGTCTCTTATGACTGTGATACCAACTGCCTGACCGCCAGCTGCGCAGATGGTTCCACCGTGGAATACGGCCCGGTGGACGGCAGTGTGGACACCAAGGTTCATACTGTTATCGACGCTGTCCGGGAGAACAACTGGAGCAGCGTTCCCTGCCTGCCCTCTACAGCAAAGCCGCACGTCTATACAGTGGACGCTTTGTTCCGCCGTTCAGAAATTGTTCCATTCCCGCAGGAGATGATTGCCGTTTACGAACCGGACGATCCGGAGAAACGCGGCGTATTTGTACGCGGGCTGGAAGAGGCGTTCCATAAGGCGTACCAGGCAAATCGACCGATGGACTTTGCCGAGTGGCTGCGGTAATATTCTGCATTTCTGTTTGCTTTAAAGCGGTACAATGCGCGGTTGAAATGACATATAAAAATCCCCGTAGGAAGAAAAGTCTCTTCTCCTACGGGGATTTTTGTATGTGTAAAATGGGAGACTCACGGTTTTATAAGGAAAAGCGGTGTGAAAGGACAGCATATACCAGCTTGAACGCTTGAATGCGGCCGTACATACAATATGGAACTGTCCGATAATCTTTAAATTTTAACCGGAGGCGGCCAGCCGTATTTTAACTGTGATGTAGTTGCTTAATTTGCGGCTGTTTTGCCCGTTTGCGAACAGAAATTGCACCGCCGATCGCGACAAAAATAATCCCCAGCAAAAACAGGCTGTAAACGGTAATTTTGTTGCCCAGTGAAATAGAAACCCAGTCGGTCAGGTCAAAATACCAGTAAAATTCTTCAAAGCTCTCTCCCAGCAGCAGATGGATAAATGGGTTAATAAAAGCTGTGAATAAACTGAGAAACAATCCGATCAAGCCGGTTTTAAAGGCCCAGTTGATTGGAAGATAACGGATGACCGCCAGCATAAACCATGGCGCCGTCATGCTGACCGTGGTGACGAGAAACGCAAATGGATAAAACCAATCCCCGCCGGTATATAACCAGCAGGTGAAAACAAGCAGATAGGTAAGCACCGTTGCCGTGCCAAAAGTAATCAGCAGCCGGTGCTTGTGCAGCAGGGCCGGCAGTATGGTCAGGGAAAAGGCCAGCGCCAGGGCCGCCAGTACAATAAAAAACCAGGAAAGTGTGTGCTGAATGGCAAGATTGCAGATAAAGCAGGTGACCAAGGCAATGCCATAACCGGCACACAACCCAATCTGACAGGTTTTGACAAATCCGCGGTAACGTTTGGCCTGTTTCTTTTCCATTCGGGCGGCAGAGTCGTCCGACGCTGTAATGAATTCATGCTCGGTAATCTGCAAAATCTCACATATTTTTGAAATCAGCGTAATGTCCGGATAGGAGAGCCCCCGATCCCATTTGGATACGGTGCTGCTGTCTACATAAAGATGTTCTGCCAAATCTTTCTGGGTCAATCCGGCTGCAAGTCTCTTTTCCAACAGGAATTTTGCAAACGTTGTTTTGTCTTCCATCAAAAGAACCTTCTTTCTAAATCTTATGCTTCAAGCATACATGCAGACTGTCTCAAATGCAATGTTTTGCTGCTTTTTTTCAACTCGACTGTCGCGCCAGTCCCCATTCCATGGGATTTTCCCCCCCTTTTGCTCCGTTTTCGGACAAAGACTGCCTTTGCCCTTGTAAGGCTTGGTGAAGTGAGAGAAGCTGCACCAGATCTGCCGTTTTTTCAGTAGCTGTTTGCCTTTTGCGAGGAAGGATTTCACGGTGTCAGTCGGACAGCCGGAGCGATCCCAATTATTTTCGACCAGTATGAAATCTGGGGAAATGAGACCTTCGGCAGAATCTTTTCTGTCATTTACCGCCTGCAAAGCGTTTCTCTTACAAATATTTTTACTTTTCTGGTTTTTGTGTTATACTGTATCACAAGACAGCAAACGGACGGAAAGCGGCGTTTGCCGCCAGAAATCTCCCACAGTGGGGCGGCCGTCAGAATGGCCGGTGTTTGGAAGTGTGAAAAATAAAATGAATTATATTGTTATGGATCTGGAATGGAATCAGCCCATGTCCCGCCAGAATCCGGCGCTGGCAAAAATCGGCGCCAAGCTGCCGTTTGAGATTTTCCAAATCGGGGCGGTCAAGCTCAACGAGCGGTTTGAGCAGGTGGATACCTTTCAGGTTGTAATTAAGCTCCGGTATTATAAAAAACTCCATTATATGGTGAAAAAGCTCACTGGTGTCAAGGAGCAGGAAATTGCAGACGGACTGGACTTCATTGCCGCCGTCTCCAAGTTTTACGATTGGTGCGGAGAGCGTTTTACCCTGTTGACCTGGGGGTATGACGATATTCCTATCCTGAGCCAGAATCTTGAATTTTATGGGCTGGACGCCTCCTGGTGTGAACGGTGGTACAACCTGCAGGTCATCTTCAACAAAGAGCTTGCCCAGGGGAAAAACCAGCGTTCGCTGGAATATGCGCTTGACTATTTCGGCATCCCGCAGGAGGGGCGGCTACATGATGCATTGAATGACGCCTGCTATACGGCGCAGGTGGCCCAGCGGCTCGATATGCAAAACGGCCTTTCGGCTTATGAAAAAGCGGTTTGGGATATGCGCCCCAAAAAGATTACGCAGGTTAAGCGGATGGGGGTATTTGCTCAGAAACGGAAGGCAATGGGGCACCCTAAGGTCAGCCGTATTTGCTGTCCGGTCTGCGGCAAGGAGCTTTCCCGCCGTGCCCGTTGGAGGCCGACCGGCAGCGGGGATTACCGAACCGAGGTCACCTGCAAAACGCACGGCGATTTTGTAGGCATTCTCAAATTCAGCCGGTGTGAGGACGGTTGGCAGGTCACCCGCACCGTCAATAACAAAAAGAAACCGGTGTCCGGGGTTGTCCCGTCTCATGGGCAGCAGGTGCAGGAGTCCGTTAAAAATTGAGCCGAACGGCTACGGTTTCATTTTAGCCATTTGCCCCGGAAAAAGAAAAATAAGTACAGTAAAATCCCCCAAGAGCAGGCTGACAGACGCACTTGGGGGATTTGTTCATGATCGGGTTGGGAAATGCCCATTTGTTGTGATTAGACAGAATCTCCGGCAAAGGTACGGCGGTAGCGTACGCAGGGCAGCATTTTTCCCTGTTCAAGTTCTTTGCGGGCGCCGTCCAGAGAGAAACCACAGTGCTCGTAAAACCCACAGGCAGAACGGTTGGCCTCCAGCGCCCAGAGGGTGACGCAGCGGAATCCGTTTCGCTGGAAATAACCGAGCATAGCGTCTATCAATTCCCGGCCATAGCCATTCCCGTGGTATTGCTCCAACAGGTAAATGGCTACAATTTCACCTGTCGCGGCGTCAGCGTCTGCATCCCGGGAAGGAGCAAACCCAATTAATCCAATGGCGTTTCCGTTTAGGCGGACGAGGAACCGTGTTATTGTTTTGTCCAGCAGGTTTTTCCGGTACCGGGCCGCCCACCATTCCGGCGAAGCCGCAGCCAGGTAATCCACCGGCATAATGTCACGGTAGGCCTGCTGCCAGCAGGTGGAATGGATAGTCCCCAACAGCCCAGCGTTTTTGGAGGACGCGGGTTCCAATGTAATGCGCATTAAAACGGCCTCCTTTCTTTTTTGGCGTGCTGCCTGCGCCATGCATCAATCTGCTCCATCCGTTCCTTAACCCGTTTTTCACTGCCTTGTACAGTCGGGGTATAATAGCGCCGTCCCAGCAGGGAATCCGGCAGACATTGCATGTCGGTGAGTTTATCCTCGGTATCGTGGGCATACTGGTAGCCCTCGCCGTAATGGAGTTCCTGCATGAGCTTGGTCGGCGCATTGCAGATTTGCAGCGGTACCGGTTCGGCCAGCATTTCCAGCGCGTCTTTGCGGGCCTTCCCATAGGCGATATACAGCGCGTTGGACTTTGGTGCCAGCGTTAAAAAGGTGACGCAGTGGGTCAGGTTGACGTTGCACTCCGGCATCCCAATGAAGTGGCAGGCCTGGTAGGTCGCCACGGCAAGCTCCAGTGCACGGCTGTCCGCCATGCCGATGTCCTCGCTCGCAAACCGGATGAGTCTCCGCGCCACATAAAGCGGATCTTCTCCGGCTTCCAGCATTCGGGAAAGCCAGTAGATGGCGGCATCCACGTCACTGTTGCGCATGGATTTATGGAGCGCGGAAATCAGGTTGTAGTGTTCCTCGCCGTTTTTGTCGTACAACAGGGACTTTTTGCTGGTGCACTGCTCCAGAATTTCTTTGGTTACGGTGGTTTTTTCCCTGTCAGTCTCGCCGTTGAGCACCACCATTTCCAGCGTACTCAGCGCCACCCGCGCGTCGCCGTTTGCAAAGTTTGCAATCATAGCGAGCATCCCGTCGGAAATGTCAATCTGCTGCTCGCCAAAGCCGCGTGGGTCGGTGAGAGCGTGGCGCAGCAGCGCGGTTAAATCCTCCGCCGAGAGTGCTTGCAATACAAAGACCCGGCAGCGGGAAAGCAGCGCCGAATTGATTTCGAACGACGGGTTTTCGGTGGTCGCCCCAATGAGGATGATGCTCCCTTTTTCCACATAGGGGAGAAAAGCGTCCTGCTGCGCCTTGTTGAAGCGGTGGATTTCATCCACAAACAGAATGGTCTTTTCCCCCAACAGGCGGCTGCTTTCGGCGCGGCTCATCACTTCCTTGATCTCTTTGATGCCGCTCGTCACCGCGCTGAAATCAATAAAATTTGCCTTTGTACGCCCTGCAATGATACGCGCCAGAGTTGTTTTGCCAACGCCCGGCGGTCCCCAGAAAATCATGGAGGATACCTGATCGGAATCAATGAGCTTCCGCAGAACCTTGCCCTTGCCAAGCAGGTGCTGCTGGCCCACATAGTCCTCCAGCGTTTCTGGGCGCAGGCGGTTTGCCAAAGGCTGGCTTGTTTCACTGCTTTCAAAGAGTGACTGCTGGCGCATGGTGCATATCCACCTTTCTCTACATCTTTTTCACTCTTATTCTAGCCTATTCCGGCAAGAAAGAAAAGGGGGCGCTGAAAACTGAATCTTTTCCTTTACAGCGGGTTTATATACCCGGGCAAACGGCGCGCCGATGCGAGGCGTACTTGGTGGGGCGCCAAATAAAACGGGACTTATCGTTCTTCCAAAACAGGGAAGCCGGACGGATAAACCGCCCGGCTTGTTTTGAGAAACCCTGTTACAGGATGTTTGTGTGTTCGGCTTTTTTGCAGTCTGTTCGTTTTTTTCGTGCTGGATTGGCCGGAAACCACCCTTTTCGGACCCGTTCCTTTTGCTCCTTCAGCTCTCCAATGCTCCACAGACAGGTAAAGCCAAGAATGCTCAACAGAGCGGAGAAAAAAGTACTGCCGATAAAAAGGGAACCGCCCAGCGCCGCCAATCCCACGAAGAGAAAGGTCGGCCATATTTTCTCACTGAAGTAGTATTCACACTTGATGACCACTGGGTGGAATAATCCGATGATGAGAAAAGAGAACAGCCCAATCAGAAGCCCTGTAAAATACATTTACATATCCTCCTGCTATTCCTTTTGATCCTGCATAGCGGCTTCCAACTGCCCGGCAAAGTCCTCGGACGCTTTTCGGAAATACCCAAGTACGGTGCGGCGGGTATCCATCGGTGCAGTGCAAAGTTCGGAAGCAATGTTGCGGACAAGATGTTCCCGCTCTTGTTCGGAAAGAGAATCGTACCGCTCACCGGCTTGCAGGAAGTTTTCCGTCCTTTCAATTTCCGAACGCTGGATGGTTCCGTCTAAATGTCGTCCGTTTCCGCTTGTGACGACTACATTTGGCGTCCATCCCTTTTCGCTGTTGACCGGAATGCTTCGGAAATCCGGCCCTAGCCGGCGGCGCTGGGCGTCCCAGTAAATGTTGGCACGTCCCTGGAGCATCTTATCGTCGGAAAGTTCCACCCCCTCCAGCAGGTTGTTCGGCGAAAACGCTAGCTTTTCCACCTGCGCCTTGTAATCCTCTGGATTGCGATTGAGGGTGAGTTTGCCAACTGGTAAAAGCGGGAATTGTTCTTCGCTCCAGATTTTGGTGTCGTCCAATGGGTCGTAGGGAAGGCTTTCGGCGTCATCCGGATGCATGAGCTGCACCCGCAGCTCGAACTCCACCGTCTCCCCGCGTGCGAGGGTATCGTATAAATCCCATCCCGCAATATCCGGGCTTTCGCCTGCCAGTTTTGCCGCTTCCTCGGCGTCAATAAATTCCGTACCGGCTACCGGAATCCAGTGGTATTTGACATAACGCCGCACCCCATCAGCGTTTTTCCAAATATAGGTGTTGACCCCATAGGCCCTTAAATGCCGCAGGCTTTTGATGGTTCCCACATCTGAGTACAGCCAGGTGATAAAATGGGTGGCTTCGGGTGCACGTGCAGCGAATTCCCAGAAACGGCTCGAATCCATAAGATTGTTGACCGGAGAGGGAGAAAGCGCACCGATGGCCTCTGGAAACCGGAGGGCGTCCCGCACGAGGAACACCGGAATATGGTTGCAGAGCAGGTCAAAATTGCCGCCTGGCGTATAAAATTTGGTGGAAAAGCCGCGCACATTGCGGGAGGTGTCCGGCGTGCCCTTATTGCTGACCGCCAGGGAAAAGCGGGATAGGGTCGGTGTGCGCTGGTTCGGGTTCTGCAAAAAGTTTAATGTGGTGTATGCTTTCATGGATTCATAGGGCTGGAAAAAACCGAACGCCCCGTATCCCTTGACGTGTACCGCCCGTTCCAACAGTTTGCTATGTACAAAGGTTTCCAGTGTTTCATGTAGAACACCATCCTGTTCCAGTACCGAGCCGCCTGGTCCCGCTGCCTGGGAGTGAGACATCTGCTGCCCCTTCCGGTAAGTGTCCGAATCTTTTATTTCTCGGCTTGAGACAGGCGGTTGGGAGTTCCGGGGCGGCTGTACATTACCAAACCGGGGGATAGTCATCGCTGGACGGGTGTCGGTTCGGGGCTGGTACTCTGCGGCTGTCTGCGGCATGATGTCCGGCATCTCCCCATCGGTGCAGTCCCGTCCGTATTTTCGTCGGTCCTGCGAGGTTCGGGTGTGCATCTGCTGCATCCGTTCCATATAGGAACGCGGGGAGTAGTTCGGTGCTGTCCGTCCGGTACGGCTGCTGTTTTCCAGCCGGAACCATCCATTCTGTCCGTTTTGTTCCATGTTGTTGCCTCCTTTGTACCATGAATTGCGTCGCCCGGAATACGCTGCCGCGTACGGGCGGTCATTTATTATTTTATGCAGAAAAGCTGCATAAGGTTCCAATTCAAAGTATGGTTTCTGGGAAGTGCCCCAGATTTATTTTCCAGCTTTCCTGCGTAAAGGAAACGTCAGGACTTTTCTCAACTAAGCTGTTGCTCCCTGCCGCCTTTCATGCCCGGAAAACCCGCTGCATTCGGGCCGCAACAAAACTTTGCTTGGCATTTAAGAGGCGATTTGCTACAATAACATCAAAGAAACCGGGCGTATTCTCCGGTGGAAATGAGGGGATTATGAATGGAAAAAGGTTCTGCAGAATCCGCATCTCCAGAGTCTTTCAGTGCACGTTTAAAGCGTCTTCGGGAACAGAACGGCTATACCCAGGATATGCTCGGCGAAATCATGGGGGTTACCCGTCAAACCATCAGCAGTTGGGAACGGGGACGTACCGAGCCGGACATCGCCGCCCTCAAGATGCTGGCAAAGCTCTACAATGTTACGCTGGATGATCTGCTTGCCGGGTACCAGAACGGCCGCAGGGTGCGCGCTGTCACCCCGGCGTCGCTGACCCTTTATTTGGCGGGGCTTGTGCTGGTCCTGCTTGGAATTGCCGCGCTGGCTGCAGGAAAATTGGAAATTGGAACCCTGTTTGGCGCGGCGTTTCCCGCACTTTTTATGAACAGCTTAGTCTTTATTACCTTTTCTTGTATGATCAAAAGCGGAAATTTTACCGCCCTTGCGGGCTATGACCCGGATTTACATTACAGTCTCCCCGCTATGCGGCGAATGCTCGGCATCCTTCGTATTTGGTGGTGTGGATCGGGCGATCTGTGCACCTTGTTTCTGCTGGGAAGCGCTTTTGTCCCGGAGCGGCCTGACTGGTTTGTCCCTTTTTTTATGGTATCTTACCTCATTGAGCTGGTCCTCAGCACCCTGGTTATCAGCAACCGCTCTCAAAAGGAGCTTTTACCGGACAAAAGGGATGACTGGGCGAGGAACACTAGTGCTCAGCCGCTGGTGCTGTTTTTTGCGTCATTTGCTGTGCTGCTGTTCACCTTTATCGGCAGTTTTGTGGGGTTTGGCCTTCGCAATAATACGCCGGAGGCTTTTGCGGCTTCAATTCCGCTGTTAATAAACATTACGGTGCTCATTGTCTGCCTACTCACTCAGCAGTCGCGTGCGGGCCGGATGGCGCGGGAAGAACGTGAGTTTCACATGCACCCCGCTGCTTGGGCGGGGTATGGCTCAACATTGCTGTTTGCCGTCTGGATTATTTTTGCCTGCGCTGTCGGCGTTCCGAAATAAGCGCAAACAATATCCGCCTTACTGCGGCAGTATACTGTTATGTGTATCGTTGTTGGAGCGCTTTCTAAATGCTGCTTCCTCTGGCCGGAAAAAAGGTTCTTATACGCCACCTCCCCACCATATACTGGAGAGAGGTGGTTTCCAATGACAACAAATGACGTTCTTCACGCAATGGAGCTTGCCGAGCTGGCCTATCTTGAGGATCAGCCCATGCTTTCCGACAGCGTTATGACCGTAATTGACGATGATCAAACCGGAGTGCAGTGTTACATCCGCAAAACAGAGGATTTGTTAGACATTACCTTTCGTGGATCAAATTCCGCTAAGGACTGGCGCCATAACCTGATGTTTTGGAAAAAATGCATCCCTTACGGCAACACCTGCTCTAAGATTCGCGTCCATACCGGTTTTTTAAACGCCTACAAGAGCAAACAGGTTCGAAACCGCCTGCTGAATATGGTTACGCCGGAGATACGGCGAATTCATATCTGCGGCCATTCCTACGGAGCGGCGCTGTCCGTCCTCTGTGCGGTGGATTTGCAGTACAACTTCCCCGACCGCGACATCGAGGTGATTGTATTTGGCTGCCCCAGGATTGGCAACCGCGCATTTCAAAAATCTTATAACAGCCGGGTGTTTAAAACCCTCCGGGTGGAAAACGGAAACGATATTGTCACCAAAGTTCCCTTTGCTCTATGGGGATACCGGCATGTTGGCGCCAAGCTGCACGTCGGTGCGCCGCGTCTGCCCTGTTTGGTGTCCTTTGAACAGCACCGCCAGCAGAGGTATTATTCGTCTTTGTTTCTGCGGCTGCTGCCGCCTGGTGTTTCACCGGAGGCTTGGTAATCATTGGAGAATTCCCAATGTTGGTCAAATGTTGGAGGTGGCGGCTCTGCCGGCAGGCGCTTTTTGACAACAAGCTGGATGTAACTGCTGGCTGCATTATCGTGTACCGATTTTTCCCTGCGGCATAACATAAAGCAGGGGGAATCCAATATGCTGTTTGTGGTGATCCTCTGTATAACGGCGCTGATGGTCCTGCTGTTTGCTGTACGCAGGTGCATGCAGAAGCTGGCCGCACGTTACCGGGCAGATCTGCCGGACGAAGCCGTTGAGAAGAAAACCTGAAAAGAGTCGGCGGGTTTCCGTCGGCTCTTGTTCGTTATTTTTTAATAGCTTCCTGCTTGGGGATATGTTATACTGTGAAAAAAGGAGGTGTTCTCCAATGACACAGGATTTACTCGCACAACTTCAAAAATGGCATGAAGATGACGAATTCCAGAAAATTATTGATACAATTTATGCCATCCCCGAAGCCGAATGGGATTACGAACTTCGGATGCATCTTGCGCGGGCGCTTAACAATGCGGGCGATATGAAAGGTGCCATAGAGCAGCTTCGGATCGTTGAGGAACAGGGAAAGGAGGATCCTTTGTGGCATTTCCGTATGGGATATGCTTATTATTATCTGGATCGAGAGGAGGAAGCGATTCCGTACTTTGAACGTGCACAGCAATTGGACCCGAAAGACCAAGACGCCCCAATGTTTCTTGGTTTGTGCCGGGAAGAAATGGAGCGCAAAGCGGGACAAGCTCAAGTGGATTTTGCTCCGGAACTTTATACCGACGCGGAAATTGAAGCGGTTGAAGCCCATATTGAACAGCACTTTGGTCATTTTTCCAACGTGTTTCATGAAATTGCTTCTCCGGATATCCATGTGGACATTGCCATTGTGGAACCAACCCCGGAGCGCAATTACTACACCCTTGTCACCATGGGGATGGGTGCGCACCGCATGAACATCCCGGAAGAGCTGCGGGATAAAAAGCTCGACCGGGCAGAAATGCTCATCTGTCTGCCGCCGGATTGGGAAATCCAGGGGCAGGACGAGCGGTGGTACTGGCCGCTGCGATGGCTTAAAATCCTGGCGCGGCTGCCGGGGGAGGAGGATTCCTGGCTTGGCTGGGGGCATACCGTTCCAAACGGCGGTCCGTTTGCAGAAAATACCTATCTTTCCGGTGTGATGCTGGTATCCCCAGGCGGCTTCGGAGAGGCGGCTTCGGTCTGTCCGCTGCCGGACGGGGATGAAATTAACTTTTACCAGGTCATCCCGCTTTATGAGCAGGAAATGGACTTTAAAATTCAAAATGGCGCCGAAGCGCTGCTCGACCGAATGCAGAATATCCAAATTGGGGTTGTGGATTTAAACCGTCCAAACGCCTGCGGCTTTGAATCGGTAAAGCAGTTTACCCATGCGGCTGAGGAGATTAAGCCGCTGCTTGAACGCTGGGAAGGGCCGGAGGGCTGCATTGCAACCGACCGTATCCTGGTGGACGGCTGCAAGGTGGGGTATATGTACCGGGAGGAGCCGGACGGAGACTTTCCGGACAGCGGTTGGCGTTTTACCGCCGGAGACGAAAGTGAGGAATATATGGCGAACCCGGATCACAGCGGTGTTTACGCGCTGAATACCGTCTGCAATTACGACCCGGAAATAATTCCGCTGCTTCGCGCCCCCTATGGCACCGCTTACCTGCGGGATCAGCACGGTGCTTTCCGGCAGGTGGAATTTGACCCGGAAATTGAATAAAAAACAAGGGCCTATAAATTGCCACCGCCGCACAAGGACTTTGCTTTCTTGAAATTTCGTGAGGTTGTAATCTATGGAAAATCGGCTTGAAATATTACGCAATGAGATTGATCAGATTATTTTGAAGGGGAAATCAGAGCATATCCGTATGTATATTTCTCACATGTATGGCGTTGCACGATTTTGTACGTTGTTGGCGATGAAACGGAATTTGAATGCTGAACTTGCTGCAACCTGCGGAATGCTTCACGATATTTTTTATATGTCCGGCGGTACCAGCGATAATCATGCAACAAAGGGTGCGGAACAAGCAGAAATGCTCCTGAAGGCAATGAGATTATACAGCGATGACGAAATTAAAATAGTTGTTACCGCTATTTCAAGACACAGCGATAAAAGCCATATTCACGAACCATATGACGAATTATTGAAAGATGCAGATGTCATGGATCACTGCTTGTACAATACTGCGTTTCCCATAGCACAGCAGGAAATGGAACGGTATTGTAATCTGCTGGCAGAATTTGAAATGAACGATACTAGATGAGTGTGTTCTTGCATAAATCAACACCCCCCGAAGAAATTAATTCTTTTGGAGGGTATTTTTTCTAAATTTTGTTATTTGGCTCTGTAAATTTACAGAGCCTTGGTTTTATTCAGCTATGGGAGGAGGCATGTCGATTATTGGGAATCATCAGAGGCGTTTGCCCCCTCGAACAAAACACTGACTTCAATGCCCAGCATGTCTGCAATTCGTTCTAGAGTTGACAGGGTGGGGTTGCCCGCACCTTTTTCCAGGGTGCGCAGGTGCGAGGGATTCATTCCAAGCTCGCCTGCTAATGCTTCCTGTGACCAGCCTTCGGCGATTCGGTGTTTCCGAATATTTGCTCCAATGATTTCTCCATTTGTCATATTCATTACCCCCTTGATGTTATCTCTATTATAAATGAGCCAAATTTATTGCGCCAGACCAATCTATAGGCTTGTACCCAAAAAACGACATTCTTTTTACAGTTTTACCGCTTTTGTTGAATTGTATACTAGACTGGATTGTGGCCAGTCCGGCGTTATCCAAGTGGATAGCTCTGTATTCCATCGGCACAGGTTCGCTGAAATGAGGTGGAATTTGTCTGCGGCACCGTGTAAAACTACAACGGTTTTTGCAGCGAAACCATCGTTTCTTGCAATTTTGAACAAGGCGATGGAATTATTGGCCGGTTTGTGCTACACTTTGAGCAGAAGAACAGCACTGCTCTTAGGATAATGCGGCGAAAGGTTGGTTGAAAATGAAAATTACCGAAATGAAGGCCAATCACATGACATCTCCTCTGGGGTTTGACCTCCGAAATCCAACATTTACCTTTCAGGTGGAAGAAAGTACCGGTTCCTTTTTAAAAGCAGCGCAGATCCGTGTGTCAGATACACCGGACATGTCCCATGTTTTGTATGACAGCGGCCTGCGGGCGGACATATCCGGCCTTGGTTTTACGCCTGGACTCGCGCTGGAAGGCGGCAAGCGCTATTACTGGACGGTGACGGCGCAGGCGGATGACGGCGATAGTGCAACAAGCGCCCTAGCCTGGTTCGAAGGCGGACGTAAGGAACAGGTGTGGGATCTCCCGTGGATCACTTCCCCTTTTCAGGAGGGTTCTCACCCGGTGTTTTACAGTAGTTTTGATCTGTCCTGCCCATTGGAGGAAATTGCCTCGGCGCGGCTTTATCTGGTGGGACTGGGCCTGTATGAAGCATATCTCAATGGTGGTAAGGTCGGCGAGGAGGTTCTCGCCCCGTTTTACAACGACTACCGCTATTGGATTCAGTACCAGACCTATGATGCAGCCGACCTGCTCCGCAGCGGCAGCAATACGTTGGCGGTTATGCTTGGCAACGGTTGGTACAAAGGCCGTTTCTGCTATTTGAACGATGCACAGGAAGAGAGCATTTATGGCGATCAGTTCCTCCTTTCTGCAGAGCTTGTCGTTACAACTAAGGATGGACAAATCCAGCGTATTCGCACAGGAGAGGACTGGAGCTGCTTCCAGGGGCCGGTGCAGAGCAGCAATATTTATGACGGAGAGGTTTATGATGCCGCAGTTTCGGTCTGGAACGGAAGTGAACTGTCGGCAGAAGCGGTACAGAAAGCGGTTCCGGCTTTTCCGGCTGATCCGCCGCAGGGAGAAATTGTGGAACGCATGAGCCCGCCCCTGTGCATTCACGAGCGGTTCCAGCCAAAGCTCATACGCACTCCAGCAGGGGAACAGGTGCTGGATTTCGGGCAGGAGCTCACTGGCTGGGTAGAGTTTGACTGTGCAGCACCAAAGGGCGTTCAGGTGTTTTTACAGTATGGAGAGATTTTGCAGGACGGCTGTTTTTACCGTGAGAATCTCCGGACAGCGCGTGCGGAATTCACCCATTATTCGGGTGGAAAAGTCGAGCATGTGCGCCCCCATTTTACCTTCTATGGATTTCGTTATGTCAAGGTCAGCGGGATAGAGCTGACTGAGCAAAATCTGGCTTCTTACCGGTTTGAGGCCTGTGCCATTTACTCCAGCCTGCAGCGTACTGGTACCATAGAAACCTCTGATCCAAAGCTCAACCGTCTGCTGGAAAATACCCTGTGGGGTCAAAAAGGCAATTTCCTTGACATTCCAACCGACTGTCCGCAGCGGGATGAACGCCTCGGCTGGACCGGAGATGCACAGGTGTTCTGCGCAACGGCCTGCTACCACATGGATACCGCCGGATTTTACCGCAAGTACCTGCGGGATATGCTTTACGAACAGCGTGAGAATCTAGGCGCCGTGCCTTATGTTGTCCCGGATGTCCTTTCAGTGGTGCGCAGGAGCCTGGGCCAGCCCGATCCTGTATTTACCGATTCTTCCTGGGGTGAAGCCGGTTCCTGCGCCTGGGGCGACGCGGCAACCATCATCCCTTGGACGCTGTACCAGTTTTACGGCGACCGAGTGTTGCTCTCGGAGCAGTATGAAAATATGAAGCGATGGGTCGACTTTATCATTTATATGGATGAAACCCACTGTGACGGAAAGCGCCTGTGGACGGTCGGCTTCCATTTTGCCGATTGGCTTGCGCTGGATAATCCCGATCCGGAAAGCCGGTTTGGACGGACCGATCCTTACTACGTTGCTTCGGTCTATTATCTGTATTCTTCCGAACTTACTGCCAAAGCAGCCAAACTTCTCGGCAAAGAGGCGGACGCCGCTTACTATGCTAAAATTGCGGATGAAGTCCGTGCGGCAATCCGCGCGGAGTACCTCACCGCCACTGGCCGACTTGCCATTGATACCCAGACCGCACTGGTGTTGGGACTTTATTTTGACGTTATCCCCGAACCGTTTCGGGAAAGAGCGGCGCGGGAATTGCACCGCAAGCTGGAAGAGCGGGGCATGCACCTTGATACCGGCTTCGTAGGCACGGCTTACCTCTGCAAGGCATTGACCAAGGCGGGGCTTACCAAAGATGCATACGACCTTTTGTTTCAGGAGGATTATCCCGGTTGGCTGTACGAGGCCAATATGGGCGCTACTACTATTTGGGAGCGTTGGAATTCTGTGCTACCAAATGGAAAAATCAGCGGCACCGGTATGAACAGCCTCAACCATTACGCCTACGGCGCGGTGGCGGAGTGGGTTTACCGCACCGTTTGCGGCATTGCACCGGACGAAAGCGGCGTTGGCTTTAAAAAGGCGCTGCTTGCCCCGGTGCCGGATCGGCGGCTGGAGCATGTTTCCTGCGAATACCGCTCTGCTTCGGGAATATACCGCATTGGTTGGGCGTATGAGGGTGACAATGTCCGCTTTGAAGTAAAGGTTCCGTTCGATTGCAGCGCGCATTTTGTAGCTCCGCAGGGTTTCCGGCTAGTATCGGTCAACGGTGTGCCCGCTTCGGACACAAACGGAATGGATTTGCATAAGGGGGATTATGTCCTGGTAGCAGCCCCAGCGGAATAACCATGCTTTTGCCGCACAAGAGGCTTGAGCAATGGAGAATCTTTTTAAACTTTTGCTGGTTGTTATTCCCAGCACATTTTTTGGATGCAGCGGCGTCCGGCAGTTTAACTGCCGGACGCCGCTTTTTAGAGCGTGTTTGCATCCGGCCTTTTTTTGTGCTAGGATAGAGAAAAATGCCGGGAGGGATTGTCATGCCAAACATTCATCACGCCAACCAGGGACTGAACCCAAACGCACTGGAGCATGTAACCCAGCTTCTCAACCGTTATGTCAGAGAGAAAAAGGTTGCCGGATGCTCGATGTATATCACCTGCGGTGGTTCTGAGTACCGAAAAAATTTTGGCTTTGCCGATCTTGCAGAGAAAAAGCCCATTGCGGATGATACCATTTTCCGTATTTACTCCATGAGCAAGCCCATTACTGTGGTCGCTGCATTAATGTTGTATGAGCGCGGCCTGTTTTCCTTAAACGATCCGCTCTCGGCTTATATTCCGGAATTTGCGGAGCAAAAGGTGGTGCTTCTGGACAAAGCGGGGAACAAGTATTACGAGACTCCAAAAACGCCCATCACCATCCGCCACTTGTTTACCATGACCTCCGGCCTTGCCTGGATGGAGGACAGCGGTCCTGCCGCCGAGGAAATGGGTGCTCTAATGCGCAGCTCTGCTATAGAGGGAAAAGGAACCTTGGAGGTAGCGAAATTGGTTGCAAGACGGGTAGGGCTTGCATTCCATCCCGGTGAAAAATGGCTGTACGGCTATTCGCATGATGTTTTAGGCGCGCTGATTTGTGCGCTGACCGGTAAAACCTTTGGCGAATTTTTAAAAGAGGAGCTCTTTGAGCCGCTTGGAATGGAGGATACCGGCTTCTGGGTTCCGCGTAGCAAAGCGGAGCGGCTCGCCAACATTTACTGTATTGCAGACGATGGAAGTCTGCAGCCCGCAGAAGGATATACCAGCGGCCTATTTGAGCCAAAGCTGCTGGAATCGGGCGGGGGTGGCATGCTCTCTACGCTGGGTGATTACGCTCGCTTCTGCCGTATGCTGTTAAACGGAGGAACCTTAAACGGCGAGCGTATTTTGGGCCGTAAAACACTGGAACTGATGGCGGCTAATCAACTAAATGACCATCAACTAAGCTATTTTAAACAAGGTGCACTGGGGTACGGATACGGTCTTGGCGTGCGCACCATGATGAATCCGGCCTGCGGCGGGCACAACGGTTCTGTCGGCGAATACGGCTGGTCCGGTATGGCGGAAACCTGGTTCTGCATTGACCCGGCAGAGGATATGGCAGCAGTCTTTATGACTCAGATGATTCCGGGGAAATTCGACCCCATTCCCCGGCTGCTGCCCGCGCTGTATTCGGCGTTGGAATAGCCGGAAAGGGTAGCAGAACCGCTGAAAAACGGAGTTGTTTTTGGCGGAATGTGCCGTCTGGTGCAAATTTGCCTCTGTGTGAAACGGTGCTGGGCCGAAGAACCGGGGGAATACCAGAGCTTTAAAAAAGTTTAAAATGGTCTGCTGTTCTCCCGGAAACAGTGGGATTGACTCGGGGGCGGTTTGAGCGAAGCTCCTTTTTTGAGGGTATCCGGCTGGACATGCGATCACAGTTCGGTCAAATCTTGTTCTAGGTTCTGCCATTTCTTTTGGCTTGATGATTCCCAGAGCCATGTGGTATACTAAAGATAATCCGGACAATGAATATAAGACAAAGTCGGTGATATTATGAAGATTCAGGAATCTGCAGAAAACTACCTTGAAACGATCCTTATCCTGCACAATCGAAAAGGTTATGTGCGCTCCATTGATATTGTCAACGAGCTGGAGTACTCCAAACCGAGTGTCAGCGTTGCCATGAAAAACCTGCGGGAAAATGGCTATATTGAAATGGATCCGAACGGATACATTTCGCTGAGGGACAAAGGACGTGAAATCGCGGAGAAAATGTACGAACGCCACACGCTTCTTTCAGACTGGCTGACCGCACTGGGTGTTTCCCGTGACGTTGCCATTGAAGACGCCTGCCGGATTGAACATGTCATCAGTACCGAAAGCTTTGAAGCCATTAAGGCGCACGCAAGGCAAAATGGGAAAGGATAATGGCTGGATGCCGAAAAAGAGTGGCAGTTAGAGAGTATGCACCGCTTGGGCTTTTGCCGGTGTGCATTTGGTGAATATGTAAAAACAGAAAACCCGTGCATCATTTTATGCACGGGTTTGTTTTGTAGCCGTTTCGCCGGCACAAGGAGCAGGCAGTTAGAAAGAAAGTTTGATACCTGCTCACAATCTAAAAACGGACAGTCCAAAAGGCTGCGGTTTTACTTTTGGTATCCCAGAACAGCCTGGATAGATTGGACCGCTTTTTTACTCCCCCGTTTTCCTTCTTACCTATCGGTGGGGGTTACTGGCGTTTTGAAGCTCTTTGGCTCCTTACAGCTTGATTGTATTCCGGCGGCCGGGCGGGTTCCGCTCCATTTATACGCAATCCGGCTCCATTCGGACAGAAAGAATGATTTTAAACAAAGAAAACAGGCCCCATGCCATTTCGGAGGGGCCTGAACAGATTTGTACGAAAATGGCGGATTAACCGGCAAGCGTTTCGCCGAGCACACGGCAGGCGGCAATCGCGTCGTCATCCGGAGAATCGGTACAGATGACACTGTCACAAGCGAGGACCGCGCCTGCTGCAGAGCAGGTTTGCTCCCAGTTGCGCATCCATTCGCCGTCACCCCAGCCGTAGGAGCCGAACAATGCAATTTTTTTGCCGCTCAACTTGGCTTCACAGGAGGAGAACATGGGTTCAAATTCACTTTCCTCCAGAACCTCATCCCCCATGGCTGGGCAGCCAAAGGCAATGGCGTCAAATTCATCCATCATAGAAGCGTCAAATGCGGAAGAGGTAAATACCGAGGCCTCGGCTCCTTTGCCTTTTGCGCCCTGCTCGACGGCGTAGGCCATTGCCTCGGTGTTTCCGGTGCCGCTCCAATAAACCACTGCAACTTTACTCATTTGTTTCAATCAACCTTTCTGAATGGAATTATCGATCAATCAAACGGCTACGGTGAGCCGTTCGATGGATGTTCCTTTGGACCAATGCGCATAGTAAACATCGGTGCATTTTTTATATTGGCGGAAGAGCTTCTGCGCCCGTTCCGGGTCTCCGTACACCTTCCAGTAGCCGGTGCATTTGCAGCACCCGGTTGTGTCCTGGATAAACCCTTGCACATCTTCGGGCGGATAACCTAGAAACAGCCCAATCTCATGGGGAAAATCCTTACTGTCCCGCAGGTTCCGTATGAGTTGTGCAACACAGCGCTCCGGGTGGCCGCAGGGATATCCCTTTTCCCGCAGCAGGCTGCAGGCAAAATAATTGGTCAAATCCTGTTGGAGCCGTGCGGGGCGGTAGACATAGATTAATGCCTTTCCGCCGGCATAACGCAGCGGGAGGATACGAAGCCCTTTAGGAACCAAAAGGCGGTTGAGCCTGCGTACACTTGTTTTGATTTCTTCTTTTGAAGAATAGAAACTGGTGAACAGATTCCCAGTTTTTAACCCTGCAAGGGTGGGGGAACAATGCTGGATAACCAATTCTTCCGGCATAGAGCCCCCCTTATCCGGCGTGAGTCTCAAGAATATCCTTGAGTGCCGACATAGAACTGGAGTGGGAGCGGGCTATAATGGTACCGCGTCCTTTGGTTTCGCTCAAAGCACAGCGCATCATTTTATGGGACATGGTGCCCGTGAAGAGTACAAGTAAATCCGGCGAACCAATTTTATTTTTCAGCCCGTCCTTCATTTTGGTAAAAACTTTGGCACGGCAGCGATAAGCACGGCATAGGTCGGTGTACTGACGTACCATGCATTCGTTGCCGCCAATGATGACAACACTCATAGAATCATCTCCTTACGCTTTTGTTAGTTGAAACTAACCTTTGACATTAAAAGAAAACGCTTTCAATAGCGTCATGCTTCACAAGTTTGAGTATAACCAAAAAAAGGAGCCTTCTCCGCTCCATTCAGGCGGGAAAAGGCTCCAAACGGACACATTCAGTTGAGCAGATTGGTCATGCTCTTTAGGCTGATACCAAGTGTTGAGGCATTATGCAGCAGTGCTGACATAGCTGGTGGCAGCACTCCGGTGACGCCGAGGCAGATGAGCAGAAGGTTAAAGGCAATGATAAAGCGGTAATTTTTCTGAATACGCTCCATTAAGGCATCACTGATGGATTTTAGGGTGATCAGAGCGAAGAGATCATCGGCAGAAATGGTGATATCGGCAATCTCCCGTGCAATGGCGGCGCCGCTGCTAATGGCGATGCCCGCATCGGATTCAGAAAGAGCGGGAGAGTCATTGATACCGTCGCCAATCATAAGCACCTTTCGTCCGGCGGCGTGCTCTGCCTTAATGAAGTTAGCCTTGTCCTCTGGGAGAACTTCGGCGTAGTATTCGTCGACGCCAACTGCCTTTGCCACCGCTTTGGCGGTGCGCTCGCTGTCGCCGGTCATCATGACGACCTTGCTCACGCCGAGCTTTTTCAGGCTGGTGATGACGGCGGGAGCTTCCTCCCGCAGCGGGTCCTCAATGCAGATGACCGCCGCCAAGCGCCCGGAAACTGCCAGATAGAGATGGGAATATTCTTCCGGAAGAGTGTCAAAAATTTTCTGGTCTTCTTCAGGCACATGGCAGTGCTCATCCTGAAAAATAAAATGATAGCTGCCGATGACTACCTTTTGTTGTTCTACTACGCTGGAAATGCCGTGTGCAACAACATATTCCACCTTGGAATGACGCTCTTCATGGCGGAGCCCGCGGCGCTTTGCTTCTGCAACAACAGCATTTGCCATAGAATGGGGATAGTGCTCCTCCAGGCAGGCGGCCAGCCGCAGCAGTTCATTTTCGTCCTGTCCGCCAAAAGGGATTATTTTTGCAACCCGCGGCGAGGCATGGGTTAAGGTGCCGGTTTTGTCAAAAACAATGGTGTCTGCCTGCGAGACCGCCTCCAGGAAACGGCCGCCTTTGACCGAAATGTTATAGTAACTGCTTTCCCGCATAGCCGAAAGAACAGCAAGCGGCATAGAGAGCTTCAAAGCACAGGAGAAATCCACCATTAGGATGGAGAGCGCCTTCGTCACGCTGCGGGTCAGAAAGTAGGTGAGAAGGGTGCCGCCCAGACTGTACGGAACCAGTTTATCCGCCAGCTTTGCAGCCTTGTTCTCGGTCGTGGATTTTAGCCGTTCGGATTCTTCAATCATTCGGACAATCTTGTCATACCGGCCGTCGCCGGAGATTTTATCCACCGACAGGACAATTTCGCCCTCTTCTACAACGGTACCAGCATAAACATAGCTGCCTGGCTCCTTCCGTACCGGAAGGGATTCGCCGGTGATGGAAGCTTGGTTAATACTTGCCTCTCCATCCGCCACTTTGCCGTCAAGCGGGACCATGTTGCCGGTGCGCACAACAATGAAGTCGCCCACCTGCACTTCATGAAGCGGCACCAGAACTTCCTGTCCATCTGCCTTGAGCCAGACCTGGTCGACCTTCAGCGACATGGTGCGCGCTAGGTCATCGACCGATTTTTTGTGAGTCCATTCCTCCAAAATTTCCCCAATTTTGAGCAGAAACATAATGGAGGCAGCGGTGTTATAATCGCCGCGCAGCATGGAAACAGTCACGGCGGTGGCGTCCAGTACCGCAACATCGAGTCGGCCGTGCAGCAGCGCTTTGATCCCTGTCCAAAGGTAGCGGATCGATTTGCAGGCCGCAAGTGCAATACGGATCGGCATGGGCAGGAACAGCCGGCTGAAAGCACGCCACAGGACGGTGGAAACGAGTTTATCCTCGTATTTGCGGTTGAGCGCGCGTCCGGTATGTTCCGGAACAAGGGCCTGAATGTCGGCCGAGTCGTAAGAAAAGGCGGCGAGGGCATGCAGCACAACTTTGCGCTCTGCAAGGTAGGAGATGACGGCATCCCCCGTGCGGTCGTAGACCTTGACGTCAACAACACCGTCCACCTTTTTCATATAGTATTCCAGCAGATCCGCTTGGCGAAGGGTCATGCGGGGCTGCACGATATGCACCCGGAGCCGACCGGCGGATTCATGGAGTACTTTACATTTCATATCGTCCTCCGCGAGAAAAGGGAAGCCGCCCATTGGCAGCTTCCCCTGGTATTTTACGATTTTTTCCTCTAAGCTTTGAAAGCGGATTCTCCGTTCGCAGCGTCCTCAATAATTTCCGCTTCTGTTTCTGCGCGTTTTTCATTGATTTCTTTTGCATCGGCGAGAATGTCATCCGCATTTTCTCTCATTTTCGTTACAGTCGTCATAACCGACTCTTTTGCCCGGAGAGCTGCGGCCGTGGCATGTGTATAGGCCTTTTTAGCGTCTTTGCTGCTTAAAAGTTTTACACCTGCCGTTCCAAATAAAACGCCGCCTGCAAACAGCGCAGCTTTTCCCCAAATTGCTTTCATAAAAGATTCCTCCTAACGTCTTTTGTACCCGGTTAAGATTGTGGCTAGAAAACAAGCCACCGTGAGCCAGGCGAAAATCTTATGTTTTTTCATAAAACCACCATCCTCATCTCATAAATTATAGGGACGTTTGAAAGAAAATTCTGCTCCATTCAGACAAAATTTTACAAGTTGTAAATGCTTTCTACACAACGTTGTTGGAAAAATTGCCGCTCTGCAGTTCACGGGCGTTCTGCCGGAACTGGTGTGGGGTCATTCCCATAACGGCGCGGAAGGCATTTGCAAACTTACTGCCGTTGTCGTAGCCGAAACGGCCGGCAATATCCAGAATGGTATAATTGGTTTGCTTCAGCATGAGAGCGGCTGCATGCATCTTTTGGGCGCGGATGTAGGCGTAAACCGAACCCCCGAATACCCCTTTGAAACTGTTTTTGAGCTGGGTGGGTGAAACGTGAAATACCTCAGACAGTTGGTCAATGGTGATATGAGCGCCTAGATGGGCAGAGATAAACTTGCAGGCCTGTTTTGCCAGCAGAACCTGTGTTTTGGAAATGCTGCGCTGTTCCGCCTGGTTTTCAGCAAGATCCAGGCTGCTCAAAAAGAGCAGGAGTTCCAGCACTTTGACCTTAAAGTAACCTTTGCGAATACATTCCGGCACCGAATACAGCTCGGAAAAAATATGTTCCAGGCAGGGCTTGGCGCGCATGACAAAACAGGCAGTGCCGCTGCAAAACTTTTGAATGAGGACAGAAGGTTCGACATTGACATCGTCCAAAAAACAGGAAAGACAGGGTGGTGCACGGTCGGCGTCGATGAGAATGGAGACACCATGGTAATGACTGATGGGAAAGTAGGAGGAATTCCCAGTGTCATTTTTGCGGTTGATAGAGACGTCGCCGGGAGAAAGGTAAAAAAATTCGTTTTTGACCTCGCATTCAATCCGCCCTTCGCGGCAGTGATTGATTTCAAAGGCGTTTCTGAATTTGTGGTGCTCCATGCAGTACTGCTGCATATGAACATTGTTGTAAATTAGATGGATGCCGGGAAACACCTGGTAGCTCGTCATAACAACGCTTCCGGTTTCGTCGGCAAGCCGGTAGATGGTGCATTCGGCATCTTTGATGGTAACCTGTACGTCGTTGCCATAGAAGATTGGCTGGTTCTGGGTTGATTTCATCCTGCTTTCTCCATGCAGTGCCGATTGTTCTGGATATCCAGGGATACGGATAAACAAGAAAAAGGAGTAAATAGCCTCCTGGGAAAGTGGGAGGCTATTTTCGTTATTATTGAAAGGGACAGAAGGGATGAAAGATGAACAAGAAATTGACCGGTTGTTCGCATACAAAGGACCTCGATTCACTGCTGTTTTTCAAGCTGCATTTTAGGGAAATAACGGAATGGCGACTCTGCTTCCCGGATAAAACCGTCGTTTAGGAAAGGCAGTGTTCCAAGTTAATGTGTGGAAACCATTCGATTCGAGAAATGGCGCCTAGAACTAGACAGTCGATTCGGAACGCCCCAAATCAATTAGCGTCACGTGCGTGCGCTCAGCTGCTGTGTTTAATGTACCACCGGCTGGGCGATCCGATTTTCTTCCCAGAGGATCCGCATGACGGTATAACCCCCAATATAATTGACAGTATCCCGCAGCATTTGATCGCTTAGAGGATGTTTCATCCGTACAGTAGCCTGCTTTGCAGAGACATCCACGCTCGCCCAAACACCGTCTATTTTGTTGAGGGCGTTTTCAATACGACGGGCGCAGCTGCCGCAAACCATACCGTCAATGACCAGTTTGGCGATATAGGGATAATGTGATTTGTCCCGGTCCCTAACCTTGACCTTTTGTTCGGTTCCGTCACCACCGCTTCCACAGCATCCCCGCGCGAGTTTTTTCATATAGCTTCGGATGACAAAGATGGCAAAAACAACGAGTACAACAGCAAAAAGCGCATACCAAAGGCCTGTGTTCTGTAAAAAATCCGGCATTGCAATTCCTCCAATTCTTGAATGAAGCATGAAATGGGCATCAGCCTGCCTGCAGTGGGCTGTAAAGACAAAGAAGGTATGGTGTTAGGCATTTGGGGAAAGCCGGATGGACGAAAGTGCCGATCCGGTCTCGGTACGCCTTTGCATTTCAACCTCCATACGGCTGCACATGGCGGCAATGCTGTCCAGCGGTATTTCGGCGAGCAGTGCAAAGGCGGCAGCTTTTTTATCCGTTTCCTCCAGCAGGACAGCAGCAAAATAGCGGCAGACAATGCAGTAGTAGATGCTGTACTGTTCGGCAAGAACCTGTCCCTGTCTGGTGAAAAATACCATACCGTAACGGCTTTTTTGAACCAGCCCTAGTTCTTTGAGGGTGTCTATCATGCGGTGGACACTGGGCCGGGAAACGCCAAGGGCTTCCGCAATACTGGCGCAGCGTACGCCGCCGTCTGTCTGGTTTAATTCTTTGAGCACAAGCAGGTATTTAATATTTGATGCTGTCAGCGTTATATGTGGGTTAGCCATAACTTACCTCTGGGGAAAAAGATAAGGGAGGTGCAGGAACAGGATCCCGCATCTCCCTTACAGTTACTTTTTTTGATGACAACAGCCGTTCATGGAGCAGCCGGCGCATCCGCAGCCGCAGGAGGATTTTCCCTTCTTCTTGTTCCTTACCATATAGAGGATGACCACCGCAACAACGGCTAGAAGCACAACACCAATGAGGATGGAAGATATGTTTTCAGACAACCAGGTAAGCATAGGTTTCCTCCTTTCAGGCTTACTATGGTTATGTTAACCTACTTTTACCGGTTTTGTCAATTTTTCAGACTCTTTATACGGTTTGAACAGCATAAAGAGGATGAAGGCGACAATGACGAAGGCGACAATGGAACCGATGATGTTGCCCTGTCCGGTAAAGAGCATGCCCAGCTGGTAAACCACCAGCGCCATTGCATATGCAAAGATGCACTGATAACCAATGGCAAAGAGGGTCCATTTTGCAGAGTTCATCTCGCGCTTAATGGCGCCCATTGCTGCAAAGCAAGGTGCGCAGAGCAGGTTGAAAACGAGGAAGGAGTATGCCGAGAGGGTGGTGAAGGAGGCCTGCATGTTGGTCCAAATCTGCCAACCATTCTCTGCAACTTCGTCGAATCCGCCAAACAGAACGCCAAAGGTGCCAACAACGTTTTCTTTTGCGATAAGGCCGGTAACGGTAGCAACCGCACTTTCCCAGTTGCCGAAGCCAAGTGGAATAAAGATCCAGGCAATGGCATTGCCAATGTTAGCCAGAATGGAGTTGTTCAGGTCGCCGACCATGCCAAACCCGCCGTTTTCAAAGCCAAAGTTCATGAGGAACCAGAGCAGGATTGCGGAAAGCAGGATGATGGTACCTGCCTTTTTGATGAAGGACCACGCCCGTTCCCACATTGAGCGGAGGACATTACTGATAGTCGGCAGATGGTAAGCCGGCAATTCCATGACGAAGGGCGCCGGATCGCCTGCGAACATCTTGGTTTTCTTTAACATAATACCGGAGATAATAATAGCCGCAATGCCGACAAAGTAGGCGCTTGGCGCAACCCACCAGGCTCCGCCGAAGAGTGCGCCGGAAATGAGAGCAATAATTGGGAGCTTGGCGCCGCAGGGGATAAAGGTGGTAGTCATAATGGTCATACGGCGGTCGCGTTCGTTTTCAATGGTACGTGAAGCCATAACGCCGGGAACACCGCAGCCAGTGCCAATAAGCATTGGAATAAAGGATTTACCGGAGAGGCCAAACTTGCGGAAGATACGGTCCATAACAAAGGCAATACGCGCCATGTAGCCACAGCTTTCAAGGATAGCGAGGAAGATAAAGAGAACAAGCATCTGCGGGACGAAGCCGAGAACTGCACCGACGCCGCCGACAATACCGTCAAGAATGAGGCCCTGCAGCCAGTCAACACAGTTGATGCTGTTCAGGCCGTTTTCAATGAGGACCGGAATACCGGGAATCCAGACGCCGTAGCTTGCCGGATCAGGCTCTTCCATTTCGGCAACTTCCAGGTAACTCTGGTATGTAACTGGAATTTCTTCCTCTACGTTGCCCTCGTCATCATAAAGAACAGCGGTAGTAGTAACCGCTTCCGCTTTGTCTGGAATCAGCACGGTTTCTTCGTCGGTGGATTGTTCTTCATCCACAGCGCCGGCTTCCGCGGCTGCTTCCAGGAAAGCGTCCTTGATTGCACCGGGTTCAACGTATTCTTCTGCCGCTTCTTCATAAGCAGAGGTACCAATGCCGAAGAGGTGCCAGCCATCGCCAAAGACACCGTCGTTGGCCCAGTCGGTTGCCCAGGTGCCAACCGTAGTGACTGACACATAGTAAACAATGAACATGACAACCGCAAAAATGGGAAGAGCCGCCCAGCGGTTGGTAACAACTTTATCAATTTTATCTGAGACCGAGAGCTTTCCAGCACTTTTCTTTTTGTAGCAGCCCTTCATGAGGGAGGCAATGTAGACATAGCGCTCGTTGGTGATAATGCTTTCAGCATCGTCGTCCAGTTCCTCTTCCGCTGCTTTGATGTCCTCTTCAATATGGCCGCTAACGTCGCTGCTCAAGTTGAGCTGGGCAAGGACCTTATCGTCGCGTTCAAAGATTTTAATGGCGTACCAGCGCTGCTGTTCTGCCGGAATGCTGTTCAGAGCAGCTTCTTCAATGTGTGCAAGAGCGTGTTCAACGACGCCGGAGAAGGTGTGCATGGGAACAGTTTTGGCGGTTTTAGCAGCCGTGATAGCAGCTTCTGCAGCCTCCATGACACCGGAGCCTTTCAGCGCTGAAATCTCAACGATCTTACAACCGAGCTCACGGGACAGCTCCGCAATGTTGATACGGTCTCCGTTTTTCCGAACGACGTCCATCATGTTAATGGCGACAACCACCGGAATGCCAAGCTCAGTGAGTTGGGTGGTGAGGTAAAGGTTGCGCTCCAGGTTGGTGCCGTCCACAATATTAAGGATGGCATCCGGACGCTCTCCAATGAGGTAATTACGCGCGACGACTTCTTCCAGGGTATATGGGGAAAGGGAATAAATACCCGGAAGGTCGGTAATGGTGACACCGCTGTGCTTTTTCAGCTTGCCTTCCTTTTTCTCAACGGTTACCCCCGGCCAGTTGCCGACGAACTGATTGGAACCGGTGAGCGCGTTGAACAGGGTAGTTTTACCACTGTTCGGGTTGCCCGCCAGGGCAATTCTCAAGTCCATACTGTTGTTCCTCTCTTTCATGGTTAGAAGCGGTGCGGTAAGTTCAAACTAACCGCATGCTGAAAAAAATGGGGATTCCCCCAAGATGCCGGATTATTCAACTTCGACCATCTCTGCGTCCGCTTTACGGATGGAAAGCTCATAGCCGCGGACAGTAATTTCAACCGGATCGCCAAGCGGCGCCACCTTGCGGACGTGAACCTCCACGCCTTTAGTGAGCCCCATATCCATGATACGGCGTTTAACAGCGCCTTCCCCATGAAGCTTGACAACCTTGACGGTATCGCCGATTTTTGCCTGCCTGAGTGTTTTCATGCTGGATTATCCTCCTTATCGAATCATTATCTGCAAAACCATTAAATCATGATTTTTTGTGCCATTTCCCTGCTGATAGCAACGCGGGATTCTTTTACATTGACAATGACATTTCCGCCCAGTGTGGTAATCACCGTAACGTTTCCCCCAGCTACGAAACCGAGATTCTCCAGATGCTTTTTCACCTCCGGCTTACCGCCGACCTTTTTAATGGTATTCTCTTCACCAATATTCGCAAGTGTCAAAGGCATCATGTTACTTCCTTCCTTACATGAAGATAAATTCGTAATAACGAAACATTGAACCAAAGAAGTAGTTAGTGTTTGCTAACCATTAAAAATAATAATGATTTATGGACAAAATGTCAATAGCTTTTTAAGAAATTTGACATTTCGACCATGGATTAGTCTAGACTAACAATAGACTTGTGCATATTACCGAAATTGTCAGTAAATCGGATCGGAAATGCCGCCTTTTTGGTCTGAAGAAACGGGATAAAACGTATTTGAATTCCTAAGAAAGAAAAAATGCAGCTTGAAATGTGCGGTCACGGCTTTTTATTACGGATAGAAACCCGCGCTATTTTGCTGGTTCCAAGATTTATTCAGCTTGGTAACCGGCTTGGCTGACCACCTGAGCCAAATAATGATTGTTTATTAAGGCTCTGCCATATAGGCAGTGGCTGTGTTGGAACGGTAGTCTGTCTTTGCACGCATGATGCTGGTTGGGTTGAAGGTGCGTTCCGGCCAGTTAACGCGGTCATTGCAGTGCAACCCTTCCATACAAATTTTACGACGCTATTTTGTGTGCATTCTCTGACGCAATGGGTTTTTGCCTAAAGCAATGTACAGTATATGGAAAACTCAAATGCCGGCGAGTACGATTGGATCAATAGGGACGCGGCACATAAGAAGGAACCCAGCGGCCATTGTGATGGTAATCATGACCATCGTACAAATTTGTTTTCCCAGGTCATTCCTCTTGCTTTAATGTAATTTTCCAGGCTGTTTTTATACAGCCTGGTTCTTGTAAACTCGCTGAGCAGCAGTTCGGAGCTTTTGGCAAAACAGGATGCTGCCGGTACTTAAAGCAGAAACGTGCAGCGGGAGAACGATGCTGATTCAGCTGAATACGATATCGCTATAGAAGCGCTAAGTCGCCGCAGCTTTTTATAAATCAAGTTCCCGTAAGGGTTTTGCATTGTTTTTTACAAGGAAAACGAAAACCGCAGAGAATTCATTTTAGGCAAATCCTCTACGGTTTTCATTTACGCATAAATGGAACAGAAGGAATGCGAAACGGCTTTTTAAAGAGATGCGGCACTGTTTTGACTGGACTCTTCGGTGTGGACTGCCTCAAGAAGCAGGTAGAGAAGTTCAAAAGCGCTGCGGAAATTCATCTCTTTTTCGGTTTCACACCAGCGTACCCTACCTTGCCAGCTCCCGTGCTGACGGTACAGAACATGAAGCTGAAAATGACAGAGGCTGGGTATTCCTATAGCATCTTCAGAGTGGGAATATACCGGAATGTTCTCCGGCCGCAGCGGTGTATTGTCGCCGGGTGCATACTTCCGAGGACGGCCGGGTGGATTGACAAAACGCCGGTGTTCTAAAAAGGACTGTGGGAATTGAATGGAATCAAACAAAGCGTCTGCCTGAATCAGCAGATCGGAAAAGCTAGAAAACGGAATGGGGTTTTGTACAAGCGAACTGTAAAAACAACCATAGATGTCGTTTTTTCGTTTTCCCTGCACAAAGACTTGCATGACCGTTGCGGTGGCTGTTATCATAAGAAAACTCCAATTAGTTACGACGATTAAAAGAAAGGGGGCCAGTTATTAGCCCCCTTTTGCGGACAGCTATTTATCAGCCTTCCGACGGATAATGAGCAAAGATGCGAGCGCTGCCCCTGCTGCAAGTATGCTCAGAGCCAAGAGATTTGAAACATTAGAGTCACCGGTTTGTGGTGCTGCATTGCCACTGCTGGAGTTACCAGTATTGTTTGTATTTGGTAGTTCTACAGAACCAGTTGCCGGAATGCTTTCGGTTTTTAAAACTTTGCCGCAAATGGTGCAGGTATATGTTTTTTCACCATTTTCGGTCTCCGTTGCCGGTTGAGTGACAACACCTTCGTCGCTTATGTGAGCGGCTGCACCAGTGTGGTCGCCGCAGACAGTGCATTCATGCCAGTGGGATCCATCGTCAGAGGTCCATGCATCTGCATAATTATGACCGAGAGCAGGCCGTTCAATTTTGGTGATCTCGGTAATGCCTTCATCGCTGAAATATTTGCCGCAACCGGCACAATACCAGTAGGCAACATTACCTTTTTCGGTGCAGCTGGGAGCTTTGGCTTCTGTTTTCTGGAGTTGGTGAATATGAGTTACAACATCCGTGTTTTCATCCACTGTTTTGTCGTTGACAGTTACATTTCCGCCGCCAGGATTGGTGACAGTGACGCCGTCAACCGGGATGGAGAACGAAACGTCGCCCTTTAAAACTTCAATTTGCGAACCGGTTGGTGCAGAAGCAAGTCCTTGACCAACTTCTTCGCCTGTACCGACTAGAAAAACCTTATCCTTGCCGACTTCAGTATAACCGACTGCGGTACGATCAGCGGTGATATATTCGACCGGGGAAGTGGTGTAGGAACCACCTGTGATGACCGTTTTGGATGGAGTATCACCGGGTTCATCCGAAGTATAGGCTTCTTTAATGTTTGGGGCGTCAAAATTACCGCCATTAATCTGGTTGTCTGAACCATCTCTCAAAGTGTGAAAAATTGCTTTTCCGGCGGTTACATTTACACTGTTTTCTCCCTGCGGTGTTATGGTCGTGTGGCGGGTCTGGAAAGCATAGGTTTGAACATCAAATGTACCACCGGTAACGGTAATTGGCGCGGAATCCGCCTCAATTCCTACGGCGTTTGAGGTAATAGAGCCTCCGGAAATGACAATGGGCTGGTCGCCGTCTTTGGGAGTGCCGGTGTTAACCATTATGGCAGAGGACGAACTATACGTACTTTCCTGCATGACGCGGCCGCCTTCCATAGAGAGGGATGCATTCGAGGCATTACCGCCATTTATTTGAAGCGCCTTGCCGCCGTCAATCGTATTTTTAATTTCACCATCACCAGACAAGGTCAAACTGCCGCCCTTTTTGCCAGATTCACTGGTGCCATTTACAAAAGCCGCATACCCGGAACTCCCACTGTTCACAATGGTTCCGCCGGAAATAGAAGCAATGCTGTTTCCGTTTACATGCAGAGCATAGCCCATCTTTGTCGTATTTTCCAGCGTTCCGCCTGTCATTGTAAAGGAGCCGCCGTTTACCTGTACCAGCGTTTTCATACTTCCGGCGCCAGCATTGGTGATTTTGCCGCCGCCCTTGTTGTCTTCAATGGTTAAACCGCCGGTTACCTGCACAAAAAATGCTTCTCCGCTGGCTGCTGTAATAGTATGGCCGTTTAAATCCAGCACCAGGGAAGATTTTGGGGTTTCTGGACGGGAAGAACCCCAACTGCCAATGGTAACCTCTTGGGATAATGTAACATTCGTTGTCAACCGGTAGACGCCGCTTGACGGCAAAGATGTGCCACTTGCCCAGTCAGTGTACTCCTGTCCACCTGCCAAGACCGTCATGTTGCTCAGGGAAATCAGCAGCACAAGACTGAGAAGCAGGGGCAGAAAACGTTTGAATGCCTTCATTTTTACTACCTCCTATTTTTATAGCCGTTCACAGCGGCTTTTGTTACAGAAGTTGATATGAGTGCTGACGCAAGATAGAGCAAAAACGCTCAGCCAACATAGGATCAAACTGAGTACCTGCGCCGTTCTGAATTTCCAGCAAAGCATCCTGCACAGAGATTCCACGGTGGTAGGGCCGGTTGGACGTCATGGCATCAAAGGCGTCAGCAATTCCGACCATTCGAGCGAAATAGGGAATTGTTTTACCGCTCAATCCGAAGGGATAGCCGCTTCCATCCCAGTGTTCATGATGATACAGACAGCATTGCGCCAATGTATCACGCAGGTTTGGGATACCATTGTCACCGCCGGGAAAAGGCAGTTTACCAAGAATGAGATATGCCCCGAGAATGGTATGAGACTGAGCAAGTTTTCGTTCCTCTTGGTTAAGAGCACCGGTATAGCTCCAAATGCTGTTTGCAATGCCGGATTTTCCAATGTCGTGGTAAAAACCAAACCCCAAAAAGTCTGAAAGACTCCAGCTTTGTGCGTATAAAGGAAATTCAACAGATGATTCGGCTAAAACTTCACGTGCCAGAAGTTGGGTGTATATCCCAACCATTCGACTGTGCTGTTGTAAAAAAAGAGGAAGCGAAGCAAAGTAAGAGTTAAGCTCTTGGAGGCATATATTTTGCAGCAACACAGCTTCGCTCCTTCCCAGTGAAAAGGACAACAACATAATGGTGATTCTGTTGTTATTCTTTTTTTGTTTATAGATTTATACACCATTTACAAATTTATACTAGCACGAAACTGCCTGTACTGCAAGAGTATTTAAAGGTCTAACCTTAAAAATACGCATGAAAAATACGCTGGGGCTCAATGAAAAGGAGTGCCAGTTTATTTGCTGTGCGCATTTTTTTGAATTCTGTAATTGTATGTAGGCACGTTTTAGCTTCTTTTTATATTTGTTGAATTTTTCAACAACAGAATCACCATTATGTTGTTAGAGTGAGTTGCATTTGTTCCAGACGGCTGATGTGCTGTCGGCCGGTTTCCATGATATAAATGCGGGTGGTGTTGATACTGCTGTGGCCGAGCAGGTCCGCCAGTTTGGCAATGTCATGCTCAAGACTGTAAAAGGTGCGCGCAAACAGGTGCCGGAGGTTGTGTGGATAAACCTTGCTGGGAGAAACACCAGCTTTCTGGCACAGAGCTTTCATGTCGCGCCAGATATTGCTCCTGTTAAGGGGTTTTCCGGTTCTGCTGACAAACACCGGGCCGGTTTGAACGCCGGTTTTTCTAATATAAGCAATAAGCAGTTTTTGAAGCGGTGCAGGGATAAAAATGACCCGTGTTTTATTTTTGCAGTTTACCACTGCTTTGCCGCAGCGGACTGCTTCCACAGAAATATAGTTTAGTTCACTTACTCGAATACCAGTACAACAGATGGTTTGAATGATCAGTGAAATCCGGGAGTTTTTCGCGGCTTTCAGCAGGCGCTGGTACTCTTGTTTGCAGAGTTCTTTTTCTTCAGCACAAAAAATTTGCCGCTGAATTTTCAGCAGTTTTACGCAGTATCTAGGGTACCCTATAAAGCGCAGAAAACTGTTTAGTGCAATCAACATAGAGTTGACGCTGACGGCGGCGTAGCATTTGCAAAGCATGGACTTGTACTGAAGAACCAGCGCTTTATTGAGCGTCTGATTTGCGGCGAAACGGATAAAACGCCGAACGTCGCGCAGATATTTTTCAATGGTAGCCGGGCTTTTTTCCTCGTCGGCTAAATATTGCGCGAATCGGCGTACCTCTTTTTCTTGAAACATGGCATTCCCTCCAGCGTTGTTTGTATGGATAGTATGCCGCTTTATTATTGAATGTTCTACAGGAAAATTATGGGAAATAATCGGAGACAGATAGAAACTTCAATTTTCTGCATGAATTGAACCCACACAAAGAACAAACCGCCTCTTTTCGCAAAGGGCGGTTTGTTCTTTGTGTGTCAAGGAGGTTTGGTACAGCCGTCAAAGTAAAAAGCAGACGCTCGCTCTGTTGAAATTCGGGGAAATTCGCTTTTTGGCTGCACAAAAGGCTCATATTCCGCTTGAACGAGGATGGCAGCGTTAATAAAATGCGGAAAACTGCGGTTGTACGAAGCGCTCAATCCATTTTGAAGTGAAGCCGAAAAAGTGTCTGCCGGAAGAAAAGAAGCCGCTCTTTTTTCTAGTGGTGGTAAGAGAACATTTAGCCGCTGATTTCTATTCGTAATGAATGCTGTGGGCTTACAAATAATGTCCGGTACAGCTTTGAGGATTGTTTTTTATTTCTTCCGGGGTACCGGCTGCAACAACCCTGCCACCCTCTTCACCACCGCCAGGCCCCAGATCGATGACGTAATCGGCGTTGCGGATGACGTCCAGGTCATGTTCAATGACAAGGACGGTTGCGCCGTTTTCAACAAGTGTCTGAAAAATGCCGAGCAGGGTTTGCACATCCAGCGGGTGAAGCCCTATGGTTGGTTCGTCAAAAACAAACACGGAGGCCGATTGGCTTTTTCCCATTTCGCTTGCCAGCTTTAGGCGCTGTGCTTCTCCGCCGGACAGCCTGGGTGTTTCCTCGCCGAGAGTCAGGTACCCCAGGCCAAGGCGCTGTAAAATCTCCAGCCGCTGGCGCACAAGCTTTAGGTCACAGCAGGCGTGCAGTGCCGTGTCGATATCCATCGCCATCAGTTCAGGCAGAGAATACACATTGCCTACGCTATTTTGGTATTGGATCCGGTCAGCCTCTTTGGAATACCGGGAGCCGCGGCAGTCCGGACAAGGAACTTCGACATCCGGCAGGAACTGCACGTCAAGACTGATGACGCCCGTTCCATCGCATACAGGACAGCGCAGCTTTCCGGTGTTGTAAGAAAAGTCCCCAGCCTTGAGACCAAGCTGTTTTGCCTGCTGCGTTTTTGCAAACAGTTTACGCAGTTCATCGTGTATATTTGCATAGGTTGCAACCGTAGAGCGGACGTTGATGCCGATTGGTGTAGCGTCAATTAATTGAACCCGTTCAATCCCATCCGCATCCAGCGCCTTGACATGCGTTGGAAGTTTTTTACCGGAGGTTGCAGCCTCCAGCGCGGGAACCAGGCTTTCCAGAATCAAGGTGGTTTTACCGGAACCGGACACACCGGTTATCGCCGTCAGTTTTCCTTTCGGAATTGTAACAGTGAGCGGTTTGACTGTATGAAGGGCGTCTGTGGAGAGCCGGATTTGCCCAAGCGAAAAAATTGCGGAGGTATCCGGGTGCTTTCCTGTTGTGATTTGGGAATTGCCGAAGAGGAACGGCCCTATGAGGGAATGAGCGTTTTGTGAAAGATCATTGGGGGTTCCCTGCGCAATGACAGTTCCGCCGTTTGCCCCTGCCTGCGGCCCTAATTCAAGGAGCCAGTCGGCCTTGGATAAAACCTGTGTATCGTGATCCACCAATAAGACCGAGTTGCCGTCTGCAATTAAATCCCGCATGACCGCCTCCAGCCCCTGAATGTTGGAGGGGTGCAGGCCGATAGACGGTTCATCCAGTACATACAGAACTCCAGTTGTTCGGTTGCGCACGGCACGGGCGAGCTGCATCCGCTGCCGTTCCCCGGTGGAAAGGGTAGACGCCGCCCGGTCGAGGCTGAGGTAACCAAGCCCCAGCTCCATAAGACGCTTGGCAATGGTCTGAAAGGATTCGCAAATGCTTTCCGCCATTGGGCGCATCTCTCCCGGCAGGAAGCTTGGCACGCTGGACACCCAACTCGTCAGCTTGAAAAGGGACATGCTGCAGGCTTCATCCAGAGAAATTCCGCGCAGTTTTGGCTGCCTTGCCGCTGCAGACAGACGGGTGCCGCCACATTCGGGACAGAGATCCTCGCGTAAAAATTTTTCAACGCGCTTCATGCCTTTTTCATCCTTGACCTTCGCCAGCGCATTTTCAACGGTGTAGACCGCGTTGTAATAGGTGAAATCCAGCTCTCCCGCTTGGTTGGAATTTTTGGCCTTGTATAAAATATGTTTCTTTTCAGCGGGGCCGTGGAACACGATTTCCCGCTCCTGTTCGGTTAAATCACGGAATGGCAGATTAGTGCGGACACCCATTTCACGGCAGACGTCAACCATCAACGACCACATGAGCGAATTCCATGGGGCGACTGCACCCTGTTCGATTGTAAGTGATTCATCTGGGACAAGGGTGGTTTCGTCCACCGTACGGACCTTTCCCGTCCCGCTGCAGGTACGGCAGGCGCCCTGACTGTTAAAGGCCAGCTCCTCTGCCGACGGCGCGTAGAAGTGTGCGCCGCACTCCGGGCAGACAAGCTCTTTGTCGGCTGCAACGGCGAGGGTTGGCTTTTGAAGATGCCCGTTTGGACAGAGATGATTTGCAAGCCTGGAAAACATTAGCCGAAGGCTGTTTAACAGCTCGGTTCCGGTGCCGAATGTACTGCGGATGCCCGGAACACTAGGCCGCTGATGCAGGGCAAGTGCGGCGGGAACGTACAGCACTTCATCCACCTGGGCTTTGGCGGCCTGGCTCATTCGTCGTCTTGTATAGGTGGAAAGTGCGTCTAGGTAGCGCCGGGAACCCTCTGCATATAAGACACCCAGGGCAAGTGAGGATTTTCCGGAACCGGATACCCCGGCGACACCGACAATTTTGTTGAGCGGAATATCAACATCAATGTTTTTTAGGTTGTGTACCCGTGCACCCCGTACCTTGATTTTATCGATCATATTGTTTCACCTGTTTAGTTTTGTAATACCGCGGCTACAATACCACAGTCCAATTTTCCAGAAAAAATAGCTCCCATTGCTTGCCAGCAGGTTCGTCCTTTTGCAGTTAAAGAGACAAGTTGATTTATAGCATGCAGGGGGATTTTTTCTATGCAGAATAATGTTGTTTCAGTATTTTGAGTATGGGAGTCTTTGTCGCCCGAACCTGCTTCTTGAATTTTTCGAAATATAAGTTCTGTTAAGGGTAGGGCGGATGTCCCCTACCGCTGATGAACCAATCATCAAAGGCAATCTGCATTATAGTCCCGTTGAAACAATAGTCCTCTGCCGAAGCTGATACCCACCGTATTTCCTGAAAGATTTGCCGCTTTATTAATTTTCTGCCTTCACCAATTCAATGGCCTGTTTTCCTGTTTGATATTCCGGCGTCATTTCCAGCATACACAGAGGCTCCCATTCGCGCTGAATGGCTCTCTGCCTGTTTTCGGCGGAATCCCCCGGTGCATATTTTACAGCTAGTTTTTCAATGGCAGCTCGTTTTTCCTGTTCATCCTCCAAAATTCGGATGGTGCCAAATACAATTACACTTCGAAAATAAGTGGTATATTCTTCCGGTACAACCTGGTCCTGATCAATAACGCAGAAAGATGCTTTGGGATTCTGCCGGAGAGCATCCAGCTTGTGGCCGGATTTTGCGCTGTGAAAATAGATTTTTTGGCCGTCATAGACATAACTGAGGGGTACCGTATAAGGGCAGCCCCCGTCGCCTGATAATGCAAGGACACCGGAGAAACACCGGAATAGGACGGATGCGCATTCTTCTGGCAAAAGCGCCTGTTTTTTGCGCCGCATTTCTCGAAACATTTTTGTCCCCCTCTTTCTCTGCTTACCGGTTGCCGGCAGAAAAAAGCACTGGCCTGCGTATCCCGAACAGCCCGATGACACGCGGCCAATGCACTGTTGGCTCAGCTGTGAGCGGTCCCCGTTTTTATGGCCGTATTATAGCATGCGGCTTTGAAAATGGCAAATCGAATTTAAGACACCTGTCTTGACGGAAAGGCGGGAAGAAACAGCATTTTTCATGTGTATTGATCTCCCTGGACAGAAACAAAAGCCGGGAAACAGAAGCTGCGGCGCCTCTGTCTCCCGGCCTTAATAAGCCGATGACAATTTACCTGTTTGCAGTATTGTTTACTATTTGGGCAGGTAAAGTCTACTTAGTTATTCCTTTCTTTTTGCGGTAGGCAGACAGTACTACACCTGCACCGGCGCTGACAAAGATGACAGCAATCCAGAAAATTACGCTGCTTTCACCGGTTACGGGAACGTCCGGTTTTGTGGTTTCCGCCTGAACCGTGAATTCACCGGAAGCTTCACCGTCGGCAAAGACAATATCAATTCGATGTTCGCCGACCGACAAGGTGTTCAGATAAGAGGCTTTCAGTGTGACAATGGTACTTCCGGATTTTGCCTCATAGCATTGTGCGTCCAAATCCTTGCCGTCAATGCGAACGCCCTCAAACTTACGGAGCGGCCCGTTCGCAGCAAATGTCAAGCCTTTGTCAGATCCATGCATCCAGCTGCACCCGCTGCCCTCCGTAATACGGTAGGCGTTCAACGCCTTAACCAACGCGTCCAATTTTGCCTTGGCATCTTCGCTGATAAAGCTCTTTTCATAATCGCTCAGAGCGTCATAAGCGGCTTTGGCATCGGCAACTGCCTGAATATGCTCCTCATTATCGATTGCAATCTCGTCAACAGAAGGAAGGGCGTTGATTTGTTCTTCCACCGCTTCCGCCCGGCTGAGATCAGGGTTGACTGTGATTGGAAGCATTGCGGTTTTGGTTACACCGTTTTCGGTATAGGAAATGGTGACAGAGGTATCGTCAGTTGTCAGAGCGTCGTCTGGTGAAATGGTATAGCCTGTTATGGTTTTTTGGTTCCCGTTTGCGTACACTGCGTTTACCACCAAACCGGTTGGGTCAAAGCGTTCACCGGCGGTGTAGGCTGTTTTATCCGGCGCAGCCGTAATATCAATCGACGAAAGGACGCTTCCCTTTGGCAGGAAGGTGCCGAGATCGCCGAGGTCAATGGCATAGCTGTCCTGAAGTTTTTCGTACTCGCCGTCAAAATAATCATCCAGATAAGAATGCCCTAAAATATACCGGTCAGGGTCGGCTGCGCCGTAGTAACCGGCATTTGCATTACCCTGCGTGTCAAACAGAACGTAGCTGCCCTGCCATCCGGAACCGGATACGCCCCAGCTAATAATGTGGTCTATATATGGGGCAAACCGGGTGAACAGCTTATACATCAGTGCATACTGGTAACCGAGCGCATCAGACTGCCTGATATTGAGCGCTGCAGGGGCGGTCGCACCGCCTCCGGGAGCATCCGTTAACAGCTTTAAGTCAAACTCGGAGAAGGAAATCCCGGAAAGGAGTCCTTCGTCGATTAAAGAGGCGTAAAGTGCCATTGCGTACTGATTGTCGCTTGCAAGGGTTTCGTTGACCGAATCGTGTCCCTGGAAACCGACGACTTCAATCAGCGGCCTTCCGTCATACAATGGGTCGGACTCCCACGCGGTATTCAGGTCGCGGACCATGTTATAAATAGTGCGCGCCTTGCTGCGGGTTGCAGTGCCATAATCGTTGTAGGTGAGTTTGGGAGGATTGTCAACAACATAGGCATCGATGCTGCCTGCGTTGTCGTGTCCGTCCAGTTTCATATACTCCGGAAGGCTGTCGTAGTTCGCTTTGTAAGCTTCTGCCATCTGAGCATTCGGGACGGCAATGTGTGCATATTTAAAGAGCAGATAAATATAATGCTCGGTGATATCGCCGGTAATGTCGTCATCTGACATGGCAACCAGCCAGTTGGTGTGCTTGAGGCTGTTTCTCCAGTTGTTGGCATCCTGCAGAATCAGTTCGCTGTGCCGGCTTTCGTGAACCTCTTCGTTCAGAACATCCCACGAATGGAAGGGGATGATTCCGCGGTCTTCACTGGAGCCGTATTTCGCGTCTGTTGTCATGAAATGGCGCATGACATACATAATGTGGTTGTACTGAACCCTTCTGGCGCTGTCTTTGTCGACCTTCACCGTATTGGTAACGCCGTTGCCCAGACCATAGAATTCGGCCGTGCCGGTGTACCCGGAAGGAAGATGTTCTGGGATGATCTGCCGCATCCATGCGGGGGCCTGGTTATACCATGCCAGGACATGGCCATGCATTTTATATTCGCCTGGTTCACCGGAATCCCGGATGGCCAAATAGGAATTGGTTGGAAAACGATATTCCGCCAGTCCAGGTTCGGCGTTTGCGCCGCTTAACGGAGCGCCGTCAACGCTTTTCAGCCAATTCGGCCCGGTGGGATGGGTACTGTCCGCTTTCAGGTTGTTGCCGTCAACAAAAATTTCGTAGTGCCGGGCTCTGGTACCAGTCACGGAACCGGTTCCAATAGAGCCGACCATAAAAAGACCGTTTTCTGGGTTGTAAATTTCTTTTAATGGGGTGACTTCACTCTGGTTTTCGTTATTGACAACCTCAGGAAGCGGAACACCGTCCGGATCAGGGGCTGTTATTTTAATATCGGAAACCAGAAGCATGCCGCTCTCTGCGGGACGTGCATTTTCACCGTGCAGCTCAAGAATGAGCTTGGAAGCAGTACCAGTTGTGGCCACAATGCTGTGGTGGGTTTTTAGCCAGGTTTCGTTGTCCCAGTAGCCCTGCCAGTCCGGGTTGAGGTTGGTGTAATCATAATCTCTGAGATAGCTGTCGGTTGTGGAACGGCCGCTGTCAGAGCTGATTCTCCACCGCATGTACTTTCCCTGTGCGCTCTTAGGGTAGTAGACGTCGAATTCAATGGTTGAACCGTCGGGAATTTCTACCGCAGGATCCAGTGCGGACTCAATGCTAATTCCGCCAAAGGTGCTTGTTCCGTTGTGTTTGTAATTGATTTGGAGTACATCTGCTTTTCCCTCAGAATCTGCGAACGGATAAGCAATCATTTGAACTGTACTGCCGGCAAAATCGGAAGGAACACGGTAATCCAAAGGAGCCCTTGTCGTCCAATTATTATCAGGAGCCGTAATTTCGATTGGCACGCTGCCAAGCCCGGGATCGAGCCGAAAATAAGGATCGGATCCGTCTGCTTTGACCTTTCCCATGGCTTCTTCAAGGCGGATAATTGCCGTTTCGGCCTCAGACGCAGAGGCGCTACGGGCAAATTCAATCGCATTGTTCAATTCTTCCAGTTCGCTGGCGTACATCCAGGGGAACGCCTGGTTGACGTCGGAGCCATCATCGGTGTGGCTGACCTGAAGCTGAAATTCTTCGTTTCCGGTCTTCAAGGCTTCTGCCTGAGCAATCAGTTCATATAGTTCAGCAACCGCTTCACTTTGACTGTTTTCGGCGGCGGAGGCAGTTACCCCCCCCCCCCC